>QOPF01000009.1 GCA_003331625.1 Gammaproteobacteria bacterium | reverse complement strand
CGGAACTCTTTGAGCCAGGAAGTCAGATTGTTTCCCCTGAATTTTATAATCAAATGGTTACCAATCATGGATTAATCATGGTTTTTGGAGTTATCATGCCGGCCTTTGTTGGTTTTGCAAATTGGCTTGTTCCTATGCAAATTGGAGCCCCTGATATGGCGCTTCCTAGATTAAACAATCTAAGTTTTTGGATTCTACCCGCTGCCTTTGGAGTATTGCTTTCAACATTTTTTATGGAAGGCGGAGCCCCTAATTTTGGGTGGACGTTTTATGCTCCTCTTTCTACGGAGTATGCCCCGCCGACGGTAACTTACTTTATTTTTGCCGTACATATCATGGGAGCGTCTTCCATCATGGGTTCAATAAATGTAATTACCACTATTTTAAACATGAGAGCACCTGATATGACATTGATGAAAATGCCTCTCTTTGTTTGGACATGGCTTATTACTGCGTACTTGCTAATTGCTGTTATGCCAGTGCTAGCCGGAGCTGTAACTATGATGCTCATGGATATCCATTTTGGGACTAGTTTTTTCAAAGCCGGAGGCGGAGGAGATCCAGTCCTATTCCAGCATATATTTTGGTTCTTTGGGCATCCAGAAGTTTACATTATGATTTTACCTGCTTTTGGAATCGTCTCTCACATCATAGAGACCTTTTCTAGAAAACCAATTTTCGGCTATGAGTCGATGGTGTATGCAATTGCTTCGATAGCTCTATTGTCATTTGTTGTTTGGGCGCATCACATGTTCACAGTGGGAATGCCGATAGCTGGTGAGCTATTCTTTATGTATTCCACTATGCTCATCGCAATTCCAACAGGAGTAAAAGTTTTTAATTGGTTATCAACTATGTTCAAAGGATCATTAACTTTTGAAACACCAATGTTGTTTGCCATAGCTTTTGTTGCGCTATTTACCATCGGAGGGCTATCAGGAATAATGCTTGCCATTGCACCAGCAGACTTTCAATATCACGACACTTACTTTGTAGTAGCTCACTTTCATTACGTCCTAGTTCCAGGCGCTTTATTTTCAATTATTGCTGGAGTCTATTATTGGCTGCCAAAATGGACAGGCTATATGTACGATGAATTTATGGGTAAAACCCATTTTTGGCTTTCTTTCGTTTCAGTAAACTTAACTTTTTTCCCGATGCATTTTGTAGGTTTAGCAGGAATGCCTAGAAGAATTCCAGATTACGCTATGCAGTTCGCTGACTACAATATGATTGTCAGTGTGGGAGCTTTCTTATTCGGCTTGTCTCAACTATTATTTTTATATGTTGTTTTAAAAGCTATTTTCTATGGAAAAAAAGCTACAGGCCAAGTTTGGGAAGGGGCAAAAGGTCTTGAGTGGACTTTAGATTCTCCACCTGCATATCATACGTTCAGTACACCTCCTAATATAGAAACCGGAGAGGCTAAAGGTTAAGATGAACGGCGTTAGAAAAAGCGTTTCGAAACTATTCCTAGCTACCTTTGGTATGTTTTTATTTGGCTTTGCTTTAGTGCCAATTTACGATGTCTTTTGTGAAATTACTGGTTTAAATGGAAAGATCACCGGGCCTACCTTTTCAGAATATGAAAGTGTTGGTAATCGAGAATTGAACATTATTTTTACAACCACCAATAATAAAGATATGCCGTGGTTCTTTGATTCTGAGGATTCTCAAATGAAAGTTAAAACTGGCGAGCAATACTTTATGGAGTACGTTTTTACCAATACATCTGAAAAACCAATGATAGCGCAAGCTATTCCAAGTGTTTCGCCCGGACGAGGAGCACAATACTTTCACAAAACAGAATGTTTTTGTTTTGAACAACAACATCTCGAACCTGGTGAAAGCATATCGATTCCTGTGAAGTTCGTTATAGATCCTGATTTACCCAAAGATATTTCTTCTCTGGCATTGGGGTATACTTTATTTGATGTAACTAAGGAATACATGCTTAAACAAGCTAGCAATTAAAATGAGCTCAGAATCTTCGTATTACGTTCCAGAAAGTAGCAAGCTGCCAATTTTTATGGCTTTCGGTTTATTACTTTTTGTTTTGGGTGCCGGAAGCACAATCAATGATCTAGGCAAGGAAAGTTCAAATTCATATCTCTTACTCATGGCTTCATTTGCCATTATTTGGGGAGTCATGTTTATTTGGTTCAGCAACGTAATAAGTGAAAATGATAAGAAACTCTATAGCGATCAATTAAATCAATCTTTTGTTCATGGTATGGCCTGGTTTATTTTTTCCGAAGTAATGTTTTTCTTCGCATTTTTCCTGGCGCTAGGATATGTAAGACTGTTTGCTGTCCCGTGGCTAGGTGGAGAGGGAGAAAAGGGCATTGCTAATATCTTATGGCCAGCTTTTGAAGCAACGTGGCCTGTCATGGAAACACCTGATAATGAAAACTTTCCTGGTGCAGAGCATAGTATGGCAATTCCAGGGTTTACCAAATTACATACTTGGCTTCCTTTCTGGAATACCTTATGTTTAGTAACATCAAGTGGAACAATAGCCCTAGCAGAATCAGCATTAAAAAAAGGAAATAGAAGATCATTTAAATCCTGGATGGTAGCTACTATTTCTCTTGGTTTTATTTTTGTCTTCCTCCAAGGCCTAGAGTATTACGAAGCCTATGCCCATATGGGCCTAACACTGGGTGCTGGAATTTATGGCACTACTTTTTTCTTGTTAACAGGCTTCCATGGATTTCACGTGTGTTTGGGAGCAATAATTTTAACGATAATGACTATCAGAGCATTTAATGGCGCTTTTTCAGAACACGATCATTTTGGACTAGCTGCCGGATCTTGGTATTGGCATTTTGTCGATGTTGTGTGGATTTTATTAGTCTTGGTTGTCTACGTTTTTTAACCCCAAGGGGAGTTCAATCCAAGTTGCCCTGTGAAGAGACCATATCCAATAGTTGCCAGAAGTAACATCGCAATTGTTACTCTCACTCTTAAAGTATAAAAAGCTCTTACTGTGTTGCCTTTATCCTTCAACAAAAAGAATGCGCTCGAAAAAAGACTAATCAACATGGCGATAGCTAAAACTGCAATTATAAATTTAAGCATTATTTATGAAACTCTCTGAATATTTAATCTTGATAATATTTATTTTTGTGTTTGTCGGCTCATTATCTCTTGGTCTATGGCAAATAGACAGGGGCTATGACAAAAAAGCATTAGAAAATATTTTTTCCCAAAGACAATCTTTACCGGTTGAAACCAACCCCGGCATGCTAAATGAAGATTTATATTATAGGAATATACAAATTTCAGGTTTTTTCGGAAAGAATATTTTTTTTGTGGATAATAAGCTCCTAGATGGAAAGGCAGGATTCGTGGTTTTCGTACCCTTCACGACGCCAGGCAACAAAACAATACTAGTCTCAAGAGGCTGGATTGAGTCAAGCGACAGAAATTCAATTCCTGAACTCTCCTTGCCAGAAAGAAAATTAAATATTGATGGAATGATAAGACCTTTTTCAAAAGACTTTGTGCTCAACGATGAAGCAAAAAAAATAGAAACTAATTTCATTATTCAAGGTTTGGATAAAGAGTTAATGGAAAACTTAAGTGGTGAAGAATTTCTGCCATACGTTTTTGAATTGTCAGCACTCTCAAAACTTAGTTTAGAACCAATTTGGAAACCAGTCTCAATGAAAGCCGTCAGACATTTCGGTTACGCAGTTCAATGGTTTGCCCTCTCCCTAGTTGTGCTTTTCGGAGGAGCTTACTTGTTTACAAAAAGAAATAAATAAAATGAAACGAAAAGGTTTTTTAATAGCGCTTATAATTTTCGCGACACCATTTCTGGTGATTTCGCTCTCAACTTTTTGGTACTACGCAGGCTTTGGAC
Organism: Gammaproteobacteria bacterium; assembly: GCA_003331625.1. GTDB lineage: Bacteria > Pseudomonadota > Gammaproteobacteria > Magnimaribacterales > AG-339-G14 > MEDG-81. Next base: position 46,164 of record QOPF01000009.1, on the reverse strand, counting down.
CCAAGGCTACTGTCAATTACGGCAAAATGATAAATCCTCCAGTGGATTTGGGAAGATTGGATCTTGAATTAGATTTTCAGCCTTTAAATATAGATTCTATGGAAAGAAAGTGGATGATCATTCACTTTGTAGATCAGCGATGCAACGAGGATTGCTTGGAAGCTTTTTATTTTTCTAAGCAAATTAAAACCGCTATCGGCAGAGAGCAAGAAAGAGTGCAACGTTTTTACGTAAGCTCCCTTAAAACGCAAGATAACTTAAAGATGCTTTTTCAATCTGATCTTAACTTAAAAAGCATTACCGCAAAAAATATTGATCTTATAAAGAAACAAATGCTTCAAGCAGGATTAGACCCTTTTAAGCAACCCGGATTTCTCCTTGCAGATCCACTTGGAAATGTAATTTTATCCTACCAAGGAGAAATAGATCCAAAAAAAATTCTGTCAGATATAAAAAAACTATTGAGGGCCTCTAAAGTTGGATAATTTAAAAAAAATTCAGTTAATTGCTTTGTTAGGTTTTTTTCTTGCCCTTAACGTAGTAGGTTTGGGAGCATGGACAAGATTAGTTGACGCTGGGCTAGGTTGCCCAGATTGGCCAGGTTGTTATGGCTATGCAATTTTTCCAATGTCTGAGGACGAAATTTCTCTGGCTAATGAGCTTTATCCAGAAAGAAAATTTGAATTAGCAAAAGCAGTCCCAGAAGTAGTTCATAGGTACTTTGCAGGATCTTTGGGGCTACTAATACTCGGTCTCTTCTTGTATTCAATTTTTTCTAAACCTAGAAATTCTTTTATTGTAAAAATAACTGGAGCTATGTCAGTGTTAGTTCTTTTTCAATCATTATTGGGTTATTTCACAGTAAGCTTAAAACTTTGGCCTCAAGTAGTTTCGATGCATCTCCTCGGAGGATTTGCCACAACAACCTTAATATTTCTTACTTATTTGAAGTTGAAAGAGATAAATCTTGGCACAGCTAATTATTTTTCAGTTTCTAGAAATACCCTAAGAATTCTAAATTTTGCTTTTCCTATCTTGATTATTCAAATTATTTTAGGAGTTTGGCTTAGTTCAAACTATGCTGCATTAGCCTGTTCAGACTTTCCTCTTTGCAAAGGAGTAATCCTGCCTGAAGCAGATTACACCAAGGGTTTTAATTTTCTTCAAAGTATCGGGCCAGATTATTTGGGAGGACAATTAGATCATCAGTCTAGAGTGGCTATCCACTTGGTTCATAGATTTGGAGCTCTAGTTGTTACGGTGTATTTTCTAGCACTAGCCTATCTTTTTGCTAGAAACAAAAATTATTTCGTTTCTGGACTAATAGCTGGATTGCTTTTTTTACAACTTGTTTTAGGTGTATCAAACATAATTTACAGACTGCCTTTATATGTTGCCATTGCCCATAACCTTGGAGCTCTTTTCCTTTTATTAGGGCTCTCTTATGTTAGATTAAGAACACGTGAATACTGAAGCAGCCATTGAAACACAAAGATTTCCTTTATCTGGTTATCTGAAGCTAACCAAACCATCAATTATCTATTTGCTAGTTTTAACCGCCGCTACTTCAATGTTTTTGGCTAATGGTTTTGATGGTAGTCTGTCAAAAATTATTTTTGGACTTATTGGCATCGCTTTGATAGCTTCTTCAAGCGCAGTTATTAATCAGATTTTAGACATAGAAATCGATAGCAAAATGGTTAGAACTAAAAATAGACCTCTTGTTATCGGAGAAATCTCACAAAAAAGTGCAAAGACTTTCGCTGCAGCCCTTCTGGTATCTGGGATTATTATTCTATTCGCTTTTAATAATGTACTAACTATTTTTCTAACCTTGTTAACTTGGGCTTTTTATTCTTTTTTTTATACCAAAATCCTTAAATTCGCTGGTACACAGAATATTGTAATTGGCGGAATAGCAGGTGCTATGCCGCCTTTATTAGGCTGGACAGCGATCACCAATTCAATTGATGCTTTGCCCTTACTAATGGTTTTGATTATTTTCATTTGGACGCCGCCTCATTTTTGGGCTCTAGCTATAAATAGAAAAGATGATTATGTTGCTGCAAAGGTACCAATGATGCCGGTAGTAAAGGGTACTGAGTATACAAAGATACAAATATTTCTTTACTCAATACTCTTAACAGTAACTTCTTTGTTTCCTTTTGCTACAGGGTATCTTGGTGGATTTTATTTTTTAAGCGCTTTAGTTTTAAACACTATTTTTATCGGCTTTTCTTTAGCTTTGATGATTGATAAATCTAACAAATTGGCCTTGCCTCTATTTCTTTATTCAATTGTTTACTTAACACTATTATTTATTTTCATGGTCCTTGATAAATTAATTCCAATTCAAATATGAACAACAAAAGATCCATAAGAATTACCGTTGCATCATGCCTATTAATTGTATCGATGGTAGCGGGCTTGTTTGTTTATTCAACAATTGCGCCCAAAGAGCTAACAGCAGAAGAATATAAGCAAATTGGATTTTATAAGTTAGTTCGTACAAGACAGCTCAATACTTTTGAGTTAATTGATGGCTCAGATAAGTTTACTAATGAAGATTTAAAAGGGTCTTGGGACATATTATTTTTAGGTTTTGCCTCTTGCCCAGACATGTGTCCTATGACGATGAAAAAAATGGCAATGGCTAATAGTCAATTATCTCCCGAAGTATCTTCCAGAGTAAATTTTAGAATGATCTCTATAGATCCTGACCGAGATACTCCAGAAAAAATGCAACAATATGCTAAAGCGTTTAACCCTAACTTTTCTGGAATTGCAGGAAAAATAGAAATAATTTACAAATTGGCGACAGACTTAACTCTGCCTTTTGTCCCTGTTGTGAACTCTAACAATTCAAGCTACGACATGGATCATAGTATGAATTTAGCCGTTATCGATCCAGAAGGAAATTATTTTGGATTCTTCAAGTCTCCGCACACACCGGACAAGATGTCAGAAGTCTTGACAAGCATCGTAAATTTTAATTAGTAAAATTATTTTATTTCAAAATTTATAGAAACTATTATATAGTTATAATTGAGAATTATTCTCATTAACTTTTTTTTGGGAGAAAAAAATCATGGATGAATATCAAATATGGACTCTTTGGAGCTCTAATAGAATAGGAGATGGTCTAAACTTCATAGCAACTGTGCTTTTAATATGGCTTGCTCTAAGAGTTGCAGCAGCTACGAGAGCTTCTGATGAAACAAATCTTTTTGGAAAGCTAGTTTCAACAGCTTTTGGCTTAAGTGTTCTTGCTGCTTCTTTCATGCAATGGACTAACGCAGTTACAAATTGGGTAATTACAGCGAGAAGTTTGGATTCTTTGGAAGATAAATCTGAAACCGCAGTAGGTTTTATTGAGTATGTCGGGACAACTGTTCCGCCTAATACTCCAACAACAGGAGCTATGGTTCTTTTAGCTATAGTGGCAATAATAATTCTGGCTCAGATTTGGACGCCAAAAAAATAACTTAATATTTTAGGAGAAAAATATGGAACAAATATCACTTTTAAATCAATCATATGTTGCAGTCATGCAATTAAATGGTTTATACCTTATAGCTAATGTCATTCTTTTATGGATGATGTTTAGAGGTGTATCAAATGCATATATATATGGCGCTAATACTTTTGGAAAAGTATTGCATTCAGTGCTATCACTTTGCGTAGTAGCTTTTGTATCGAACACCTTTTCATTTGCTGCTTCAACCACTAATAACTGGGCTCTTGCAGTCTCTGAGACCGGAGAGGAGTTGACGGGTGGAATGCAACAGTTCGTCGATAGTATGGGAGCAACTCAATATATGACGCCAGGCTTAATACCTTCCGATCCAATTGGAATAGTATTTGTATTGGCAATACTTGTTGGTCTTATTGGCGGTATGTGGACAGCGCCAGGCCCTAAAGAGTAAATAATCTGTCAAAAAAAAAGGAGGCTTATGCCTCCTTTTTTTTATATCTCTATTACAACTTTTCCTGTAGCCGTTCTATCTTCTAAAGACTTGATGGCGACAATAGCTTCATCTAAAGAATAGCTTTTGGTAATTTCAGGTTTTAGCTTGCCCTCAGCATGAAGGGCAAATAACTCATCAAAGTTTTTTGCGTTTTCTTCGGGCTCTGTCCCAGTAAATCTTCCCCAAAAAACTCCTACAATTGAGCATCCTTTCAATAAAGCCAAGTTAGTTGGCACCGCCGGGATTCCAGCAGGAAAACCAATGACCAAGACTCTACCTTTCCAATTAATGCATCTCATGCATTGCATAAAAATGTCTCCTCCAACTGCATCATAAATTACATCAGCTCCTTGTCCGTCAGTCAGAGCTTTAACTTTTTCTTTTAATTCTCCATCACCATAATTAACTACTTCATCTGCACCAAGTCTCTTAGCTATATCTAGTTTTTCTTGGTTGCTTGCAGCGGCAATAACTCTAGCTCCCATTGCCTTACCTATTTCAATAGCAGTGGTTCCAACACCGCCACCGGCACCAGTTACCAAAAGCGTTTCTCCTGGCTTAAGCTCACCTCTTTGCTTAAGAGCGTAGTAAGTGGTTCCATAATTTAGAGGGAAAGCAGCACCATCTTTAAAGCCCATAGATTCTGGCAAAGGCATTAAAGTAGCTGCATATGCAGCAACTTTTTCAGCTATTCCACCATTTCCAGTCATTGCTATAGCCCGATCTCCAACTTTCCAATCTGTAACGCCTTCACCAATCTCTGTAACAATTCCTGCTACTTCTCCACCTGGAGAAAATGGAAAGGGAGGTTGAAACTGATATTTTCCTTGAACAATGAGCACATCAGGAAAGCTTACGCCCGCTGCTTTAACATCCATGATGACCATGCCGGGTTCAGCACGAGGATCTTCTATTTCTTCTACTTTGTGTGAGTCCACTGGACCAAATTCTCTACAAACGTATGCTTTCATTTTTCTCCTGTATTTAAAAAATTAGTTTAGATTTCCTTTAAGTATTCTTCAAGGAACTTTTCAAAAGGCATTTCCTTAACATCTTGTAGTCTTTTAAATTCTTGAAGCGATGAGATTGCTTCTTTTGTTAAGTATTCAGTATTAAGATTTTGTTTTTCATAAAATTCTTTGTGAGACTTTATTAAATCATAATTTAATTCTTGCCATGACTGGTTTTTTTCCTTTAATTGCCTAACAATCTTACCGGAAGGGGTTAGATCAGAATCCTCAAACTTTAGCTTTTGTTTATCCAAAGAAGCCATTACTTTTTCTTTGAAAATTTCCATTTCTTTAGGTAACTCATTTATAAAAGATGCTATTCCATCAATAAGCTGTAATCCTGCTTTTTTAATACTGACTTCTTCTCCATTTTTAACAAGCATTTGATTTTCATCTCTCCCATTTCTAACCACTGCCTGCCAGTTTGATAATAATTCTTCAATTTCTTTCCTATCAGATTTTTTATCTTCTCCAAAAAAAGAGTAAAGCAAATAACCCTCAAGAAAATAACTTGTTTCTTCATCGATACCCCCTGGTAGAAAAGTATTATTATCTAAGGCTCTAATTTCAACATAATCGATGCCTTTTTCTCTGAGAATATTTATTGGGCGTTCTCCAGAAGGGGTGACTCTTTTAGGTCTTATAGAGCTGTAATATTCATTCTCGATCTGAATGATTGAAGTATTGATTTGAATAGGAACACCATTCTTTTCCAACCCAACTTCTGCATATCTGGAATGCTCAGTTACTAATGCATTTTTTAAGTCTGAGAGATATTCTTCAATATCATTGTAAGCTATAAAAAGATTGTCTTGTGCTTTTGACATATAGCCCAGCTCACTCATTCTTAGACAAGTTGCATTTTCTAAAAACAAATCTTCAGCATTTAACTCGTCTAAAAAATTCTCTCTATTAGTGATAAATGTTTTAGGTACAACAGGGCTCGAACCAAATAAATATAAAATTACCCAAGCATTTCTTCTAAAATTTCTTATTAGATTTAAGTAAGCTTTATTCTTAAATTCTTTTAATGATTCTTCTTCTCTTAATGCATTAAAAAAAGCATCATCAAAAGAAAAGTTATAGTGAATTCCTGAAACAGTTTGCATCATCGAACCATATCTATGACTCAATCCCGAACGGTAAAGAGTTTTTAATCTTCCAGAATTAGAACTTCCATAATCAGCAAGTCTGATACTTGCTTCGTTTTCTATACTGCAAGGAATGCTGCTAGGCCAGACTCTATCATCAGTGCTATTTTCTAGAAATTTACAAATCTCTTGAAGGCATTGTAAAGCAGATTCTATAGAATCTTTCTTTGGAGTAATTAACTCCAATAAAGCTTCTGAGAAATCGGTAGTTATATATGCATTAGTTAGGGCAGAACCAAGAGAAGAGGGATGGTCAGAGTTCGAGATGGAACCGTTTGAAGATATTCGTAATGACTCTTTTTCAATCCCCCGGAAAAAGTGGTTGGAAATGTTAGATTTTCCCTTATCAGCTAAAAGCGATAAGGTCTCTCCCAAAGACCTTGTCATAGATTTTTAAAATAATTAAGTAATCGGCCCAGCTTGTCTTATTTCTTCGGAGATATCGAATTTATCAATATTCTCCTTAAATTTAGCAGCAAGAACTTTTGCTGCAGCTTCGTATTCTTCTTTATTGGACCATGTTTCAGATGGGTTTAAAAGTTTAGTCTCGACATCATTCAATTTTGTAGGAACTTCAACATTCATTATTTCTAGTTTTTCAGTTTCAACGTTATTTATTGAACCATCTTGAATAGCTTTAATCACGGCTCTAGTGACAGGAATATCAAACCTTTTTCCTACCCCATAAGGACCACCAGTCCAACCCGAGTTAACGATGAAAACTTTGCTGCCGAATTCTTCTATTCTTTTGATTAGCAGTTCGGCATAAACTTTTGCAGGTCTCGGAAAGAATGGAGCGCCATAGCAATTAGAAAAAGTTGAGTCGATATCTGCTGACGATCCTAATTCAGTCGAGCCAACTTTGGCTGTATAACCACTTAAAAAGTGATAAGCAGCAGCTTCTTTTGACAAGATTGAAACTGGTGGCATAACGCCTGTTAAATCACAAGTGAGAAATATAATATTTTTAGGCTCTCCACCATAATTTTGTTCAAGATGCTGTTCTACATGACTTAGAGGATAAACAGCCCTTGTATTTTCTGTAAGAGTTTGGTCTTTATAATCTATTTCTTTGGTGTGAGGATCAAATACGACGTTCTCAACTACAGAACCATTTTTAATAGCGTTCCAGATAACGGGTTCATTTTTCTGAGAAAGATCCACTGTCTTTGCGTAGCACCCACCTTCGATATTGAAGACAATACCATTGCCCCAGCCGTGTTCATCGTCTCCAATAAGCCATCTCTCTGGATCAGCAGATAGAGTTGTTTTTCCAGTACCAGATAAACCGAAAAACAGAGAAACATCTCCGTCAGAACCAGCATTAGCCGCACAATGCATTGGTAAAACATCCGCATCTGGCAACATAAAGTTCATGACACCAAACATAGATTTCTTCATCTCTCCAGCATAAGCAATGCCGAGAATTAAAACTTTTTTTTCTGTGAAGTTAACAATGATGATGCCATCTGAATTTGTGTCATGGATATCTGGATCGCATTTTAAAGAAGGTAGAGATCTAAGTGTCCAGACGTCTTTGTTGGATGGGTTAAAAGATTTGGGTTTTATAAAAAGGCTTTGGCAGAAGATATTATGCCAAGCTAATTCATTTTCAACATGAACCGGCTGATAGTGTTGTTCACTTGCTCCAACGTGCATGTCGGCAGTAAAAATATTTTTATCTTTTATATAAGTGTCGGATTCTTGCCATAATTTTGTAAATTTTTCTTGTTCAATTGGCTGACTATCATTATTCCAATTTACCGAATCGTGAGTGATAGCATCATCGACTATGAATTTATCAGCAGGACTTCTTCCTGTTCTTTTACCAGTAGTCACAACCAGCGCCCCGTTACTTGCAATAGTGCCCTCATTGTTCTCGACAGCTATTTTAAGAAGTTGATCAATTGGTAAATTCGCGTTCAAAGTTTATTCCAGATATAATTTTTTAAGATTCAAGGGTCATGTATTATGCCAAAAAATACTCGCTTTTAGTATGACAAAATTATCTTCCTTGTTTTAAATTAATTAAGAATTAATCTTATTTTATAATGAATGAAACTATACAACTAAATTCAGGTCAACAAGGCTTCATAGAATACAAATCTTCAAATCCTTTCGAGTTCTATCATATTTTAAACGAGTTAGATAAAGCTGATGAAATAGATGCTCAAGGTTGGCTTATATTTCCTGAAAAGGGAACTGGCCCTTATCCAGTTATTTTTTGTGTCCACGGGAGCGACAATTGGGCAGGGCATCATCACGAACACGTTGTTAATTTTTTAGAAGCTGGCTTTGCTGTTTTCAGAGTCCATAGTTTTGATTCGAGAGGAATCGCGTCAACTGTAGAAGACCAAATGTCGGTTACAGCTGCAATGATGATGGTCGATACTTTTGAAGCATTGAAGATTGTCTCAAAGCATCCAGATATAGACTCCTCAAGAATAGGAATAACTGGTTGGAGTTTAGGTGGGACAGTAAGTTTTTATTCTTTTTGGGAGCCTTTAGCAGAAAAACTTGCTCCAAATGGTGAGAGATTTAAATGTTGTCTTCCTTTTTATCCAGCCACATATATTAAACCCGAAGAAAATAGATGGAACTCTGGTCCAATGTTAAATCTTGTAGGAGAGAGCGATAATTATACGCCGGCAGCTCTAGTTCATCAGATGTCGGATATTGTTAATGCCTCTGGAGGCAATAGTTCAGTCATCTCTTATCCTGGAGGAGAACATAGTTTTGATTCTATAAATCCTGTTACCCACTGGCCTGATGCCATAGCTGTATCAGAAAAATTTTGCACTGTTGCCAAGGATGGAAACATGACATATGAAACTGATGCTGGCGAACAGATAGGTATGAATCAACCAGAAGACAGACTTAAGATTTTTGAATCGGGTGAAATTAATTTTGGAGCCAGTACTGGAGGAGATTGGTCGATTCGAAGACAATGCATGAAAGATGCTTTAGATTTTTTTAAAAGCAACCTTTAAGCTTTAAGAATTAATTTCTGTCAATATAATCAGCCAGGGCCTCAAAAACTTTATTCTCTTTGAGTTGCGCTTCATAAACTGAATCCCCATAAATTTTGACTATAGGTTTTGCTGAAGAGAATTTTGGCCAATCACCCTTGGGTTTTCCTGTTTTTGCAAATTCTGTCCAATCATTCAACATGATTTCGCTTAATTCTTCATCCCATGCATCTCTTGCTACAAATGGAAAAAAAGATCCAAAGAGGTATGAAAGCTCTAAGGCATGTGTAGCTCCAACAGTTTGTCGTTCAGATGGAACAGAGCGTTCAAAAAAATACATATAAGTTTCCAGATCGTCATCACTTCTTTTTTGTGCTGAATAATATGCAGGTCCACCAAACCAAATGTCACCCCAAATTTGTGCTGCAGCATCATATTTTTTCAATTTCATTGAAGTCACGTAAGACTCGACAGCATCAGGAATTTCTCCTTCGTAGCCTTCCATTAAAATTTTCCAAAATTCATCAAGCCAAGTTTCGTCTTTGAACAGCAGTTCAAAATCTTTTTCCGGAAAGATTAAAGGCACTAAAGTAGTTCCCTCATTTGCATTAAAACCAGTAATGTAAGGAATATTATGAGTTGACTTATTTTTGAAAGCTTCTTCGAATTTATTTGGGAAAACATAGCCATCAACAACCTGTGCAACACTTCCAATTAACTCATTATCTTTTTCTAAATTTGAAATTTGCATGAAGTCTTTTGCGGGAATATTTCTTAGATTTAACAATACATTTTCATCATTTTTAATACCAAAATATTCCGATAATTCTTCCCCAATACTTTCTGCCGATCTTCTTTGTAAGCCATTTTTTAGAGAGCGAGAAGTAAGAATTCCTGAACCACTTTGGGATATAGCTTTATGAAATAGCCCTTTTGAAAGAGGGCTAGATAAAAGAGTACCAACAGCTTGACCGCCAGCTGATTCTCCAAATATAGTTACGTTTTCTGGATTTCCTCCAAAAGAATTAATATTTCTTTTAACCCAATTTAAAGCAGCTATCATGTCCAAGGAACCATAATTACCAGAAACTCCTTTTTCTGATTCTTGTGAAAGGGCAGGATGTGAAAACCATCCAAGAGAGCCTAAGCGGTAATTAACAGTTACCAGAATCACATCCTTTTCAGCAAATCTAGAAGTAAGATAAATACTATCTCCTCCAGAACCAAATCTACTTGCTCCACCATGAATCCAAAACATCACAGGAAGGTTCTTTGCATTTTTAGGAGCTATTACGTTTAAAAATAAACAATCTTCAGAAAAATTACTTTCCTCAAAAGTTGAGCCAAATAGAGCAAGAGTATTAATAATAAACTTTTCATACCAAGCCAAACCAAAACCATTCAACATGAAGTCTAAAAAAGCAGTGTTTCCTACATTTGTTGGTTGCATGCATGCTGGACCAACTTCTTGAGTGATTTTTACACCATCCCAATTTTTTATTGCTTTAGGCGCTTGCCATCTTAAATCTCCAACAGGGGCTTCAGCAAAAGGAATACCTAAAAAGTAATTCGTATTATTTTTCTCATAGCCTTGTAATTTTCCAGCAGAAGTAGCTACAACGTCTGTAGGAGCGTTTGAACAACCTATAAAAAAAATAATAAGAAATAGAGATAGTTTCTTCATCAAAAAATAAAATCTCTCTTTGTATAGCGCCAATATGCAATGACGAAGACTATAAATTCGTTGGCAAAAGCTATAGCTGTTCCTGTACCAAAACTGTCGTCAAGGAAAAAGCTTAAAGTTCGACCAATGAGAAAACTACCCATAAGAATTCCAAAAGTTAAATAAACTTTTTTTCTTAATTTTATTCTGAAGATACTTAAAAGAGACATAAGACCTAGAATTGTAAAGAACGAATACCAAGCTCTAGTCTCGCTTAAGAAAAAGTCTGAACTTTCTTCTATACCAATCATTCCCGAAATAATTTCTGGAAAAAATAGACCCAAGACACCAAAACCTAGCCATTCAATACCGAATATAAAAAGAAATATTTTATCTAGCACAGTATTTTATTTTTTTTGATAGCATATTCATTTATTTAACCATAAAAGTGAATTATGAGTAAAAAAGCATTTTTATATTTTATATTTATCTCTTTGATTATTATTTTTTCTGGCTGGTTTGCATATGAAAAATACTGGGAGTATCGAATCAAAGAAGGAGCCAAAGCTTTGGGTTATGAGCTAAATGATGAAGAAGTAAAATATTGGGTTAAAAGAATTCGCAATTACAATCGAGTAGACGGATTTGACGAGGATATTGAGGAATTTATCAATCAAGATCAAATTTCTCCGCCACCGAAGAATGCTTTTTTATTTATTGGAAGTTCGTCCATCAGACTTTGGAAGTCATTAAAAGATGATATGCAACCGCTTAAGGTTGTAAATAGAGGGTTTGGAGGTGCGCATACCAAGCACATAAATCGACATAAAGATAAGATTGTTTTCCCCTATGAGCCTAAAGCAATTATTTTCTTTTGTGGAACAAACGATATAAATGGATGGAATGCTCCCAGAGAGGTTTTTAAAGAATTTAAAAAATTTTATTTTTCTGTCCAAGAAAAACTGCCAAACACAAAAGTCTTTGCAATTAGCATTCAACCTTCACCCAGCAGGTTTGATCAAAGAAAAAGACAGTTAAGTTGGAATAAATCTGTTGAAGACCTTGCTGAATCTCAAACCAATTTAATCTATATTAATGTGTCTCCAAAAATGCTTACAGAAGATAATAAACCTATGCCAGAGCTATATACGGATGACATGCTTCACATGAACGAAAAAGGATACGAAATATGGGCTAAAATAATTAGAGAAAACTTAAAAAAGTTTTTTCCAAAAGATTTTGATGTCGAAATATAAAAATACACAACTTTATTCTATTTTTAGAGAAGGCGGGTTACTCACATTAAGTTAAAGCTCTATCATGCGAGGTGGTCACTATGTAGTCAGATGGTTCGCGTTGCTTTGGCAGAAAAAGGTCTTTCATACGAAAGTAAATTAATAAAACTGTGCGATCAATATCCTGAAGCGGAAAACCTTTCTCCAGAATATCTGGCCATAAACCCCAAAGGCATCGTGCCGTCTCTAGATCTCGATGGAGAAATCGTCTTAGAGAGCACAAACATTATTAAAAGAATAAATTCCTTGTCCGGTGACATTAATATTGATTTATGGCCCGATGATGTTGATCAAGAAAAATTAAACGCTTGGGTAGAAGAAACAACTTTGACAGATGGTGTTCCTTTTGGAAAATCATTGGGCACAGCGATACCGCCTTTTTCATTGATTTTAATAAACAAAATGATTCAAAAATATTTATCTGTCTTTCAAACTATAAAGGTTTTCTGGAATCACCCTTTTAGAGAAAGAGGTAGATTTTTTTTGGTTATGAAGTTTTTTAATATTCAAAAACCAGTTGCAGCACAATCTTATAAAGTTTTAGCAAAAAGTTTGATGGAGATTGAAACTAATTTAGCTGAGTCTGGACCTTTCTTTCTTGGAAAGTTTTCTCACATAGACATCAACTTAATGTGTTGTTTTCATCGCTTGACAGATGTTAAGTTGGATAAGTTGTTAGATCTAGAAGAGCTTCCCAACCTCTCTAAATATTGGAAGTTATTAAAAGGCAGAGATAGTTATAAGATAGGCATATTAAATTTTCTTGGCGACAAAGAATACGGTGACATCAACAGTGTTTTTGGAAAAGAAGATTCAATGCATTTAAAGCCTTTGATCAAAATGATTAAAGACGAGGAAGCCAGAACAACCTCTTGAACATCTTAAGTTTTCAATGAACTAAAGGATGTTTATAGTGAAATTTTCTTTTTTTATGTCTCAATCTATCAAGATGGGCATGTAAATTGTCGCTTCTTTGCGAGAGCGTTTTTTTCAAACGAGCCCTTCTTTCTCTTGCATGGATTGATCGGCATAACCGTTCGTTTCTATCCATATACTTACGATTATCTGCTCTTTAAAAAATTTATCCAATTCTTTAAAATTGTAAAAAATATATTTTTGATAATCTATGTTCATAAAAAAATACTCAGTCTTATTTTTCTTAATACTGGTCTCATGTGTTTCCTCCCAACAGGAAAAAGAAACAATTCCTTTTAAAGACCTTACGGAATTTGATGCATGTTTTCTTATTTATCGCTCTGCAATAAGTTTTAATAAAAAAGATATGCTTAAAGATTATATGAAGTTTAGAGAATTTGATTGCGTAAAATATGATGAAATTCTTAAAAGAGGTTCTGTAGTGAAAGGGTCTAGTACAAAAAAATCAAAAACCTACGAAGCAAATAAAAATAATTAATTTTTTAAAGTTTCAATTCATAACCTTTAAATAAAATTAATCTTATATACTTTTGTCTATGCAAGAAAATAATAAGCATCCCTTAGATATGCTAAATCGATCTGAGATAGAAAGTGCTGTAACGATTTTAAAAAAAGACAATCCAAAACACGAGAACTCATCTTTTAGTTATATAGTTTTAGAAGAGCCTGAAAAGGCAACTCTGAGGAGTTTATCCTTAACAGAGGAATTAGAAAGAAGAGTAAAGATTGTCGGTGTAGATGAAAATTCTGAAGGATTTGAGGCTGAAATTGATTTGGTCGAAAAAAAACTATTAGACTTATCAAAAATATCTAATGATGCAGGGCCTACTTATACTCTGACTGAAATATATTCTGCTATTCAACTAACTTTGGAAGATTCTGATTATCAAAAGGCTTTGGAAAAGAGAGGTATTACAGATTTAAGTCTCATTCACATAGATCCATGGCCAGGCGGCGGATTTGTTAATAAAAATATAAAAAAAGGAAACAGGGCTCTCAAAGCGATATCTTTTTTGAAAGATAGTCCAAAGGACAATGCATACGCAAGACCGATTCAAGGTCTAATTGCTCACATAGACTTGACCGAAAAAAAAGTTGTTGAAATTGAAGATCATGGTTTGGTTGATGTGCCGAAGACTCACGCAAGATACGATGCTGATGGGCAAGAAAATCTAAGAGATAACCCTAAGGAAATTTCAATAACACAACCAGAAGGCACAGGTTTTTCTGTTCAAGGGAATCAAGTTTCATGGGAAGGCTGGAAAACAAGGGTATCAATTGATCCCATAGAAGGCTTGGTTCTTCATGAGCTTTCTTTAAATGATAGACCAATTTTCTTTAGAGCCGGGATGTCGGATATGGTGGTCCCATATGGCTCTTCCGACCCCATGCATTCTTGGAAAGCGGTTCATGATGGAACAGAATTTGCTTTTGGTACCATGGCTAATTCTTTAACTCTTGGATGCGACTGTTTGGGGGAAATTTATTACTTTGATACCCACAAATTAACTTTCGATGGTTCAGTAGAAACAATCGAAAATGCTATCTGCTTACACGAAGAAGATTTTGGAATTCAATGGAAACATACTGATGCCACTATGATGGGCTATAACGAAGTAAGAAGATCGCGTCGTTTAGTTATTAGCTCTCTTTCAACAATAGGGAATTACGATTATGGAATTTTCTGGTATCTCTATCTAGATGGGACGGTACAATTAGAAATTAAATTGACCGGCATAATAGGCATCAGCGCCTATCACCAAGATATTCACAAACAAGGTCAAGATTTCAAAATTACTGATGAATTAGCTTCTCCTATTCACCAACATTTATTCAATATGCGAATAGATTGGGATTTGGATGGAGGCGCTAATCAGTTATTTGAAACTAATGTAGAAGCCTTACCAATCGGTGAAGAAAATCCTCATGGCACTCAATTTAAAGCAGTTGCAACACATCTAACTAAAGAGGGAGATGCAAAAAGAGATATTTCTCCTGAAAAAAGTAGAACTTGGAAAATTATTAATCCAAATAAATTAAATAAGATAGGCGCCCCAACTGCCTACAAAGTTCTTTTAGGAAACACGCCTACATTATTATCGCATTCTGATTCACCTGCCGGTAAACGCGCATCTTTTGCAAAACATAACCTTTGGGGAACGCCTTTCAAAAGCGAAGAAAGATCTGGAGGCGGTAGGCACACAGTTATGCACTCAGGCGAAGGCGGCTTAGATGAAATGACAGCTTCTGATCGAGATATAAGTGAGTGTGATTTAGTAACTTGGCATACCTTTGGCGTAACTCATGTACCCCGTCCTGAAGATTGGCCAGTAATGCCAGTTGAGTATTGCGGTTTTCATTTAATACCTGTTGGCTTTTTTGATCAAAACCCGACAATTAATCTACCGCCATCTTGTTCTAAAAAATCTAAGAGCAACAAATCATAAGTTATGAGTATCGATGATTCTTTTGAGCCTGGAATTACTCAAACCGGACCAAAAGGACAGCTAGCTCATCCAGAAACTATAGAGCACAGCAAACGCTTAGAAAAAAAACTTTATAAGGTCGGCGACAAGGCCTGGTCATTAATAGGAAACGGACTTTCTAATCAATCCTTTGTCGAAGGACCTAAGGGCTTAATTTGTATTGATACTGGCGAAAGTAACCAAGAAATGAAGTTCGCTTTAGCGGAGGTTAGAAAACAAACTAAAGCTCCAATAGCAGGGTGTATTTATACCCATTTTCACTATGTAGGCGGAACCCAAACTTTAATAGAAGAAAATAAGAACCTCCCAATTTGGGGACATTCTGGCATCCAAGCAAATTTAAATAGATTTGGTGGAGAAATTGCACCAAGGGTAACGCGAGGTTTAGCTCATCAATTTGCTACTTCCATGCCTCAGGAAGGACCTGATGGTGTTGTTAATCTTGGCTTAGGAAATTTTTTTCGAAATCCAGAGCATGCTCCTTTCACTAATGGTTATATTCCTCCAAAAAATACTTTTGATGAGCCCACAAAAACTAAAATCGCAGGGCTGAAGGTAGAGTTTTACCCAGCGCCATCCGATGCAACGGATTCAATAACTGTTTGGTTTCCAGAATTGAAATTAGCTATCAATAATCTTTTGTGGCCTGTTTTGTTCAATGTGTTTGCGATTAGAGGCGAAGAGTATCGAGATCCGCGTATTTTGATGAAAGGTTTAGACCAACTAGCAGAATTAGGCGCTAAGAATCTTATTGGTGCACATGGACCGCCAATTTTAGGAGAAACAGAAATAAAAAAATGTATTATTAACTACCGAGATACCATGCAGTTTCTATGGGATCAGACTGTAAGGTGCGCCAATCTCGGCTTAACTCTCAACGAGACTATCGCAACAATAAAACTTCCTAAGCACTTCAAAAAACATTACACAACGCAACAGCTATATGGAGTTGTTGAGCATCACGTAAGACAAATTTACACAGGACTTTTTGGTTGGTTTGACGAAGACGAAGCTAATCTTTTTCCAGTTCCTTCGCCCGAACGTTCCAAACGATTGATAGAAGGTTTCGGTGGAAAAAATAAAGTTAGAGAAATTATCGATAATTCTTTAAAAGAAGAAGATTTTCGCTGGGCTATTGAATTATCTTCTTGGTTGGTTCGTTCTGAATTAAATGATCAAGGAACAGCAGATGCGGGCGAACCCGAAGATAGAAAGCGCTTGGCAACTTCGTTGAGGGGAGTGGCCTATTCTACATCTGCAGCAAACATTCGTAATTGGTGTATAACAAGGGCGTTAGAATTAGATGAGTCCCTTAACCTAAGTCGATTCAGACGACATCGTTTTAACAAAAAAGATCTCTGCAGACGCTCACCTGCTGATTCTTTGAGTTTATTAAGAGTTTTGTTAATTCCTGAAAAAGCTGATGGTCTGGATCTGACAATTAAGATTAATTTTAACAAAGTCGAAAACGTCTTTTATTCGCTGAGAAACTCTGTAGCTGTAGTATGTAAAGAAACAAAACCTAACCTTAGTATCTCTGTTAACGAGGATTGTTGGTTTGATATTTTAAGCGGAAAAAAAACTTTATCGGAAGCGTTAGATGAGAAAGCTATTGAAACCGAGCAAGAAGAAGAAGTAAAAAAATTCTTCACTTGTTTTGACCATAAAACCTTAAATAGTTAATAATTGATAAATGGATGAAGTAATTGTAATTGTCTTGCTGGCAACATTGTTTGCCATTTGCTTTGGTGCAGTTGAAATATACATTCGTCTTAATGACGATAAAAAAACAATATGGCTATGGACAGAAATTGTTTCAGTTGCATTGATGTTATTCATTGGTTCTTTATCGATAGGCTTTTTAACTTATCTTGGCTTGAATTTATTAAGCAGTATGATTTCAGGTTAAAAATAAATGAAACGTATAAACCCTGATACCGGCAAGCCTTTTCAAATTGGTGATGTCAGAGCATCTTCAGACATCCAGGATGGAAAAATCTTTGGTGGTTATTACACTTCTTTATACAAAAAGACCCCTCATAAAGGAGAATATTTTGAAGAATTTTGGGTTGAAGAAAATAAGTTAGATTCATAAAGATGAAAGTAATTATTTAGTCTTTAATTAGGTCAAATTCGTAAGCGCTTTCCGCAGCCGACTTTATAGCTTCTTTGGCAGTTCTAGGTTTCCATCCTAAAGTTTCTCTAGCTCTTGAGGAATCCATCTTTCTTACTTTTCCAACACTTTCTGCAGTCATTTTTAAGGCAGGCATAAATAAAGATAAGAACTTAATGAACCAATTTGGCGGAACACGCGTAGGAATTCGTTTAGCAAGGTCGGGATATAAACCAATCAAGTAATTATTTTGATCCTTCATCAAAATATTATCAGCTGAGCATACAAATCTTTTGCCTGCTGCTTCAGGCTTCGTCATAGCTAAAACCTCTAAGCTAGCTACATCTCTCACATCAACTACTCCCATATCCCAGTCCGGAACTATAGGATATTTACCATTCATCATATCTATTACTGCGCCAACACTCACTCCAAAATCTTCCTCTAAAATTGGACCAAAAACCATCGATGGCAGAATCGTCGCAAGCTCCATTCCCGAAGAATCGCTTTCAATGAATTCCCAAGCAGCTTTTTCAGCTAAAGTTTTAGATTTCGCATAAATATTAGTAGTTTTGCTTGAAGGATCTGTCCAATCATCTTCATTAAAATTTCCTTGTTTATTTGTCCCGTAAGTTATTGAAGCTACCGAAGAGGTAATGACTACTCGCTTTACGCCAGCTTTAGATGCTGCTTTTAAAACTCTCATAGTGCCATCAACAGCAGGCCTAATCATTTCATCTTCATCCTTAGGAAGCTGCATTGCAACCGGAGAAGCTACGTGCAAAACGTAATCACATCCTTGCATAGCTTCTTCCCAGCCACTGTCTTCCATTAAATTTGCTACTCTCCAATCAATAGATAAATCCTTTTGTCCTTCATACTTTTCTAAACCATTTTGAATGACTTGATTTAGTTTATTAGTTCTAGATAAATCTCTAACAGTAGCCTTTACATTATATCCAGCAGCCGCTAATTTTATGATGCAATGGCTTCCTATAAAGCCGGATCCGCCAGTGACCAAAACTGTTTCTTTATTTTCCATAATTCTTAATTAATAATAGTTAAAGAATCATCTTATAATAATTTTTTTAAACTTAATAAAATAATGACACCACGAGACTATTGGAAGGCAAATTTAAAACTTCTTACTATTTTATTAATTATATGGTTTGTAATATCTTTCGGTTTTGGCATCATCCTTTCGGATTTTTTAGATCAGTTCTCTTTAGGAGGCTTTAAATTAGGCTTTTGGTTTGCTCAACAAGGAAGTATTTACGGATTTGTTTTGCTTATTTTTGCTTACGTAATTGGTATGAGCCGTATAGAAAAAAAGGTTCAAGAGAATAATAAAGATACATGAGCAGTCAGCTTTTAACGTATTTATTTGTTGGGCTCACATTTTCCGTTTATATAGGAATAGCTCTTTGGTCCAGAGCAAGTTCTACAAATGAATTTTATGTCGCTGGAAAAGGTGTAAATCCAGTTGCCAATGGCATGGCCACTGCAGCTGATTGGATGTCTGCATCTTCATTTATATCAATGGCCGGGATTATTTCATTTCTTGGCAAGGATGGCTCTGTGTATTTAATGGGTTGGACAGGAGGGTATGTATTACTCGCATTATTATTAGCTCCTTATCTAAGAAAATTTGGTCAATACACTGTTCCTGATTTTTTCGGCACAAGATACTATTCAAAAACAGCAAGGTTAGTTGCAGTACTCTGTTTGATCTTTATCTCTTTTACTTATGTCGCAGGTCAAATGCGGGGAGTAGGAATAGTTTTCTCAAGATTTTTAGAAGTTGAAATTCACGTTGGAGTTATTATCGGAATGGTTGTTGTCTTTTTCTATGCCGTTCTAGGAGGCATGAAAGGAATCACTTACACTCAGGTAGCACAATATTGCGTAATGATTTTTGCTTATTTAGTACCAGCAATTTTTATTTCGATTTTAATAACTGGAAACCCAATACCGCAACTAGGTTTTGGAGATACGCTAGTTAACAGTTCAACTTATCTTCTGGACAAGCTAGATCAAATATCAATTGACCTTGGCTTTAGTGCTTACACAGAAAATAGTAAATCCAATATAGATATATTTTGTATCACAGCAGCATTGATGTTTGGAACTGGCGGGTTGCCTCACGTCATAGTAAGGTTTTTTACTGTTCCCAAAGTTAGTGATGCCAGAAAATCTGCTGGTTATGCTTTAGTATTTATAGCCTTGCTCTACACAACAGCTCCTGCAGTTGCTGCTTTTTCAAGAGTAAACTTCATTGAATCTATTCAAGAGAAAAGTTACTTTGATTCTCCAGATTGGTTTAAAAACTGGGAAAGCATTGGCCTTATTGCTTGGAAAGATAAAAATGACGATGGCTTAATAAATTACTCAGTTGGAGAGGCCTTTGAAGGAGGCAGGCCCATTTTTTCCGGAACTAATGGACCTCAAGGAGAAAGAGAGATTAATAATTCAATAACTAAAGACAATCAAAATGAGGTTTACATTGATCGAGACATAATAGTATTAGCCAACCCTGAAATAGCAAAATTACCAGCCTGGGTTATGGCCTTGGTAGCTGCTGGAGGCTTAGCAGCTGCTCTATCTACTGCCGCCGGTCTATTACTAGTTATTTCTTCTTCTATTTCTCATGATTTATTAAAAAAAACCTTTATGCCAAAAATTAATGAAAGACAGGAGCTTTTTTATGCAAGATGCTCAGCAGCATTTGCTATTTTAATAGCCGGATTATTTGGTATCTATCCTCCTGGGTTTGTAGCGCAGGTAGTAGCATTTGCTTTTGGTTTAGCAGCCTCAACTATTTTCCCTGCTTTACTTTTAGGAATATTCTTTAAACGCGTAACTAAGGAAGGAGCAATTGCAGGAATGTTGTCAGGGCTTTTTTTCACAACAAGCTACATAATTTATTTTAAATTCTTATTTAAAGATTTAAATACAAATGCTAACTGGCTATTTGGTATTTCGCCAGAAGGTATAGGATTTATTGGCATGTTGATCAATCTTATAATTGCCTTATTAGTGACTTACTTAACACCAAAACCTCCCATTGAAGTAGACCAAATGGTTGATAAAATAAGATTACCGTGAAAACTTTCAAAACTCTTTCGATTTTATTTCTTTTAGTTATTTCTCCTATTTCAATTTCCGATGATAGTGATCAAAACTATCAGGCTCGCCTTCAAGACGTCATGCATGCAAGAAAATTGATGAATAAAAAAAGAGAAAGGGATAATTTAGAAAAGCAAGCTATAGAACTAGCTCAGGAATTAACCATTATTGATACCCATCTAGACACCCCTATACAACTTTATATGCAAAAAAATAAAGACGGTTCTTACGAAGATATTTCTAGACCTACGAGTTTGCACTTTGATTACGAAAGGGCTTTGTCAGGTGGTTTAAATGTACCTTTTTTCGTAATTTTTACTCCTCCCTCTGCAGAAGAAAAAGGTACAGCATTCTCGATGGCTCAGGAACTAATTCTAATTCTTGAAGACATCATGAATAAAAATCCTAAGAAATTCCGCTTAATTAAGTCTCCCGAAGAAATTTCTGATGATAAAAGCCTGATGCATGTCGTATATGGCATGGAAAACGGAGCGCCTTTGGAAAAGAAACTTTCAAACATTAAATTGTTTTCTGATTTAGGAATTAACTACATAACTTTAGCTCATTCTAAGAGCAATCATATTTCTGACTCATCTTATGACGAAAATAAAAACTGGGGAGGACTAAGCCCATTTGGTAGAAAGGTTGTTCCTGAAATGAACAAACAAGGAGTCATGATAGATATAAGCCATGTTTCAGATGCCGCATTTTATGAAGTTTTGGAATTGACCAAAACACCAGTTATTGCATCACACAGTTCCCTTAGATATTTTGTTCCTGGATTCGAGAGAAATGTTTCAGACGATATGTTAAAAAAATTGGCACTTAACGGTGGAGTAATTCAAATATGTTTCGGTTCCGAATTTATAGCTGAAAAGAAAAAATATCCAGAATTAGTTGTGACTGTAGAAGACGTCGCAGATCACATAGATAGAGTTAAAAATTTAGTTGGGATCGATCATGTTGGAATTGGTTCAGATTATGATGGCTGGCGAAATTTTCCAGTCGGACTTGAGGATACTTCAACTTACCCAAATTTGATTAAAGAGTTGCTAAAAAGAAATTACTCAAAGAGTGAAATAAAAAAGATTTTAGGCGGAAATCTTCTTAGAGTTTGGGCAGAAGTAGAAAATTATTCTAAGTCTTGATTGATATTCTTTTTTTGCTATATTAATTATTCAATTTTTTAGGAGAAAAAATGAAAAAATTAATATTAATTGCGACTTCTATTGTTGCGAGTGTAGCTTATGCTGCCCCGGCAATGAATGTCTTTACGATCAATACTTCTGATCCTATGGGATATATGGATTGGGCGAGAAAAAGTGCTCCAATTACAGCACCTCCATCAAATACGTCAGCAGCTGGCGTATGCTTGGCTACTTCAGGAGCTGAGGAATTTGGCGATATGTACTTTTTTAATCTTTTTGATAGTCATGAAGATTCTTTAAGCGGAGATTATTACAGTCCAGAAGTTGCAGCTGAAATTGCAAAGATTGCTAACAAAAGAACTGTCAGAATGATAGATCACTACTCCCCTATGGAACCAGCTGGGGAAGGTTTTGAAGTGGGTCTGACTTACTCAAATTATAATTTAAATATTTATACTAAAAATCCTCAGGCTTATTTAGAGGCTCTCAACGAGTATGAGGCTGCAGCTCAAGCTAATGGATTTGAAGATGTTTCTTTGAGCGCGTTTCAAATAAATACCGGCGATTATTCAGGTCAAATTTTGGTTGTAACACAAGCACCTAATGCGAAAAGACTCGGACAATTTATGGATGCCAGAAATGAAACATGGTCTACATCTCTCGGAAATAGATTTCCAAAATTAAGGAAGCTCAAGAGAGGAATCATGATGAACTGTGAAGTTGTCTACGTTAGATAATTTAAGGAGAAAATTATGAAATTTATAAAAATAACTTTACTTTCTTTGCTTTTAATTAGCACGTCAGCAGTTGCGCAGCAGTTTTCAGCGACAGGCATGCATGCTGGTTTTGGAGTAAATTCAGTAAATCCAGTTGCTACTTTTCAAAACGTTAGCAAATACATGGAATCTGAAGATTTTAAAAAACTAGGTATTACTGCTGGCTTGTATGCAAACAACGTTAATGGTGCTGATGATACAACTCATCTTATTGAGTTTTATTATCCAGATGCTGCGTCTTATCAAAAAGCTGTTGATATGGCTGCCACTTCATCTGCAGTTGCTAATTTACTATCAACTGCTGCACAAAACGGAACCCAAAATACTTATGAATCTGTCTACATCAATGTCAGAGAAAAAATTACTGCAGCCGATGTAGAAAAAAATAAAGTTTTTTATGTTTGGCGCGTGGAAACAACTGATCTGCCTAGATATCTTAGAGAGTGGGATAAAATGATTGAAGATATAGAGGATGAAGGTGTAGCTGGAGATTCCTATGGAATGAAAGTAGCCTTTGCGGGCGGTCTGCACGGCGAAAGTTTATTTGTTTGGGCTGGATATGAAAATCAACAACAAATGCTTGATCAATTAGCGGTTTTTAATTCTTCAGAAGGATTTGCAAGGTTCAATGCCAAGACCCAAAGTTTTTCTTCAATAGTAGCAAATGAGATCTCTACTCAATTAGCTCTATGGAATGGGAATCTTTATACAGAATAATTGAATACTAAAAAAAGGCGGGGTAACCCCGCCTTTTTTAAACCTTAAGAATTTGTTTAATAAAGCTTATCTCTGTTTCTTTAAAAGGACTTCCATCCTTTCTAAAAATATCATGAAACCATTCTTCTGGCTCAGGGATTTCATCTAGATCATTAAGAAAATCACCATTTTTTTTCCTTTTCTGCAGCTCTAAGATAGTTGACCATCCAAAATGAGTTTGGCTCTTTCCTGCAACTAATCCCCAGTTATAACAGCCTATATTTTCTTTTTTAAATATTGGTAAAGAAAATTCAAAGGTAGTTCCAAATTCTCTTGCCATATATTCGGTACACATTATTGGCCGTTTAAATTCTTTAAGTCTTTGGATAGTAGGATCTAATTTTTCAGCTTCATAAGTATGAAAGGTTATAACATCTGAATTCTTGCCATTGAGCTTTATGATTTCGTCGCCGATGGCACCATCCAAACACGATGTTAAAGGTTGCGAAGGCCTAATTTCATGAGCCCATTCCCAACAAAGTTGAAGCAAGCTAAGAGATTTATCACCTAAACCAAATTGACCTGGTTCATTATAAATGTCCCACATTAAGATTCTTTCGTCATTTGAATAATCTACAAGAATACCTTGGATAAATTCTTTCAATCTATTTAACTCTTTTGCGTCAATTTTGTCTTCAACTACTTGATTTACTATTTCCATCCCAGGACTTTGCTTCCAGCCAGAGTTATGAACACCCCTAACAGGAATAGGTTGTTTTCCTATTTTTGGATAAGGTCTATGACAATCATCAAAAAGAACAATGATAGGTTTAATTTCTCTTTCATCGCAAATATTTAAAAATTTTTCAAAAGTTTTTTTAAATTTTTCCTTCTCTGACCAAAGCAAATCATGCAAATAAACCCTTAAAGAATTAAAGCCAAGACCCTTAGCCCAATCTAATTCTCTTTCAATTGTTTTCTGATCAAAAGAATCTTCTTGAAACATTTCAAGTTGATTTATAGCAGAGCTCGGCAAAAAGTTACATCCCACCAACCAAGGCTGCTGAGAGTACCAAGTATTAGATTGCTTTTCTGTCCACTTCATTTGATCAAGTTTAATAAATCCATATAACTATTGAAAACATATAACAGCCACAAACTCCTGTAGTTAAATTTCTTCTAAGTTTTAAATAATTTTCTTCTTCGAATTCAGGATTCAGATGAGACTCAAAATTATAAAAAAGAGAGAACAATACAATTAAAAACCCCATCGAATATGCAAGATTAATATAGGCTAATAAAACTGCAAAAAAACCTGAAATCGAAAAAGAAATACTTAGTATAAGATCTTTTGGCTTGTATGAATTAAGCCCCCAAATGATTCCTGATAGAAAAGAAATTATTACTCCCCCATATACAACCAACAATTGAAAAGAAATTTCTTCGTAAGTTTCTCCAAGAATCCAAGGCAAGATTGTGAAAGCTGTAAAGGGTAGAAAGCCTAAATAACCTAGGAAGATTTTAGTTTGCATTTATCCATGAGCCATTTTTAACATAGTCATGAAAAGTATACCTGTTCCAATAACGCCAGCTATTAGAATAGTTAGGTCTACAACGAATACCTGAAAAAGTTTTAACCAAGATCTTTCTTTGCCTTCTTTGATATCTTGATGTAAATAAATGAAAGCGCTTATTTTAAAAAAAGCAAAAGCAACAATAAAAGTTATACCCCCAAGGATGAATATTCCAGAGTTCATAAACTAAAGTATTTCAGTTTTTAAAGCTTATATCCAGACTGGCCGTGTTCAGCAATATCCAAACCTTCTTCTTGAGAATCATCTGTAACTCTTAGTCCAAAAATGGATTTTGTAATTAGTAATAAAATTACCGAACCGATAAGGGTGAATAACCCAACACTAACTGCTCCAATTATCTGAGTTGTCATTAAATCGCTAAAACTTGAACCTTCGTCATAGCCAATGCCGCCATAAGATTCTGATGTAAGAAAAGGTATTAATAGGATTCCTAAAAGACCACCAATACCATGTACTGCAAAGACATCTAATGAATCATCAATTTTAAAATTATCTTTAACTACATTAACCATGTAGTAGCAAACCACACCGGCAATAAGACCAATCACTAGACCTCCCATTGGACCAACAGATCCACTAGCAGGAGTTATTGAAGCCAATCCAGCAATACATCCTGTAACAGCCCCAACTAAAGAAGATTTTCCAAATTTAACTTTTTCAATCACTATCCAAACAATCGTTGCCGTCGCAGCAGATATATGGGTGACTAAAATTGCCATACCAGCGTCCCCATTTGCGGCTAGAGCGCTTCCGCCGTTAAAACCAAACCAACCAACCCATAGCATACAAGCACCCATCATGGTTAAACCTGGGTTATGAGGCGGTTGAACAGAATTAGGGAAGCCATCTCTTGGCCCAAGAAAAAAAGCTATTACAAGAGCAGTTATACCTGCTGTCAAATGAACTACAAGACCTCCTGCAAAATCCCTTAGACCCATTTCGAAAAGCCAGCCGCCTTCAGCCCAAATCCAATGAACTACGGGAGCGTAAATCAAAATTACCCAAAGCAATGAAAAGACAACAACAAAACTAAATTTTATTCTTTCAGGATAAGCACCAACTATTAAAGCAGGGGTGATAATGGCAAATGTCATTTGGAACATAAAAAATACACTTTCAGGTATATCTCCCGCCATACTATCTCTCGATAAATTGGCTAAGAACAAATTACCTAAGTCTCCTACGTAAGCTCCATTACCACTAAAAGCTATGCTGTAAGCTATTACCAGCCAAGCTATAGAACTTACACAGGCGATGGTAAAGCAGTGCATTAAAACAGAAAGAATATTGCTTGCTCTTACTAGACCTGCATAAAAAAGTGCAAGACCTGGCAAGGTCATAAAAAGTACTAAAGCAGTTGAAGTGATTATCCAGGCAGTATTACCGGTATCCATAAAATTCCCCTTTTATTTAAATCTCAAAGAACTTTAGCAAAAAAGATTTTCAGTTTTATATCTAAATTAGTGCAAAAAATGCACTATAAAAGGGCGTTTTAAGAGCTATTTGGATATTTAGATAATACTTTTAAAATTATTTCATTGACTAATTCTTGATTGTCTAATGCTGAAGGATTGATTCTCAAATTTGCGTACCAAACCACTTTATCTAAATCTTCATCAAAAAATCTTACTGAAAGATAGTTTAATGGTGGCTGTTCATGAGAATAAAATCTATATGAAAAGGGATCATTTCTAAAGCCATAAGAAAAACGGCTCGAAAATCCATCTCTTTGTCTATTTTTTTCCTTCACTGCAAAGCTTATTTTTAAGGGTGAACCATCGTTTTCAGCCAATCCTCGCTCTGTCAGCTGAACAACTAATGCTTTAGCAATTCTGTTAATCCTAATTGGATTTTCTTCTTCATCAGATTCAACGTTGAATGGATCTGGCTTAAAAACTTTAAAAGTTTTGTATTTGGTTGCATTGAAGGCATCATCCGAATCAATTTTTACAATAAAACCACTTGCACAAGATGCGAGAAAAAAAATTATGATAAACCTAGACAACACCTAAAGATTATATCTTTGATATAGTAAATTCTTAAAAATTTTTAGGAGAAAAAATGAAAAAATTTATATTTTTAATTTGTTTGTTGAATGCAACATTAAGTTTCGCATCACCTACTTGGATAGAGTACTTAATTAAAGTAGACAGTCCACAAAATGCAGCAAAAATCGTTGCTGCAACTGATAAATTTATGGAGTCTGATTTTGTAAAAAATAACTTCAAAGGATCTTTGCACTTAAACGCTTACATAGCCGGCGGTAAAGTAGAAGAAACCCATTCTTTTGCTGTTCTTCAGCCAAGTCTTGCTGAGCACGAAATTTGGATGGCAAAATTAAGTGATCCCAATAATCAAGAAGTTCAAAAATACTTTTCTGTTTTGAATGCAAATTCAGAAGGCAAAGGAACCAAAATAAATACTTTTATTCAGACATACGGCACACCTTCAAACAAAGATACGGTTTGGGCTATCTATCCTTTTAGAACTCAGCCATCAAACGTTGCAGATATTATCGAGGCAACAGAGGATTTAGATAAAGCTATTAAAGATACTTTCCCAGGCCAGTTTGGTCTTTCTGAAAGAATGGCTGGTGGCGGCATGCAAACTCACCTATTCACTGTGGGTTACGAATCGCTAGCAGAATTTGAACAATGGGAAGATTCTGCATCTAGAGATCAAGGCGTTTCACCATTCGACAGAGAAATGGATAAATTAGCAGAATGGCATGAAAGAGAAATAGTAAGGAATATTCGCGTTTATGATATCGCTATAACCTTAAAGGATTTCGTAGAATAAAAATGAAGAATACTCTAATGACAGCTATAGCTGTTCTTACATTTCTTGCGTGTAGCTCTTCTGAAGGTGAAGCTGAAGTATCTTTTTCTAGCCTAGGGTCTGACGACTATCCTCAAATGTTTTATATGGAGTACGTCCCATGTCAGGAAGGAGTTTATTACACAGCTGAAAACTTTAGGAATAATGTTCTTCCAGAATGGCAAGATTTATTAGTCGAAGTAAATTCTCCATTAGTATCTGCTTATGGGATTCAAAGAGTGCAAAGAATAACTAGTGATGAAGAAGATGGATTTTGGCAATTGATTTGGAACAGCAAAGCTGAAGCTGAAAATGCTTGGGAAGTCTGGAATTCTAATGAGAATGCTACATCTTGGGAAGAAGATACTGCAGATATCCTTTCATGCGATGGTGAAAAAAAATATTCCTTCGATGCTTATATCGCTAGATCGAACGATTCTTTAGGAGAGTTCAATCCCGAAAACTTTGTATCTGAATATCATCAATGTCTTTATCAAGATGGTAAAGAGGGCAAAGATCTTAGAGAAATAATCAATCAGCTTGAAGCTTTCTTGGAAGAAGCAAAATCATTACCTGGACCATTCAGTTATGTAGTCTTAGGTCCTGATTATGAAGACGACGAAGTTGATTTCTTTTGGGGAAATTTTTACCAATCTGAAGAGGCGCGTTTAGCCTTTGATACAGAGTGGCAAAAATTAAATCCACAGGTAGAGGATAATTGGAATTCAGTAACTGATTGCCAAGAACCAAGATATTACAATTCGGGCTTGGTACCAAGAAGTTAAAAAAAAGCGGGCTTAGCCCGCTTTTTTTAAGAAGGCTAAACAGCCATAAATTCCAGGTTCGCTTTCTTTAATTAATTTTATTTCTGCTCTATCTGCTAGATAAGAATATTTAGGATTAATCTCCGAATGAAAATAATTTATAAATTTTTCATTTAATAAGAAAGATTCTAAAGAATTTAAGATCGATCCGCCAAGAATTACATTTTCAATAGAGAAAGAAAGTATTAGATCATTTATTATTTGAATTAGAGACTTTAAAAAAGCTTCTACAATAAACTTTTCTTTTTCTTCACCGGACAAAGCAAAATTAACTATATCTTCTGCAGATTTTATTTCTTTATATTTTTCTTTATAAAGTTTCTCTAATCCTGGCCCGCTTAATACATCTTCAATAGTATTAAAAGAATCGTTTTCAGAGAGATTAAAATTCTTTAATAGATTGGATGAGCTACTTAAAGTATTACCTAGCTCTGTAGGAATGACTTGATTATTTAATATCAAAGTCAAACCTAACCCAGTACCCGGACCAATCAATAAATAATTTTCGTTTTTAGGACTGCCATTTCTCAGTATTTGAAAACTATTTGAATTCAATTCTTTTAAAGAATGTCCAACTGCTTCCCAATCATTTAGTAAATAACAGTTCTGAATTTTTAATTTATCTTCAAGTTCTTTCGCGTCAATTACTAAATTTCTATTGGTGAGATTAATAGAATGCTGGATATTTGGACCCGCTGCCGCTATAACTAGATTAACTATATTCTTATCTATGTTAGATATAAGTTCCGATAAATAAGAGTAAAAATCTTTATCTTCAATCTTTTTTTTTACAGGTTTGGCTAATACATTATCAATTAGAAATGCATGTCGAATATTTGTACCGCCTAAGTCTATTAATAAGGAGTCTTTCATTGTGTATCTTTGTAATACCTTCGGAAGATACTGCTACCGATGGCTACAAAGATAAACCAGACAAAAGAGAACGTAAAGAAAAATACGTTGGCTAGAAAAGTAGGGTCATCCATAAAAAAAGCTATTAAGTCAAAATTAACTTTAATTTGAAAGAGGGTAGTGATTTTTATTCTATAAATATTACAATTGAAGTATGAAATTTTATCCCCCTCACTATTTATTGCTGTTGAGTCTTTGTATGTTAAGCACTTGGTACTTTGGAAATACAGAGCCACAAAGCTTTTATTTCACGATTTTAGGACTTAGTTTGATTGTTTTAGGATTTGTCTTTGCTTTAAATTCAATGTTTAGATTTAGAAAGGCAGAAACTGGAATAGTGCCTTTTAGTAAATCAACCACTTTAATTATAGAAGGCTTTTATAAATTCACGAGAAATCCCATGTATGTGGGTATGAATGTTTTTTTAATTGGCTTATTGATTACTTTAAATAATTTCTTTAACTTAATTTTTGTGATTATCTTTTTTCTTATCGTTAGAAATCTATTTGTTCTGAAGGAAGAAGTTCAAATGGAAGAAACTTTTGGCGAAGAATATTTATCTTATAAGAAAAAAGTAAGGCGCTGGCTTTAAAAACTCTGCTTATCTAAGCTAAAACTTTTTTTGTGACGATAGTTTGCATTTGAACAGATTCACCGAAAATATTACTAAGTTCATGGAAGAACTCATCTGGATCAACTCCACAAGCTTCAGGAGCTAAAACTCCAGTTGAGGTAATTTTTCCTTCTACCAACATTTTCAGACCAACGGCTAAAGGATATCCAGTTGCTTCGCCCATAGACATATCCTTGTATTCATCATCTCCATCAAGAGTAGCTGCAACCAGTGTTTCCTTTCCATCTTTCAAACCTTTTGCAAAACCATAAACTGGAGGGAGGTCATTTTCGCTATCTTCTGAGTTTTTATCTAGCATTTCTAACCATCCTAATATTCTTGCAGCTGCATTTTTAGAAAGAAGCTTTATTTCAATAAAAAACCTCATCACTTTTATTACGATGTTAAAAAGTCCATTATCGCCATGCATTAAGTTAAAACTCTCTGAAATTTCAGGATAATGATGGGGAAAGGTTATAGCCTCTGGATGACCAAATATATTAGCTTTGAATTCTCCAATTTCTGGATATTCAAAAGCAACTTTGTCCAAAGGCCTAGCCATTTTATATTTTTTGTCTTTGAAGATCTTTACCTTTCCAATCATTTGTTCAATAGCATGAACCATTGCAGCATTCGTACCTATTTGAGAACTTTCCTCTTCAGGAGTTGCCGAAGACATGTCCCAACCTGTATAGACTTTCGAGATTGTATCTAATTCATTCATTGCTTTTAAGGCGAGAAGATTAGTTATTCCTGGACTAGCTCCCAAACCCAATAGGGCTAGTTTCCCTTTTTCTTTGGCTAAATCGTGGAGTGTAAACATTTTTTCAGTCGGCTCCCAATCATCGCAAATATCTAAATAGTGACAATCTTCTTCTAAAGCTAACTTAAGAATAGGGTAAGCAAATTTAAAAAAAGGGCCTGTCAAGTTAAGAACTACATCATTCTGAGAAAGCATTTTTTTCAGTAAAATCTCATCAGTGACATCAACACCAATTCCAGAGATTTTTTCATTATCTAATGAAGCAGCAAATTTTTTTGCAGCCTCTTCATTTAAATCCGCGATAATCAGCGAATCAAAGTTATCGAATTTAGCAATCGCTGAGGAGGCGAATCTTCCCATTCCGCCACTTCCACCTAAAATTAAAATACGCATTGTTTAATTAGGATATTTCAAATTTTTCACCGATAGCTTCACAGCTTTTCTCCCAAAGAAGGTTTTTGGTAGCGGGATTATCATAAAATTCTTCAAGAGGATAACAGTGTGCTTCTCCTTTCATTGCAGTGAACATTCCTCCCATGCCTGGTCCAACGAATTGCCCAGATTTAACTTTAGGATCAGCGATACATCTTAGTATTCCCAAAGCACCATCTTCTCTTGATTGACCCGTTTTCATCATTTGATTTGTAATCCATTTTCCCATACCGCCGTCTTTAACAGTGGTACTTTGTAAATCAGTTTCAGCAAGCCCAGGATGGGCTACCATCGCTTTTACTTTAGAACCCATTGCATTTAATTTTTCATGTAGGCAAGCCGTGAATGCAGCATTAGCCAGTTTAGTTTGATTATATCTAAGCCATCTTGCTCCGCCAAAAAACATACTTGAACCATTCCCGCCAAGATTTCCGCCTTTTTTTTCAAGGTATTTAGCTTCTAAAACTTTTTTGGGCTGTTTTCTTGCAATGCTTGAATGATTGATAATCCTTGCCTCACCTCTAAGGTCAGCAGCTTTTTGCAATAAAGGAAAAATTAACTTAACTAACAAGAAATGAGAAAGATGATTAGTTTGCATTTGAACATCAAAACCATCTTTGGTTGGAATATCTTCAAGCGCCATGACGCCAGCATTATTGCAAATAACGTCTATGCCTTCAGGACAAATACTTTCTAATTCACTTGCAGCTAATCTCACAGACTCAAAATCTTGAAGGTCGCAATCTACTTGATTAAAGTTTCCATTTGGAGTCATAGCAATTAAATCAGATAAACCTTTTTTTGATCTCTCTGACGGTCTATTCAAAAGAATTACTTTTGCTCCCAGTTTTCCACAGGCATTGGCTGCTACAAAACCGGTGCCGGAAGTCGTTCCAGTAATTGCAATGGTTTTAGTTTCTAGAGAAGGAAGAGAATTAAAAAGTTCATCGTAGTGTTTACTCAGTAATCCGGGTTTTTGGTAAGACATCCTTTTCTCCTATCAGTTTAAATACATAGATTTATTTCCCATTAAATCTTAATCTTTCTTTGCTATTAAACCTTAATAAATGGTTTTTTCAAACCATCTAAAAAATTGATAATGCTGTCTAGATATAACTATAATTTAAAATAGTTTTAAATTTTTTTTGGGAGAATTAAATGACAAATAAAATTACCGAAGATCCAAGAATAGACCCTCGCATCAAAGCGCAATTTGAAAATATAGACTTTCCAGATATGGCGGGCGGTTTATCCAGAGAAGAGATGCTTGCCCAAGTAGATTCAGAAGAGGGGAAAATAGAATTGATGATTTACGAGGTAGTCTTTAATGACCCTGCTTTAGATGATGCTATATCTTCAGAGGGGCTTAAAAATGAAACAATTGAAATAAAATCAGAACCAGATGGAAACACAATAAAACTCTTAAACATAAGACCTGATAATAATGAGGTTTTGCCTTGCGTTTACTATATTCATGGGGGCGGAATGGAAATTGGGTCATGTTTTTATAAACTGTATCAAGCATTTGGAAGGCTTATTGCGCACCAAAATGTTTCTGTGATTATGGTAGATTTTAGGAATGCTCGAGTGCCATCATCTGCTCCTGAAGTTGCACCTTTCCCTGCTGGCTTAAATGATTGTGTTTCAGGGTTTACTTACATAAAAACAAATGCCGAGAGTCTTAACATAGACGCTAATAGGATTGTTATTTCAGGTGAAAGCGGAGGCGGTAATTTAACATTAGCAACGGGAATGAAATTGGCTAAAGAAGGAAGATCGAATGAGGTAAAAGGTCTTTATGCACTATGTCCTTACATAGCTGGAATTTGGCCTTTACCAGAAAACCCTTCATCAACTGAAAATAATGGAATCATGTTAGATTTGCACAACGATCATGGAGCGATCGTGTATGGAATTGAAGAGTTAGAAAAAAGGAATCCCTTAGCTTGGCCTGGTTTTTCAAAAGAAGAAGATGTCAAAGATTTTCCTAAAACTTTTATCAGCGTAAATGAATGCGACCCCCTTAGAGATGAGGGCATCAATTTTTACAGACTCTTAAGAAGAGCAGGGGTTGAGGCTCAATGCAGAGTTCTTTCTGGAACAATCCATGGTACAGACACCATGGTAACTTCTTGCCCTGAAGTTAGCGCGGAAACTGCGAGAAGTATTGCCGCTTTCACTGGAGATTAATTTAAAAAATATTAATTAACCAGATTAAAATATAGTGTCCTACAAAGCCGTAAAGGCTAATTGCAATTATGGGTTTATTGCTAAGTCCGATTTCTTTATTAAATAAAATCGCATAAATGAATAAAGGTATGTAGAAAAATAAAGAACTAACCATACCCGGACTGAATAAATTTTGCGCCGTTGAAATACCAATATGAAAACTTGCATTAGCCATGGTAAGCCCATTATTGAAAAGGAAAAGTATGCCAAAAATATTTTTCGATTGCGCTCGTGTAATAATCAAAGCAGGCAAAAGTATCAAATAAGGCGCAAGATTTATTAGCATTACTTCCATTGGAGAGATATCCATACCATTTCTGAAGGCCCAATTTAAAAAATGGTAATAATCTCCAAATAAAAATGGGGATAAAACATATTCTTCAACTTGATGAATGGATAAAGCCAACAAGGGTAAAAGGGCAAGAAAATACTTACTCCTTAACTTGTAAAGATAAATACTTATCCCTAATAAGATAAGAAAACTTATTGAGAAAAAATTCTGCATTAACAGAACTAAAGGAGCATTAAAGGTTGCATTCATTAATTAACAATACTCCATATTCTTGTCACAAACCAAAATACACCCATCCCCCCAATGCCATAAGTTATCAGCATCCTAAATTGATTTTTTAAATTAATAAAATTAAGAACATAAATAACTAAACCAACTAAAGGAATGATCATCAGCTGACCAATTTCTATTCCAATGTTGAAAAATAATAAAGAAAGAAACAGCTGGTCATTAGCAATGCCTATTTCAGATAAAGCACCTGCAAAACCAAAACCATGCAAGAGTCCAAATCCAAAGGCCATAAGCCAAGGTCTTTTAATTTGAGATTCTGTTTTTGTTAATTCAAAAGCTAAATAAATAATGGTAAGGGCAATTAAAGCCTCAGTGCTTGCCGAAGGTAATTTAAAAACTCCAAGTACAGAAATAGCTAGAGTAATACTATGTGCCAAAGTAAATGCTGTGACTGTCTTGAGTAAAGGAATAAAACCAGAGATTAAAAAAATTAATCCTAAAACAAAGACGACATGATCAACACCCCCAAGTAAATGTTCCACTCCTAAATAAAAATATCCAGTTGGATAAACTTGTTTATCTTTTGGAATAATGATTTCTGGTACCTTGAGATTCATTAGGCCTTCAAATCTATCGCCGTCGAAATGATTTATTGTGACTAAAGCATCATTAAGAATACTTAAACCGCTGACCTGAATAGCTTTTCCTCTGAGAGATTCACCACACTTTAAGAAAATTTTTTCTGATAAGTATTTTCCTTGACGGAAAGGAAGCTCTTTTTCAATTTCACAAATTTTTGGAAAGGAAAGTTCCGGAGAAGTACCTAGATTTTTTATGGGCGTCATCCATAAAGCTTCATACTTAAGCTCTTCTGTTTCATTTATTAATAAGTGAGCTGGGTTAAATTCATGACTAAAAAAATTTGAAGAGAAAATAAAAATTAATGAAAGGATTAATTTATTCATTAAATAGATATTTTGGATTGATGATCACTTGATATTTATCCTTTAGTTCAATTAGGTATGAATCCAGACTTTTTTGTTTTTCTTCAAGATAATAATCTACTTCAACTTTTTCTCTTACCTGATTGAGACTTGGCTTGAAACTATCTACTTTCTTTAATATTTTTACTATATGGAACCCATAAGCAGACTCTATGGGCCCAACCCATGACCCAAAAACAGGTTTTATCAAAATCTCCGTAAATTTTTTCCCAAAGTCTCTTTGGATCTCTTCTCTAGATTTTTCTACAAAATTCTTTCCAAGCATGAATGGATCACTTCCTGGAGATTCATTTACAGCAATATTATCGATAGCTTCTTTTGCTCTTTGCCTGCCATTTTTTTCTGCAGAGAAATAAAGATGGGTAAAAGTAAACCTTTCAGGAAAAATGTAAGACTCTATGTTTTTTTCAAAAAACTCTTCAAGTTCACTCAATTGAGGCGGGGCAATTGAAGTTTCTTCTCTTAAAAAAGAAACTTTTTGTGCCATTCTTCTTTTAATAATTCTATCTTCTAAATCAAGATTCAATCTTAGGGCTTCCCGATATAGAATTTCTTCTTTAACGACGTCGCTAATAATATTTTGGATATCTTCTGGTTCTGGAGCTCTTCCTACTTGAAGTTGCCAAGCATAAATTAAGCTTTCTATTTCTTGATCAGAAATAAAAATATTAAGTTCATCTTCATCATAGTTAAAAACAAAATCGAGTAGAATAATAAAAATTCCAACAATAAAGAAAATTAAAAGTTTCTTCATATATGGACTTTCTATTTAAAATTGGGCGGAATCTTGAATTCACCTCTTAAGTCCCTAACCAACTTAGCAACTTCTAAACAAGTTTTGTCTTCTAAATAAGGACCTGTAATTTGCATGCCGATAGGTAATCCATTCGAAGATAAGCCTATTGGAACATTAGTACTTGGTAAACCTGCAATCACAGCAGGCCCTGCCCACAAAGTAGCTCTTAAATATTCTTGATCATTACCATTTATGCTCAACTTTCGTTCATGAACTGGCTCATGATTATGTTTGAAAGCAGGCGTTATAGAAGTAGGACACAAGATAACATCATAATTACCAAAAAACTCACGCCATTTTTGGCGCATGTTTTGTCTCATAGCATTAACAACAACCCAGTCGGAATATTTTAAAACAGAACCTCTTGCTACTTTTGCAAGTTCGGACATATCCTCTGGATTGAGACCTTCGTTAAGTTTTTCAAGCATCTCAAATGTCTCTTTCGGCGAACCGGCAAGCATTAAGGGATTTAGCAATTGGCTATAAACCTTATCTATTTCAGCAAAAGTAAAAGGCAATTTGGCAGTCTCAACCAAAGCACCAGATTCTTTTAAATTTTCACCTGTTTCTTTAATTAATTTTGTTATTTCCTTATCAACTTCGGCGTAAGGTTCGTCTGGCCAAATAGCTATTCTAAGTTCGCTTGTTTTTGTTGTTCTTGCTTTTGGTAATTTTAGACTCCAAGCGTGACTATCTTGTTCTTGAGCGGCAACCAAGACATCTAGGGCGATTTCTAAATCTTCAGGAGATCTAGCAAGAGGGCCAGCCACAGATAATCCATTACCAGTTAGTATTTGTCCCGGCGGTGGAGGCATATGACCCACTTCGGAAATAATATTGTAGCTAGGCTTGTGGCCAAAGAGTCCGCAAAAGTGTGCAGGCACTCTTATAGAACCCCCAATGTCAGACCCTAATTCTAGCGGAGTCATTCCAGATGAAAGAGCTGCAGCAGAACCTCCTGATGATCCTCCGGGAGTTCTTTCTAAATCCCATGGATTATTGGTTGTTCCATATATTTTGTTATAACTTTGCAAGTCAGAAGATAAATATGGCACGTTTGTTTTGCCAAAAATTATTGCTCCAGCATCAACTAATCTTTGAACTGCCTCAGCATTTCTTTTGGGAATATTTTCTTGCCATTGAGGATTTCCCCCAGTTGAAACAATTCCTTCTACTTCAAAAGCATCTTTAATAGTCATTGGAAGACCATGCAGAGGCCCTAATTTTTCTCCTTTAAAAACTTGCTCATCGGCTTTTTTAGCCCTTTCTAATGCTCTTTCAGCATCTAAAGCAACAACAGCATTTATCTTTGGGTTAACTTCTTCGACTCTTTTAAGAAAGGCATCTAGGATTTCAACACATGATGCTTCTTTATTTTTAATTTTAGAAATTAAAGAATGTGCATTTTCATAAATCATTTTTTCTACTTAGCAGATTCTTAAATATTTTAACTTGTCACTAATCTTAATGTTTAATTGTTATTTAAAACATTATTTTCTATGGTGAAAGCCGAACCGGGACTTTTAAGGTTTGGTATATACCATATCGGACTAGACCAAGCTCTTTCTTGAAATGGCTCAGCCAAATCAGGTCTTGGTTTCTTCCCAGCTTTTATCGCATCCCAGATTCTCCAAGGACAACTTGGATTTTCTAAAACTCTAACATAGTAAAAAGCCTTTTCATCTTTATCGAAGTCAGGATCTTCCCAAACAGCTTTTATTTCAGCAGAACCAACGTCTTTTGAAATTTCACAAGTCTCAATGCTTACAGAAGCTCCATTATCTGGGCAACGATTAGTTTCAGGATTAACTTTAAGACCATTAGAACAAGCTACGTCGTATACTTTTTCAGACGGTCGAGCAGTAAATTTATCAATTGACCCTTTGATTATTTGAATTCTTTGTAAGGGCGCACCATTTTTATCACGTTGAGCCCATACTAAGAAATTAGGAACTTTTTCACCACTAGAAACAAGGTCAGCCCCCATTGGTACGCCATTCCTATAAGCTTCTTTAATCATATTTTCATCATTTAAATCAAGTTCATCCATTCGATAGCCTGCAAAAAAACGAACCGTAATCCTATTTCCACTAGTAGCGAAGGTTTC
The DNA here is from genome assembly GCA_003331625.1 of Gammaproteobacteria bacterium. GTDB lineage: Bacteria > Pseudomonadota > Gammaproteobacteria > Magnimaribacterales > AG-339-G14 > MEDG-81. The sequence continues at coordinate 8,212 of QOPF01000009.1, read as the reverse complement.
CTTTCTTCTCATAGCTTGAAAAAGTGAATCTCTAGTATTTTCTTCTGCCCAAACCCCAGCAAGTCCGGCTGCTCCCCATTGAGAAAAGCCTGATTCGATATAATTTCCCTCTGGACCAGAAACAAGTTCCAGGCCTAGACCTGTATCTTCTGGATTCGGCCTTCCTAATAGTTCTTGTTGAGCTTCAGTGATAGGAAGTGTGCCTCTTCCTTCTGGCGTACCATCTAGTATTCCAACTTTTGACCAATAATTAGATTCATCAAATGAGCTAGCAGCGGTATGAGTATCGGAAGAACCAATAAGACCAAATTTATATGGATTTCCTCTATCTTCCCATTCAAGAACTAAACCTCTAGAGAAAGCATCTCTTACATAACCTCCAGCAGGAGCAGAATAAGTTCTTGGAAAACTTCCTACCCTGGTATCCATGATTCCAAAATCTGCCCACTCGTCATTGGGCGATAATAAAGGGTGAGTATCACTAGTTCCTTTAACCTGAGTCATTTCTACAATAGGTTCATTTCTCATTCTTAATTCGGCATATTCTTTGTTTATAGCCGTACCATTATATTTTTCCATTTCAAACATTTGACCATTAGAGCCATTACTGTTGTGCGGCATGGCAATAGAATCAATACCTTTTTCCCTAAGTTTATCCATCCAAGACCAAAGGTCTTCAGGATTAATAGAGTCAATCCTGGAAAAAGGTCTTTCCGGAGCGCTCGAAGAATTAAAAATGACATTTCTATGAAGATTTCCATTCTCTACGTCTGTAGAAGTCGTGTATTCATAGCCAATAAAAGCAGTGAAATTTCCAGGGTCATTATGTTCGTTGGCTGATCTAGCAATATCAGCCCAGGCTGATTTGTGAATGTCATCATCGAAAGATTTAAGAGCTAAAGAAACATGATTTGATAAGTAAGCCTGAATCATCTTTGGGTGATACCAAGGATAAGGTTGAACGATAGCTCCTATAGCTCCTCTAAAGCTGTTTGCTCTTTCTGCTGAAGACTCTACTGTTAAATTTTCAGGACGATTTATATTATGAAAACCTTCTACACCTTCTGTTTTAGAAATTTCTGTAGAAGTATCTGCCCAAGCTCTAATCATTCCGAGATAAAAACCATGATCAGTTACACCATAAAAATCTAGAGGTCTTCTAAGTTCCATATCGAAGCCTAATGCGTGTTTGATTGTTCCTCCTTTTGCAAAACGATACGCATCATCAGGAGAGGCAGTAGTTCCAAAAACATATGCATCAAATGAGTACATGGTATGTACATGTAAGTCCCCATAATATGCATTTCTTTCTTCGTTAAAGTCTTTGCTGGGACTAGAAGGCTCTTTACCTTTAATTGAAAAATCTTTAATTTCTAAAGATGAATCTGTGCAACCCGCAATAAAAATTGCGATGATTAATAAACTGATAATTTTTTTCATATTTTTCCCCTCAGCAAGATTTATCTTAAAGTAATAGCAAGAAAACTTCTAATTTAAATCCGAGAGGTTTATTTGCTCTGTACCAACAGGCAAGACAACGAAAGTTCCGTCTCTGGATAAAGTCCAATCTGTTCTAATCTCATCAACACCTCTTACAAAAACATTTTCCATAATCCCGTTTCGCGGGGCTGGAGTAAGGTGATAAAAAATCAGGTGTTTAACATTAGCCATGTTAGCTAGTTTGGCTGCCTCTATGGGTGTCATGTGATAGGTCTTGATGTCTTCAAGCACTTTTACTAAGGGTTGATTTGGGTCTCGGTCTAATAATGCCTTTTGCATTATGTTAATAATGTGATTTGCCTGAGCCTCAGCAATTAAAACATCAGCATTTTTAGAATTAAGAGCTATATTTTCATCGTAAGAAGAATCTCCTGTTATGACTAAAGATCTTCCTTTGTAATCAAAACGATAACCCAAGGCAGGCTCAATCGGTTCATGGGTTACTTTAAATGCCGTTATTTTTAAGCCGTTTTCGTTGTAAATGATTGGGTTGTTTAAATCTACAATGGTTGTCTCGAAACCGACAGACTTAATTGGTGCAAGAGCCTCACCATGATGTTCATTTCTAAATCCATAGTCCAATTTATATGCCATTTCGAAGCCTTCGGTTACGATGTCTGTGCCTTCAGGCCCATAGACAGGAAGTGCTTTTGGACGACCTGGCAGCCAAGTTGCCAAATGAAGATCGGCTAAGTCTGAAATATGATCTGAGTGCAAGTGGGTGAATAACACTGCTTTAATTTGATTTGTTGGGACACCATATTTTCCCAAGTTAACATTACCACCATCACCTATATCAACGATAAAAATATCCTCTCCTGCTTTAACAGCCACACAAGTTTGCGCTCTTCCTGGAGACGGTAAAGGCGATCTTGATCCACATATCAGAGCACTAAGCGCATCTTCTTCAGGGAATGGACTATCGGCTGTAGCTAAATTTGAAACGGCAGTCTTTATGACCAAATCTTGAACGAACGGGATACGTAATGAGAAATAAAGTCCCGAACCTATAATTACAACTACTAAAATTGCTTTCCAAAATTTCATCTTTTTTTTAGAATATAGATATAAATATACTAAAAAAAATTTTTTTTTAATATAAAAAAATTTAGTATGTTCCTTTAATTTTTTAAAAAAGTTTCGATGACAAAAATAACTGATTCTTTGACATTGCCTTGTGGGCAAATTATTAAAAATAGAGTTTGTAAGGCTGCTATGACTGAAAGGATTGCATTAGGAAACAACTTTACCAATGAAAAACATATTGAACTTTATAGAAAATGGGGCGCAGGCGACATAGGAATACTTTTAACAGGAAATGTTCAAGTCCATAGAGAAAACTTAGAGGGACCAGCAAATATAGCCATCGAAGAAAATTCATACCAAGAACAACTACCAATGCTAAAAAAATGGGCTGAGGTTTCAAAAGCCGAAGGAAGCAAAGTTTGGATGCAAATTTCTCATGCCGGCAGGCAGACTCCTGGAGAAATAAATATGAGTCCAATGTCTCCTTCTTCTGTGCAACTAAAAATTCCAGGAAGAAAATATGGCAAGCCTGTTCCTATGACCGAAGAAGACATTCAAGACGTTATAAGAAGATTTGTTTTTACGGCAAAAGTAGCCAGAGAATCGGGGTTTGACGGAATTCAACTTCACTCAGCGCATGGATATTTATTATCTCAATTTCTTTCTCCAGATATAAATCAAAGAACAGATGCTTGGGGAGGAACAATAGAAAATCGTACGCGTATTCATTTGGAAATAATTAAAAGATGTCGGGAAGAAGTAGGATCTGATTTTGCAATTTCAGTAAAAATGAACTCAGCAGATTTTCAGAAAGGAGGCTTTAGCTCCGAAGATTCTATTGAGGTTGCAAAAATATTGAGTAATTCTGGAATTGATAATTTAGAGATTTCTGGAGGAACTTATGAACAGCCAAGATTATTGGGATTGGACAAAGTAAGTATAAACCCAGAAAGAAGCGAAAATAGAAGAGAGAGCACTGTAGCAAGAGAAGCATATTTTTTATCTTATGCTGAAAAAATAGCTGAAGCTGTTGATATACCTCTTATGGTTACAGGAGGATTTAGAACAAAAGAAGGCATGGAGGCTGCATTAGGCGATGGAGCTTGTCAGATAGTTGGTGTTGGAAGACCTTTGTGTGCAAATCCTTACGCAATAAAAGAACTTCTTAATGGTGAAATAAATCAGCTTCCCAAATTTGAGAAAACTTTATCGATTGGTCCTTGGTTATTATCACCATCAAGTCCATTTAGGCTTATCCAGGCTATAAATGCTTTCAGCGCACAAGCTTGGTTTTATCAACAAATTAAAAAAATGAGTTCAGGAAAAATGCCAGACTTAGCTTTAAAACCTTTTAAAGCTTTTCGAAATGATGCCAAAGAGGATCAAACTGCTATTCTAGAATATAAAAAAAATTAAATTTAAATGGAGAAAGAAAATGAAAGTTGAAAACGCAGTTATGCCAAATGAAAAACAAATGGAAGAGTTCCTAGAAGAAGGTCACGACAAACCAATTTTTATGGTGAATTTATTAAAATTTAAAGACCAAGCTGAGTATCCAGATAAGCGTGAAACAAATCTAAGTGGGAAAGAGGCCTATGCAATTTATGGTAAAGAAGTACAGGGACATTTAGAAAAAGTAGGTGGAAAAGGAATATTTGGCGCCGAAGTAACAAGGCTTATGTTGGGTGAAGTTGAAGATCTATGGGACCAAGTTGCAATAGCTATGTATCCAAATAGAAAAGCAATGCTAAAAATGATTTCAGATCCAGACTATATAAAAAGCGCTCAACATCGAGTAGCTGGTTTAGCAGGTCAATTAAATATTGAAACAGATTTAATGGGTACAAATGAAATTTTTTAGGATATTCAGTTTTTTAGTAATTTTAGTTTTATCGTCTGCAATCTATTCTGCTAAATATGATAAGAAAGTAGATTCATCTAAGCTTTATGAAGAAGCTACAACTTTTTTAAAAAAAGAAGAATATCGAAAAGCTTTACGAGTTTTAAATAAGTACACAAAAGCAAAACCCAAAGATTCTGACGGCTGGACGCTTTATGCCTTTGCTCAAAGAAAGCTTAAAAATTTCCGAAAGGCAGAAGCTAACTATGAAAAAGCTTTGAAATTAGATCCTGAAAACAAGATAGCTTTGGAATACCAAGGAGAGTTATTTGTTGAAACAGATAGATCTGGTTTAGCCCAAGTTAATTTAAATAAGCTCAAAGAACTTTGTCCTACCTCTTGTGATGAGTTAGAACAATTAAAACTTTATATAAATAAAGAAGCAGAAAAAACCTTTGATAATTCTTGACGGCGGCATGGGCAATGAATTGCTCAAAAGAACAAATATATCTTCAGCTGGCTTGTGGTCAGCTCAATTTTTGTTGGATTCTCCAAACTTAGTTGAGGAAGTTCATCAAGACTATATAAATGCCGGAGCCAAAGTTATAACTACAAATACTTATTCAACTATTCCCAGTTATCTTTCGAAGCAAAACGCGTCTCATTTAATGGAAGATTTAATAATAAAAGCAGGTTCTATAGCCAGGGAAGTTTCAAATTCAAATCTTAAGAAAAATATTCTTGTTGCTGGAGGATTGCCTCCATTAGATGAAAGCTATAGGCCAGACCTAGTTCCCAATAAAGATATTGCAATTCCAATTTATGAAAAAATGATTACCCTTTTAAATCCTTTTGTAGATTTTTTTATTTGTGAAACTATCTCTTCAATCAACGAATCTTCCCACGTCTTGAATGCTATAAAAAATACAGCATTAGCAGATAAAAAAATTTGGCTTTCTTGGACTTTACTGGAAGATAAAAATTGCAGGTTAAGAAGTGGTGAAAGTATCGAAGAAGCATTCAATTTTGCAGAAAAATTTAATCCCGACGCCTATCTTTTTAACTGCACTGATCCCGAAGCCATTACTGAAGGATTAAAGACTTTGAAAAAATTAACTGATAAACCCATTGGAGCTTATCCGAACGTTTTTGGCGTTCCATATGATTGGACTTTGGATAACAAAGTAGAGGTTGATCCCAGAAATCTAACTGTTGAACAATTTGTTCAATATAAAAATGTTTGGGAGGAAATTGGAGCAGAAATTGTTGGAGGGTGCTGCGGGATAGGGCCCGATTACATCTCTGCGATTTCTTAAGTTAGCAAGATTCTCAGAGCGCCATTAGCACCCTGAGATATCTCAATTTAGGCTACAAACTTGGAAAGTCTGCTTTTAATTATTTCCTCAGCATCAGAAACAATTCTTTCAACTAATTCCTTGCAAGTTGGAATGTCATGAATTAATCCTGCCACCATTCCACAACTCCATGCTCCAGCATCCATTGTTCCTTCTTGCATAATTTTGGGATATACCCCAGCAACTTCATCCATGATATCGGTAATTTGAATTTCATCACCTAAGGCTTTTTCTTTTTCTAAGATTTTATTAACAGCATCATTTGCTAAAACTCTCTCAGTATTTCTTAAAGGTCTCATAATGAGTTTAGTATCTAATTCTGAAGCTGCAACAAGAGCCTCTTTAACATTTTGATGAACAGGCGCTTCTTTAGTAGCAATGAATCTTGTTCCCATGTTAATTCCATCAGCTCCCATAGAAAGTGCTGCAGCAAGTTGTTGACCATTACCCATTCCACCGGATGCAACAAAAGGAATTGAAAGTTCCTCGGCAGCTCTTGGAAGAAGAATCATGTTTGGAATATCATCTTCACCAGGATGGCCACCACATTCAAAGCCATCAACACTAACAGCATCACAACCAATTTTTTCTGCTTTCAAAGAGTGTCTTACAGACGTGCATTTATGTATCACTTTAATGCCTGCGCCTTTGAGGTCCGGCATGTAAGCTTCAGGACTTCTTCCAGCTGTCTCTACTATTTTAATCCCACCTTCCACTATTGCTTTTATATATCCAGGATAATCCGGTTCTTGAAAACCAGGTAAAAAAGTTAAGTTCACGCCAAAAGGTTTATCTGTCATTTCATGACATTTTGCAATTTCTTTGGCAAGATCTTCTGGGCTTTTTTGAGTCAGTCCCGTAATAATTCCAAGTCCTCCAGCATTAGCAACTGCTGCTGCCATTTCAGCAAAGCCAACATAATGCATTCCACCTTGAATAACTGGATGTTCTATATCAAAAAGTTCTGTAATTTTTGTTTTAATCATTTTCTCTTCCTATAAGTTGAAAAGCTTAATTTAAAGCCCGAAAGACCTTTTGTCTACCAAAAGGCTGTATTTTTATGCCCAATAAGATTATTTCAAATCTAATTCACAATTTTTATTCCATAGTTATGGAAATTTTCCCAAAATGTTTATTATCGATTTGATGTTGGAAGGCGCTTGCCAATTCGGATAAATCAAAAGAATCACTAATGACAGGTTTGATTTTAGAATTCTCAAGATAGTCAACCATCGCTTTTTGGGATTGATGGTTCGCCATGGCAATACCACTTGTTCTAACTTGTTTAAGGAAAATTCGTGGTAAGACTAACTCATTTGCGGCAGGTCCACTTAAAACACCAATCAACGCAATATGGCCGCCAAGTTTTACAGCTCTAATCGATTCACTAAAAGTTTCTCCTCCTCCAACTTCAACGACATGGTCTACACCTTCATTGTTTGTGAGTTCCAAAACTTTTTCGCCCCATTTAGGATGTTCTTTGTAGTTAATGATTTCATCAGCGCCAAGGACTTTTAATTTTTCGGCTTTTTCTTCTGAAGAAGTTGTGGCAATAACTTTGGCACCCATTTCTTTTGCAAATTGCAAGGCGATAATGGAAACACCGCCAGTGCCTTGAACTAAAACCGATTGACCCGACTCAAGTTTTCCTTCGTCAACTAAAGCACGCCATGCAGTTAAGCCAGCGCAGGGCAGGGTAGCTGCCTCTTGCAAAGACCATTTAGAAGGCATTTTCGTGACCGCTTTCTCATCAATGGCAATATACTCAGTAGCATAACCATCTTGATTGTCTCCAATAAAACTTAATAACTCATAACGCGGAGGTCCATCAATCCAATTTGGAAAACAAGCACTAATAACTTTGTCACCAACTTGCCAATTTCTTACTGCTTCTCCAATTTCGACTACTTCACCAGCAGCATCACCAAGCAACACACGTCCATCATCGGTTGGTATTAATCCTAAGGCACACATTAAATCATGATAGTTAAGGCTGCTTGAATTAACTTTAATTAAGATTTCATTATCTTTGACTTTGGGAATGTCTATCTCTTGTAAAGAAAATTTATCCAATCCACCAGGTTTCGAAAGTTTCATCTGTCTCATTTTTATAGTCCTCTAGGTTTTCTTTATTAGAACAAAAAAGTTACTCGAAGAAAATTAAAATAGGTTTTTAAATTTCTATAAAAAGTAATTAAAAAATAATTTTTTATAACCTTTTCGAAAAAACTTATAATTTTTCGCTCAAATTAACAAAAAAATAGTCTTTCTATCTAGTAAAAAACCCAATAAGCAATATACTTTCCTCAATTTCGAGAGTCTGTAAAATTTTGAAACATAAAATTTTCAAAAAAAGTGCAAAAATTGTCTTTTTTGCCATTTTTACGTGATTTTGAGGCTTTTTTTAAGTTGTATAATGCTCTCGATTTTAAGAATGTTACTTACTTTTAAGAAATTAATTTTTAAAACGAACTTTTAAAAAATTAACGTC
>QOPF01000008.1 GCA_003331625.1 Gammaproteobacteria bacterium | reverse complement strand
TTTCCTGCATAACTGTATAAGCAGAAACATTTAAGAAAACTGTAAAATCTAAATTTTTCTCTTTTTTAAAGATAAAAATATCTTTTAATTTTTCCATAGAAGCCAAAACAACTAAAGAAAACAAACTCTCACCTTCTACGAGGGGAATTAATTGATCATTAGGAATGATATTTCCTTCCTCGTCCTTGAGTCTAAGAAGAGATTCTACGCTTTCTAGCTTTCCTGTTTTCAAGTCATATTGTTTTTGATATGCCATATCAATTCGATCATTTTCCAAACAGGCAATTGTATTTTTTAATGCTTTTAAAGCAGCCTCTGACTGAGCTAGAGCCTCTACGAGAAAAAAGGACTCATCTTGATTTAAAGGAATTTCATGAACTCTAGATCGTAAAAAAAATTTTATCTCCCTCAGGGTAAGCTCCACATCAGACTGAAAAGAAGAGCCAATCTCTTCTATTTTTTTTGAAGTTCCTAAAGAAATAATTGGTGCAATATTTAAACTTTTAATATCTGAGGTATCAAAAACATATTGAGCAGATTTATTCATCCACTCAATTCCTTCGTCTTTATGAAATATTAAATACGGACTTGGATGATGTTCTAAAGATTTTATTAAATACTTCGCTTGTTGTTCTTCAATGACTGTCATCTTCTATCAACTCCTCGACAACTTTTACAAAACTGTCATTAAATGTATTCTTCATGAAGGACCAAAGTTTTAAATGGTATTCTGATTTAAACAAAGTTTTAAAAGATCGTTTGTAGTTTTCCCATTCTCCAGGATCAATCATGCCAATCGTATATTGATAATGTTGATTCTCTCTTGATCTAAGCATTATGCTGAAATAAGACATATATTTTGCATCTTCTTCTTTAGAAAGCTCTTCATTATTTCTTAATTTTAACTTAATCTTCACCATGCTTTTTTTCATACCCTGTAAAGCAATTTCTTGATGGCTGTCTGCAACATTTTGCCTAGCATTTGCTCTTGCGACTCTATTTTGCTCTCTCATTTCCTGAATTAGATAATATATAGATGCTATTCCTCCTAGGGCAGCAAGTCCTCCTAAGATAACGTCTAGATAATCTAATATAAACTTCATAACTTTTTTGCAATTCTAGTTCGCAATTCTAGCTTAATTGTTTTAACAAATAATTTAAATGATTATTAAAGAAATTTTAATTAAAGAAAATTTTTAAAGAAATTTTGTATAACAATCGAAGATCTTTGATGGATTAGAATTATATTTTCAATAAACTAATATTTTAAAGATTAAAAAAAATAAGGAATTACTCTTGTCTTTACTCTTTTGCAATAGTCTTCATAACCTTCTAAATCTCTAATTAATGTTTTTTCCTCTATACTTATCCTAGTCTTTAAAGCTATAGATAAGAAACATAAACTTAATATCAAGGATAAATAAGTGCCAAGCCAAATATTTGTTCCAATAATAAAAAATATAAAACCGGTATACATCGGGTGTCTTACTAGAGAATATACTCCTGAATCTATTACCTTTTGACCTCTATCTTCTTGAATATTAACTGTTGTCTCTGCAAATTCATTTGCAATCATAGCGGCCATAACAAAAAATAAACCAAAACTGAAAATAAACAGCCCAGAGGTTTTAAGCCATCCGCTAAAAACTGGTGATATCTGTAAGTGAAAAACATCTATAGGACTCAAGATAAGTCCGACAATAATTGCAGAAAACATTAACGTGGTTGCCAGTTTATCTTCTTGAGGCTGAACTTCGGGATTGTAGTTCAACCTTGCCTCAATACTTTCTGGCTTTGTTATTAACAAGTAAGTTGATCCTGAAAAAACAATAATAGAAAAGATAAAAATCCATAAAAGTGCATCAGGCCAATTCAAAGTCCAAGCAGGTAAATAAATTAATAAGGCTAGCAAGCTAATTTGAAAACTTACTCCAAAGAAAGTTTTAATCCACAACATGATGTCTCTCCATTTCGATAAGATGTTAGCAAATTTTAATTATTTCTAATTAAAAAACTTTCAACTGCAGCAGAGAATATATCATTTTTATCTCCAGCTACCATATGCGCAGCGTCCTCAATCTCTTCGAATTCAGCATGTGGGATAATTTCTAAAAAATAATCTTTGTCTTCTTCGGTTAAAACATCGCTCAAAGCTCCCCTAATTAAAAGAGTAGGTTTATTTTGAATTTTGGCAGCTTCTTCTAAATGGCCAAAATAGTTTTTTATATCTTCACCCTTTCTTCCTTGAAGAAACTTGGGATCCCAATGCCAATAAAACCTATCGCCTTTTTTTCTAAGATTTTTATTTAGCCCTTTTAGATCCTTGGGTTTTTCCCGGTGAGGAAGAAACTCTGAAATATGATTAGCAGCCTCTTCTAGAGATGCGAAGCCATTTTGTGCAGAACTCATAAACTCTACTATTTTATCGGAGCCTTCCTGGTTTGGATAAATTCCAATATCGACCATTATCAAAGCTTTGCATAAGTCTGAAAATTCTTTATCTCCTGAAAGAGATAAACATGTCATTCCACCTAAAGAAGCGCCTACCAAGTTAGCAGGCTTATTAAAATTTTTGATTATAGAAATTAAATCTTTTTTATGATCATTTATTTTGTAGTTACCTTTTTTTGACCAAAAACTATCCCCATGTCCTCTTAAATCATAGGTGATAACGTAGAATCCTTTTTTTGATATATTTTCAGCTGCTTGACGCCAAGCAAATCTCGTTTGGCCTCCGCCATGTAAAAAAATTACCAAAGGGTTATCTTCATTTCCAAATATTGAAGCTGCAATAGAATCTCCTTCAGAGTTTTTAAAAATCTCTGTCATTATTAGGTTAAATCCACTTAGTGACGAACTCTGATGAATTCATTTCTGGAATATTTTTTTGCTTTCCTACAGGAGTACCGACATATAAATATCCTAAAACTTTTTGATTGTCTTCGAGACCTAGGTAACTAGAAATTTTATCATTTAGTGCAAAAACTCCAGTTCGCCACATTCCAGCATAATTCAAGGCGTTAAGAGCTAAAAGAATATTCTCTGCAGCTGCAGCTGTGGAAAGCATTTGTTCAATTTCCGGAACTTTCGGATGAGCTTTTATTTCTGAAATAACAATAATTATCATTGGCGCCCTGTAAGGAGCATCGATATATCTTTTTAAGATTTCATCGCTTAGATTCTCTATATTTTCTTTGGCAAAATCTTCGAAAGCAGCTGAAAGTTTTTTTAAACCATCTCCTGTTACCTCTATAAATCTAGATGGTCTTTGCCATGCATGATCGGGAGCTCTTAGAGCAGCTTGATAAACTTTCTCCATTTCATCTTCGCTAGGAAAAGGCTCTGATAGCTCTCGAGGAGAATTTCTTAATAAAATATTATTTAAAGCTTCATTCATTTAATATTAAGTATTCTCGTGACCTGCCATTTTATCCATAGCTTTGATTCTTGATTCCGGGATGCCAGCTTCGAAGATATCGTCATGAAATCTCTTATAAGTAAAGGGTATTATATTCTTCCTTGTGTTGAGAAAATAGACAATTAATCCCCATATATTGAATCCTAAGCAGAGAAAGAAGATTTCTATTCTTATTAAATCAGAAAATAAATAAAACATAATTATAGACAGATATGTCTCCGGTTTTGTAAGCAACATTAGCAAAGCTAATCTTCCTGGAGGCAATATCATCCAAAGTAACATCATTATTAGAGCGAGGCCTATGAACAAAAGCTCTATTTCAAATCTTGTTACAGCTCCTTCTATAATTCCATTAAGTGCTATAAAACCCAGAAAAAAACAAATTGCAGCATGGAATTTATGTTGCATTTTATCTTCCATGAACAAATAAGCATTAAGTTTTCCATTAAGATTTATCCATGAAGGTAATTTTCTGAAAAAGTCATCAAAAATTTCAAATATACCGATACCCAAATAGACAATTGCCTCCACCCAAAGAACTACTTTAAGAGCAAAGGTTAATTCAAAAATTTCTGTTGAGCTCATCAAAGAAGATTATAAATTCAATCCTATATTGTTTTCTAAAAGCCATTGGCCTGAAATTATCATTGCCCAAATGGATTGAATTAAAATTATAGTCCAAGAAAGTAAAATTCCCATTTGTCTAAAAATAATATTTCCTTTTCCAACCAAAGTATAAATATGAAAAATCCTACCTAGTAAAAAAATATCTCCGAAAATGACAATAGCTAGATCTGGAATATTCCCAATAATTTCCAGTGAGAAAGATAGGGCCAAGAAAACAAGAGCATACTCAAGAAAATTTCCATGAGCTCTTTGAGTGGAGAGTAATTCTTCGCTATCTCCTGAACCCAAACTAATTTGTGTTTTTAATCTTTGGCGAACGGTAAAAAAAGCTAAAACAATTGCTATTGTTCCAATTGCTCCTGCATAAAATAAACTAATCAATTTAATCTAATTAAAGTTGTTACTACTTATTTCTAAACCCTTAAGATCTCCCTTATCTCGCCATTTTTTTAATAATTTAAAGAAATTTAGAGCGCCCCCTCCATAAGGGTTGTTTTGAGGTGCTTGCATCGGTTTTCCTTCATTGTTGTAATAGCCTGGCGTACAGCTTTCTTGAAAACTTAACATATCTCTAGAATTGTCTATGATGGTTTTAACCCAGTTTTCTTCACCTTCTTTTGAGACTTCAACAAGGGTCATATTTTTTTCTTTCATGGTTTTCAAGATATAAGCCAAATGAATACTTTGCTCATCAAGCGAGTGAGTATAATTTGCAGTAAAACCAGATTGTTGAGGGCCAAAGAAAAAACTGTTTGGAAATCCGCGGCTGTGCATTCCATGCATAGTTGCAAGACCTTCTTTCCATTTATCCATAATTGATAGTTCATTTCTACCATATATTTCATAACCACTTCTCCTTGTGTAGTCGGTTCCTACTTCAAAACCGGTAGCAAAGATAATGCAATCCACTTCATACTCTTTACCATCAAAATAAATTCCTTTTTCTGTTATTTTTTCGAGCCCTTTACCTTGAGTATCCACTAAAGTGACGCTATCGAGATTATAAGTATCCAAGTATTCATCGTGAAAACATGGTCGTTTACAAAATTGGCGATAATAAGGTTTTAAAGATTCTGCAACATTTGGATCTTTAACTATTTCCTCTGCTCTCGCTCTGATTTGTTCCATCTTAGAAAAATCTACCATTTCAACTTTTTGAGATATATTCTCCTTACCAACAAAATTCATGAACTTATCGGCCATGTAGGGTTTTAAACCTTTTTTATAAAATTCCTTATTAAATGGCGCGAGCAAAGCCCAGGAAGCCAAGCGCAGTTTGGATGGTCCAGATGATCTAAAAGCAGCTAAGATTGTTCTAAAAATTTCTGTCCAACCATCATTCACGAGGTCTTCACCACTAAATTCACCTGCAAGAAAGCCTTCAAAATTGGCACGTCTTTTTTCATGCCAACCAGGTTTCATAGAAGAAAACCAATTTTCGTCAGTTTCTTTATTAGCTCTTACATCAATAGAAGATGGAGTTCTTTGAAATACAAACAACTCTTTCGCGGATGCACCTAAGTGAGGAATACATTGGACTGCAGTAGCTCCAGTTCCAATGATTGCAACTTTTTTATCCGCAAGATTTTCTAAGTTGCCATGAGATGAGCCGCCAGTATATTCATAATCCCATCGACTTGTATGGAATGTATGACCTTTGTAATCATTTATTCCGTCTATAGCTGGAAGCTTTGGTCTATTCAAAGGACCATTGGAATGCACTACAAAGTTTGCAGTAATTTCATCTCCTTTATTGGTTAGAATTTTCCATAAGCCAGAATCATCTGACCACCTAGTTTCTGTTACTTCTGTTTGAAGAATAGCATTTTCATAAAGATTAAATTTATCTGCAATGACTCCACAATACTCTAGGGTTTCAGGAGCATTTGTGTACTTTCTTTTTGGAATGAAGCCAGTTTCTTCTAATAATGGGAAGTATATATAAGACTCGATGTCACAGGATGCCCCCGGATATCTATTCCAATACCAAGTACCGCCAAAATCACCGCCTTTTTCGATAATTTTAAAATCATCAAAGCCTGCTTCTCTTAGTCTAGCGGCAGCAAGCATGCCCCCAAAACCACCACCTATAATTACAATTTCCGAATGAAGTTTCATTGGGCTTCTGTCAGTTTTTACTTCTATGTAGGGATCCTCAACAAAATAGGAGAAATCTCCTTTGACTTCTTTATATTGATCATTTCCGTCGACGCGAAGTCGCTTATCTCTTTCTTCTCTGTATTTTTGTCTTAATTTTTCAGGATCAAAATCAAAATTCTCTGAATTAACTGCCATGGGTACCCCTAAATATAATGGATAAAATATAGTTTAAGCTGTTTTCTAAGTCAAAACTTTATTACTTGAAAAGGAGCTGTGCAGAAAATGAAGAAATCCTAAATTCAATAGCAAATAACCAGCCAATAGAGGCATAAAGAATTCCATTTCTGGGAAATAAAAGTATGTCAAAAGAATTACAACTAAGAGAAAACTAAGTCGAAGGCAGTCAATCAATAATGCTTTTTTACAATCTAACCAAAGTGAGACGCAATAGGCAGTAGAAATCATAGTAACTGCAACAATAATTCCCTCTATGAAATTTATGTCACCGAGTTCTATAAAAAAAGTGCTGATTAAAGAGATAAAAAGTAGTTGAAAAAAAGCATAGACCTTGGAGGCAAAAGAAGATTTTGGATTAAACTTTTCAAATTCATCTATATTGAATTCTGTCTTGGGAGATAAATGAAAAGAATCATTTGGTATCCATCTCGTTGGAGCAACTAAAACATATAATTTGTCTTTTATATTTTTTGTGTTGATAATTTCTCTAAACATTTTTACGTAAACGTGAAAGTTGGCCCAAACCGGATTGAATGTTTTTAGAGGTCCTCTAATGCCATAGACGCAAGGAGTATTTTCTTCCTCTGCTTTAAAGGTGCCAAAAATTCTATCCCAAACAATAAATACACCACCATAATTTTTATCAATATATTCTTCGTTTTGAGCATGATGTACTCTGTGGTTAGAGGGGGAAACAAAGACTAACTCAAACCAACCCAATTTGGGTACATGTTCGGTATGAACCCAGAATTGATAAATAAGATTAATTGAAGCCACTGAAACAAAAACAAAAGATGGAACGCCAATTAAAAATAAAGGAATATAAAAGACCCAAGTCAGGAAAAAACCTGTTCCTGTCTGACGCAAAGCAGTTGATAAGTTATAGTCTTCGCTTTGGTGATGTGCAACATGAGAAGCCCAAAATATTTGCCTTTCATGGCTAATACGATGAAACCAATAATAAAAAAAGTCATAAACTACAAAAGCAATTAACCAAGTAAAAATTGAGTTTGTATCCCATCTCGGCAAAGAAAAGTATGATTCTAGAAAATAGAAAACTAGTCCGCCTAACCCAATTTTTAAAGCGCTACTTGTTGACCGAAGTGCGCCCATAAACATGCTTGATAAAGCATCATTTGCGCGGTAAGTATTATTTTTAATAGTCCATCCATATAAAAGCTCTAAAAGAATAGCTAATAAAAAGAACGGTACTGCATAGGGAACATAATCCATAAAAAAATCAGAGTTGTTTGATAGCGCAGAGTTTATTTCCAGAAGGATCTCTTAAATAAGCCAAGTACATTTTCATACCCTCGAATTCTCTTATACCAGGAGCATCTTCAATTGAAGTACCTCCATTTTCTAATCCTATCGCATGCCATTTGTCGCCCATGGTCTCATTTACAATATTAAAACCAATAGTTGAACCATTTCCAGAAGATGCAGCTTCCCCATTAATAGGCTCGGAAATACAAAAGGTCTGTCCTTCTAAAAAATAAAAATACCTAGTTTGGCCAGTAAGATTCGGGACCATTAATCCTGGCTTTGCTCCCAAAACTCCTAACACTTTGTCGTAAAAATCTTTCGACTGTTCTATATCATTCGCTCCTATCATTATATGACTAAACATAGTTACCTCTATTTTTTAAAAATTAATTTCTTTAGTAAGGAGTGTCGCCTATTACTGTGACTCTCTCTACTTTTCTAACCTGCGGCCAATAATCTGATACAGCATAATGCTGACAAGATCTATTATCCCAAAAAGCTATAGAATCTTTCTCCCATATAAACCGACACTGGTATTCAGGGATTGCAGCTTGAGAATATAGAAAATCCAACATAGATTTTGACTCGTTTTCTTCCCATCCTTTAATGTATTGAGTAAAAGCCTTATTTACATAGATAGCTTTTTTCTTTGTATCTGGATGGGTTCTAATCACGGGGTGTTCGGGATTAGGATATTTTTTATTAAAAGCTTCAACTTCTTCAGTTGTTTTTCCTTTCTTGATTAAAAGTTTTCTGAAACCTACAAAATCATGAACTGCAATTGCTCCTTCAAGCTTATTTTTTATATCTTCTGGCAGCTTGTCATAAGCTGTTTGCATATCAGAAAACAATGTATCTCCTCCAATTTGAGGTCCTTCTATCATTCTTAAAATTGATCCCAAAGAAGGTTTTTCTCTCCAAGTTACATCGGAGTGCCAAACGTTTTCTTTGCCCTTATTTTTCTCATTATGAGTAATATTTAAAACCTCAGGAAAACCTTCTTTATAGGGAGCAAAAGGATGTACTTCAAGCTCTCCAAAATGTCTTCCAAATTTTAAATGCTCTTCAGTAGTCAAGTTTTGATTGCGAAAAAATATTACTTTGTATACCAACAAAGCTTCATATATCTTTTTTTTGGTTTCAGAATCTAGTGAATTTTTTAAATCTAATTCTAAAAGTTCAGCACCAATATTTGGGGACAAACGGTTTACCTTAAAAGGTAAGTCCGAATTTTCAAATTCATCAGCATTATTGGAAATCATTTGAGACATAGGGTATGAAATTTAAAGTATTTTGACAACCTCATCTATAGAGGGCATAGATTCTGCGGCGCCCTTTCTGGTTACCGAAATTGAAGAAGCACAGATAGCAAAATGAGTAGCAGAGAAAATATCAGAATCATTTAATAAAAAATAACCAAGCGCACCTACAAAACAATCTCCTGCTCCGACAGTGTCTATTGCTTTTACTTTTCTTGATGGGAAATATTTTTTTATACCGCCTGCAAAAACAACTACACCCTTTTCTCCCATTGTGACAATTAATTTTATCTGTGGAGGCAAATCTAATCTTGAAAAATTATTTTCTACAAATTTTAAATCTATTTTTTTTGAGCTTCTTCTTGTTAGCCCAGAAAACTCTATTTCATTAACAATTAAAATGTCTGTTTGCTTTAGTAATTGTTTCTTTATTGTTTTGAAGGGAGCCAAATTAAGTATTGTCTGGCAACCATTTTTCTTAGCTCTTAAAAATAAATTATATGTTTGAGATTCTTCTAGCTCCATTTGTCCTATAACTATGGAACAAGATTTAAGCTTTTTGTCAGATATCAGCTTGCTCGATGTTTGTTTGTTGGCTCCAGGAAAAGCAATAACTTCATTTCGACCATTTTTTAAAACATTAATTAAAGCAACGCCGGTCTGATCTCTTGAGCTACTTAATTTTGAAATATCTATATTTTCCTTAGAGATTAATTTTTTTACGTCAATTCCAAATTGATCTTGTCCTATTGTTCCAACAAAACTTACCTTAGCTCCTAGTCTTGCTGATGCTGCTGCCTGGTTGGCTCCCTTGCCGCCTAAAAAAAACTCAACTGAGGTTGCCTGAATTGTTTCTCCTTCCTGTGTAGATCTTGGAATATATGCAAAGAGGTCCATATTAATTCCACCAAAAACAATTATTTCAGGCATTTTTTAAACATTTTTAAGTTCAAAGCTAAATTTCTGTATTAAAGTTTCTGTTCTTTGAACTAGATTATCCAAATTTAATTCTCCCAATCCAGATATTGAGGTAATAACTTTACCTTTCCAGGGATCGGTCCATTTTTTTGGAATTATGCCTTCATCTAAACCAATCAAACCGCCAACTGTTGCTCCGTTGCAATCTGTATCCCAACCAGCAGAGACAGCCTCGCCAACTGCTTCGTCAAAAGAACTTTGAAAACTTAAAAAGGACCAAACGACTATAGCTAAATTATTAAGGCTATGAACAGGAGATAACTCCTGATATTTCTTTATTATTGCGTCTGAAGATTTTCCTGCTGCTGCTATTCCCATTTCGACTGCTTCAAATGCTTCAGAATTTCTATCAATTAATTCAAGAGCTTTTTGAACGGCAGACAATCTATTTTCACATATAGGAATAAGAGCTGCCAAACCAGCAATGTAGGCAGAACATTCAACTGCGCAGCCCCTATGAGAAAGACTTGCATCTCTTCTTGCTAGTTCTGCTGCTTTAACTGGCTGACCAGGAAGAACCCAGCCATACATATCAATTCTAATTTGAGCTCCTATCCAATCATTGAACTCATTGTCATTTATTTCTTCTATATTAAATCCTCTCTTTCCTCCAAACTGGTAACCAAAATCCATTTTTTTAAGCAAATTTATATAGGCTTCTCTTTCTGCTGTAAAAGTAGCGCCAGCAGGTAACTTATTAATCCAAGTTCTGGCAATATCATCTGTATCAATATTTAGACCATGTTCTTCGAGCATCATTAGAGCTAAGACTGTATAAGTGATGTCATCATCTTGTTCTGCTCTAACAATTTTTCCCTTACAACAATTTATTGATAGGCCTTTTATTAGCGGATGTTCAAGATGATTTACATAATCTCTTAAAGGAAATGAATTTGATTTTTTAAGATAAGATTCCAGGGAATCTTTTCCTTCTCGCATGGATAAGATTTCAACTGGTTTTCCTAGTAAGCAGCCTGAAATTCGTCCTTCCCAAGCCGCTTTGATTCTTTGATTCATTATTTTTTTAGTCTAAGTTGAATGATAAGCCCTAAGATAACTAATATTAGTAAAAAAATACCTCTTGGATCAGCAGGATTTAATTGGACTTCAACAGGGTAAGCCAAGGTATGTTTAATAGCTGCTATTTTAAAATCATGTCTTCCTGTCATCTCCGGATTGATTACTATTTCCATCAATGCGCGCCTACTCTTATATCTCATTAAGGCTGCTCGATCCCAATTATCGAGGCCTTCTATGCCTGCTTTATCCATGACCTTACCTACAGACGAGCCAGCAAAAATTGGGTGGGACGCTCTCATAAGTAATTCTGGATACATAAATTCCATATATCTTCCCATTAAAGAAACTGCATCTTCCCCAGGATTTGCACCTTTAACATTAGGCGGATCATCATTAAGCTTTATAACATTAACCATTATGAATTGGTTGCCGGTATCATTTTTCATGAAATCAAGAAAAACAGTACTTGTGTCTTCATTCATATTTGAGCTCTCTGATTGATTCTCAAACATTTTTTTACTGAAGAAATCTATTTCCTCTGATGTTAATTTACCGCCAAGATTCGTGTACCAAAGAAAAAAAGATATATAGATAATGAAAGTGGGAACCCAAATTTTTAAACTTGTCTTCATCTGATCAATATTAATTTTTTAAAAACATCACCATTTTATGTCTTTTAGGACGAAGATTTTTAAAATCTTGAATAGAAATATTTTTAAAATTAGAAACGCTTCCCCCAGAAAAATTATTTTTTAAAATAAAAGCGTCGTTGTATCCACTATCTTGCAAAATTTCAATAGAAGCTAAGCAATTTTTTAAATTCCTAGTCATCTCCATTTCTAGAGACACTGCTGGCGCATCTGAGGAAAGAATTTCTTTGGCCCCTTTTAAGGCTGCTTCTTCATGCCCTTCAATATCTATTTTTAAGTAAGATATCTTCTCTAAATTTTGATCTTTTTTGAAAGAATCAAGTTTAATAACCTGAAAAATTTCGTTTGAACTTTGATCCTTTACAATTTTTCCTGAACTTAAATTTCCCTTATCTACAAAAGCTTTCAAGGATTCTGTATTTTCAGAAAGGCCTAAATTATGAGCCAAAATATTATCTACTGAAGCGGCATTTATTTCCAGAAGCTTAAAAACATCCTTATTTGGCTCAAAAGAAATTACCTTTTCAAATATTTTTGAAAAGAATAAAGAATGATTTCCTATATTTGCTCCCACATCTATACAAATTTTTTTTTCTAATTGCAGAGATTCAAATAGGTCTTTTACTGCGTATAGCTCTCTCTTTTCAAACCATCCATCTAAAATAATTTTTTGGGTTATATAATCGTTAGCATAAGTAACAATAGGTAGATTTATATTAGAACTTTTTTTCGCTGCTTTATTGATTGCCCTTGAAAGAATAAACCTAGTAAATATATTCATGTTTTTTTTAATTTAAGTTTGTCGTTACAAATTATTTTTAGTTTTCCAAAATTTGAGCATATTTGAAGTTGTATCATCTTTAGCCAAAAAATGATGGTAAATTGCTGCGCAAATATGAACAACTATTAATAGAATTATCGCGTTTGTAAAAAACTCATGCAGACTTCTTATTAGATGGAAATTATTTTGATTGTGAGAAAAAAACGCCATATCTACTCCAAAAACAACGATTGGGTCAGAAGCAAAGCCAGCCATGGTTATGCCCGTAATGATTAAACCTGCCATTAAGAGATACAAAGTATAGTGACCAAATTTTGCTGAAAATACCTGCCAGGAAGGCATAGAAGAAGGTAATTTAGGAGCTCCATAAAGATAACGTAAAATCACTCTGAGAATAAAAAGGAAAGTCACAACCATGCCAGCTGTTGCATGATCTGCGCGAGACTCTAATCTATCCCAAAGCTCCATGTTTCCGCCAAATTTTTGCGCAACATTAAGATCAAGAATGATTATAATTGCCATAAGCCAATGAATTACTTTTTGAGCCTTCGAATAATCTAATGACATTGACTAATTCTATCAAAAATCTAAAGCTTATTAAGTTTAGACTAAATTAAATCAATGGAAAGTTTTTTTATAATTTCAAAATCAATTACTTTCAGAGCCTTCTTGTTAGTTCTTCTAAGAAATACTTTAGGAGCCTTATTATTTTCATAGGCTTCCTGCCATCTCTCAGCACATAAACACCAATGGTCTCCTGGTTTAAGACCTGGAAAATTAAATTCTTGCCTGGGAGTCGAAAGATCATTTCCTTTAGATTTTGAAAATTCTAAAAATTCCTTTGTCATGAGGGCGCAAACCACATGTAAGCCTCTGTCTAAGCTATCTGTGTGACAAAAACCATCTCTAAAAAAACCTGTTATAGGATTAGCACAACATTCTTCAATAACTTCACCAAAAATATTGAATTGGGTTTCCATTTTTTAACTTATAAAAAAGATTGAAAAATTTAATAATAATGTCAAGAGCGTCAAAATCACACTTATGAAGTGTAGCCTTTTAAAAATATTATCCTTCCCCTGATCCCTGGCATTATTTGTGGCTGGCACGATTAGATAACAAATACTCATAAATAAAAGAGATGCAAAAAATAATGCCTGCTTATAAATTGAGTCATTAAATAAAGAAAGAATTAAGCCGAATAGACTCAAGAAAGAAACGTTTAAAAATAATTTAGGAAAAATAATTCTTAAAAAAGGGCCTGCTTCTTTTTCAGAAAAAACTTTAAAGATAGACGGAGCATTTATTGCCGATTGAAAGATGATCATTCCTGCAGAAATGCCTGCTATAAAAAAAAATATATTATTCATTACTTATATTTTGGTTTTTCAGTGAGTTTCTTAGCCCAAGCTGCTATGTCTGGATATTTTTTTGAATCTAAAATAAATTCTTGTCCTGGCCCTATATTGGTATTCACTAAATAATGTTTGTTATCAAACCATTTTAATCTGTTTAAAAAGACTTCAGCCATCATATCTTTAGAATTTTTAAAATATCTTTTAGGAAGTTCCCACATTGATTTTGAATAACCGGGAGCACTTAAGATTAAATCATCAGAAATATTTTTAAACAGCCCAAAGTTATCCCTGCCTACGTATAAAGTATTATTTATATAAGTTTTAAAGTCAGGGTTGTGAGGATGATTCAAGTTTTCTATTTTGAGAAAAGTCTTTATATTTTTATCGCCACTGATAATTTCATCAATTTGCAGCCAACCAAAAATAAGATGCATATCTGTTTTAGTTTTATCTGATTTTCTAAACCAACCAAAAAAAAGAAACATGTCCCCAATGCTAACTCCGTTATTTAAAAGTTCAGTTTGAGCGCTCCCAGCTTGTCCAAAAAGACCAATTCTTTGATTTAAGGCGGGGTCGTAATGACAATAGTCTTCCGGAGTAACTTTATTTGATGCAACTTCCTTTAATGCCTTGGTACCAGAAATACCATTAAATTTTAAAGCTTTATATTTTGTGGGAGATTTTGAAAATTGTGGGATTGGCAGAGAAAATAGACGTCCATTTTTAAAAACTGGAGACGGTCTTCCGCCATATTTGGAATCAAATCCTTTTCTGCTTAAAATAACTCTATTCATAATTTTTTATTTACTATGGACAAAGCTTACCTTCTTCACAACCCTAGATGCAGTAAATCAAGGCAAGCTTTAGAAATTTTAAAAAATAAAAACGAAGATTTCATAGTCTTTTTGTACTTGGAAGAAAAACTTGAAGTTTCATTTCTTGAGAAAATTTTAACGAAACTTTCAATTGAACCAAGGCAATTGCTTAGAAAGGGAGAAGTTGATTATAAAGAAAATAATTTAAATGATGAAAACCTATCTGATAAAAAAATAATTGAGCTGATGACTAGATTTCCTAAACTAATTGAAAGACCTATTTTTATTAAAAATAAAAAAGCAATTATAGGTAGGCCTCCAGAAAAAGTTTTAGAAATTATATAAGTTAACTTTTTATAAGTTGTTTTGGTTTAAAGATATTGGTTAAGGCTATCCCAGCAAGAATACATAAAGATCCTAAAATTACTTTCCCATCTATTGCTTCACCTAGAAAAACGGCTCCCCAAAAAATTCCTGTTATAGGAACTAGAAAAATAATTGAAGATGCTTGAACGGGCGAAGATCTTTGTAGTAATACCACATAAGCTATAAAAGAGATGCCGGTAGATACAAAGCCCAAGAATAAAATCGCCAAGTAAATTTCTATATCAAAATCAAAAGAAAATGCTTTAGGTTCAAGAAAAAATAATGGAATAGAAAATACAAAACCTGAAATCATTGTCGCAGAAGCTAAGGCAGATGACTTAATGTGATTTAGCTTAAATAAGATATTGTTTGAATAAGCATAACAAAAAGCTCCTGCTAAGCAGAGAATGACGGGAAAAATAACTAATCCTATTTCTTCAATACCTATAAAAATAACCAAACCTACAAAACCTGTCAGCAGACCTGCAATCTGAAGAAGAGTTGTATTCTGGCGAAACAATAAAATTGCTATTATCAATGCGAATAATGGCGAAGTGCCATTTAGGATTGACAATGTTCCGGCAGTTAGCTCTTGTGCCGACCAGGCATATAGAAAGAATGGTAAAGCGGCGTTTATGATTCCTAGTAAAAATAAAGAAGGTATCACTTTGGTCATTTTAAGTAGATCGGATTTTCTTATGAATAATGGGCCTAATAGTAAAGAAGCTAAAAAAAGTCTTATTAAAACCAAATGAAAAGGAGAAATTTCTTCTACTACAAATCGAGTAAACATAAAGGAAGCACCCCAGCTGAAACTCACGAACAGAACTAGTAGCCAATTTATTAATATTGATTTCATTTGTTACACAATTAATCTAGTTATCTTTGAGAAGATAAGTTTAGATCTAAGTTTCCTTAGAGTGAGTTTCTGGAGGTCCAAAAATTAGCCCTATTGTTTCTTTAAAACTCTCGGAATTTCTAATATCTTTAAAAAGTTTTTCCCAGCCCATAAAAGTGATTTTAATAGGATTAAAAGTATTTACATTATTAACTAAGCCGTATTCAACAGGTTTATTTTCTGGTTCAAAGGTTCCAAAGATACGGTCCCAAATTATGAATAAATTTCCATAGTTTTTATCTATATATTCTGGGTTTGAGCCATGATGAACCCTATGATGTGACGGTGTATTGAATACCCATTCTAAAGGTCCTAATTTACCTATTATTTGTGTATGTCCTACAACGCCCCATAAAGTACTTACTACTCCAGCTACCGCGATCATAAGAGGATCTAGACCAAGAATTGGTAAGACCATAAAAAAAGGAATTTTAGAAATTGGTCCAAACCAAGCCTGTCGAAATGAGACGGCAAAATTCATTTCTTCACTAGAATGATGACTCATGTGAACCGTCCACAGAAATCTAACTCTATGAGACATGCGGTGATAAATATAAAACACCAAATCTATCAAAATAAAAGTTAATACCCAAAGAAGCCAAATTGGCATTGAGCTCATTAAATCAAAGAATCTGTATTCATAAAGAACAAAATGAAAAGCGACTATTGAGCTTTTAATTACGAATCCCATGATTATATTTCCAAACAAAAGACCAGAAGTGCAGTAAGTATCCCCGGCTTTATAAAAGGATTTGCTCTGCCAATTTGAAATGAATACTTCAAAAAAAATAAGCGCAAGTATTATTGGTGCGCCTATGGAATATACGTCTGTAATAGTTATTTGAGTCATCTGAAAGAAATATTATATAGTCAGAAAAGGATATATTCTTGTTTTAAAAAAAATTCTAGTTTAAATTGCACCAAATAATTTTTTGAGATGAAAGTAGTTATATCTAAAGATACGAATAAAATTTATGGTTCTAAAATTCTAGACCTTGGTTCTTCTATGGATGATTCAAAACTTGTTGATCTTGATTCATCGATAGAGGTTATTTCACTAAATCCTGAAGACCCAAAGGATCCCTCTTGGGATGATGTACCCGAGTCTGATGCTTTTTTTCTTTCATACCAATTTCTATTTGCTGTTAGAGATAATCAAACCCTTTTTGAGCCTATGCTTAAACTTGCCAAGAAAATGAAATTTATCCAAAGCGGTTATGCTGGAATGGACGATCCTTTTTTACAAGCTGTTCTAAATGAAACAGACGCAATCATTGCAAACTCAAGCAGCATATATGGCATACCTATTGCCCATTATGTCTTTTCACAAATGCTTCGTTGGAATAAAAGAATTGATCTTCACATAGATTTACAAAAAGAAAAGCATTGGATGCCAAATGGTGGAGATGGCGAATTAACCGGAAAAAATTTAATCATTTATGGTTATGGAGGCATTGGTAAGGAAGTAGCAAAGATAGCAAAAGCATTTGGAATGAATGTTATTGGTATTAGAAGAAATCCAGAAGACTGTGATTTTGCCGATGAAATAAAAACGCCCAGTGACTTTTTAAGTCTTTTGCCACTGGCTGACTTTCTTGTTATGGCCCTGCCAGATAGCGTGGAAACTAGGAATGTCATTGATAGAGAAGTATTAAAAATAATGAATCCCCAAGGCATGTTAATTAATGTTGGTCGTGGCAGCGCTATTAAAGAAGAAGATTTAGCTGAAGCTTTAAATTCTGGGGAAATTTCAGCAGCGTCTTTAGATACAACTAAACAAGAACCTCTTGAGAAATCTTCGCCTCTTTGGGAAGCAAAAAATTGTTTTATTTCTGCTCATGACTCTGCTCATTCGCTAATGTCCTTGCCAAGATCTTTTAATTTGTTTCTCGAAAACGTTAACAATTTAAAAAACAACCAGCCAATTAAAAATCTTTTTAATCTTTAAAATGAAAAATAATCTTCTTGGTATGTCCTTAAGCAACATGGAGGACTTTTTTATTTCGATAGGAGAAAAACCTTATAGAGCTAAACAAGTATTTCAGTGGATTCATCAAAAGGGGATTTCAGACTTTTCAAAAATGACAAATCTTTCTAAGGAACTCCAAAAAATGCTTGCTGGTATTTCTGAGATTAAAGCGCCAGAGATCGTTTACGAAAAAGATTCAAAAGACGGAACGCGAAAATGGGTTTTGAATGTTGGTGAGGGAGATTTAGTAGAAATGGTTTTAATACCTGAAGGCAAAAGAGCAACATTATGTGTCTCCTCACAAGTTGGTTGTGCTGTAGATTGCAGCTTTTGCGCTACTGGCAAACAAGGTTTTTCAAGAAATCTTTCTCAAGCTGAGATAATTGGTCAGGTTTGGGTAGCCGAGAATTCTTTTGGTTTGCCTCGTGATCATGGTTCGAAAAATGTGACTAATATCGTGATGATGGGTATGGGTGAGCCTTTGCTTAATTTTGAAGCAGTGACAGGTGCAATGAACTTGATGATGGATGATAAAGCTTATGGACTTTCAAAAAGGAAAGTTACATTAAGCACTTCGGGTTTGGTTCCAATGATAGATAAACTATCTGAAGTCACAAATGCTGCTTTAACAATTTCGCTTCATGCTCCTAACGACGGACTTAGAAACGAACTAGTGCCTATAAATAAAAAATACCCAATTAAAGATCTTCTAAATGCTGTAGAAAGATATGTTAATAAATGTGGCGATCAAAGAAAAACGACTATTGAATACATATTAATAAATAAGGTGAATGATTCTTTAGAAAATGCAAAAGAATTAGCAAAAATTTTAAAAAATGTTCCTAGCAAAATTAATTTAATTCCCTTTAATCCCTTTGCTGGTTCAGCTTACAAAAGACCTTCTAGTATGAGGGTACAAGCTTTCAAAAAAATTATGCAAAAAGAAGGTTTTATAACCACGGTTAGGACGACAAGAGGGGAAGATATTATGGCGGCTTGTGGGCAACTCGTTGGAAAAGTAAATGACAAGACCAATAGGAAAAAACGCTTAGCAAAGGATAATAAAATCATCAAAACCAAGTCTCTGGTTTAATATGAGATAAAAAGAGTATTAAACTTTATGCTTAAAAATTTTCTGATCTCACTTCTAGGCTTGACCATCGGACTTTTAATTGGAAGCTACTACTTCATTTTTATTTACTGAGCGGAGACTTCATTGAAATCAATTTCAGGAATATTCTTTATAAGTATGGTGGTCGGTGCCTTAGCTTCATTTTTGGTACTTTATAACTACTTGAATGTTTATCCAGAAAGAAGTGCTCCTTCAGAAGGTCTTTATAAGACTTTTTCTATTGACCACGACAATATTGAAAGGACGTATGATTTATATATTCCGAAGAACTTTAAAGAGAATTCTGGGGCCTTTTTTGTTCTGCATGGCTCGTATGGAAGGGCGAAAGATATGCGAATTGCCACTGGGTATGATTTTGAATATCTTGCGGAAAAGAAAGGTTTTTTGGTTATATACCCTCAAGGATATAAGAATTTTTGGAATGACTGCAGGGCTTCTGCGGATTATGCTGCCAATCAAGAAAATATTGATGATGTAGGATTCTTAAAAAAAATTATTCAAGAAATTTCTTCAAACTATAAAGTTGATCAAAAAAAAATAATAGCAACCGGAATTTCAAACGGCGGACAGATGATTTACCGTTTGGCTTATGAAGTTCCTGAGTTAATTTCTGTTCATGCTCCATTAGTTGCAACGATTCCTGTAAATGTTAATAACGAATGTAAAAAAGAAAATAAGGGAGTGAATATATTAATCTTTAACGGAACCAAAGATCCTATTGCTCCATACAATGGCGGACAAGTAGAGCTTTTTGGAAATACAAGTCGTGGCATAGTCCAGTCTTCAGAAAACACATACGCATATTGGAAAAGTTTAAGTCCGGCTGGAAAGGAGGCAGTTTCCCAATATGAAGATACAGACGGAGACAAAAGCAATGGGGTCATAAAAAAAATTAATGCAGGGAAAAATGTTGTGGCATTATTTACTCTTATAAATGGCGGTCATATTTATGCTTCTCCAAATGTAGAATACAGTTCTTTTTTTGGAGGCAATGTAAGAGATATTTCTACCGCTGAAGAAATCTTTAAAATATTTGAAGGGCTTTCTGACTAAACTGCTTCTTCTTTCTTCTTATGACGATTTTTTCTAAAAATAAAGATTGCAAAGGGTATTCCTAAAATATAAATCATTCCAACTACTGACAAAAACTGCCACAGAAAGTTAATCATTAACATCACAATGATTGCAAAACCTACAAAAAATCTTAGAAAAAATTTCCTATTAATATTTAAATTCAATTCTTTTACTGAGAATGTTGGAATTTTGCTCACCATCAATAAGCCAACAACTCCAATATAAATAGCAACTAACTTAGGATTTTCTAACCCCCAATTAAAGTCTAAAAAAGAATGTATTAAAGGCAATAAGATTAATCCTGCGCCAGCAGGAGTAGGAATACCCAAAAAATAGCCTCTTTTTTTCGCATCTTCTGAAGGAGGCAGATTTAAATTAAATATAGCTAACCTCAAACAAGCAAAAACAATAAAGGCAGTTACAGCAAAATATCCCCATATTTCTAATGTTTCTAAAATTCCAAAATAAATTAAAAATCCCGGAGCAACTCCAAAACTTAAAAAGTCTGCTAGGGAGTCCAATTCAGCACCTAAATCGGATTGCGATTTTAACAATCTAGAGAAAAGTCCATCTAGGACATCGCATATAGCTGCAATTAAAATGCACACCAATGCAGCTTTAAAATCATCTAAAAAAGAAAACCTTATTGAGCTTAAGCCAAAACATAATCCCGTAAGAGTTATTAAATTAGGTATAAAATTTTTAATACTTCTCTCTGACATAACATCTAGTTCGCAATTATGCTTTCTCCGGCTATAACTTTTTCTCCTAGCTTAACTTTAGGTTGATATGAAGTTGGCACATAAACATCCACTCTGGAACCGAACCTGATTAGTCCAAATCGCTCCCCTATCTTTAAAGTATCTAAACGATTTACAAAAGAAAGAATTCTTCTTGCTATTAATCCTGCTATTTGGACAGTGATTATCTCTTCGTTTTTATCGTTCTCAAAAATTAATATATTTCTTTCGTTGTGCTCGCTTGCCTTATCTAAACTTGCATTGAAAAATTTTCCAGGGACATAAATTATTTCTTTAATTTTTCCTGCCACTGGAGCTCTATTCACGTGAACATTGAAGACATTCATAAAGACTGAAATTTTTAAAAATTCACTTTGAATGTTTGCTTCTACAGGGCTTCTACTTTTTTCTATTTTACAAATCACGCCATCTGCAGGTGAAATAATATTATTACTATTTAATGGAATATTTCTTTCAGGGTCTCTAAAAAACCAAAGAACAAAAATCGTTATAAGGAATCCAATAATTCCGAGAGTTTTAAAAAAAATTCCTACTGTCAAAGACAGGCTTAAGAAAATCAGAAAAAATTTATAACCTTCTGGATGGACCTTCTCTAAAGAAAGCCAAAAAAATATAACTCCCACAAACATTAGGATGAAATTTTGTACGCCAGAAGAAAAATCTAAGTAAAAGAAGCTACTTAAGATGCTAATGATTAGACCTAAAGACAAGAAGCCTATTCCAAGAATAAAAGAAACATACCTTAATGCTGACATCGGCTGGCAATTATACATATCTTGGAGATTTAAAGAGAAAATTAGCCTGCCTTTTCTTTTAAATGTGATTAGAATAGTTTTCTTTATTGAATAAGCTTTAAAAAACTATTGAATTAATAATGAAAGAAATTGAGTACTATTTAGACTGTAGCAGCCCATGGACTTATTTATCTTTCAGAGGAATTCTTAAACTAAGAGAAAGAAAGGATTTTAAGATACTCTGGAAACCCATTTTGGTTGGGGGAATTTTTAATTCAATAAATCCGAGCGTCTATGAAAGCAGAAAAAATCCTGTTAAAGAAAAATTAGATTATTCTCAAAAGGATATGGAAGATTGGGCTTGCTTAAGAGGCATCACTATAAATTGGCCTAAAATTTTTCCTATTAATAGTGTCAAAGCAATGAGGGGAGCTTTTTATTTCCTTGATGATGACTCGAATCTAGAGAAATATTTAGAAAAAGTTTTTGAAGCTTATTGGACTTTGGGGCATGACATATCAAGCGATGCATGTCTTTCAAAAATTGTTGAAGATCTTTCTGTTGAGGCAAATAAATTTCTGGAATTTATTGTTAAGCCTGAAACCAAATCAAAACTAATTGAAAATACTCAAGAGCTGATGGATAGAGGAGGTTTTGGCTCGCCTACTTTCTTTCTCAATGAAGATGATATGTATTTTGGTAATGACAGAATTCAGCTTATTGAAGAGCAATTATAAAAACTTAGTTATTCGTTTTCTTTTTTCTTTGCCATTTCAGAGATACTTTTCGCATCCTGTTTGAACATGGTTTTTAAACTATCCTTGGAAATGCCTTCTCCAAAATTTCTTGCTGCTTTACCGACGTCCATACCCCTTCTTACCGCTGGCCTAACTTTTATGGCATCAAACCAACGCCTTACATTAGAAAAAACATCTAAATTTACTTCGTATCTTTTATAAGCAGTTACCCAAGGAAAAGAAGCCATATCTGCAATAGAGTAATCTCCAGCAAGGTACTCTCTTTCTTCCAGGATTTTGTCCATTACTCCTAATAACCGATCGTATTCATTTTTATAACGTTTTTCGGAATAAGAGTGATCTCCTGGAAAGTTTGGTGCGTAATTTACAAAGTGACTTACTTGACCTGCCATTGGTCCTAAGCCTCCAACTTGCCAGAATAACCATTCTAAAACTTTTTGCTTTTCGGGTGATGTTTGTGGAAAGAATTTACCGGCTTTCTCTCCTAAATACATCAAAATTGCTCCTGATTCGAAAACGCTCATGGGCTCTTTTTCGACTATATTTTCATGATCTACAATTACTGGCATTCTATTATTCGGGCTTATTTTAAGAAATTCAGGCTTAAATTGGTCGCCTTTTCCAAGATTAACAAGAATGACTTTGTAATCCATCTCACACTCTTCAAGCATAATAGAGATTTTCCACCCGTTAGGAGTTGGGGCATAGTAAAGATCAATCATTTTTAGAAATTAAATGAGCGGAAGTTTTTGAAGGCCTAAAGCCTCTCTGTAAGTGTTGTGATAATGATGCAAAGCCGGTTCATTTCGACCAAATGTTAAGAAATCAAGATTTCCCGACTTAAGACCTTTGTGAGAGGATGCAGCGACCACATAATCTTCATCTCTTATGACGCTTCCGAAAGCACTGTATAACTCTTCTAATGGATTTAGACCTGTTTCTGGAGATACGCCCATTTTATTTGCAGCTTCCAATGCTTCTGGATAAAAATAAAAAGAGATTTTAGATACACTTTTATGCGGTGAGTTTTCTAATGGATATTCTCTAACTAGAAATGCTCCTTCAGGAGTTGGCATAAAAATAATATTGGGGAACAAATAATACACCGGCAAAGTGCCAGTACAGATTTTCCAATCTTTTTCAGGAAGTTTTCGCATTTCGTCTATATCTCTTTTACATAAAATCAATCTTCCATTCTTTTTAAAACTATCGAACATTTGGCAATTGCCGTGGAAAGACTGAAAAAGCGAATCTTTATGTAAAACAGAAAAATGATAGGTTTCGCCAAAGGTGTCTATTGCCAGCTTCCAATTCATGTCTGTTTGATACTCTTCCTCATTGGAAAAAATGAGTTTGTTGAAATCCCAAGCTGAAAATTCTTCTTCAAGTTTATCGCCAAGTAAATCCTTCAAATTTATTTCGCCTTTAGAATTTGGATGAACCCATAAAAAACCATACTTTTCTAAACAAGGTAATTCGGTTAAGCCATAACAATCCTTATCTATTTCTCCAAATTGCTTGCTTTGAGGGTAGCCAACCAAAGATCCTTGATTATTAAAAGTCCAGCCATGAAAAGGACAAGAAAATTTAGATTTAACACCTCTTTTTTCTTGCTCTATTTCAGCTCCTCGATGAGAACATACATTTGCATAAGCTTTAAATTTCCCTGCGGGGTCTCTAGTTGCAATTATTGAAGGCCCAAAATCATTTACAGTAAAGAAACTGTTTGCCTCCGCTAAGTCTCCTGACATACCAATGATTTGAGGATGATCTTGAAAAAAAGTTTTCCACTCAGTTTCAAATCGGTCTTCGGAAATGTAAGTTTCTGCAGGTGTTTTCATTATCCCGCCCGCATCCACATTTGTCTTAGCATCCAAATGTTTCAACAAACCTTTTAAAAGTCGATTTTGTTCTTGTTTAAGCATTATTAAATATTAAATTTATTTTTTAAAATTTCAATCCAAAACTCTATAAACAGAAGAATTATTTTTGAAATTTTTTCCAAGTGGAATGTAATAGATAAAACCAAAAGCCATTTATTATTGGTTCAACTAAGGCATCTACCGCAGCAAGTTCCAAAGAAGCTCCAGTAATAAGACGCACACAAATAATAGCGATAAAAATATGTCCTATTGTGTAAACAATTGCTAAAACCAGACTTGAGCCGCCTAAGATTCTTTTTGTTGCGTTTAATGCACTTGCTTGAAACTCTGTCATATTTTAAGGTCTTTCTTAATTATAAAACTTTTCTAAATAATAATGTCATTCTGTCGCTTTCGCCGATATTTAGGTACTTTTCTTTATTAACGTCTTTCATTCTAAGACTCGGCGGCAAAGTCCAAACGCCTTTGGGATAATTTTTAGTGTCTTGTGCATTTGAATTTATCTCTGACTTTTTAACAAGCTCAAAGCCATGTTTTTTGGCAATTTTTATAGCATGTTCTTCTGTTACGTAGCCGCTTTTTTTCATTTCTTCAAAAGATGTTCCAGAGGCAGCTCTGTGTTCAACAACGCCAAAAATACCGCCTGGCTTTAAAGACTTATATGAATTCATAAAAATTTTATCCATCGTAGAACCAAGCCAGTTATGAAGGTTTCTAAAAGTTAGAACGGCATCTACAGTTTCTGGCGCTGCAAGATTAGAATTTAAATCTACGATTTTAACTTTTTTGTAAATCTTTTTAGAATCCATTTTTTTTTCAAAATTATTCCTGCTGTTTTTCAAGTAAGCATTGGAAGAGTTTTTGGCAAAATGAGCAGCAATTAAATTTCCAGATTTATTTAGATAATTTGCTAGGATTTCCGTATACCAACCACCCCCAGGTGATAATTCAATCACAGTCATAGAAGGCTTTATTTCAAAAAAAGACAAAGTTTCATAAGGGTTACGGTGAACATCTCTTAGGACATTGTTGGTATCTCGTTCTGTGCTTTGTACAGCATCAGAGAGAGGATCGCTAAATCCAAAAGAAGACAGAAGAATGAAATATAAAATTAAAAAATTTTTCAAAATATTATTAAATAGCTGTTTTATCGTGACAATCGCAATCTTGAGCTCGACAAGCTTTATAATTTTTATAGTGTGCGAATACCACAACTAAGGAACCAAAAAAAGTAAGAAATTTCTCTCCAAATTCGCCCACTATGCTACCAAACAAAAAACCCCCTGCCATCAGGGATAAGCCAAACAAGCCTAGGAAGAAAACAGATTTTTCATTATGATTTTTTAAGCCTAACGAAAGCGCAAAAATACTTAAAGGAATAGCAATGAGCAAAATGAGGCCATGAACAAGTTCTGTGTCAATTTGTGCAGCTAAATAACTGGAAGACAAGATAAGAATCGAAGGAAGAAATAGACAATTAAAAGTACATAATAGCGAAATACCTATTGCGTATTTGTCTGAAAGCTCTTGATTTATCTTCATGATTCTATAATTGCATGTAACTTTATTCGATAACGTTATCTTCTACAAACTTTTCACGTCTAATATTTTTTTAAAGCCCCATCCAAGCAAAAAAAGCTGTGCCGCCCATAAGGTAAGCTCCCGGTAAGGTTAATAAGATTTTATGTCTTCCCAGACCTAAAAAGATAAACAAAAAAGTGCCGAAAAGGTTAATTCCTATTATCGGATAGGTTGCGATATAAAAATTTTCATAAAATGCAACGCCTATCAAAATTAAGCTACTCATGACAAGAAAGATTGTAAAAACATGCCAAGAAACTAAACTCAATGATTTTGATAAGTCTGGTAGATCGCTAGCATATATGTTCCCCATATATTTCTTCTGACCGACAACTCCATGAAATATCGCGCCTATAAATGAAAGGCTAGCTCCACAAATTAAGAACCAAAATTCCATTTCTAAATTGTTTTAAAAAAAATCTGCATTGCAATTAAAATTAAACTTATCATGCCTAGAAAAGTTAGTGACATGCCTCCTATTCTCATAAAGAGATTAGGTTTCATGAATGCATAAACTATGCCATGCATGAACCTTCCTAAAGTAAAAATTAATCCACTTAAATAAAGTAACTGAGTAGAAGCGCCGCTTAATTCTAAGATAAACATTAAAATTAAAAACAAAGGAGCATACTCTATTAAATTACCATGTCCTCTAATTGCTCTTTCAAGTGTTTGCTCCTCAATTTTTCTTTCTGCTGTGTGCATAAATTTTGTTACGGGACTGCCTCTTAGGTCTATGACTCTCACAGACAAAACTAATAGAAAAATAGAGATTATTGTCGTGTAAAAAAGAGTTACTTCAATATTCATATTTGCAGGGCTTTTTTTAAACCAAACTACTGTCAATTAAAACAGCAATTAACAAGGCTGGTTCTGAACCATTATTTACCCAAGCATGATTGGTCTTTCTTTGGACGACGACATCATGCGGTTTCAACTGAATCTCTTCTTCATCGAGAATCAAAGTTACATCTCCCTTTAAAAGAATGATGTAATCAATGGTATCTGTTTCGTGCATTGCAGCATTTCTTGAAGTATCAACACGATGATGAGCGGCACCAATTTTTTCAAATGCTTCTGCAGTAGCTGCTTCAATCAAATCTTGAGGCATTCCTTCTGGGATCGGATTAATTTGAAAATATCTAAATTTAGTTCCGTTTTTTACTGGTGATAGCGCGATATCAATATCCGCCCGATCTTCATCTGATTTTGTATCGAACCCCTTTCCGTCTGTGTTCCAGATTTCAAAAAGGCCTCCGGCTTCTTCTCCAATTGATCTAGCAGGCGGACCATCAATAGAAATAATTGATTTACCATTTTCATCATGGCCTGTGATTATTCTTCTCATTATGTTGCTTGTCTTATGAGATCTGCTGCTTTTTCAGCAATCATGATAGCTGGAGCATTTGTGTTACCACCAATCAAGGTTGGCATGATAGATGCATCAACTACTCTTAAGCCATCAATACCATGAACTTTTAGATTATCGTCTACTACGCTCATTTCATCTCTACCCATTTTGCAAGTGCTAACTGGATGGTACAAAGTCTCGCCCGTATTTCTAACCCACTCATCAACTTCGTCGTCGTTTTCAACATTCAAATCAGGGTCTGGCTTAGATTGTGCGCCACGATATTCATCAAATGCGGGTTGCAAGAATACTCTTCTGGATTCTCTGAAAGCATTCCTAGTATCAATGACATCCTGCTCTTCAGACAAGTAATTAGGATACATAAGAGGAGCTTCGCTTGGATCAGCGCTTTTAAGTTCCAAATGACCTCTGCTTTGAGGTCTTAAAATACAAATAACCGCGCTAAATCCATGATCTTGATCAATGCCTTCTCTGCCATGAAGATCAGGAGAATGGAAAGAAGCGTAATGAATTTGTGTATCAGGAATATCCTTTTCCGGGCTTGACTTTATAAAGGCACCAGCACTAGTTGGAGGAAAAGCAGCATCTCCTGTTCCAAGAAGCAGATATTGCAAACCTGATAGCTGAGTTCTGATAAAGCTTGCAGATCTATGAAGGGTAACGGGTTTTGTGCAGCTAAAAGAATTTACGACAGCATAGTGATCTTGCAAATTCTTACCAACGCCTTTAAGTTCATGAACCATAGTTATGCCATGTTTTAGTAGGTCTGCAGAATCACCAATACCACTATTCATCAAAATTTGAGGGGAGTTTATTGCTCCCGCAGAAAGAATGACTTCTTTATTTGCTTTTACAGATACAGTTTTGCCTTTATGAAGATACTCTACGCCAATGGCTTTTTTACCTTCAAATAGAACTTTATTTACTTGAACATTCGTTTCGGTAGTTAAATTTTTTCTTTTCAACGCAGGATGTAAATATGCTCGGGCAGAGCTCCATCTTCTAGGTCCAAATTTTGTATCGTGCATGGTGTGTTCATATCTAGAAAATCCTTCTTGATTCTCTCCGTTGAAGTCATTGGTTAAAGGAAAGCCAGCCTGTTGTCCCGCTTCGACGAAAACATCTAATAATTCATCATCAGTCCTTTCAGACTTTTTTACATGCAAGGGTCCGTTGAATCCATGAAAGTCTTTATCTCCTTCTCCGTTAAAGGACTCTGCTTTTTTGAAATATGGTAGAACATCATCATAAGACCAACCGCTGTTACCCATTTGTCCCCATAAATCGTAATCATGAGAATGTCCTCTAATATAGACCATTGCATTTATTGAAGACGAACCGCCCCAGCCTCTGCCTCTTGGCCAATAGAGCTTTCTATTATTAGTAGTTGATTCAGGTTCTGTTTCAAAACCATAATTTGAGTCATTTTTTGTAGGTACTATTTGCGAATAACCTGAAGGCATATGAATAAACATGCTTTTATCTTTGCCTCCGGCTTCAAGAATCAGAACGCTTTTTTTTCCATCTTCACTAAGTCGGTTTGCCATAACGCATCCGGAACTTCCTGCTCCAACCACTACATAATCAAAAGTCTTTTCCATAATTTTTCTCCTTAGGAGAGATTATCAATATGAAAAAATATGTGCAATAAAATAATTTTTATTTAACGATTGTTCAGTAACTATCAGTAACTATTGGCGTGAATTATTTAACTACCGTTACTTCAATTTTTTTTGATATCAAAGGCGGTTTGTGAGGGATGTGATATTTACCTAGTTAGCTTTAAAACGTTCGCCACGTTCTTTAGCGAGCTTTAATGCAGCTTGTGTTTCAGCTTTAACTTCATCACGATGTTTTTGACTTAATTCAGCAAACTCTTCTACCCACCAACGTTTGGTTACCTGTGGGAAAGTTCCCATCCTGTTTACACTTGCATTTGCTCCTCGATCTCGCCCAGATTCATAGCCTGCAGCGCCTTGAGATTCAGCCTCAGCTTTTCCAAAAGGTATCAAGTCGCCTTCCATTTTAGGTATAAGAAAATAAGGCATAGAAACTCGTGTTTCGCCTTCTGGAATCAATGTAGTATTCACTCGATGCAAAGTTGCAGAATAACGACCTTCGCTTAGATGCATTAACGTCCCGCCGGTATTTACTATAACTGAGCCAGGAATTACCGGCACATCATAATTACCAGGCGCTGTTTGGCATGTTACTGGAGCATCAATCCATCCTCCTTCCGCCGCGACTACTTGCAAGCCCGGACGGTCGTTTATGAGCAAGGCTATGAAAGGGGGTCCATCAATGTGAGCTCCAACTCTCTGACTTTCAAATTTTTTATACTCCTGTTTGACTTTTTCTCGATCTTTTTCTGCGAAAGCATCTAAGCTGAAGTTGTGATTAAGGCTCGCAGCCAAATCAGGATCTTCAAAATCAAAATACTCATGAAATGCTGAGATATCCTCTCCTAAAGACTCCACAATCGCCTCACCAAGTAAGTGGGTTAGACGGTGATAGCGTCCATTCAAATCGTCAATCAAAGGTCGAAATCTTGGAAGAGATTTAGCGTCTGGCCAAGTATTGGGGCCGCGGAAAAGTCTTCGGTGTATCGGCTGTGTTTTATCGTCGTGATGACATAGTGGTTCCTGCTCAAAACCATACTGAAAAGCTTCAATAACCTGTCCAAAGCCACTATCAGCTGGAGTTGGATAACTATAGCCGCGAAAATATGGAGTCTTGGCAATGTATGCGGTTTTCTTTGTTTCTTTTGGTGAGTCAAAAAAACCACGAACTTCTTGAAAAGCTTCTTGTTGAAAATCATTAGAAAAGCCTGGAGCATTGGTTAAAACCATGAATCCAAATTCTGATAAGGCATAAGAAAGATCTTTAAAAAACTTTGATGGATCTGACTCCCGATCAAGCCAATCTACCTTGGGCAGCTCTGAAACAGCCGTTTTATTATCTTTTTTTTCTGCCATGTGATATTTCTAAAAAAGTTATTATATTTATTGTAATTCTTTTTATTCCTTATTAA
This sequence comes from Gammaproteobacteria bacterium, assembly GCA_003331625.1. GTDB lineage: Bacteria > Pseudomonadota > Gammaproteobacteria > Magnimaribacterales > AG-339-G14 > MEDG-81. The sequence continues at coordinate 36,006 of QOPF01000008.1, read as the reverse complement.
ACGTCTTTTAATAATTAAAAACCTTTATAGTAATATGAATTCAGTTTTACAGAAGGGAGAAAAATGGATTTAGAAGGTTTAGTAAGTGCTTTTCAGAATGATTCTTTAGGTGTCGAAGATGGGGTTGCCATTGCTGAGAAAATAAAAAATGGTGCCTTAGAACGACGCACTGTAACCCTTTGTGGAAACTTTTATAAAACTATGAAAAATAGGTTTTTCATTAGTCTTTATATTCTTCACACAAACCTTCAACAGCAGAGATAAAATTTTCATGTTCATGTATTACCAACTTTAGATCTTCGTCCATCTTAGACATATTTTTCTCATAACAATCATCATAAGAACTGTATTTCGAACAACCAACCAAAGCAGTAAGGAGTATTAAAAGTGTTAGTTTTTTCATATTCTAACCCTATATCAACTAAAAGAATTTTGAAATTAAATATTAAGAAAAAAGATTATTGAATTGCTAAATTCAAAGAGTACATCTATTGATGTTTTTGCAGTGATGTTAGATCACTACTCTGACTTACTCCACCGTGACTGACTTGTTTTGGGGGTAGGTGTTTATAAGAATTCACAAACCTAATAAATCCTTTTGTTTTGCCTCATAGACTTCTTTAGAGATTAAACCGGCATCGAATAATTTTTTTAATTTTACTAATTGCTCTTCAACAGAAAGTGCTGTGCTATCCATAACATTTTCTTTTGTTATATTTTGAATAGGCGTAGAGATGACTTGGGGTTTTTCGAAAGGTAAGCAATTTTTTCCTTTATTTTTAATTACACAATCTGCACTTTGTTCTTCAAAAAACAATCCTTCTCTAGAAACTCCTTCAACTGCCTGCTCTATTGCTGCTCCTATAAGTCCAAAAGCATTTCCTGCTCCGCTTCTTTGGTCTTGAAACCATCTTGCAACGAAATATCTAGTTTGACCTTGAGATAAATTTACCTTTTTTTCTGCTTCCCAACTATTTCCCTGATAATCCACTAAAACTTTTCTGTTTTTACCTAATCCAGTTAAATAATTTATTTTTAAATTATGTTCTCCAGGATTAAGTTCATGTTCAAACGAAAGTAGTTTTTTAGGCAGATTGCATTTAAGTTTTGCTAACTGTTCGTTGTCATTTATATAAAAATTTATCGTATATGCTGAGGTAGGAAACTTACAAGTTCTTGCAATAATGATTTTTGAAAGACCTTTAGAAAAGTTTTCATCAGTCTTTAAATTTTCTGAAAAAGATATCAGAGAAGAAGATAAAAGAATTATTAGTAATTGACTTGTTATTGATTTCATCAATCAATAATAAATCGAATACAAAATTTATTAAAGAAATAAGCAGTTAAAACACCTACCCCCAAAACTACTCTACAGTGACAGACTTCGCTAAGTTTCTTGGTTGATCAATATCGGTTCCCCTTAATAAAGCGACCTCGTAGGAAAGAATTTGCAAAGGAATGGTGTAGAGAATTGGCGTTAGTAAGAAATCGCACTCCGGTAAGTTTATTAAATTTTTTGGTTTTAATGTCATATTGCCTGCAGCGTTACCTATTACGAAAAGTTTCCCGCCTCTGGCTTTAACTTCTTCTAGATTAGAAATAAGTTTTTCTGCTAATTCATTTTCTGGCGCCAAGGCGATAACGGGCATGTCTTTATCAATAAGCGCCAAGGGTCCATGTTTAAGTTCTCCTGCAGGATATGCCTCAGCATGAATGTAAGAAATTTCTTTAAGCTTTAAAGAGCCCTCTTGTGCAATTGGATAAAAAATACCTCGACCTAAAAATAAAGCGTTGTCTTTTTTAGCAACTTCCTTAGCTATGCGAATAATTTTGGGTTTTAAATTTAACGATTCAGAAATAATTTCTGGCAAAGAGCGCAGCGCAGATACAACTCGGGTCCTTAGTTTAGGATTTAAATTTCTGGCCTTTGCCAGCGATAAGGCTAACAACATCAAGGCGGCTAGCTGTGTCGTAAAAGCTTTGGTGGAGGCCACGCCAATCTCAGGACCAGCATTGGTTAGCAACATAAAATCTGATTCCCTTGCCAAGGAACTAGTGGGTACGTTGCAAATTGTTAGAGAGCCTAAGTAGTCTCTTTCTTTGGCATAATGCAAGGCGCCTAAAGTATCTGCTGTTTCGCCCGACTGAGAAATTGTTAGAAACAAAGTGTTTTTGTCTACGTAAGGGTTTTTATAACGGTACTCGCTCGCATAGTCTATTTGAGTAGGTATTTGGGCAATAGCTGAGAACCAATTAGCAGCAACCCTTCCTGCATGAAGACTGGTTCCAGCTGCTACAATTTGAATTCTTTCAACGTTGCTTAACAAATCATTTGAACCTTCCCCAAATATATTTTCTAAAACATCTTCGCCGCCTATTCTGCCATCCAAAGTATTTAAAATTGCTGTTGGCTGCTCATAGATTTCTTTTTCCATAAAATGTCGATAACCATTTTTGCTCATGGCTTCGCTAGAAATATTCAACTTGGTAATCTTTCGGATGGCTCTTTTTTCGTTTTCATCAAAAATTTTATATTCACTGGCAGATGCCTCGACGACATCGCCGTCTTCAAGAAAAACAAATTCATTGGTGATGTCCACCAAAGCAAGCGGGTCAGAAGCAGCAAACATTCCTTCCTCTGAAATACCCAAAAGCAATGGTGATTTATTTCTCATTAAGTAGAAATGTGAATCATCGCTTTGATCGATTGCAGCGATAGCAAAAGCTCCTTGTAATTTTTTCTTCAACAAAGACATAGCTTCAAACATGTTGTGTTTTTGACTTAGAAAAAAATCAAGTTGATGTGCAATAAGCTCCGAATCGGTTTGAGAGACAAACACGTAACCTTTTTTTGAAAGTTGCTCTTTAAGCTCAATGTAGTTTTCAATGATCCCGTTGTGGACAATAAACACTCTGTCTTTGGAAACGTGGGGATGAGCGTTTTCTTCCGAAGGCTTGCCATGAGTTGCCCATCTCGTATGAGCAATACCTATTTTTCCTCTTGGCTTTTGTTTCTTCATTTTGCTTTCAAGCTTTTCTACTTTTCCCAGAGATCTAAGATGCGCAATATCTTTTACTTGATGCAAAGCTACGCCGGCAGAATCATAGCCACGATATTCCATTTTGTATAAGCCTTGAACTAGGAGCTTGCCTACGCTTTTTTCAGTTGCCGCTGCAATTATTCCGCACATTATTTTTTCCTAATATTTTTCTGTCGTGACCTAGCTAAAGCCAATTTCTGAGCAGGCACATCCTTGGTAACCACTGAACCAGCTCCTATCATGCTGTTGTGTCCTATTCTTATAGGTGCAATTAAAGAGCTGTTTGAGCCAATAAAAGCTCCTTTTCCTACGCTGGTTTTGTTTTTGTTCTTGCCGTCATAATTTACAAATATAGTTCCAGCGCCAATGTTTACCCCTTCATCAACATTCCCATCGCCGATGTAAGCCAGATGTTTTGCTTTCGTGCCTTTGCCGATCTTGCTTCTTTTAATTTCTACAAAATTCCCGATTTCTGAATTTTCAGCCAAGACTGCTTCTGGACCAATATGAGCGAATGGTCCGGCCGAGACATTTTTTTCTAACACAGCATTTTCTATAAGAGTATAGGCCTCGATTTTGACTCCCTCTCCTATCTTAGAATTTCTTATGATAACGCCTGGGCCTATCTTAGAATTTTTAGCGATTTCTACCGCTCCTTCAAATATACAGTTGATATCAATCGTTGTTCCCTTGTGTATTTTAATATCACCTCTAAAGTCTACTCTGTTGATATCATTAAAGCTGACGCCATTCTTCGACAGCTCCGTGGCTTTCATGACATGGTAGCTGCGCTCTAATGTATTTAACTCTTCCAAATTATTTGCCCCCAAAACTTCCTCTATGGATGAAGGTTTGACACTTTTAACAAGCATTTGGTTCTTCGTAGCAAGCTCCACGATGTCTGTTAAATAATACTCTTTGGCTGCATTTTTATTTTTAAGATTTGTAATAAGTGGTTTTAGGTTGTTGGAGGAAATTGCCATGATGCCTGAATTTACTTCTGTGATTGCTTTTTGCTTAGAAGTGGCGTCTTTCTCTTCGATAATGCCAATGACTTTTCCTTTGGAGTCTCTAAGAATTCTGCCGTAACCTTTAGCTTTTGGTGGCTCAAAAGTAAGTAAAGCTAAATTTTTAGACCCAGCCGCATTAATCAAGCTTTTCATTGTCTTGCTGGTTATCAGCGGGACATCGCCGTAGAGAATTAGTGCGGTGGAGTTTGGTCGTAAATTCTTTAAAGTTTGTTTAACTGCATGACCAGTACCCAATTGTTTAGACTGCGAAACCCAAATAGAATTTTTAGAAGTTTTTACAGAGCTTTTAACGAGCGCCTGTTGATTCCCTACTACCAAATGATGTTTACAGTTACTCAGTTCTTTTGTGGTATCGAGTAAATGCTGTAAAAGTGGTTTTCCTGCTAGGTTATTGAGTACTTTTGGCAACGCAGAATTCATTCTGGTGCCTTTGCCAGCGGCTAAAATTATTGCATCAATTTTCATGAATCGCCCAAATAAGGACTTATTCTAGATTTTAATGGGAAGATTTACTATTTCTTTCGCATTTTACGAAGAGTCTGCAATCTTGCAGCAGCTTCTGCTAGTTCTGCTCTAGCTCTTGAAAAATCGAGATCTGAATCTGCATTATCTCGGATTTTTTCAGCTTGTTCCCTAGCTTTCTCCGCTTGTTCTTCATCTATATCCTCAGCTCGTATAGCTACATCAGATAATAAAGTGATGGTATCTGGCTGAACTTCAATGAAGCCGCCCGACAAAAAGAAAACTTCTTCTTCGCCGTTTTCTTTAACAACTTTGACTGGGCCAGGCTTAATGCCGGTAAGCAACTGAGTATGGCCTGGCGTTATGCCAAGTTCGCCCATCGTGCCGGTTGCAACCACCATTGCGACGTCTTCGGAAAATATTTCCTTTTCGGCGCTGACAATGCTGCATAAAATTGTAGACATAAATTATAAAGTTTTTGCCTTTTCTACAACTTCTTCTATTTTTCCAGCCATTAAAAATGCTTGTTCTGGAAGGTCGTCATATTCGCCATCCAAAATCCCTTTAAAGCCTCGAACCGTATCTTTAATGGAAACGAATTTACCTGGAGAATTGGTAAATATTTCAGCAACAAAAAATGGCTGAGAAAGATATTTTTCAATTCTTCTGGCTCTATTTACAGTCTGTTTGTCTTCATCGGAAAGTTCGTCCATTCCTAAAATAGCAATAATATCTTTTAACTCAAGATATCTTTGTAAGACTTGCTGCACTCCTTTTGCAACATCGTAATGTTCTTGACCTACAATGTTTGGGTCTAATTGGCGGCTAGTAGAATCCAAAGGGTCTACTGCTGGATAAATTCCAAGAGATGCAATTTGTCTGGATAAAACCACCGTTGCGTCTAAGTGAGCAAATGTTGTGGCAGGGGACGGATCTGTTAGGTCATCTGCTGGAACATAAATTGCTTGTACCGAGGTTATTGATCCTGTTTTTGTAGAAGTGATTCTTTCTTGAAGTACGCCCATTTCTTCAGCAAGCGTTGGTTGATAACCTACTGCGGAAGGCATTCTTCCTAGAAGAGAAGAACACTCAACTCCTGCTAGGGTGTATCGATAAATATTATCAACAAATAATAGAACGTCTTTTCCTTCGTCTCTAAATTTCTCGGCAATTGTTAAGCCGGATAGAGCTACTCTCATCCTGCAGCCTGGCGGTTCGTTCATTTGACCATAAACCAGAGCTACTTTGTCTAACACCTTTGACTCGGTCATTTCTAAGTAGAAGTCATTACCTTCCCTGGTTCTTTCTCCGACACCGGCAAAAACCGAATACCCGCTCGTTTCGTAAGCGATGTTTCTAATTAATTCCATCATGTTTACTGTTTTTCCGACTCCGGCTCCCCCGAAAAGACCCACCTTGCCTCCTTTAGCAAAAGGGCACATTAAATCAATTACTTTAATTCCTGTTTCCAGAATTTCTGAAGACTCAGCCTGCTCTTCATAACTTGGCGGAGCCCGGTGAATTGGCATCTTTTCTTTTTCGCCAACGCTGCCTTTACCATCAATTGGCTCGCCCAAAACATTCAAAATTCTACCCAATGTTTCCTCGCCTACAGGAACAGAAACTGCGGCTCCTGTATTGGAAACTTTAGCGCCTCTTTTTAACCCTTCGGTTTGGCCCATGGCAATTGTTCTGACAATACCGTCTCCTAATTGCTGTTGCACTTCTAAGACAAGACCCTCGCCTTCCACCTGAAGAGCATCATAGATTTTTGGCAAGCTTTCTCTTGAAAACTCCACATCTATTACTGCTCCGATTACTTGTACTACTATTCCATCGCTCATTTTTTTTCCTCTAAATCTATAATGCCTCTGCGCCAGCAACTATCTCTGAAAGTTCTTGCGTAATTGCTGCTTGTCTGGCGTTGTTGTAAATAAGTTGTAACTCATCAATTATTGTTCCAGCGTTTTCGGTTGCGTTTTTCATAGCAACCATTTTTGCTGCTTGCTCACAGGCTATGTTTTCTATTACGGCCTGATACACCAATGATTCGATATATCGCTGCATAAGCCCATCTAATAATTCCTTAGCATCTGGCTCATAAATATAATCCCAACGATGTTTGAGCTCGGGCGTGTCTTCAGGTAACAATGGTAACAGTTGACGAATTTCTGGTTGTTGGGTCATTGTGTTTTCGAATCTATTGCTTGCTAAAAATACCTTGTCTATTTCGCCTTGTTCGAATTTATCCAAAAGCACTTTGATAGATCCAATTAAATCTTCAAGCGCAGGAATGTCGCCTAGTTTTTCAGAGGCTGCAACAACGTCTCCTCCAAACGAATTAAAAAAAACTTTTGCCTTTGTGCCGATGGGGCAAAACATTTGTTTGATTCCAGCATCTGTTTGTTCTTTAAGAAAGGGCAACAGAGATCTAAATAAATTAATATTAAGCCCTCCACATAGGCCTTTATCTGAGCCAACTACTATGACCCCAATTCCCTTAACTTCACGTTCTGACATGTAAAGCGGCTTATACTCTGGATTTGAGTTGGCAAGATGTCCAATAACGGAAAGCATTCTGTCTGCGTAAGGCCTGCCCATTTCCATACGATCTTGAGTTTTGCGCATTTTACTTGACGCAACCATCTCCATAGCGCTGGTTATTTTTTGAGTATTCGAAATACTCGAGATTTGCTTTCTAATTTCTTTGGTATTTGCCATCTAGTTTTTACCAGGTTTGTGTGGATTTAAATTTATCTAGAGCTTCTGTAAAAGTTTTAAGCACTTCGTCAGAATACTCTCCTGTTTCGGCTAAAGTTTCCATGAAGTCTTTGTGTTCCGAAGCCATATAGGCAAGCAGCGCGGATTCAAAATCCGCAATCTTATTTATTTCTATATCCTTCAGATAACCTTTATCAACAGCAAATAAAACCAAGCCCATTTGCGAAACTGACATTGGCGAATACTGTTTTTGTTTCATTAACTCTGTAACTTTCTGACCGAGTTCCAGTTGCTCTCTTGAAGCATCATCAAGATCAGATGCAAATTGAGCAAAAGCTTCTAGTTCTCTAAATTGTGCCAGAGCTATTCTGACTCCTCCTCCTAACTTTTTAATAAGTGGTGTTTGTGCTGCACCTCCAACCCTTGAAACTGATATTCCTGGATTCATCGCTGGCAGCAGCCCTTTATTGAAATATGAGGTTTCTAAAAATATTTGGCCATCTGTAATAGAGATAACATTTGTCGGAACAAATGCGGACACATCACCTGCTTGTGTTTCGATAATAGGCAAGGCTGTTAGCGAACCGGTTTTATCAGAAACCTTTCCGTCTGTCTCTTCAGAAACATATTCTTCGTTTACTCTGCAAGCTCTCTCTAAGAGTCTTGAGTGAAGATAAAAAATATCTCCAGGATAAGCTTCTCTTCCCGGTGGTCTTCTAAGCAATAAAGAGATTTGACGATAAGCAACCGCTTGTTTTGAAAGATCATCATAAATAATCAAGGCGTCTTCCCCTTTGTCTCTAAAGTACTCGCCCATTGAGCAACCTGCATAGGGCGCTAAAAATAACATTGGTGCTGGATCTGCTGCTGCTGCTGCAACAACAATGGTGTGCTCCATGGCGCCATATTCTTCAAGCTTCCTAACAACAGCTGCTACTGAAGATTGTTTTTGTCCAACTGCAACATAAACGCAGGTAACACCGGTTCCTTTCTGATTGATAATTGCATCAAGGGCAATTGCAGTTTTTCCTGTTTGTCTATCTCCAATAATAAGTTCTCTCTGACCTCTGCCAATTGGCACCATGCTATCAACTGCTTTCAAGCCTATTTGGACTGGCTCATCTACTGGCTTTCGAGTCATTACCCCTGGCGCTACTTTCTCTACTGGCGAAGTTAATTTACTTTTTATGGGGCCCTTGCCATCTATTGGATTTCCGAGTGCATCTACTACCCTGCCAACTAGCTCTGGTCCAACGGGAACTTCCAAAATTTTACCGGTACATTTTGCTGTATCGCCTTCTGCCAAAGTTTTATAGTCACCAAAAATAACTACCCCCACAGAATCTCTTTCTAAATTCAAAGCCATGCCAAAAATGCCGCCTTTAAATTCTATTAGTTCTCCATACATTGCCTCGCTGAGACCGTGCACTCTTGCTATTCCATCTGACAAGAAAACAATTGTCCCTTCGTTGGATTCATCCGAAGAGACTTCTAAATTATTTATCCTTTCTTTAATGATTTTGCTTATTTCTGAGGGATTTAAATTATCCATATCACACCTATTAGTTTCTTAATTGAGCCTTGAGAGCTTCGAGTTTATTTTTTAAAGACAGATCAATAACTTGATCTTCATATGAAATTTTTATGCCGCCAATTAGCGTCTTATCAACAGCGGCAGTTAGATTTATTGTGGCGCCCGTTCTTTTTTGCAGAGCTTCTTTTATTTTGTTCATTTGATCTTCTTCCAAATTATAAGAAGAGGCAACAACCACGCTTTTTTCATTACGCTCTATTGCTACGAGACTCTTAAAGCCTTCAAGAATACTGGGCAAAAGATTGAGTCTATTTGCTTGGCCCAATACTTGAATAAAGCTCGCTATTTTTTTTGAAATTTCTCCTTCAAATAAAGAGTTGAAAACCTCGGTCTTCTTTTTTTGAGAAAGATCAGGTGAGTTTATTAAAGCTTTTACAGAGTCTTCTGCCATAGCTTCTACAACTTGGACTAGATTTTCTGACCAATCATCTAGAGCCTTATCATCTTTTGCTATTTCGAAGATGGCTTCAGCATAAGGTCGTGATTGAGTAGAAAATTCAGACATTCTTTAAAGCTCCTTAATTAACTTTTCAACAATTTCTTTGTTGGCTTTTTCATCAACTTCTTTATTAAGGATTTGCTCTGCGCCTGCAATAACAAGAGCTGACACTTCTTGTCTAAGCCCTTCTTTTGCTTTGTTGATGTTTTGTTCAATGTCAGCCTCAGCACTGGCTTTAATTTTCTTTTGTTCCTCTACCGCTTGGTTCTTAGCCTCATCTAAAATTTGGTCTCCTCTAGATCCAGCCTGGTTTATCAGATTTGATGCTTCGGCTTTTGCCTCATCTAAAATCTTGCTTGACTCCGTGTTTGCTTCTTCTAATTTTCTTTGAGATTGGCTTGCTGCCTCAAGGCCATCAGAAATCTCTTTTCTTCTGTCTTCCAGAAGGTTTTCCATGCTTGGCCATATATATCTATATGTGATGAAAACGAAAATGCAAAAAGCCAGTAGCTCTGCAAAAAACGTAGCGTTTATATTCATGTGTTTACGTGAATAAGAACAACAGGCCTACAGCCAAAGAAATGATTGGCAACGCATCCGTTAAACCCAAAGCAATAAGAACTTGAGCAAACAGCTGTCCTTGAAGCTCGGGCTGTCTAGCAACTGCCTCTATATATTTTGAGGTCAAAGTTCCTATACCTATTCCGGCGCCTAAAGCTCCGAATCCTGTAAGCAGCGCTCCTGCTATATACCTTCCTACTTCTACTTCCATATTAGTCTCCTAATTTATTGACTAGTGTTTTGTACTAGCCAAGTTTAAATAAGCTATTGTAAGCATCATAAAAATATATGCTTGCAAAGCAACGATTAAAATGTGGAATAAAGCCCAAGCAAGATTAAGTATCAAGCCGGGAAAAAACCACAAGGTTTGAGAAAATGACATAGCAAACTGACCAAACATGATTGCTATTAAAATAAAAATCATTTCTCCCGCGAATAAATTTCCATAAAGTCTTAATGCCAAAGCGACATGCTTTGAAACGTAACTGATAAATTCAAGAGGGCCTAAAGGAACCACAAAAAGCTCCTTAAGAAAGCCTCCAGCGCCATGCGTTTTAACGCTATAAAAAGTTACTAAAATCATAACTACCACAGCAAGCGCTAAAGGCGCATTAAGATCGGCCGTAGGTAAAACTTTAAAATAATTAAAGCCACCTCCAAAGTGGCCAAAAAAGCTCGCCATTTCAACTGGCAACAAATCCATTAGATTCCAAGAAATAATCCACAAACAACTTGCAAAAGCTAGGGGGCCCACAATTTTTGATGTGCCGTGATAGCCTGAGCTTACTGCGTCGGCTATGAATTCGTGAATAAACTCTACAAAATTTTGTAGCTTACTAGGCACTCCTTTTTTAGCTGCTTTATTAACCCCCCAAAAGAAACCAAAAACTAAAACGCCTAAAAGGGACGAAACAAAGATAGTGTCTAGGTGGAATGCCCAAAACCCCATTTCCGAAACTTTGCAGGCTGAGTCTAAGTTTGTAAAAAGTTCTTGTTGATGATTTGCAAACCCCCATGATGTGGTCTTTTCACACCATCCAAAAGTTAAGTTTACAAGGTGGTGTCCAATGTAATCGGATGTTTCTACTAAGTTTTGTGCGTTCTCTTCAGCCATGATAATTAGAGGAGTGCATTATAGTGATTACCCGAGTCAATTCTCAAGGCTTAGATGCAATTTATTTAGCATTATTCTTTTTTAAAGGGTTTTATTATTCGATCAAGTTGTTCGAGGTCTTTATAAGTAAATGAAATTTTTCCGCTTCCGTCTTTTTTATGAGTAATTAAAACCTGCGAACTCAATTCGTCACTGAGGCTTTTTTCTAAAGATGCAATGTTGGGATCTTTTGAAGAAACCCTTAATTTGCCACCTCTTTTATTTAGGAACGACCTGGCGAGTTTTTCTGCTTGTCTAACTGAAAGCCCTGCTTTAATAATTTTTTTTCCGAGCTGCTCCTGGTGTGCTGGCGGCAAGGGCAGTAACGCCCGTGCGTGGCCCATGTTTAATCTTCCTTCAAATAGCATTTCTTGGACCGCCTTGCTTAGTTGCAAGAGTCGCAATGAATTTGCTATTGCGGATCTAGATTTCCCTAAAGCTTCGCCCATGGCTTGTTGCGTCAAGCCAAATTCTTTTTGCAGCCTAAGAATTCCCTCAGCTTCCTCAAGAGGATTTAGATCCTCTCTTTGTAAATTTTCTATCAGTCCAATTGTGAGGGTGGATTCTTCTGAATCATCTCTTATTAAAACCGGAACTGCTTTTAAGCCGGCGAGCTTTGAAGCCCTTAGTCTTCGCTCTCCTGCTACCAGCTCAAATCCTTTCGACAGTCTTCTTACAATGAGCGGTTGAATTACTCCTTGTATTTTTATTGAGTCGGAAAGCTCTTGAATGCTTTCCTGCGAAATTTTCTTTCTGGCTTGGAATCTGCTTGGCCTGATGGTGTCCACGTTGGCCTGAAAAACTTCTAGTGTTGGGCCCTGACTAGAAGAGGTTAAATTCGCCTCTTGGGTTTTTTCTTCTTGGGATACAAAGGCGCCGATGCCTCTATCTTTTTTCTTTTCTTGTTCAGGAGCAAGAAATGCTGACAATCCTCTTTTTTTTCTTTTTTCAGACACTTTTTATCTCCTCGAACTTAGCAATCACCTCTCCGGCTAAAGCAAAATAGGCTAAAGATCCTTTTGCCTCGGGATCGATGTGCATTATAGGCTTGCCTTCTGAAGGAGCTTCTGCCAAAAGATCGCACCTGGGTATTATTGTGTTAAATACTTGTTTGGGAAGAGCTTCCACCAGCTTATCTGATATTTGTCTGGCCCTTTCTTTGTCTCTGTCAAACATGGTTCTCAAGATACCATCAATTTTTAAGTTGCTATTTGTTGCCTCATTGATTTCAAATATTGTCCTTTGCATTGCCGAAAGCCCTTCTATGGAAAAATGCTCGCATTGCAACGGGATAATAATTTTGTCTGCGGCTCGAAGCGCGCTTACCGATAACATTCCAAGTGAAGGGGGGCTGTCTATAAGGCAATAGTCATATTGTTCGGCGAGATTGTCTAGCTTTCTTTTTAATATCGAGGTTGGATCGCTAACTCTTGCCATCTCGAGCTCCGCTGATATTAAATCTGGACTTCCAGGAATAACATCAAAGCCAAAGTCTGGCTTTGGTTCTATCAGGCTGCTCAAGGCAGCATCATCCAGCAAGACGTCTGTTATGGTGGTTTCTTCAAACGTTTTTTTCCCACCCAGCCCTGTTGTAAGGTTTGCTTGCGAATCAATATCTAACAGAAGAACCTTTCTGCCGGTAGCCGCCAGGCTTGCTGCCAAGTTGAGCGTTGTAGTGGTTTTCCCTACACCACCTTTTTGGTTTGCAACGACAAGAATTAACACGAATCTACTATAGCAGTTTTAGGTCTTTTGAAATTCTAAGAAGCCTCTTTTTTTATTAAAGAATTCCGTGGCTTCTGATTTTATGAATCTTGTTTTAAAGCCATCTAAAGAAAAGCGCTCTTCTTCTGAAGTCATGACTATTACTTTTGTATCTTTGCTTATTTTGTCTTTAACTGTTTCTGCGAACAGCCTTGGTGCCATAAAGGCTCTACAAACTAGATAGGCTTCTTCTATTTTTTTTATTGACTCTAATCTTTTGTTTTCGACTAATACGTTTTTTAAGCCTAGTGCGTTTTTTACGTGCAATAAGAAAGATGTTTTTTTAATGTTTGAATCAACCAGGGTTATGTCCTTTTCAGGGCTCATGATTGCAAGGCATATGCCGGGGAACCCGGCGCCGCTTCCGACGTCTAAAATTGACCCGTTTTTTGTGTGTTGGTTAAGCAGAGCACAGTCTATGAAGTGTTCGGCCAGGTCTTTTTTGGTAAGCTTCCTAGATATCAAATTTCTTGTTTTGTTCCACTTAAAAACTTGGTTTAAAAAAACTACTGCAAGCTCTGTCTGGACTTTCGTTAATTCCAAAGGCGAAGCATCAAGGGTCTCTTTAAGATCCAACTTTTCTTGATGATGGCGTTTCTTCTTTTTTTAAATGAACTAACAAAAGAGAAATGGTTGCTGGAGTTATTCCTGGAATTCTTTGGGCATGAGCAATTGTCTTTGGTAATACTTTTGTAAGTTTTTGTTTTGCTTCGTTTGATAGCCCTTTTATTTCTTTGAATATTATGTTTTTTGGAATCTTTGCGTTCTCGTATTTTTTTATCTTTTTTATTTCTTTCTTTTGTCTTTCAATATAGCCCTCGTATTTCTTAGATGTTTCAATCTCGATTGTTACTCCCTTATCTGGCATTGGTCTTTCTATGATTTTATAAATTTTTTCCAATGTAGCCTCTGGTCTTTTTAGCACGGAAAGGATTGATTGTTGCTCGGTTTTTTTTCCTCCAAAAATCGCAGGGTTTATCTTTAATTCTTTAAGGGCCTTGGTTTCTGTCTCTACTTTTTCCATTTTTTTCTGAAAGATCTTCCATCTTTTTTCGTCAACTAGACCAATGCTTTTTGCATAAGGAGTTAGTCTTTGATCTGCGTTGTCTTCCCTTAAAAGCAACCTGTGTTCTGCCCTGCTTGTAAACATTCTGTATGGTTCTTTTGTTCCCAGGGTTATTAGGTCGTCTACCAAGACCCCTATGTAACTATTAGATCGAGATTCTATCCAGGGTTCCTTGTCGTCTATAGACAGTGAAGCATTAACTCCTGCTACCATTCCTTGAGCTGCGGCTTCTTCATAGCCTGTAGTGCCGTTTATTTGGCCTGCAAAATATAAGTTTTTTATCTTTTTTGTCTCCAGGGTTGGGTATAGGTTTCTAGGGTCAAAAAAATCATATTCTACCGCATACCCGTATTGGGTTATTTTTGCTTTTTCGAACCCAAGTATGCTTTTAACCATTTTTTCTTGAATGTCTTTTGGCATGCTTGTAGATATCCCGTTCGGGTATATTTCGTCAGAATTAAGGCCTTCTGGCTCTAGGAATATTTGATGAGATGGTTTGTCGGAAAACCTATGAATCTTATCTTCTATAGAAGGGCAATATCTGGGACCCACGCCGTCTATTCTTCCAGAGAACATTGGCGATCTGTCTAGGCCGGATTTAATAATCTCATGAGTTTTAATGTTTGTTCTTGTTATAAAACAATCCATTTGCTCGGGGTGAATTTTATTTGAATTTATAAAAGACATGCATGGTCTCGGGCTGTCTCCTGATTGCTTCTCTAGAACCTCCCAGTTAACAGAAGAAGCTAATATTCTTGGTGGCGTGCCAGTTTTCAAGCGGCTGTCCCCTAGCTCTAAAGACTGCAAGCTCTTAGCTAGAAACTTAGAAGTTTTGTCTTTTTTTCTGCCTCCCTCTTCTTCTTCTTCTCCGGTAAATAAGCGGCCATTCAGGAAGGTTCCAGCAGTTAAAATTATTTTTCTAGCATTAATCTTTTTTCCACTTTTAAGAATAACTCCGACAGCGCTCAGTCCTTGTAAATCAATATCTATTACCTCATCAGATAAAGTTGATAGTAAGTGCTCACTATTGATTATATTCCTTACTGATTTGCTATAGAGTTTTCTATCAGATTGAGATCTAGTAGCTCTTACTGCGGGCCCTTTAGATGCGTTCAATACTTTAAAATGTATTCCAGCCTCATCAGCACAGTTTGCCATTAGGCCTCCCATTGCATCTATTTCTCTCACTAAGTGGCTTTTCCCTAAGCCGCCGATCGCAGGATTGCAGGACATTTGTCCAATAGTAGAAACATCGTGGGTAATAAGAAGGGTTTTCTTTTTAAGTCTAGCGGATGCATAAGCAGCTTCACACCCAGCATGGCCTCCTCCAATTACAATGATATCCACACCCATTAATAAATTTTATATTATTTATTAGTAATGATTAGTAATTATTGTTGTTGTTATAGAGCGGGCGTTTTTCTGTAGATAAGTAGCTTTGTGCCCGTCGGCGCTATTTATGGACAGATAGTAACAAGGCGACATGACTGTAAGTAAATTGTTTAATGTTATGTATAAGCTGTGAGTGAGAACAAAGCAAGAATGTAAAAAAAAATCATTCAACAACTTATACATAAAAAGCCAACATTCTATTTTCCAATGCAAAAGGTATTGAAAATTTTACCAAGAAGATCGTCGGCTGAAATAGGATCATATATATTTCCTAAAAGGGCATCACACTCCTTAAGATTTTCAGCAACCAATTCTAAGTTTGAAGAAATTAAACTTGGGGATATGGCGTTTATTGCTTTGCTGCCTTGCTTTACGAAACTTAAGTGCCTGGCATTAACAGCAACAACTTCACTGAGATCAAAATTTAAAAAAGAAGAAACAATCAAGCTCTTCAATAAAGAAAGGTTTTTGCCCGTTTTGGCAGAAATCCTTGTAAAACCCTTAGAATCTTTATAACCCTTTAAGTCCATTTTATTTAAAACTTTTATACAAGGCTTGCCTTTAAGAATAGGCATGTCTTCAAAGTCCTTTTTGGTAAGGCCTAAATAAATGACAATATCGGCGCTCTTAATAGCCTTTTTGGCTAATTTAATACCTTTTTCCTCGATTTTATCAGAAGATTTTCTTAAACCGGCAGTATCTTCTAAAACAAATCTTATGCCTTCAGCTATATAGCTTGATTTAACGACATCCCTAGTAGTTCCCGGAATTTCACTAACAATAGAAACATTTTCATTTGTTAGGGCGTTTATAAGCGTCGACTTACCTACGTTTGGAGGTCCTGCTAAAACAACCCTTATGTCATCAGATATCGATTTTGAGCTTTCCATTAATTTTCCAAATTTTTTATATTCTTCTTTAAAGAATTCTATTTTTTCCTTCACATCACCAAGATATACATCAGCATCCTCATCCGTAAAATCTATTAAGGTTTCAACCACAACTCTCGTTTCTCTTAATTTTTTTTGAATATTTTTTATTTTTTTTCTTAGCCCTCCATTCAGAGTATTTTGGGCTGCTATAAGGGCAGAATCAGAATTTGCATTAATTACTTGAATGACAGCCTCAGATTCCTCTAATGACATTTTATTGGCCATATAAGATCTTAGGGTGAATTCTCCTGGATTTGCCATTCTTACCCTAGACTGCAAAAATTTGTCTATTATCTTTCTTACAATTAAAGGGTTTCCGTGGCACGAGATTTCAATAAGATTTTCTCCAGTATAAGAATTAGGAGAATTAAAAATAGTAAGCACACACTTCTCTTTATAGCCATCCCACAAGGGAAGTTTTACCAAATTGACTTTTTTATTTAGAGCCCTGCCAAGAAGTTTTTCCGCTATTTTTATTGAAGACTCGCCAGAAAGCCTAATTACAGATAGGGCCCCTCTTCCAGGAGGCGTAGAACAAGCTATTATGGTGTCGCTAGCATCAAGCACTTCTAGGAGAGTGCAGCAGCATCTGTATAGCTGAAACCACTGAATTTATGAGCCAATACAGCACAAGCCCAGCAGGGAAAAAAGCAAACATAACCCCAAATATTAGCGGCATGAATTTAAAAATTTTTGCCTGCATGGGGTCTATCCCCGCAGGTTGAGGCTGAAGAAGCTGCATGGCCCACATGGCACCAATGTTTAAGATTGGTAATATGAACAAAGGGTCTCTAGACGATAGATCTGTAATCCATATCAAAAAAGGAGCATATCGTAGCTCAACCGTTTCTATTAATACCCAATAGAACGCAAGAAAAAAAGGCATTTGCAGCAACATAGGCAAGCATCCCAAAGCAGGATTTACTTTTTCATCTTTATAAAGCTTCATCATAGCCTGAGACATTGCTTGACGGTCGCCAGAGTGTCTTTCTTGTAAATCTTTCATTTGAGGCTGTATTTGTCTCATTTTTCCCATAGATTTGTATGAAACGTAAGATAATGGCCATAAAATGACCTTTATTAGCAAAGTGACCAATATTATTGCCCACCCCCAATTTCCAACTAAATTATAAAAAAACTGCATTGCCAAGAACATTGGCTGGCCAATCCAGTACAAAAAGCCATAATCCACTGCAAGAGGTAGATTGCTGTTAGCTTTCGAGAGCTCAGATTGAATTTTGGGTCCAAAATAAAGAGAATATTCAAAAGACCCAGTCTCAAAAGAATCAACCGTCATTGGCCTGCTAACTATACCCGCAGAAAACCTTTCATTTGTTTTGTTCTTTTTCCCCACGAAGACATGAATATCTTTTTGATTAGGAATAATAGCCGTCAGAAAATAGTGTTCAAGAAAAGCTGTCCATCCTGTTACAGAATTGTCTCTAAAATCTTCATCTTCTAAATCACCAAGGCTTATTTTTTGGTAGTTATCTGATTCTGTAGAAAACACAGGTCCAAGATAAGCAAAGTTAGCTGGATCACCAAAAAAGGCACCTTCGGTTCCGGGAGGTTTTAAAGAGTTTCTTTCCAACTTAGAAAATGCTGAAACTTTAAATTGTTCTGGTGATAAATTCTTAATGACATGTTTTATGTTTACAAAATAACTATCTGCATCAAAAGAAACTATTTTGGTTTCCTCTAAATTCTTTGTAACCCGCGAGAATGTATAAGTGTTAGTTTCATTATTTCTAGAAATATCTTTAACTTTGAAACTTGAAAATACATCTTCTTGTTGCTTGTTAAACACAAAACCAGAAGCTTGCGAATACTCATTTTTACCACAAGCGTCAAACATTAATTTATTATCATCTGAGTTGATTTCGTTTGGATATTTTTTCAATTCAGATTTATCAATCGAGCCATCCTTTAGATTCATTTGAATCATCCAAGTATTTGAATTGATTTCATAATATTCAGCATCGTTGCAATTAAACGCAAATTCAGTTTTATCAATTACTATTTCCTCCGATGCCATTGAATCATCTATAAAACCAAAATCTTCTGAGGGTAAGTTAGTACTTACTTCTGGTTTATAGTCTACCAAGGTTGATTCTACTACTGGCGGGTCCCATCTAATTATCAGAAAGTAACTCATTATGAAAACACAAGCTATTAAAAAATATCTTTGAAAGTTTTCCATTATTTACTCTTCTCTTTATTGCTTAAAGGCACAGGATCGAATCCTTTATTACCAAAAGGATGGCATTTTGATATCCTTTTCATTCCTAGTTTTATGCCTTCCACAGTGCCATGTTTCGTAATAGCTTCAATCATATAAGAGCTACAAGTTGGGTTAAATCTACAATTATTTCCCAAGAAGGGACTGATAGTTATTTGATAAGTTTTTATCAAAGTAATAAAAAAAAGCCTTATATATTTTTTCATTTTATTTTAGATTCTACATTACTTAGAATATTGTCTATTTCAAAACGCAAAACATTTTTTTTAAAAAGTTTTATTTTCTTTTTCGATAGAAAAACTAAAGATATTTTTAAGTTTTTCAGATACTCATCTGATACTGATCTTACAGTTCTTTTAATATAATTTCGATGTACTGCTAGTTTAATGTTTTTTTTTGGGAGAATCATTCCTAAAGCAAAGCCTATTTCATTTTTTGAAATATAAATTCTAAAGTGATCAGAGTCGCTTACTAGATCAGGATTTTTAAAGATACTGGAAAAGCTTTCATTACCTTTTAAAGGGAGATAGCTCAAATTAAACTGTTAGCTCTTTACGGCCTTTGGCTCTTCTGCTTTTTAATACAAGTTTGCCGGAAACTGTAGAATTTCTTGATCTAAAACCATGAGTCCTGTTTCTTTTAATTTTGCTAGGCTGGTATGTTCTTTTCATTTATTTTGATATAAATTTGAGGTAACGAATGATATACGGCGGAGCAATAAAAGCAAGAAAAAAAAATTCTTTTTATTTTCATTTATTTCTTAATTAACAGGTTATCCACAACTAATTAATAGCATATCCTGTGGATAACTTTGTGTATAAGGTATAGTATTTAACGATCATGCAAAAAACCTGGAAGAAATGTAAAAAGGCTTTAGAAAGGGAACTTTCTTCAGAAGAATACAATGCATGGATAAACCCTTTAGAATTTTCTTTTAATAAATCGCATTCAGGAAGCAAAGATTTATTTATCCTTGCTCCAAACGCTTTCATAAAAGAACATGTTAGGGAAAATTATGACTCTTTAATAAGAAAAAATCTTTTTAAAGACGAAGCAGCTGATTTTCCAATTGTTTATGAACTAAGTTCTGTCCATAAACCATTGAATTTTAAGGAAAAAAATAAAAATATTAATTTTTTCTTAAATAAAGAAAATACTCTTAATGAAAATTATACTTTTGATACATTTGTAGAAGGAAAATCAAATAACATTGCACTAGCAGCTGCCAAGCAAGTCTCAGAGTCTAAGAATGCTGCATATAATCCTTTGTTCATTTACGGAGGAGTTGGATTGGGAAAAACCCATTTGATGCATGCTGTTGGCAACAAATTAAAGCTCGAAAACAAAAGTATGAATATTGTTTACGTTCATTCTGAAAGGTTTGTAAGCGATATGGTTAAGTGTCTCCAATTAGGCTCTATAAATGACTTTAAGAATTTCTATAGATCTGTAGACGCACTGCTTATTGATGATATACAGTTTTTTGCTGGTAAAGAACAATCACAGGAGGAGCTTTTTCACACTTTCAATACACTTCTTGAAGGCGGACAACAAATGATCTTAACTTGTGATAAATACCCAAAAGAAATAGATGGCTTGGAAGAAAGGCTTAAATCGAGACTTGGTTGGGGTTTGCCGGTAAGTATAGAACCGCCTGAATTAGAAACCAGGGTAGCTATTTTGCTAACAAAGGCAGAGGAGATGGAATTAGACCTTCAAGAAGACTGCGCCTTTTACATAGCAGAAAAAATAAGATCTAACGTGAGAGAATTAGAGGGAGCTTTGCGGAGGGTTGGAGCAAACGCTAAATTTACTAATAGAATTATTGATGTAAATTTAATTAAAGAGTCTTTAAAAGATTTATTAGCAATTCAACAAAGACAAATAAGTATAGAAAATATTCAAAAAATAGTTTCAGATTATTACAACATAAGGGTTTCAGACCTACTATCCAGCAAAAGGAATAGATCCTTGGCTCGTCCCAGACAAGTTTCCATGTGTTTATCAAAGGAACTTACAAACCACAGTCTGCCCGAAATTGGAGATTCTTTCGGTGGCCGAGACCATACGACTGTTCTCCATGCTTGCAGAAGAATATCCGCACTAAGAGAAGAAGATGCAAGTATAGCCGATGACTACACAAAGTTGGTTAGGACATTAACAGCATGAAATTTGTAGCTACCAAAGAAGCTTTATCAGACAAACTTTCTTTATGCTCAGCCATAGCTGAAAAAAGACAAACTATCCCGATTTTATCCAATGTTTTAATAAAAGCGGAAAAACAACATATTACTGTTGTTGCAACAGATCTAGAGCGTCAACTTTCCCTTAAAATCAATGATTGTGAGGTTTTGGAAGAGGGTGAGACCACAGTTTCTGCCAGAAAGCTCTTTGAGCTCATTAGGTCGGTTTCGGATGATACTAAATTGAATTTCAAGGTTAGAGAAAATCAACTTGAAATTACAGCTTTAAGCTTTCAAGCTGATCTTGCAATTTTGCCTGTTCAAGATTTTCCGTTTGTCGACATAGAAACTCATAATTTTAATTTATCTTTAAATGGCTCTGCTTTTGGAAAAATTTTGGAAAGCACAAGTTTCGCTATGGCTTCTGCAGACGTAAGATATTACTTAAATGGTTTGCTTTTTGAGACGAGCCAGAAAAAGATAAATCTTGTTGCAACTGATGGCCATAGATTAGCTTGGGGTTCTTATGATCATAATGAAGACTTAGAGGATAAAAAAATAATTATTCCACGGTCAACTGCAATGGAGCTTCAAAGAATCCTTAATATTTTTCCTGAAGAAATTTCTTTCTCTTCCAACAACTCTCAATTAAAAGTAGAAGCTGAAAGTTTTATTTTTATCAGTAAATTAATAGAAGGAGCCTATCCTGATTACAAAAAAGTATTTCCTTCAGGAGAAGAACAATCTTTGTCAACTTCAAAGTCGCCAATATTAACTGCGCTCTCTAGATCAGCAGTCTTGTCTAATGAAAAATTTAGAGGAGTTAAATTCGAGTTAAAAAAAGACAAGTTAAAAATCTTAGCAAACAATCCAAACAAAGAAAGTGCAGAAGAAGAATTAGATGTTTCTTATACAGGTGATGATCTAGAAATAGGATTTAACATTAACTATGTTCAAGATTCTTTGAATTATTTGCCTGACGAAGATATTGAATTTGTTTTTTATGGTTCAGAAAATTCATGTTTAGTAAAAAATTCTTCGAAAGATAATCTGGTACATGTAATTATGCCAATGAGGCTCTAATGAGATGCCTCTCAAAAAAATAAATTTAAATAATTTTAGATCTTTCGATAATTTAACAAAAACCCTTGGCACAAAGAATTTAATTCTTGGTAAAAATGGCGCAGGAAAATCTTCTTTGCTTGAGGCAATTTTTTTTCTTTTCAAGTCCAAATCTTTTCGAACTTCTTCATTAAATTCATTAATAAATTTTGATTCACCTAATTTATTAGCCGAAGGTTTATTCAACGATTCAAAAATTTCAATTTACAAAGAGAAGGGGGGCAGGCTAAAAAATTTATCTGAATCTCCTGAAATTAAAAAAATCATACTGCCTATGGTTATAAACAATTTTTCTCTTAATCTCTTAGAGGCACCAAAAGAAAATAGAAGGTCGTTTGTTGACTATCTTTTGTTTCACGTGGAACAAGACTATAAAAAAAATTATTCGTATTTTAAAAAAGCTCTTGCACAAAGAAACAGAGCATTAAAAAAAGGATCATTGAATGAGGTAAAATCATGGACAAATGTTTTTGTAGATTCGTCCCTATTAATTACCAAATCAAAATTAAATCTTATAACATTTTTTATTGAAAATTTTGGATCCTTTCTTGCCTCTATAGATCTTCCAGAAAGACTTAAAAAAAAATATGAGGCAGTAACAATAAAATACTACCAAGGATGGGAGGAAAACCTTTTAGAAGAATTAAGAGAGGTATATTCAAAAGATAAAATTAGGGGTTACAGCTCTCTAGGACCTCAAACTTCTGATCTCTCAATCAAGATAAACAGCCAAGATTCTGGAAATATTCTCTCAAGAGGCGAGCAGAAAGTACTGATTTTATTGATTTATTTATTTTTCATTAATAATAAATATGAATCTAATATAGATGAATTTATTTTGTTAGTGGACGACCTACCATCAGAACTGGACGATATAAATTTGGAGATAGCTTTAAAAGCTCTTAGAAAAACAAAGTATCAATTATTTATCACTTCCTTAGAAAGAATAGAAAAATATGAGTTTGATTGTGTAATTGATTTATAATATCTGATGTCAAAAAAGTCTGATAAACAATCAAAGCAAGACGTCTACGATTCTTCAAATATTAAAGTCTTAAAAGGGCTAGAAGCAGTCAAAAAAAGACCAGGAATGTACATCGGTGATACAGACGATGGTACTGGCCTTCATCATATGATTTTCGAAATTGTGGATAATTCTATCGACGAGGCTTTAGCTGGGCATTGCGATAAAATCAAAGTAGTCATTCACTCTGATGCCAGTGTAAGTGTCAGCGATAACGGAAGAGGAATTCCTGTCGACATTCACAAAGATGAAGGAATTTCAGCAGCCGAAGTCATCATGACAAAGTTACACGCCGGAGGAAAATTTGATGATAATTCATATAAAGTTTCTGGGGGACTTCATGGAGTCGGTGTATCGGTAGTAAATGCTTTGTCAGAATCCTTGGAATTAGAAATAAAAAGGGAAGGAAAAATTTACAAACAATCCTATAAAGACGGAGCCCCAAAAAATAAAATTAAACCCACGGGTAACACTAAAGATCAGGGAACTACAATAAGTATAATCCCGTCAGAATCAACCTTCGGAAAACAAAGAATTTTTGATTATGAAATAGTACAAAAGAAATTAAGAGAGCTTTCGTTTTTAAACTCAGGCGTCGAGATAGAACTTACAGACGAGAGGTCTTCTAAATGTAATATTTTTAAATCAACAGGCGGCCTAGAAGAATTTGTAGCTTACAAAAACAAAAATAAAAACTCTTTGAACAAAATTTTTAGTTTCAGCAAAGATGCAGGCAAGGGAGTTTCTATAGAAATTGCGCTTCAGTGGAATGATACATACCAAGAAAATATTCAATGTTTCACCAATAACATTCCGCAACGAGATGGAGGAAGTCACTTAGTAGGATTTAGAACCGCGCTAACAAGAACGCTTAATAACTTTATGGAAAAAGAAGGGTACTTAAAAAATGAAACTTCTCCTCCTAGCGGAGAAGATGCTCGAGAAGGATTGACAGCAATAGTTTCTACAAAGCTCCCCGATCCTAAGTTTTCTTCCCAAACAAAAGATAAGTTAGTTTCTTCCGAAATAAAGCCTGTAGTAGAACAACAAACTTATAAGCATTTGTCTGACTATTTATTAGAAAATCCTTCTGAAGCAAAAATTATTGTCTCTAAAATCTTAGAGGCTTCTAGAGCAAGAGAGGCAGCTAGAAAGGCAAGAGAAATGACTAGAAAACAAGGAAGATTAGATGGCTCTGGCCTTCCTGGAAAACTTGCTGATTGCCAAGAGAAAAAACCAGAATTAAGCGAAATTTACTTAGTAGAAGGAGAATCTGCCGGGGGTTCAGCAAAACAAGGAAGAAATAGACAAAATCAAGCAATATTGCCTTTAAAAGGTAAGATCTTAAATGTAGAAAAAGCTAGATTAGATAAGGTTCTAAGCAGCCAAGAAATAGTTATTTTGATCACAGCCTTAGGTTGTGGGATTCGAGATGAGTTTAATCTGGAAAAGGTAAGGTATCACTCAATTGTAATAATGACTGATGCTGATGTAGATGGATCTCATATCAGAACACTATTACTTACTTTTTTTTATAGGCAAATGCCGGAACTAATTGAGGCAGGATATATTTATATTGCTCAACCACCTTTATACAAAGTAAAGAAAGGCAAAAAAGATATTTATTTAAAAGACGAAGATGCTCTGCAAGAATTTATGGTCGACAAAGCAGTAGATGAAACCGAACTCAACATCAGTGCATCAAAAAAAATTAAACCAGAAAAATATAAAGACTTATTAAAGCTTTACAACAACTTTCAAACTTCAATTTCTAATCCAGCAGTTGCACTCGATAAAGCTATATTAATGTCAATGTTGTATTGTGACGAATTCCCTACTTCTCCTTCTTCAGAAAATATAAAAAAATGGATTAAAAGTTTTCTAAAAAATATAGATCAACAAAAGGGCATTTCTTGGAAAGCCTCTATAGACGAAAAAAATAAACAGTCTTTACTTATAGAAAGATTTGAGCATGGGTACTCTTCTTTTTTTATTATTCCTTTCTCGTTTTTTAAATCAAATCAAACAACACCTTATAAGGTAATTAGAGCCTTCAAAAAAGCATTGGGAGAAATCAAGTTAAAAACAAGCTTTGTGTCAATATCAGGAGAAAAAATTGTCATAGATGATTTTATATCTCCTTTTCAGAAAATAATGGAAGCTACAAGAAAGGGCCTTTCACTTCAAAGATATAAAGGCCTGGGTGAGATGAACCCAGAACAACTTTGGGACACCACTATGAATCCGGCTGATAGAAGATTGGTTCAAGTTAAAATTGAGGATGCCGATGAGGCAAGCGATCTCTTTGAGCAGCTAATGGGGGATAATGTCGAAAACAGAAGAGAGTTTATTGAAACAAATGCCTCCCTCATAGGCAACATAGATATTTAAGTTAAAAAAGTTCCTCATACTTTTCTTTTGTCCAGGATCTAACTTTTTCGGTTGTTTCATTTACATTCTCTGTAGGCTCTATAGCTTCACCTATATAAAAAATTATCTTTCCAGATTTTATTAAAAAATCGCCTCCGTACCAGCATTCGCCTGCGTTATGAACAATAGGAACTATTTGGCTTTTTGTCTTATAAGCCAGATCAGCTCCGGTCTTTTTATAAGTACCTAATTCACTAGGCTTTCTTCTAGTGCCTTCAGGGTAATAAATGATAGAAAAGCCATCATTCAAAAGTTTTGGCCCATAACTAAATATTTTTTTTATCGCTTCAGGACCTCTTCCCCTATTAATAGGAATAGAACTTAATAATCTTAAAGCCCAGCCAATTATAGGCCAAGACAACAAAACATCTTTTAGTATGGTTGCAGTTGGAATAAACTTTTCATACAAAACTAGCGTTTCAATAAATCCTTGATGGTTACAAAAAAAAATTTTCTTTTCTTTTGATTTCAATATTTCTAAGTTTCCTTTGAAAATAATTTTTACTCCACAACAATATCTTATCCAAAACCTAAAAAAAGAAACCCACGATAAAATTATTTTTTGTCTAAATTTTTTATCAATAAAAATACAAAACGGGAAGGTTAAAGAAATTAATATGAGCGAAATTGCTAAAATAATATAAAAAAACAAAGTACGAAAAAACAAGATCACTGACATATAAAATTAGCTGCAGATGAAAGTCTCTCGAAAACTTGGGCTTGAGAAACGTCATGATTCTTCAAAGTTATTTCACCGTAACCAGTTTTAACCAGAACAGGAAGACAATCGTGCGCTAGAGCACATTGAATATCAGAAAATTTATCACCGATAAAAAAGGAACCTTTTAAATTAATATTTAATAACTTCTCTGCTGAAGTTAAAAGCCCTGTTTCTGGCTTTCTGCACTTACATTTATCTTCAGGCTTATGTGGACAGACTTCAATATGCAATATCTCAGCTCCATTTTCTTTTGCCTTCTGTTTCATGTGTAAATTAACATCATCAATTTCTTTTTTAGTGGCTATCCCCAAACTAATACAAGCTTGGTTAGTAGCTACAATAATTTTATAGCCGAAGAGCGTTAATTTTTTAAGAGCCTCTAAACTACCTTGCTCAAATTTAAAATCGATTGGGTTTGTAACGTAATCAAACAGGTCTACATTTATCACACCATCTCTATCCAAGATAATATACTTTTCAATCGCCATAATTATTTATCTTGAAATATTTCTATAACCTCTTGTTCAAGGTTATCAAGGCTTACAGAAGTCTGTTCCATGGTATCTCTGTCTCTAAAGGTAACCATATTTTTCTCTATAGTGTCGTAATCTACTGTTATGCAAATTGGCGTTCCAATTTCATCATGCTTTCTATAACTCTTTCCTATATTCCCTGTGTTTTCTACACTTATTCTTCCGATATTTAGATTTAATAGGCTATTTTTTATCTCTATAGCCTTTTTCACTATATCCTCTACATTCTTTTTTAGAGGAATTACAGCTATTTTCACAGGAGATAGATGCTTTTTCAAGGACAATACTATCCTTTTTGTATTATTTTCAAGCTCTTCTTCCTTGTAAGCATCATTTAATATAGCTAAAAACGCTCTTTCTACCCCAGCGCTTGGCTCTATTACATATGGAATGAGCCATTCATTTGAAACTTTATCTTGATAGGCTAGTTTGGCTTTAGAAGTGTTATTCGTCTTTACTTTTGCTCTAATTTTAAATTCTTCTTGAGATTTTGTATGTGAACCTAAATCAAAGTCCGTTCTGTTTGCAATACCTTCCAATTCCTCTGTCCCGTGAGGAAATTTATACATGATATCTGTGGTAGCTTTAGAATAATGCGAAAGCTCATTTTTAGGTACGCTTAAAAGCTCAAGATTTTCCTCTTTTAAGCCTTGGTTAAGCCACCATTTCATTCTTTCTTCTATCCAATAAGAATGAAATTTTTCATCATCTTTGGGGTCTACAAAATATTCCATTTCCATTTGCTCAAATTCTCTTTTCCTAAATATAAAATTTCTTGCTGTTATTTCATTTCTAAATGCCTTTCCGATTTGAGCAATACCAAAAGGTAAAGTTCTGGATGTGCTGTCTAATACATTTTTGAAGTTAATAAATATATGCTGTGCAGTTTCAGGCCTTAAGTATGCTGTAGAGGTTCCATCATCTACAGGACCAATATTTGTTTTAAACATCAAGTTAAAATCTCTTGGCTCTGTTAAATCTTCCTTTTTACAATAATCCGGAACTTGGTCTGCTCTAAATCTTTCACCACAGGACTTGCAATCAACCATGGGATCAGAGAACGTATCTTCATGACCTGATTGTGAAAATATATCCTGGCTTCCCAAAATAGAAGAATCCAATCCTTCAATATCATCTCTCTGATAAATCATGGCTTGCCACCAAGACTGCTTTATATTGTTAGCAAGCTCGACACCTAAAGGGCCATAATCATATACACCCTGCATGCCTCCATATATATCAGCCGTTTGAAAAATGAACCCTCTTCTTTTACAGAGAGAGGTAATTTTTTCCATTTTGTTTTCTTTCATGTCTATTTATTATTGATAGTAAGTACTTACTACTCTTTCCAAAAGAAAGATGTAAACAATACCAACAAAGTATATATTTCAAGCCTGCCTAGTATCATAACAAAGGATAATAATATCTTTGCAAAAGAGTCCATTCCAGCGTAATTATATGCTACTTCCCCAAGACCGGGACCTAAATTATTAAGACAGGCTGCTATTGCAGTAAAGGCTGTTTCGGCATCTATGCCCTGCCCTATTAATATAAAAGCTCCAACTAAAAATGTTAGCAAATAAACTGTTAAGAATCCCCAAACAGAATCTGCAACTTCGTTGCTAATTTTTTTCTTACCTATTTTTAATGGCAAAACTAAATTAGGATGAATAAGTTTTTTCAATTCTCTTCTTGCATGATTTAATAAAATTAAGCCCCTTATAGATTTGAAACCTCCAGCGGTTGAACCTGCACATGCACCAATCATTCCTATAAAAATTAATAGTTGTGGCAAAAAAGAGGGGAAGGTAGTGTGATCATATATTGTAAAACCAGTAGTGGTAGCAAAAGAAGTAATAGAAAATAACGAAATTACAATGGAGCTTGAAGAAAAAGACGAGTCGTTCATTCCTATTGTTAAAACAAAAAGAATAAAAGCCATAAACAACATCTTCCAATAAAATCCAAACTCTGGATCTTTAAGGTAGTTAAACAACCTAAAACTAGAAAAAGACAAATAATGTAGTGAAAAACTAATGCCAGATATGAACATAAAGATTATAGCCAAGAAATAAATTGTATTATTGTCAAAATAAGCAAAACTCTCGTTATAGTTAGAAAAACCTCCTATGGCTATGGTGGTAAAAGAGTGAACTATTGCATCAAAATAACTCATACCCGCAAGAAAATAAGAAGAAAAACATAAAAGCGTCAATATAAGGTAGATGTAGACTAAAACTTTGGCAGTTTCAGCTATTTTAGGCCTAAGCTTACTTTGGTTAATAGGGCCTTGAGTTTCCCCTCTGTAAAGTTGTATCCCCCCTATTCCTATAAGCGGCATCAATGCTATAGCCAAAACAATTATTCCTAATCCCCCTACCCATTGTAATAATCCCCTGTAGAACAATATTGAATAGTATTCGTTAGATAAATCCGAGAATATTGTTGCACCAGTGGTTGTTAAGCCTGATGTAGCCTCAAAGTAAGCACTTACTAGCGACAATTCATTTTTTGTCCCTAATACCAAAGGGATGGTTGCAAAAATAGTAAAAAATAGCCATAAAAGAACAGTTAAAAGAAATCCCTCTTTGACTCTAATACCATCATATTTTTTCTCAAAGTTAATAAGATAAAGAAAAGACCCAAATACAAGAGTTATCGCGAAAGAGTATGCAAATGCACTAATATTTTCTTCGCTATAAATTATAGAAACCAAGATAGGCGTCAACTGTAGAAATGAGAAAGATATCAGTCCAATTCCTAAAACCCTCGAAATGAGTCTAAATTTCATTTAATTTCTTCTAAATTCTATTAATTCATTAAACTTGTTTCTAGTGCTGGAAACAATTTTTTATCGGATAAAAATATTATTATATGATCATTTTCATGAATTTTAACATCATGATGGGCAATTTTGACTTCTTTTCCCCGTATTACTGCACTAATTGTACAGCCATTTGGCAGCTTTATATCGTCTATTTCTTTGCCGATTATATTTGAAGTAGTTTCAGGGTTGGCAATCAACTCAACAGCCTCAGATTTACCCCTTTTAAATGTATGAGCTCTTTCAATTTTTGCTTTTGTAATGTTTTTAAGAACAACTCCCACTGTTATTTCATTAGGAATGACCGTTATATCAACTTCACCTTGATGAATTAGGTCTAGAAAAGATTGTTTGTTCATAAGAGATAGTACCTTTTTCGCACCTAATTTTTTCGCTAATAATGATGACATTACGTTTGCTTCGTCACTATCAGTTACGGAACAAAACATATCAACAGAATCTATGCCCTCTTCTATGAGAAAATCTTGATCTGTGGCATCTCCATTTAACACTAAAGTTGAGTTTAGATTCTCGGATAAATAGTCTCCTCTTTTTCTACTTTTTTCTATAATCTTTACTACGCTAAATTTATCTTCCAATAACTTGGCGAGCCTTCTTCCTATTTTTCCTCCACCAGCAATCATAATATTTTTATATTTTGAATCACGCGGTCTAATTTCTGACATTACTTTTTTTATGTTGGCTTTTGCTGAGATGAAGAAAACCTCATCCCCATCTCTTATAAAATCAGCACCGCTAGGTATTATTATTTCTTCTTCTCTATAAATCGCAGCGACTCTTGTATCTGCTTTAGGAATATGTTCTCTAAGCTCTGAAACTTTATGACCGGTTATCGGAGCACCACTGACAGCTTTCACACTAACCATAGAAGCTGTCCCATTTCCAAAATCTAAGACCTGAAGAGCACCTGGTAACTGAACTAATTTTGATATGTATTCGGTGATAAGAGTTTCTGGGGAAATCAAAACATCTACAGAGTATTCGCCGTTTTCAAAAATTTTACTTCCCTTACCTTTTAGGTATTCTCTAGCTCTAATCCTGGCCATGGTTCGAGTTTTTTTATTTAAGTGTTTTATCATTTGACAAGCAACTAAATTTACTTCATCCCATGCAGTCATTGCGATCGCTAATTCCGTATCCTGAATATTTGCATCTTCTAAAGTTTGCGGATAACAGCAGTTTCCACAAATTGTTTTTATATCAAGCTGTTCAGATTCCTTTTCTAGCTTTTCCTTATCTAAATCTACAAGAGTTATGCTGTGACCATCTTCAGAAAGAATTTCCGTTAACTCAGAGCCAACTTGGCCAGCACCTAATATTAAAATATTCAATTTTTTATCCCTATAAAAATTATACTCTCAGAAAAAAAAGATTGTGAATATCATCACAATTATTCAAAGATTTCGTTCTTTAGAAAAAAATTCTTTGACCCATTAAAGAAATTTTTATATGTCATTCTTTTTTTACTTTCTCTAGCTAGTTCTTTTATCGAGACGCATTTATCGATACCACCTATTAACAATTCGTTTTTTTCTGAGGAGATTATTTTTCCAGCTCCTTGAGATTCAATAGGAGAGGGCACCGCTCTATAAAATATAATTCTTTCGTTTTGATACCTTGAATATGCACAAGGATTCGGGCATAAACCATTAATTTTTCCTATTATTTCAATGGCAGGTTTAGACCAATCTATAAGAGCTTCTTGCTTATTTATTTTAGATGCATATGATGCATCATTTTCATTTTGCTCTATTAAATTTAAATTATTTAATTCAATATAATCAATAGTTTGTAGGATATTTATAGAAGATATGGAGCTCATAATTTTTTCTAGGTCTTCGGTATTCATACCTTCTTTGATCTCTATTTTGAAAGTCTCTATTACAGGTCCAGTGTCGAGACCAGCATCCATTTTCATAAAAGAAATACCTGTCTCATTTTCACAGTTTATGAGACATCTTTGTATGGGAGCAGCGCCTCTGTATTTTGGCAGCAACGAAGTATGAATATTAACGCTTCCATACTTTGGAAGATTTATTAAGCTTTCAGAAATAATATGCCCAAAAGCAAAAACTAAGAGCAAATCAATATTAAGTTTTCCTAGAACTGACATGAAACTTGGATCCTTTATGTCCTCGTAAGAAAATATTTTTACTTTTTTTTCTTCTGCAAAATTTCTGATGGGACTTTTTTTAATTTTAAGTCCTCTACCGGATCGCTTTTCTTCAGAACAGATAACGCCGAGCAATTCATGTTTTGAATGATAAATAACTTCTAAGGTTTCCAGAGCAATATCAGGCGTTGCGGCAAATAAAATATTCATTATTTTTGTTTAACTATTTTATTTCTAATTCTTCTTCTTTTAAGTTGAGAAATATGGTCCACAAACAATCTGCCATTAAGATGGTCGAGCTCATGTTGAATAACTTTAGTTAACAATCCTTCGGGTTTAATTTCTTTTTGGCTTCCTTCAAGATTTTTATAAATTAATTTAATTTCTGAAGGTCTTGAAATAGTTTCAAAAAAACCAGGAACACTCAGACACCCTTCATCGTAATCTTCTTTTTTTGTTGCATCTAAAATTTCTACTTCTGGATTAATAATTATGAGAGGTTCATTTTTTTCAGGACTAATATCTATAACAGCTACTCTTTTATGGATACCGATTTGCGTGGCGGCTAGCCCAATACCGTTTACTGAATACATAGTCTCTAACATATCATCAGTTAGAACTTTTAACTCGTCATCAAATACTGCAATATTTTCAGCTTTTGTTCTGAGGTCTTGATCTGGAAACTTTAAAATTTTTCTTATAGCCATAATTCTTATTCGAAATTATTTTCAATATCAGTAAAATAACATTTTAGTTAAGGAGATATAAAATGAAAGTTTCAATTGTAATGGGTTCAAAGTCAGATTTAGATTTAGCAAAAGCTGCGGGTGAAATTTTAGATACACTTCAAGTAGAGTATTCGATAAATATTTTAAGCGCACACAGAACTCCAGAATTACTTCACGCACACATTGATGAGGCCATAGAAGATGGCGTAAGAGTCTTCATTGGAATTGCTGGTTTAGCTGCTCATTTAGCCGGAAATATTGCCTCAAAAACTACCTTGCCGGTTATAGGCGTACCAGGAGATGGAGGTCCTTTAAATGGTTTTGATGCATTGTTATCAACTGTACAAATGCCTAAGGGTGTACCTGTGGCTACAGTAGCTATTGGTAAAGCAGGAGCCATAAATGCTGGTTATCTTGCAGCTCAAATGTTATCAACAGGTAACGAAGAGCTTGCAAAAAAGGTACAAAACCTTAGAAATGAACAAAAAGAAACTCTAAAAAAGGAAAACGAAAGCCTCTAAGCCCAACCGAAGCTATGGCAAATTAATGATTTATGCATACCCAACTGAGGGTGTTTGGGGCTTAGGCTGCCTGCCAGATTCAGAAGAATGTGTAAAAAAAATTTGTTTTCTAAAACAGAGAGCCTTAGATAAGGGTTTAATTTTAGTTTCGGGCGATTTTTCGCATTTTGAGCCTTACCTTTCACATTTGTCGAAAGACTTGATAGAAAAAGCAAGAAGTAAATGGCCTGGACCTCATACTTGGTTAGTTCCAGCAAATGAAAATGTACCTTCTTGGATAAAAGGCAATAGCGAGTATGTAGCTTTGAGACAAAGCATTCATCCTTCGATAATTAAACTTTCTAAAAAATTGAACAGTGTGGTTACGTCAACTTCAGCAAATATTTCTTCAGAGTCTCCTGCAAAAAATGCGGAAGAAGTTAAAAACTTATTTGGAGAAGAGGTATCTATATTAGATGGAAAGCTTGGCGGAGAAGACACACCAACCCCAATTCAAAATTTAATAACTGACGAATGGATAAGAAATTAAAACTTGCTGTAATAGGCAATCCAATTAGTCACTCTAAATCTCCAGAGATTCATCAAAATTTTGCCGATCAATTCAAGGTAAATATAGAGTTTAATAAACATAAAGTTACACAAGATAATTTAGAAGAATGGCTCCGAAGTTTTTTTAAAGACGACGGCAGAGGAGTTTCTATAACGCTTCCTTTAAAAGAGGCTGCATTGAATTGTGCTGATGAAATTTCAGAAAGAGCTAGACTTGCTTCGGCATGCAATGTCATTTACCTAAAAGAAGATAAATTATTTGCCGATTGTACGGATGGCCATGGGCTCGTAAAAGATTTAGAAGAAAACTTAAATGCTCCTCTGAAAGGTAAGAAGATTTTAATCTTAGGATCAGGCGGAGCTGCACGAGGAATTATTCCCTCTATTCTCCAAAAGATGCCAGAGAAGTTAAAAGTTGCAAATAGAACTGAAAGCAAAGCACTTTTATTAAAGAAGGAGCTTGAAAGTAAAGTTAACCTAGATGAAACAGGCATATTATTTGAAGCTGGAAGCCTCTCGGATGACTTTTTGCTATCTGATTCCTTTGATTTTATTATCAACTCTACTTCAATTTCAACTCAACCAGGAGAATCTATAGGCCTGCCAGAAGCCTTATTTTCAGGGACAAAATTGGCTTATGATTTATTTTATTCTGTTGAAAAAACAGCTTTCATGCAGGAAGCTTTAGCAGGCGGCGCTGAAAAAGTCTCTGATGGCTTTGGCATGTTGATAGAGCAAGGCGCAGAGTCTTTTAGGTTATGGACTAATCTTATTCCAGATACTTCTAGAATGCTCAATAAGCCTATTGATTAGGGCTTAATAATATATAATTCATTTCGTTAGACGCCCACTAAAACTTATTTGAGATGTATTTGAAAAAATTTATTCATGGCCTGACAGCCTTACTTTTGGCACCTCTATCCTTTTCTGCCTGGGATGACATTAATATGACTCCCGGAGCTAATGCCATTGCTCAAGAAATATTTGGTCTTCACATGACCGTTTTCTGGATATGTGTAGCAATAGGTGCGGCAGTTTTGGGCTTTATGGTCTTTCTTATTCTGAAATACAGAAAAAAAGAAGGGGTTGAGCCAGCTGATTTTGATGATAACCCCAAACTAGAACTAACCTGGACAATTTTATTTGCGGTTATTTTAGTAGGCATGGCAATTCCTGCTACAAGCACCATGATCAAAGCATATGATGACGAAGAAGGGGACATAAATATCTTGATAACAGGTCATCAATGGAAGTGGCAATATGAATATATGGAAGACGAAGTAAGTTTCTTCAGTAATTTACTGACATCCCTTGATGCTAGAAATAATATTGCTCCCAAAGGAGAGAATTACCTTCTTGAAGTTGATGAGCCTTTAGTTATTCCCGTCAATAAAAGAGTGAGATTTTTGATAACTGCGAACGATGTAATTCATTCTTGGTGGGTTCCAGATTTTGCAGTCAAACAAGATGCTATCCCAGGATTCATTAACACTGCCTGGACCTTTATCGACGAGCCAGGAGTTTATAGAGGTCAATGCACAGAATTGTGCGGTGTTTATCATGGGTATATGCCAATAGTTGTAAAAGCGGTTTCAGATACTGACTATGCTAATTTTATTCAAGGCAAAAAAGATTTAAAAATCCAACAAGCTCTCTTAACCGAAAAGCTTTGGGAAACTGACGAGTTGGTTTCGATAGGTGAAGAAGTTTACCTAAAGAATTGTGTTGCCTGTCATCAAGTAAACGGCGCTGGAATTCCACCTGTATTTCCAGCTCTAGCGGGAAGTGAGATCGTTATGAATGATAAGAGAAGACAGGTAGAAATTCTTATGGAAGGTGTTCAAGGAGCTGCAATGCAATCCTATGCAGAACAACTTTCGGAAGTAGAAATTGCAGCAGTGATTACTTATACAAGACAAGCTTGGGGTAACGATGCGCAAGGAGATGGCGAAGTAGTCGTCCCCAAAGAAATTTTAGACTATAAAAATAACAAACTTTAAATTATACGGAGAGCTTTAAATGAGCGCAGTAATAGAAGGACATCACGACGATCATCATCATGGTCCAGCCAAGGGAATAACTCGTTGGCTTTACACAACCAATCACAAAGATATTGGTTCTTTATATCTATGGTTCAGTTTCATCATGTTGTTCATAGGCGGAGCAATGGCTATGGTCATTAGAGCGGAACTCTTTGAGCCAGGAAGTCAGATTGTTTCCCCTGAATTTTATAATCAAATGGTTACCAATCATGGATTAATCATGGTTTTTGGAGTTATCATGCCGGCCTTTGTTGGTTTTGCAAATTGGCTCGTTCCTATGCAAATTGGAGCCCCTGATATGGCGCTTCCTAGATTAAATAATCTAAGTTTTTGGATTCTTCCCGCTGCCTTTGGAGTATTGCTTTCAACCTTTTTTATGGAAGGCGGAGCCCCTAACTTTGGATGGACGTTTTATGCTCCTCTTTCTACGGAGTATGCCCCACCTACGGTAACTTACTTTATTTTTGCCGTACACATCATGGGAGCTTCTTCCATCATGGGTTCAATAAATGTAATTACCACCATTTTAAATATGAGAGCACCTGATATGACATTGATGAAAATGCCTCTCTTTGTTTGGACGTGGCTTATTACTGCTTACTTGCTAATTGCTGTTATGCCAGTGCTAGCCGGAGCTGTAACTATGATGCTCATGGATATTCATTTTGGGACTAGTTTTTTCAAAGCCGGAGGCGGAGGAGATCCAGTCCTATTCCAGCATATATTTTGGTTCTTTGGGCATCCAGAAGTTTACATTATGATTTTACCTGCTTTTGGAATCGTCTCTCACATCATAGAGA
>QOPF01000007.1 GCA_003331625.1 Gammaproteobacteria bacterium | reverse complement strand
CATAGAGGGTCTTCTGGAAAAGCTCCAGAAAACTCCCTATCGGCCTATAAACAAGCGTGGTTAGAAAAATCAGATGCCATAGAAATTGACTTAAGAATGACAAAAGATAAACATTTTGTTTGTTGTCATGATAATAATCTTAATCGGGTTTCCTCATCAAAAAAAACTATCTCATCGCTAAATCTTAGTGATTTAAAAGAGATAGATATCGGTCTTTGGAAGTCAAAAAAGTTTAAAAATGAAAGTATCCCGACTTTAGAAGAAGTCTTGGCGAAAACCCCAAAAAGAAAAAAAATATTTATTGAAGTTAAAGGTGCATTAAAAGAGCATGAAAATTTATTTAAAATCATTAAGCAATCAAATTTTAAAAAAGAAAATTTTCATTTTTTAAGTTATTTGCCGGCCGTAGTGAAATTACTAAAAAAAAGATATTCAGAATATCCAGCTACTCTTAATTTAATTCCATCGCTTTACAATTATGATTTTGAAAAAATCTTAAGCATTATTAAGAAATCAAAATCAAATGGAATAAGTTTGCATGTAGACTCTTCTGAATCGATAAACTTGATCAAAAAAATTAAAAATCTCGATCAATTTGTAATCTGTTGGACAGTAAACGACTTGAGATTTATGAAATCTTTATTAAAGATTAAAGTAAATGGAATTATTACAGATTATCCAGAAAAGCTTGTTCGACTATTGGAAAAATAAAAGAAATGGTTGGTTTAGTAAAAGTTGCAGATGGTTTTCATTTTTTAGAAGGTCCTCGTTGGCGAGATAATAGATTATGGATTTCCGATATGCATGGACATAAGGTTCACACCATTGATGCTAATGGGAATACAGATACGATTGCAGAAGTTCCTAATCAGCCTTCTGGCTTAGGTTGGTTACCCGATGGCAGTCTAGTTGTTGTTTCTATGCTTGATAGAAAGCTAATGAAGATTAATGAAGGCAATCTGAGCTTACATTCTGATATGTCTCACCTAACTCCTTTCCAATGTAACGATATGGTGATTGCTAAAGATGGCACAGCATACGTGGGAAATTTTGGCGCAGATAATGCTGAAAGCAACATAAAAAAAACCTGTTTGATTGCAGTTTCTCCTGAAGGTAAAGCAAAAATTTGTGCCTCTAATCTGCTTTTTCCAAATGGTGCAGTAATTACAGAAGACGGCAATGAATTGATTGTTGGCGAAACCTTTGGAGGAACCTTAACTTCATTTAAAATCTCTAAACCAGGAGAATTAATAAATAAGAGTAATTGGGCTAATGTGATGCCCAAGAGGTACCAAATAATTACCTCCATAATCAGGTTTCTTAATATATCTTTAAAAGAGTCTAGTAATGTTCCTTTTCCAGTGCCTGATGGTATCTGCTTAGACGCAGATTATGGAATTTGGGTTGCTTCTCCTACTACTTCCGAGGTAATCAGATACAAAAAAGGCGGACAAATTACTGACCGAATTGCTACGCCAAATCCAGCTTACGCTTGCATGCTAGGTGGAGAAAATGGAAAGGAGCTTTATATTTTAACAGCAGAGTCTTCAGTTCCCCAGTTTTGTAAAGAAAACAAAACCGGAGAAATTTATAAAGTGTCAGTAAGCAATGAAAGAGCTGGTCAGCCTTAGCCTTTCATTATTAATTCAAATATTTTTTGAGATTGCTCGCCACCTTGGTAACAAGGTTTTGCATCTTTCATATCTGAAATAGTATCCCATTTATCTGCTATATTTTCTGCCGTCATATCTTCGCCCGTTCCAAGATTGACTCCTATAGTTTCATGGATGAAAACTCTGGCAAAAACGCCTGCTCCTGCAGACATGATGACACCTGTTGGAGCATCTTCAGATACCATATAGGTTACTGCTGGTGTTACGTGATCCGGTTGAATTTGATCAAGTACTTCTCCCGGCATTAGATCTTCCGTCATTCTGGTACCAGCAACTGGTGCAAGAGCATTACATTTTATGTTGTATTTTGCTCCTTCTAGTTTCAAAGTATTTATCAAACCTACAACACCCATTTTTGCAGCACCATAGTTAGTTTGACCAAAATTGCCATAAAGACCGCTTGACGAAGAGGTCACAACCACTCTGCCATAGTTTTGTTCTTTCATAATTTCCCAAACTGCTTTGGTGCAGTTTACCGTTCCCATTAAGTGAACTTCTAATACCATTCTAAAATCTTCATCGGTCACTTTAGTGAATGATTTGTCTCTTAAAATTCCAGCATTGTTAACAAGAATATCAATTCTTCCATAGGCATCCATAGTTTGTTTAACCATATCTTCTACTTGGCCAATATCTGTAACACTCGCTCCATTTGCCATGGCTTCTCCGCCAGCTGCTTTTATTTCTTCAACTACTTTCTCTGCTGCTGATAGCGAACCATCGTTTGAACCATCTACATTTCCACCTAAGTCATTTACGACAACCTTGGCACCCCTTTTAGCTAAATCCAAAGCATGACATCTACCTAAACCGCCTCCAGCTCCAGTGACGATTGCAACTTTTCCATCAAAATTAATAGTCATTTAGTTCTCCTTGTTATTTAATATGCGTTTATTATTTAAGTCGGTAATATTACATCTTGTCAGAAAGTAAGCAAAATAAAAAAGTAGATAAAAAAGCGCCAGTTATCATTGGCGTGGGTGATTTTACTGATAAATCTAAAGAAGATGGTTTGAATCCTCAAGAACTCTTAGCCAAAGCTAGTGAGTTAGCAATTCAAGATAGCGGAATAAAAAATTTAAACCAACATATTGATTATCTTGGTGTTGTTAGATTCTCCGTTGACTTCTTGACCGCAACTAATCAATCAAGTTTTCAATATTCAAACTTTCCTAGAACATTAGGAAATAAATTAGGAATTTCTGCTAAGCAAGAAGTTTATGCGCCTATGGGCGGTAATAGTCCGCAAGTCCTTTTAGATGACGCTTTATCTAAAATCACCGCTGGAGATACTGAGTGTGCTTTGTTAGCTGGTGGTGAAGCCTTACAAACGATGATTGCTAGACTTAAGTCAGGGCTTTCCCTAGATTGGTTGGACGAGCCAGGTGGTAGTCCAGAAATGATTGGTAACAATGCCATTGGCTTTTCTGATCATGAAAAATTACATGGTATGGACCTTCCAACTAATGTTTATCCTTTATTTGCAAATGCTATAAGAAAGCATGAAGGAAAAACGGCTGAAACACATCTTCAAGAGTCAAGTGACCTATTTAGCACCTTTAGCAAAATAGCTTCTAATAATCCTTTTTCATGGTTTCCAACTTTTAGAAGTCCTGAGGAAATTTCTGACGTAACGCCGAATAATCGTATGATTGGTTTTCCTTATACTAAGTATTTAAACTCAGTGATACGAGTCAATATGTCGTCAGCCTATGTTTTGATGTCGCAAGAAAAAGCCGATGAACTCAACGTTGCCGAATCTAAAAGAGTCTATGTTCATGGATGTTCCATACTGGATGATATTTGGAATGTTACTGAGCGGCCAGATTTTCATAGTTCGCCGGCGATAAATGCTTGTGTAAATCAAACCTTGAGCCAAGCAGAAATCGAATTAAAAGATATTGAGCATTTTGATTTGTATTCCTGCTTCCCTTCAGCAGTGCAAATTGCTAAGAAAGAACTGGGTATTGCTCCCGAAAAGAAAGATTTAACTGTCACAGGTGGCCTGCCCTATTTTGGTGGTCCTGGAAATTCCTACACAATGTTCTCGACAACCGAAATGGTTAGGCAGCTTCGAAAAAAACCGGATACCTATGGTTTGCTTACGGCAAATTCATGGTTTATTACAAAGCATGCTGCTGTAGTAATGTCTACCAAGCCTGCGAAAACTTATGAAAAAATTGATAATTCATCTGTGCAAAAAGATATTAATTCTAGGGCAATTAAAAATTTTACTGAAAAGCCTAAAGGAAATGGAAAAATTGAAACTTATACCGTGATTAATGGGAGAAAAGGTTTAGAATTTGCTTTAATTATTGGCGTGTTGGAAGACGGCTCTCGCTTTATTGCCAATAGTTTAAAAGACGAAAAATTGCTAAATACAATGATAAATAATGAGATGTTGGATGCTAAGGTTTCTGTATCTCAAAAAGAAGGAAAAAATATTTTTAATTTAATTTAAAGGAATAGATATGAAAGAAGTTAATGTTTTAGTTACTGGTGCTGCAGGCCAAATTGGATATGCTCTCTTAACCAGACTGGCAAGTGGTGAAACTTTTGGATCTGACGTAAAAGTAAATCTTAACTTGGTAGAAGTACCTCAAGTGGTTTCAAGGCTAGAGGGCTCAAGAATGGAATTAGAAGACTGTGGTTTTAACACTTTGGGAACTATAAAAAACTTTTCCGATATGAACGAAGCCTCCGGAGACATAGACTGGGCATTGTTGGTTGGAAGTATCCCAAGGGGTATAACAATCAATGGTAAGAAAATTGAAGAACGTGCTGACTTATTAAAAATTAATGGTGGTATTTTTACTGAGCAAGGTAAGGCCCTAGGAGAAAATGCAAAAACGGATGCTAAAATTTTAGTAGTAGGTAATCCAGCTAACACTAATGCGCTTATTGGTTCTACGCATGGCAAAAATCCTTCGCAGACTTGGATGGCAATGACTGCCTTGGATGCTAATCGAGCTAAGGCTCAAGTTGCTAATAAATGTGATTTATCAATATCTGATATTAAAAAGATGACTATCTGGGGAAATCACAGTCCTACAATGTATCCTGATCTTGATAATGCTGAAATAAAAGGAGAATCTGCGTCTGGCTGGATCAATGATCAAGCTTGGATAGAATCAGACTTTCTAAGGATCGTTCAGCAGCGTGGAAAGGCTATTATTGATGCCAGAGGTGCTTCCTCTGCCACTTCAGCGGCTAATGCAGCTATCGATACAGTAAAAGCTTCTTTGAGTGAAACTGCGGATGACGACTGGTTTAGCGCAGCTGTAATGAGCGATGGCAGCTACAATGTTCCTGAAGGTTTAATTTTTGGTTTTCCCCTTAAGGCTGATGCAGAAGGCAAGATATCTATTGTGCAGGATTTACCAATTAGTGATTACGCGCAAGGAAAAATTGATCTTACTACTCAAGAACTTTTAGATGAAAAAAATGATGTCATAGACTTGCTATAGAGTTTTTTTTATAAAATAGTAATATTTATTACAATTTTATGGAGAGTTTATGAAAAGTATATTTAATTACCTAATAGTCTTATTTCTTATTATCGGTTGTGCTGGAGGACAATTCACTAATTCCTCAACAACAGTAAAGCCAGACTATGTATCTCCTGCAATGTATATGAAATTTTCATGTGAAGAATTAGAAATTCAAGCAGCTGAATTAATAGCTAGAGTTCCAAAACTTGAAAATGAAATAGATAAGATTAAAAAAGATAATGACGTATGGATTTCAACTGGTGCAGTCCTTTTTCTACCCTTACTTGCTGGAATGAAGCCCAATAAAGAACAAGCTGAAGAATTAGGTGCTTTAAGAGGAAACCTTACTGCAATAAAACAGGCAGCTATGACTAACGGTTGTAGCGGTGCAGGGTATATTCCACAGTAATTAATTACTCTCAGTGTCGATGCATCATATGGTCAAGAGAATTTTCCATTTCATATAGCTGACTTTGATAAAAATCATACAAAAAGTAACTGCCTATTAAGAAAGTTACAACTATAAAAATCAGAATTTTTTTCATTAATTAATACTCCTTTCTAACCATTCTTCTAAAAATCCATCATGAGGCTGTTCACGATCATGGATGGGTAATCCATTATCATCGATAGTCACGCCAAAGAAAAATCTTACCCCTACATGAAAAGATTCTAAGATAAATCCTTCATCTAAAGCTAAGGGAACTCCTTGATGATCTGCTCTATACTTTAAGTAGTTAAGAAATCTTATTACGTTGTAATCTTGATCTTCCATTTTAGAAATATTATCAACTTTAATATAAGGTTCAAGAAAACATACTTGGATTAGTTAGAAGATATACAAGGCCGCCAATGCCAAATAATGTCATGGCAATACCGCCAGTAAACATGCTTAGCTTTGATCTTAAAGAAATACTCATTTTTTCTTTCGTATTCATGAAATCTCTATAATCATCTCTAATACGAAACAAACCAACAACAATGAAGATAAACCAAAGGACCACCATAAAATCATATCCGCCCATAGTTAATTATAGCCCTACAAAAAAGTCGGAATTAGAAAAAGGTTTTTCATTTTTGATACTTTGGATTATCTATTTTTATTTTTTCTTCCGTGAGTTCATAAAGAAAATCAATCAAGGATGAATCAGTAATATCAATTTTATTATTTCTAAGCTTCTCAGAAAGTACCTCCAAACTAAAATTTTCTTCTCCTAACAATTGAGCGCCTAGTTTTTCAAATTTTTTATTAATTTCATTACCACTTTCTACTTCACGCTTCACAATTCCAAGAACATTAGAAACAATTTGCAGTTTAAATCTCTTATTAGCAGGATAATCATCCGATTTAACTTCTTGCTTAATAAAATCAATTACCGCTTCTAATAATTCTACTGAAGAAGGTCTGTCGAAAATACTCATAAGAAATTTTTATGTTTAATCATATTCATTAAGTCAAATTCTGTCTCTGATACTCTTCTGCCAATAGCTGCCTTTTCTACTGAATTTACAAAACCATTGAGATGTGCAAAGGTTTGCATCATACAAATCACGCCCCATCTAAGAGAGCCATAAAGCTGCCAAATATCTAATTGTGTTTCGTCAATTTTAATTTCTGAATTAGCTTCATAGCCAGCTATAAGTTCTTCAATATCACCTAAACCTCCGACTCTTTTTGTAACATTGCCAAAACGCCAAGATCTTACACACAACCAGCCCAAGTCTTCCATAGGATTTCCAATATGAGCCAATTCCCAATCAAT
The DNA here is from genome assembly GCA_003331625.1 of Gammaproteobacteria bacterium. Classification (GTDB taxonomy): domain Bacteria; phylum Pseudomonadota; class Gammaproteobacteria; order Magnimaribacterales; family AG-339-G14; genus MEDG-81. The sequence goes on along the minus strand of QOPF01000007.1, from coordinate 73,004 downwards.
GATGGATTCTAAATTTTCTTCAGAAATAATAAAATTACCAAAACGAAAATCTCCGTGAACTAAGACTTCTCCATAATCTTCTAGATTTTGAGCTTCCAGCCATTTAAAAGCCAAATCAAATACCGGTTGAGGTTGTTGAAAACTTAAATAGACTAAATTAAGTTTCTGCAAAGAATCTAAAAAAGATGTTTGTTCAAGATCTTGTAATTGATCTAATTTCGTTTGGTGAATTTTTGCTAAAGACATGCCTATTTCATATGGCAATTTTTCTCTGGCCTTTTTAAAGCTATCATCTCTTAAAATTTTTCTTGGAATGGTTTCGCCTGCAATTGCTTCCATGACATATCCTTCCCCTATTTCATCACCTTCAGAAAATTCTATTAATATTTCTGGCACTGGGGCATCGTTTGCTTTAACAATTTTTTGAATTTTGGCCTCCAAGGTTTTTGGAATAGCCATCACGGATTCTTCTTTGGAAAGAGTTCGTCTGACAATCAGCTCTCTATCGCTTTCGAGAATTATTCTATTGATATCAGCGGAAGCTCCTCCGGTGAGAGGAATTAATTTTTTTATTTTCTGCTGAAGAGAATTTTCTAAAAATTCCTTAAAAACTGACATTTCAAGAAGCTACTAACGAAGCGTCCCTTTCACCAAAATCCCAGCCAGGACCATTGTTTTCATAATTTTTGAGAATCCTTCTTGCAACCGATTGAACATGCACTTCATCTGGACCGTCATAAATTCTTGCCTCGCGCGCATGACGATACATTAAGCTCAAGGGCGTATCATCTGTAAGTCCCTTTGCTCCATGTACTTGAATAGCTCGATCAATTACGTTGTGTAGCATTTCAGCACCTACTACTTTAATTAAGCCAATTTCTATCCTGGCGTCATCGCCCTGATCAATTCTTTTCGCTGCATCTAGAGTTAAATGTCTAGAAGCTTGAATTTCTGAAGCACTATCAAAAACAAATTTTTGAAGAAGTTGCTTTTTTGTAAGTGGAGTGCCAAATGTTTCTCTTTCATGCATTCTTTTACAAAGTAAGTCAAAAGCTCTTTGTGCTTGGCCTAACCAACGCATGCAATGAAAGATTCTACCTGGGCCTAATCTTCTTTGCGCAATGATAAAACCCTGGCCTCTCGGGCCCAATAAGTTTTCTTCTGGGACTTCAACGTTATCGTATTCAACTTCGTAATGACCGCCATTGATACCCAAAACAGGAGTTTCTCTAATGATTTTATATCCTGGATTATCAGTAGGAACAATGATCATGCTAAAAGCACCATGACTTGGCGCATCTAATTCAGTACGACACATGACCGTTGTATAGGCAGCTCTGGCAGCGCCAGTAGTGAACCACTTCCTGCCATTTATTTTCCAAGTACCATTATCCAAAATTGCCGTGGTTTGCAGTTGAGTTGGGTCTGAACTAGCTACATCTGGCTCAGTCATACCAAAACTTGGAAAAATTTCTCCCTGTACTAAAGGTTCTAAGTATTGATCACGCCAATGCGGAGATGCAAATTCTCTAAGCATGATTGAGTCTTGCAGAGAATGTGTTCCAAGAGCAACCATAGCAAAGGATGAACGTCCAATAACTTCATTTACATAGACATACTCCATAAAAGGCATGCCTCCGCCTCCAATATCTTCTGGATGACCTAGTGCCCAAATTTTTTCATCTTTAGCTAATTGCATCAGGGAACCAAGCATTTCCCTCGCTTCAGGAGTTCCTTTTGATAATTCAGTTTCTTTTGGATAAATTTCAGTTTCAATAAAATCTTTAACCTTTGCTCTGGTTTTTGTCCAATCTTTACTCATAACGCTCACTTATTTTTTAACTGTGGAAATAATAAAACATCTCTGATGGATTCGGTACCAGTAATTAACATTGTTAATCTATCAATTCCAATACCAACGCCTGCACAAGGAGCTAATCCATGTTCAAGTGCCTCAATGTAATCTTTATCAAAGTGCATGGCTTCATTATCACCTGAATCTTTTTTAGATACTTGATCTTTAAATCTCTCTGCTTGTTCTTCTGGGTCATTCAATTCTGAAAAACCATTGGCTATTTCTTTACCATCAATAAATAGTTCGAATCTTTCTGCGACATCCGGCTTAGAGCTTGACGCTCTGGCTAGCGGAGAAATTTCTAATGGGTAGTCAGTGATGAAAGTAGGCTCTATCAAATTATCTTCTACACAGGCTTCAAAAATTTCATTTTTTATAATTGCAGGAGAGGCTTTTGCAATTACTTTTATTTTTTCTAGTCTACAAAATTCTTTTAGCGCTTTAATATCGGATATATCTTTGTTCTTAAGGGAAGTATGTTTAATGATTGCTTCATCCATAGTTAATTTCAGAAATGGTTTTTTAAAAATATTGCTTTTCATAGATAATGATTTAGCAACTGCTTTAAACATTTTCTCAACAAATTTAATTTGGAAATTACTGTCAACATAAGCGGTATAAAACTCCAGCATGGTAAATTCTGGATTATGCCTTGTGGAAAGGCCTTCGTTTCTAAAATTTCTGTTTATTTCAAATACTTTTTCAAAACCTCCCACAACCAAACGTTTTAAGTAAAGTTCAGGTGCGACTCTCAGAAATAAGTCCATATTCAAAGAATTGTGGTGAGTTACAAAAGGTCTTGCGGTGGCCCCGCCTGGAATAGGATGCATCATAGGAGTTTCTACTTCAATAAAATCCTCTGCAACCAAATAAGATCTAATATTATTTATAAGCTCTGCTCTAGTTTTAAAGACTTCAAGACTCTCAGGGTTAGTTAGCAAATCCAAATACCTTTTGCGATAACGTGCCTCAGTATCGGTGAGTCCTAAATGTTTTTCTGGCAAAGGCCTTAATGACTTAGTTAAAAGTTTTATTTTTTTTGCATGAATGGATAATTCACCTGTATTAGTTTTAAAAACAGTTCCTTCTACTCCAACAATGTCGCCCAAATCATAATTTTTAAATTCATCGTAATTGCTAATTTCATCGGCTCGAACGTACAACTGAATTCTGCCAGAAAAATCTTGAATGGTAGTAAAACTCGCCTTACCCATCATTCTTCTCAACATAACCCTGCCGGCAACAGAAGCTTTTTTCTTCTTCTTTTCAAGCTCAGCTTTAGAAAATTGATCTAGATCGTCTTTTAATTCTTGAGCTAGATCTTTTCTTTTAAAATCATTAGGAAAGGCCAAGTCAGCTTTTCTTAATTCAGCCAATTTTTTTCGTCGCTCTTCAATTAAATGATTTTCTTCTTTATCTTGAGACATTATTAAATTCCTTGTTTTAAGCTGGCTTCAATGAACAAATCTAAGTTTCCATCCAACACATCATTGCAATTACCGGTTTCAATTCCTGTTCTAAGGTCCTTAATTCTAGCGGAATCCAAAACATAGGATCTTATTTGGCTACCCCATCCAATATCAGACTTTGATGCTTCTAAATTTTCCATTTCTTGTTGTTGTTTTTTTAATTCTATCTCAAAGAGCTTAGCTCGTAACTGCTTCATGGCACTATCTTTATTCTTATGTTGAGATCTTTGAGTTTGACACTGCACCACTACTCCAGATGGAACATGTGTTAAACGTACTGCGGAGTCCGTTTTATTGACATGCTGTCCACCTGCTCCGCTAGCTCGATAAGTATCGATTCTTATATCGGCAGGATTTAAATCGATCTGAATATCATCATCAACTTCAGGAGAAATAAAAATAGAGGCAAAGGAAGTATGTCTTCTGTTACCCGAATCAAAAGGAGATTTCCTAACTAAACGATGCACACCAGACTCTGTTCTTAACCAGCCATATGCAAAATCTCCATCAAATTTTATAGTTGCGCTTTTTATACCTGCAACTTCACCGGGTGAAACCTCAATGATTTCTGTTTTAAAACCTTTGTTTTCTCCCCATCTCAAATACATTCGAAGCAGCATTTCTGCCCAATCTTGTGCCTCCGTGCCTCCTGAACCAGATTGAATATCTAAATAGGAATTAGCTGCATCCATTTTTCCCGAAAACATACGGCGAAATTCTAAATCTGTAATTTTTTCTTCAACGGATAATAATTCTTCTTTGAGTTGGTTCAGTTCAGATTCATCATCTCCAACTAAATCGAAAAGTTCGTTTAAATCATTCACGGAAGAACTCAAGTTTTCGATTAAGTCGATTAACTTCTCTAAGGAAGATTTTTCTTTGCCTAGTTTTTGACTAGCTTCTTGATTAGACCAAATTTCAGGATCTTGAAGTTCAGTATTAATTTCATCTAAACGCTTTTTTTTATCATCAAAGTCAAAGATACCCCCTTAACTCCGTAAGAGATTCAGATACTGTTTTAATTCTTTCGCCTATAGATAATTCAACCATTTAACTTAGAACCTTTTGATTAATGAAACTTTCTAGGTCGCTGAAACTATTTTCTAAAACTGAATACGATTCATCTTTAGTCATGATGTCTTTCAATTTCTGAGGAGTTTGTTCTTCTAAAACGTTTAATTTTGCATTAACAGCGTCTGGAAATTTTGCTGGATGAGCTGTAGCAAATGTAACAAGCTCGGCTAAGTCATAGTCCAAATCATTATTACCTTTTATGGCTGTTGCTGTATGAGGATCAAATAAAATATTTTCTGTTAAATAATTTTTTTCGATCGTATCAAGGATATCCTCGTCGCTACAACTAGAACTTTGAAAAAAAGCTTTTACTTCAAGCCAAACATCGTTTGATAAATTTTTAAATTCTAGGGGTTTACCTGGAAAAGAAGAAAAAATATTATTTAAGGTTTCGCCATTTCGTTCATAAATCTCAAATAATAGTCTCTCAAAATTGCTTGCTACAGAAATATCCATTGAAGGAGCTAATGATGCCTCGGTTTCCTTTCGCAGATAGATTTCATCTGAAAATAATCGATGTAAAACATCATTCTTATTAGTTGCAATATTTATTCCTTTAAACGATAGACCCATATTTTTGGCAGTCCAGCCTGCATAAGCGTGCCCAAAATTTCCAGATGGGATGGAGGCTATAAAATCTTTCTCAAGTTGAAGCTTGGTATAAAAAAAATAAACACTTTGTGCCATGATTCTTGTCCAATTTATAGAATTAATAGAAACAAACTTTACGTCGTCATTTTTATTTTCCACAAACATTCTCTTAACGTAATTTTGGCAATCATCAAAATCGCCTTTGACCGCTAGAGGATAAACATTATTAGAATTAGAAGTAGTCATTTGTCGTTGTTGAACTGCTGAAATTTTTTGATCAGGAAATAAAATAACGATGTTAATGTCTTTAAAAGATTTACATGCCTCAATAGCAGCTGAGCCTGTATCTCCAGAAGTAGCTCCTAAAACAACAATTTTTTTATCTGTTTTTTCTGCAGCCTTATCTAATAATGCAGCTAACAATTGCATCGCAACATCTTTAAAGGCAAAAGTTGGTCCGTGAAATAATTCCAGAACAAAACCTAAATTTTGAGTTTCCCTAAGTTTTACTACTTCCGGAATGCTAAAAGAGTCATATGCTTTTTTTACCACCGATTCAAACTCGCTTTTAGAAAGAAAGCCCTCAATGTATGGAAAAAGTAGATTACTAGCTAATTCTTGATAGCTAGCGGTCTTAAATTGATTAATCTCAGACTCTGAAAAGTTAGGAAACGTTTCTGGCATAAATAAGCCACCGTCTTTGGCAGTTCCTGAAGTCAGGACATCAACAAAATCTAATCTTTGATTGTTACCTCTTGTGCTTAAATATTTCATATTAAATATCTAAAATTCTTATGTGTGAAATTTGACCCTGAACTTCATCAAGATTTTGTAAATCAGAAATAGCTTTTTTTATAATGTGATCTTCTGAATTACTTATTACCGTTACCAATGGAATTACATCGTCATTTCTATCCAATTCTTTTTGAATTAGATTATCTATAGAGAGATTATAGTCTGCCAATAAAGTAGAAATTTTTGCCACCGCTCCTGGCTTGTCATTTAAAGATAATTTGAGGTAATGATCACAAGAGAAATTTTCAAAACTTGAAGTAATAGCATTTTGGACAAACTTTTTATAATCAAATACCTTACCTCTACCAACGTCTATGACATCTGATAAAACTGAATTTGCAGTTGGTTTTGCTCCTGCTCCAGGTCCAGAGTACATGGTACCGCCTACATTTTCAGCATTCATCAAAACAGCATTATTTTCATTATGAATTGATGCCAACAAAGAATCTTTCTTTACAAAAGCAGGAAAGCTTCCTAATGTTATGCCGTTCTTCTCAAGGATACCAACGGATAAGGGTTTTAGAACAAAATCTAATTGGTCACCAAAGTCTATGTCCTGCGGGGTAATCTTATCGATACCCTCAAAATAAACGTTTTCCATGACAGCATGTTGAAAAAAAGAAAGCGTAGCTAGAATACTTGTCTTTTGGGCAGCATCCTGGCCTGATATATCAAAAGTTGGATCTGGCTCAGCAAAACCTTCTTTTTGCGCTAACAAAAGTGCCTTATCAAAAGCCAAGCCATCGTCTGACATTTTAGAAAAAATAAAGTTAGAGGTTCCGTTTAAAATTCCTGCAAAGGAATTAATTCTATTGCTTATCAAGCCGTCTCTAATAGTTCTTATGATTGGAATTCCACCTGCGACGGATGCTTCAAAGCCAATGTGAACATTGTTTTGATTAGCAAGTTCAAAAAGTTCTTTGGAATGGGCCGCAATCAATGCTTTGTTTGCCGTAATAAAATGTTTTTTATTTTTTAAAGTTGCTTTAGCCAAAGCATAGGCATCATCAATTCCACCTATTAATTCTACAACTACATCTACATCGTTTGACTTAGTTACATCCAAGATGTTTTTTACAATTGGGATACCTTCCAAACCCTCAACTTTTCCCTTTCTTGCGCCAATCAAAGAAATTGAAATATTCAAGCCATAATTTTGCTTTATGAGGATCTCAGAATTTAAGATGCTTTTTGCAAATGCTAAACCCACATTTCCAGTACCGCACAAACCTATTTTTAAATTTTCCATTAGAGATACTCTTTAAAAGCTTTTTTTATACCTCTGACCGCTTGATTGGTCCTTTGTTCATTTTCAATTAATGAAAATCTAACAAAATTATCACCGTATTCTCCAAAACCTAGACCAGGTGATACGGCTACCTTAGCTTTTTCTAGAAGGAATCTAGAAAATTCCATAGATTTCATTTCGAAGGACTCAGGGATTCTTGCCCAAACAAACATAGTTGCTTTTGGTTTTTCTATTGTCCAGCCAAAGGAATTCAAACCGTCGCATAAGACATCTCTTCTAGATTTATAGGTTTGACGTATTTTTTCTACCTCACCATCTCCGTTATTCAAGGCTTCAATTCCAGCAACTTGAATAGGAGTGAAATGACCATAATCAAAATATGATTTCAATCTTGCTAAAGCTGCAATTAGTTCTTTATTTCCACAACAAAAACCAATTCGCCAGCCGGGCATATTGTAACTCTTAGATAAAGTATAAAATTCCACGGCTATATCTTTTGCCCCTTCTACTTGTAAAATTGAAGGTGCTTCATACCCGTCAAAACAAAGATCAGCATATGCTAAATCATGAATAACCCAAATGTTATGTTCTTTTGCAATAGCTATCACTTCTTTAAAAAAATCTAAATCTACGCAACTCGTTGTAGGATTACTCGGAAAGTTAATTAAAAGCATTTTAGGTTTTCTCTTAGAATTCTTAATAGCATCTTTCAAACTTTTAAAAAAGTCTATCCCAGGTCCAATTGGTACATGATGAATTTCTGCTCCTGCAATGACGAACCCAAAAGGATGAATAGGATAAGCTGGATTAGGGACTAGGATGATATCTCCTTTGTCCATAGTTGCAATCGCCAAGTGACTCAAGCCTTCTTTTGAGCCAAGCGTAACAATAGCCTCTTCCTCAGCATCAAGAATTACGTTGAATTTTCGTGCATACCAATCAGTGATTGCCTTTCTCAATCTTGGAATACCTTTGGATTGAGAGTAACGATGTGTATCTGGTCGTTCAACGACTTCTTTTAGTTTATCGACAATGAACTTTGGTGTTGCGCCATCTGGATTACCCATCCCAAAATCAATAATATCTTCTCCTCTTCTTCTAGCTGCCATTTTAAGAGAGCCAATTTCCTCAAAGACATAAGGGGGTAATCGATCAATTGCAGAAAAGTTTTTATCCATATTTATCTATCAGAAAACTCTAAAATTTCTTCCGCTGAATGATATCCAGCCAGTAATGCACCATTTTCAAGAATTATAGTAGGAGTTCCACGGGCATCAAACTCCTTAGCTAAATTGTAGTGCTTTGAAACAATTTTATTATCACAATTAATATTATCAATCTTCTTTCCGAGTTTTAAATCAGAAAGACTAGTTTGAGGATCTTTAGAACACCAGGCAGTTTTCATTTTTTTAAAAGTCTCACTTTCCAGGCCTTCTCTTGGATAAGCTAAATAGTTAACTTGAATTCCACTTTGGAGGTAGCTATCTATTTCAGAATGTAATTTTCGGCAATACCCACAATCTACATCAGTAAATACGAATATTTCAGTTTTCATAAATTGTGGTTTAAAAATAATAAATTCTTCGCGATTTAGTTCACTAATTTTTTTTCTTCTTGTTTTGGCATCTCTCATTTCTGAAAAATTAATTAGTTTTTTTTGATCTATCTTATAAAGATCGCCATTAATAATAAATTTACCATCCGAAGAAATATAAAAAAGAGAACCATCGGATAATTCAACCGAATAGAACTCAGCAGATAATGAAACGTCAATATTTGTAACTTCAATGAAATCTGGAATGATTTCTTTAAGCTTCTCTTTTATCTGATTTTTTTCTAAAACAAATGAATTCAAGGAAAAAAGCAGTATTAATATTTTTATGTAAAACAATCTAACCTCTTGGATGATGCTCAGTATGAAGTCTTTTTAAACGTTGTCTAGCAACCTCGGTATAAATTTGCGTAGTGTTTAAATCACTGTGACCAAGTAACAATTGCACAACTCGCAAGTCGGCTCCATTATTCAATAAGTGAGTAGCAAAAGCATGTCTTAATACATGAGGAGATATCTTTTCTGGTTCAAAGCCAGAATCCAAACAATAATGCTTGATTCGGTGCCAAAAAGATTGGCGAGTCATTTTTTGTCCGCGTGAAGAAAGAAAAAGATGATCTGAATGTTTTTTATTTAAGAAGTTTTTTCTAGAAGTTTCCATATAGAGACTTAAAAGATTCATCAGCTGATCCCCCATTGGAACCAATCTTTCTTTCTGTCCTTTTCCAATGACCCTTATAACTCCTTGGCGAAGATTTAAATTTAATAATTCAAGATTGATCAACTCTGATATTCTCAAACCACATGAATAAAGAGTTTCAATCATGGTTTTATCTCTTAAACCAATATCACTTTTAATGTCAGGAGATGCAAGTAAAGCTTCAACCTCTGTTTCTGAAATAGATTTAGGAATAGATTTAAGAAGCTTAGGAGTATCCACTTCACTAGTAGGGTCTATTGAAATTATTGACTTAAAAACTAAATAACGAAAAAAAGACTTTAATGAAGAAAGTTTTCTGGCAACTGTTTTACTGCCCAGGCCTCTTTGAAAAAGAAATGATAAATATGAAAGAATTTCTTTTTTTGAAGAATCTTTGTAGGTTAACTTTTTTTGATTAAGCCAGCCTGTAAACTGCTCTAAATCGCTTCGGTAAGAATCAAGTGTATTTTGGCTGAGGCCTTTTTCTATCCAAATATTATCAATAAAGGCATCCAGGTCTTGCCTATCGGAATCACTCATAATGTGATTATACTTTTTCTTTAATTCTTGCGGACCTTCCAGATCTTTCTCTTAGATAATAAAGTTTGGACTGTCTGACTTTACCTTTTCTTTTGACTTTAATTGATTTGATTAAAGGGCTATGAGTTTGAAAAGTTCTTTCTACTCCTACTCCACTTGATATTTTTCTTACTGTGAAAGCAGAATTTAACCCTCTATTTTTAATTCCGATTACAACTCCTTCAAATGGCTGAGTTCTTTCTCTGTCGCCTTCTTTAACCAGAATCTCAACTAAAATAGTATCTCCCTGGTTAAACTCAGGAACATCTGCTTTTAATTGTGCTGATTCAACTATTTGAACAGCGGTTCTTTTACTACTCATTTGTATATTGTCCTTATAAAGGAAAGCAATTCTATCAGATTATTAATTAAGTTCATCAAAAAATTCTTCTACCAGCTTTCTTTCTTCTGAAGATAACTCAATTTTATCTATCAAATCTTTTCGGATTAGAGTTGTTAAGCCTAACATTTGTTTTTTTCGCCATTTTGCAATTAATTCATGATTTCCTGATGTCAGTTCATTAGGTACATCGCCTAATATTGTTTTTTCTGGTCTTGTATATTGAGGGTATTCAAGCAATCCTTCTGAAAATGATTCTTGAGCTAGAGATTCTTCATCTCCCAGTACTCCTTTAATGTTTCTAGTAATTGCATCACAAACAACCAAAGCAGGAAGTTCTCCACCTGAAAGGACATAGTCACCGATGCTAATCTCTTCATCAACATAATGATCAATTATTCTTTGATCTATACCTTCGTATCTTCCACAGATGAATAAAATATTTTCTTCTTTAGATAGGCTAACTGCTTTCTTTTGATTGAAAGGCTTGCCCTTTGGAGAAAGATAAATTGTTTTAGTCTTGCTTTTTTTTATAGAGCTAAAAATATCGTCTATTGCTCTCATGAGGGGTTCTGGCTTGAGAAGCATTCCGGGACCGCCTCCATATACTTTATCGTCAACTCTTTCCTTGGCGTCTAAATAATCTTTTGGATCAAATGTTTTAAAACTTATTAGAGATTTATCTAAGGCTTTTTTTAAAATGCTTTCGTTTAAAGTAGATTTAATGATTTCTGGAAAAAGTGTAAGAAATAGGAAGTTCATTTACTCTTCCCAGTCTATGAATATAGATTTTTCCGTGACTTCGATTACTACTTGATTCATTATAAAAGGGATTAAAATATCCTCCTTTCCTGATTTTTTTATAACTAAGACATCGTTTGATCCCGTTTCCATTAGAGAGTCCACATGGCCTAAAGATTTTTGAGATGATTTAATTATGACCTCTAAACCTATCAAATCATTCCAGAAAAACTTATTTTTTTGTCTTGGAATATCAGATCTTAAAATATAAATTTCTTTTCCTTTGTAAATTGATTCTGCCATCTCTAAAGAGCCGCAATCTTTGATAAAAATAATTAAATTTTTACCAGATTTTGTTATCTTTGCGAGATCAAGACTTACGAAAGAATCTTCTTTTTTAAAGAAAAAAGATGAATACTTCTTTATATTGTCTACAGGCCTTGTGAAAGAATTAAGTTTTAGACTTCCCTTCAACCCAATTGGGCGGCCGAGATTGCCCACCAAAATGAATTCATCATCTTGATAGGTCATTTTAATAAGTTACTTATTTTTCTTCGTCTTTAGAATCATCTGAAGTGAAAGCATCTTTCACAGCATCTATGGCATCACCAACTGCGTCAGCTGCGCCTTCAGCAACGTCTTTAACTGCTTCTACTGCATCTTCAGCAACATCTACTGCAGTTTCAACTACATCTTCAGCAACTTCTACTGCGCCTTCAGCAACGTCTTTAACTGCTTCTACTGCATCTCCCTCGGATATGTCTTCAGCAACTTCTTTAGCTGTACCAATTACATCTTCAACAACTTCTTCAGCACCTTCAGCGACGTCTTTAACTGCTTCTACTGCATCTTCAGCAACATCTACTGCAGTTTCAACTACATCTTCAGCGACATCTGCAGTTCCTTCGGCAACATCTTTTACCGCTTCTGCAGCATCTTCAGCAACATCTACTGCAGTTTCAACTACATCTTCAGCAACTTCTACTGCGCCTTCAGCAACGTCTTTAACTGCTTCTGCAGCATCTTCAGCAACATCTACTGCAGTTTCAACTACATCTTCAGCAACTTCTACTGCACCTTCAGCAACGTCTGTTGCTGCTTCAGTAGCTTCCTCAGCCACTTCTTTTGTACCTTCAGCTACCTTATCGATAATATCTTCTGTTTTTTCCATCGAGTCATCCTCTTTTGATTGATTATTTTCATCGGTACTTTTTTGTTCTGTATTCTCTGATTTTTCCTGCGCAACACTTTCTTGTTCTTCAGAGGCTCCTGAACTTTTTTTCTTTTCTAAAGCAGCTAATCTCAGCTTTTCTTTTGTTGCTACAAGTTGTTTGTATTCTTCAGGAGAGAATTTAGATTGTTTTATGATATTTTTGACTCGGTCAGTGATTTTAGCTCCCTTGCTAATCCAATAATCAAGTCTTTCATGATCTATTTTAATTCGATCATCTTGTGCTGAAGCTATAGGATTAAAAAAACCTACTCTTTCGATATATTTTCCGTCTCGCGCTCTTCTGGAGTCCGCTACAGTAATGTGAAAATAAGGACGCTTTTTTGCGCCTCCTCTTGCTAGTCTAATTGTTACCATAAATATCTTTAAGATGCGTATTCTAAGTAATTTAATTTTGTATTCAAGTAAAACATTCTATAATTGCTGCAAAATGCAATTAATTGACTATAATTTACGAAATTGGCTGACGTAAACCCCTGGATGCTGTTTTCTAGCATCATTTTTCTACTTTTTCTTTCCGCTTTCTTTTCTGGAGTGGAAACAGCAATGATGTCTTTAAATAGATACCGACTAAAACATCTTGTAAAAGAAAATAATAAAGCTGCTATTAGAGCTGATAAATTATTGAAAAGACCAGATAGATTGTTAGGAGTAATTTTAATTGGAAATAACTTTGTAAACATTCTCGCTGCTTCTTTAACTACAGTGCTTTGTCTTAACCTTTTTGGTGACAAAGGAGTAGTCATAGGATCGATTGTTCTGACAATGATCATATTAGTCTTTGCAGAAATTACACCAAAAACTTTTGCTGCTTTGAATTCAGAAAAGGTAGCTTTGCCAGCATCTTTAATTTTGAAATATCTTCAAAAACTTCTAAGACCTTTGGTGGTTTTTGTTAACTATTTTACTAACTTCTTCATGAAGTTATTAGGAACGAGAGAAACAACACTTAACGAAGATTTGTCGACTGAAGAATTAAAAAGTGTTCTAGAAAATTCTGGTGAGTTAATTCCCCAGAAATACCAAGACATGCTTTTGAGCATCCTAGAATTAGATAAAATTTCAGTTGATGAAGTTATGACCCAAAGAAGTGAAATTTTAGGAATAGATATCAAAGAGCCAATTGAAAAAATACTAATCAATCTTCAAAATAACCAAAAAGATTTTTTACCTGTTTTTGATGAATCACTTGATGAGCTAAGAGGTATCATTGATTTATATGGGATAACCTCTTTTTTATCAAATGAAGACAAATCAATTGAAAGTTTGATTGATTCATTGGATGAAGCATATTTCACACCTGAAAATACCCCTTTAAGTACGCAACTGTTTAATTTTCAAAATAATAAGAAAACCGTTGCTGTAGTTATTGATGAATATGGAACTGTGAAAGGCATAGTTTCCATTAAAGATGTACTAGAAGAAATTGTTGGGGAACTAGCAACTGAAATCGATAAAGAAAGTGTTGAAATAATGGAACAAAAAGATGGAAGTTACTTAATTGATGCTTCGGTGCCCTTAAGAGAGCTTAATAAAAAACTCAATTGGGAATTACCCATAAATGGTGCAAAAACTTTGAATGGATTAATCATTGATAAAATAGAGACTATTCCAGATACCAATGTAAAGCTAGAAATTGAAAACTATCTCATTGAAACCGTATTAATCAGAAATAATATGATAAAAATTGCAAAAGTTGTTCGTCTTGAAAAAGAGGAAGAGCTCGAAAATGAATAACTTAAATATAAAAAACTAAACCTGAAAAAATTACCGTTAAAGCAAAACTAGATGTAATTACGCTTCTAACTGATGCGATGACAGAATACATCCTCCCAAAAATTGCATTTAGTTCTATTAAAAGAATAGCTGCAACCACAATCCAAAAATCTAATGCAAGATAACCTGCTACAGGCCCACTAGCAAGAGACTGATCAATTAAAAGATATGATTTTGGATAGGCAGCAGTTCCTCCATGAGCCGAAGAAATCATAAAGTAAAGCATGGGTAAAGAAAACAAGGTATTCGTTCTTGAAGCCAAACTAGCTTTTGCCGCTGCATTTACTGTATCGCCTTCTTTTAAGCCAATTACTATTTTTTGATTTCGCCAAATTATTCCCCAAACATTTAACATCATGATTGTTCCCATTAATGCTCCCAATGTTATATCAGTGGTAATTGCTCTTTCTTGAACGTAAAGGAGGTAAAGACCTGTTAAAAAAGTTAGAAAAGCTGCCCATCTAAACCACCAAAGAGCATTTGGAACTAATTTTTTCATAACATCTGCCTTTGCTTCCGCATCGGCTACTTTTACATATTCAGACTGAACAAAATTGAAGTAGTAAAGCAGTCCTATCCATGCAATTCCAACAACTACATGGCCCCATCTAACCAAAACATTGTATAAATATATTTCCATTTCATCTCCATTTACTATGTAATATATCAATAAGAATAGAGAATTTTTAAGAAAATTAAGTAATATTATGGAAAAAAAAGAATTTACTTTTATGGGCCTGGAAATGGAAAAAATCTCCATTTATTATGGAATCTTTCTAATAGCTTGGGGCTTTGTAGTGTCTTTGCTATCTCAAAGTAATTCTTTTACTTCTTTCATTCCATCTATCTTAGGTATTCCAATACTGACATTTGGATTTTTAACACTAAAGTTTCCAGAAAGAAAAAAATTATTTATGCACATAGTTGTAATTTTTGGATTAATCATTGCGCTAGGTGGTGCAGATATTTTTAGAAGCTTGGCAAACCCTTTTGCTAATTTTTGGGCAGACTTATCAAAAATTATGCTTTTAGCTACTGGTGTTTTATTTACATACTTGTGTGTAAAGTCATTTATTTTCGCAAGAAAAAATAAGTGATTTAATTTACTTTAGTTACCTTACCCACGATATTTTTTAGAGGATGCATCTGATCACAAGCAGAAGATTCTAATAATGGGTTATCTCCAATTACCCTGACAGAATTGTATTCTTTTAATTTAATTCTTTTAACAATTAAGCCAAGTTCTGGTAAATCAAGAACAACTATATCGTTAACCTTGTAGTCATCACACGTAGATATAGTCAGAAAGTCACCGTCTTTGATAGTTGGTGACATGCTATTGCCACTAACCTTTAAGGGCTTAAGCATCTAAATATTTGGTACAACCATCTCCAAAGCTGGAGGATAAGGAGCCGTAACTCGTTTTGTAGGAACGTCTTTAGTGCTCCAGAATATTTCGCTAAATTCATTAACCAAGTCAACTAATGTCTCAGCATTTTTTCTATCTAAACCTTGTTTACATTTTGAACCTTGCATCATAATTGAATGGACAAGGCTATGAACGTTTGGATTTGCTTCAATTTGAGGGTCTTTAAAATAGTCTCCCCAAATGATACGAGTCTCGTCTTTAACTATTTTTGCTTGATTTTCTTTTTCATTTATAAGCCTAGCAAGTTCTGCAGAATCATCTATTTTAGATGTATCAAGGTTTTTTTCTTCAATGATATCTATAATTCTCACAACTGTAAGAGCAGCAATTTGAATAACAATTGGGTCATAAATTTTACAGGGAATATCGCAATGAGCTAGAACTTCGTTAATTTTCATTTGATTTTTTTTCTCCAAAGTAGCTTTGCAATTACAGCCAAAGAAAACAATAAAACTAATAGTCCTTCAATATGGAAGTGAAAAATAGTATTTCCAGTATGAGAGAGTGCAACATTGGGTAAGAGCAAAAGAATAAGATAATTTTTCATATATTTTTTTATTAATTTAAAAAATAGAGTATAAGTTATAAATAAAAAAAAAGGGGCTTTATGCCCCTTTTTTTATAAGTTTATTTGATGATTACATCATACCGTCCATGCCACCCATTCCAGGAGGCATACCAGCAGGCATTCCGCCACCAGCATTTTCTTCAGGTATATCGGATACCATTGCTTCCGTGGTTATCATGAGGCCTGCTACTGAACCCGCAGCTTGTAAAGCTGTACGAGTGACTTTTGCAGGATCTAAAATACCCATTTTAATCATGTCTCCATAATCAGAAGTTGCAGCATTGAAACCATGGTTTCCTTTTTCAGATTTAATCTTATCTACAACTACTGACGCTTCTTCACCAGCATTTAGAACAATTTGTCTGATAGGTGCTTCCATAGCTTTAAACGCAATAGCAATACCAATATTTTGGTCTTCATTATCACCTTTAAGGCCATCAGATGTTTGAAGGGCTCTAATAAGTGCAACACCTCCTCCAGGAACAACACCCTCTTCCACTGCAGCTCTAGTTGAATGCAATGCATCCTCAACTCTCGCTTTCTTTTCTTTCATTTCCATTTCAGAACCTGCTCCTACCTTGATGACAGCCACACCGCCAGCAAGTTTAGCAACTCGTTCTTGAAGCTTTTCTCTATCGTAATCAGAAGAAGTTTCTTCAATTTGAGCTCTGATTTGGTTAACTCTTCCAGAGATATTATCTTGAGTTCCAGCCCCATCGATTACAGTGGTGTTCTCTTTTGAAAGAACAACTTTCTTAGCAGTTCCTAAAGATTCTAAAGTGGCGCCTTCAAGATTTAAACCTACTTCATCAGAGATTACTGTACCGCCAGTCAAGATAGCAATATCTTCCAACATAGCTTTCCTTCTATCCCCAAAGCCAGGAGCCTTACAAGCAGAAACTTTCACCACTCCTCGCATGTTATTCACAACTAAGGTTGCAAGAGCCTCACCTTCAACATCTTCGGCAATGATCAGAAGAGATTTTCCTGCTTTAGCAACTGCTTCTAGCAAAGGTAATAATTCTCTAATATTTGAAATTTTCTTATCATGCAGAAGAATCATAGGATCTTCTAGCTCAGTTATCATTTTGTCTTGATTGTTAATAAAATACGGAGACAAGTATCCTCTATCAAACTGCATTCCTTCAACAACTTCTAGTTCATTTTCTATGCCACTAGCCTCTTCAACAGTAATAACACCTTCTTTGCCAACTTTTTCCATAGCTTCGGCGATGATGTCGCCTACTTCACTATCGCTATTAGCAGAAATTGTACCTACTTGAGCAATTGCAGTGCTGTCTGCGCATGGCTCTGACATGCTTTGGATGCTTTCAACAGCCTTGGCAACAGCCTTATCTATTCCTCTTTTAAGATCCATTGGATTAAACCCAGCTGCAACTGATTTAAGGCCTTCATTGACAATTGCTTGGGCAAGAACGGTAGCTGTAGTAGTACCATCTCCCGCAGCATCTGATGTCTGAGAAGCTACCTCTTTAACCATCTGTGCACCCATGTTTTCAAACTTATCTTTAAGCTCAACTTCTTTAGCCACTGAAACTCCATCTTTAGTAACGGTGGGAGCTCCAAAAGATTTATCAAGAACAACATTTCTTCCTTTTGGGCCAAGTGTTACCTTAACTGCATCAGCAAGAACATTTACTCCATCAAGCATTAGCTGTCTAGCAGCATCACTAAATTTAACGTCTTTAGCCATTTATATACCTCTTATTTTTAAAATTTTAATAATTATTATTTAGAAACTGTACCGAGAAGATCGCTTTCACTTAAAATTAATAATTCTTCACCATCAACTTTAATTGTATTGCTTCCTGCATATTGGCCGAAAACGATTGTATCTCCTACGCCTACTGGGATTTCTACTTTTTCACCAGAATCAAGAACTCTGCCTGGACCAATAGCTAAAACTTCACCTTGAGAAGGCTTTTCAGCTGCAGAACCGGGTAAAACTATACCGCCAGCAGTTGTTTCTTCTTCTTCACTTCTTCTTACTAGAAGTTTATCTCCTAATGGATTAAATTTCATATTAGTACTCCTTATAAATTACTAAACTATTGTGAGAAGCGCATTCTATTAAAGGTATGCACAATTCACAACTCAATTTTTATTATTTATGTTCTCAGAATTTTTTTTCAAGGGGAAAAATACAAAAAGTACTAAAAAAATTCCAAACAAATCAAAGAGTAAATCATAAAAATCCCCTTTACGGTAAGGCAAGAATGATTGAATTATTTCAGTAATAGCTGCGTATAAAACACAGAAGTAAACTCCAAGTTGTGTATTTTTAATACTCTTCAGCAAAAAAAAGGTTAAAAAAGAAAAAATTAAAAAATGAAAAAGTTTGTCAAGATGCTGAATTGAATCTGATTTTTCTGGAAAATTTGCAAAAAATAAGTAAAGGGAAATACAAAAGAATATAGCAAATAAGCTTTGCCATAAATTTAAAAAATATTTATTCAAAACCTAGCTCATTACGGTTCCTATAGGCCAACGCTGAAAAAATTATTGCTGGAATTCCAAGTACTGCGCAAATAATAAAAAATTCATGAAATCCCATGCTATCAACAATCATTCCTGAACTACCAGATATTATTCTTGGCGGAATAGAAACTAAAGCCACCAAAAGAGCAAATTGAGTTGCCGTATAGGTTTTTGAAACAATTGTGCCCAAGATAGTAACACCCATTACGTTTACAAATCCTTGAGTAAAGTTATCCAGGGTAATTGTCACTATTAAAAAATTTACATCATGCCCTATCATATTAAGGTAAATGAAAGGAAGATTAGTTAATGGCGTTAAAATAGCCCCAGCAACTAAATTTTTTGCAAGTCCAAAACGAAATACTGAAGCGCCTGCAAAAAGTGCTCCTAGAATAGTCATAATCAAACCATAAAAGTTTGTAATTTCAGCAACTTCAATTTTTGTAAAGCCAGTCTCTCTATAAAAAGGCATTGCCATGGGTCCCAGAAACATATCACTCAGTCGGTAAGTAAAAATCAAAAATAAAAGAAGGATCAAGTGATTTTTATATCTTTGATAAATATCTCTTAATGGCTCAAAGAAAGAGTCTTTAAACCACTCAGCTGGTTCAGTGAATATATCTTTAGGCGGTCTAATCTCTCTAATTGGTTCTTTAAGAAAAATTAAAAACACTATCGATAAAAAAATTACAGATAGTCCAATGAATTGATACGCAGATTGCCATCCATATAATTCAGCTAGGTAAAATGTTGCAACTCCGGATAAGAGAATGGCTCCAATTCTCCAACCAATAACAAAAACAGCAGAAGCCTCGCCTAATTCTTTCTTTTCAACTAATTCTATTCTTAATGCGTCGGTACAAATATCTTGAGTGGCTGAAAAAAAACCAATTGCAAGAATTAAATAGACAAAAAGATCTAAACTCTCTTTTGGATCAACAAAGCTTATCCATAAAATAATTAAACCAGTTATGAATTGAGAAAAAAATAACCACGATTTTCTTTGTCCTAAAAAACTTATTCCAGGAAGTTTTAATCTATCAACTAGTGGAGCCCAAAAGACTTTTAAGGAGTATATTAAGAAAACAAGAGACAATAATCCGATTGTCGATTTTTGAATTCCTTCTTCGGATAACCAGTAATTTAATGGGTCCATAAGAATTCCATAAGGAACTCCCGACACAAAACCTAAACACATGATTCCTAGAATTTGAGGTCTTAGATAATTCCTCAAAGAATCTAAAAAAGTCATGATTAATCCCTAAAATTTTGAAATTGAAGTGGTATATCAAAGTTTTGGTCTTTTATAAGTAATATAACGTCTTGAAGATCATCTCTTTTTTTACCAGTCACCCTAACAGAATCTCCTTGTATGGAGCTTTGAACTTTCATTTTTTTTGATTTAATTAATGCATTTATCTCCTTACCTATTTCTGTAGAAATTCCTTGAATTAACTCAATATCAACAGATGCTGTATTGTTTGACTCTTGAGCATCTCCGATTCTCAAACCTTTTAAATCTATTTTTCTTTTACTCAAATTTTCCTTTAAAACAGGGATAATTTGTTCTAATTGAAATGTTTCGTTGGCAGAAACTTTAATCATATTATCTTGTAAAGTAATCTTGGAGTTAGCATCTTTGAGATCGTATCTAGTTGAGACCACTCTATTGGTTTGATCAATAGAATTTGATAACTCGTGGTTATCAATTTTAGATTCAATATCAAATGAAGGCATAAATTTATTTTATCTTATCTTTGTCCAATCGAAAAAGGGTCCTGGGTCTGTTTTCCGACCTGGTGCAATATCTGAATGACCAACAATATTATCTTCCAAGATTTTTGGAAATACTTTCTTTAAGCTTTTTATTAATTTTTTTAATGATGCGTATTGTTTATTTTCAAAAATTGAATTGTCACTACCGATCATTTCGATGCCTAAAGAGAAATCATTACAATTATCTTCGTTTTTAAAATTAGATTTTCCAGCATGCCATGCTCTTTTGTAGACAGAAACAAATTGAGTTATTTGGCCTTCTCTGTCAATTAAAAAATGACTTGAAACCTTTAAATCTTGAATTTCTTTGAAATATTCATGAGAATCAAAATCAAGTTTATTTAAAAAAAGTTTTTCAATATTCGCTGGGTTAAAGTTTTCTGGTGGCAAGCTGATGTTATGAATCACGATAAGCTTTATTTCGGTATTTTTAGGTCTATCATCAAAATTTGGAGACGGAATCTTGTTTGATTGTTCTAACCAGCCTTCTTGATTAATCATGTTCCATTTTTTCGGCTAAGATTTCCCCGGTAGCAGCGCCTAAAGTCCATCCTAAATGACCATGTCCAGTATTATAAAAAACTCCCTTTACCTTGCTTTCAAATATTAGAGGCATCATATCAGGCGTCATAGGTCTTAAGCCCGCCCAAGGAGTATAATTTTCTGTACTAACTGAAGGAAAATATTCTCTAACCCAGTTTAATAAAGGACGAATTCTATCTTGTCTTATGTCCTTATTTTTACCTGCAAGTTCAGCTGTTCCAGCTACCCTTAATCTATTTCCTAATCTACTAGATACAATTTTTACTGGGTCATCTAGCAAAGAAACTTGAGGCGCTGCTTGTTGAGAGATCATATCATCTAGGTAAATTGTTACGCTGTAACCTTTTACAGGATATACGCGCATACTATCTCCTAAAATATCAGCAAAACTTTGCGTTTCAACTCCTGCACAAACCGCAACTTGATCGAATACATAGCCTTTGGAAGCTGCCTGGTCTGTTGCAGAAAGAATAACTTTATCTTTATCCTTATAAATTGTTTCGATTTCGGTATTAAAAAGTGTTTCAACGCCGTACTTTTCTTGAAGAATCTTTATCATATTCGTACAGAATTTATGAATGTCTCCACTAGCATCTGATTTGGTATAAATACCTCCTACAATCTTTTTTTCATTACTAGCTGACTTGAATGCTGGTTCTAGGTCTTCGATTTCATCTAATGAAAGCGATTCCCATTCCATGCCTTCTTGATCCAGCCAAGAAGCTTTCTCAGATGCCGCATTAAATTCTTTTTCGTCGTTGTAAAAATGAAGAATTCCTTTTTTAAGAAGATCAAATTCAATTCCTTCTGAATCAGCAATTTTAAAATATATTTCTCTTGCTCTTTTAGCTAATTCGATAGTTTGCTGAGTGTTAGATTTATGCTTTCCATTGAATGTTGCTAAAAGAAACCCTAACATCCATTTGTATTTTTGAATGCTTGGAGTTGGGTTTAAAAGTAATGGAGCATCCTTTTTGAACATCCATTTAATCCCGTTATAAATATTTTTAGTAGTATTCCAAGTTTCAGAATTACTCGCGCTTAGTTGTCCACCATTCGCGTAACTGGTAGCCATGGCAGGATATCTGCGTGAATCAATAAGAGTTACTCGATGTTCCTTCTTTGCGAGTGCATATGCTGTTGTAATGCCAGCGATACCAGCTCCAATAACAGCAACGTCGCTTCTCATCTCAGCTCTTTTGGGAGATTAAAAGATACATTTTCCTTGAGCCCATCTAACTCTTCTATTTTAGAGAATCCAAAACTTTCACAGTAGGAAACAATTTCTTTGACAAGTTCTTCTGGAGCTGACGCTCCAGAGGTAATACCTAGTCTATTTACCTTTCTGAAAGTATCTTCAGAAATTTGTGATACGTGATCAACTAGACATGATTTAGTACCCATTAATTCTGCTAACTCTTTCAATCTATTAGAGTTTGAGCTGTTTTCAGACCCTACCACTATTATGAATTCTGTTTCTAGAGCAAGTTGTTTTACCGCATCTTGTCTATTTTGGGTTGCGTAACAAATATCATCCGCATTGGGTGCTTTTATATTGGGAAATCTTTCTTCAAGAATTTCAATTATTTTTTTTGTGTCATCTACTGATAAAGTTGTTTGAGTAACTAAAGATAAATTATCAGGCTGTTTGATTTCAATAGTTTTTGCATCTAATTCACTTTCAACTAAATAAATTTTACCCTCACTAGAAGAAGGAAATCTTCCTAATGTTCCTTCAACTTCTGGATGATTTTTATGACCTATCATAATTATATCTCTTCCCTGATCAGCGTATTTTATAACCTCCATATGTACCTTTGTAACTAAAGGACAGGTAGCATCGAAATAATTAAGATTATATTTTTTGGCTTCAGATTCTACCTTTTCAGAAACTCCGTGAGCGGAGAATATAGCAATAGACTTCTCTGGCACCTCATCTAAATTGTCTACAAATCTTGCTCCTCTGAGTTTTAAGTCTTGGACAACCTTTCGATTGTGAACGACTTCATGTCTTACATAAACAGGTGGTCCAAATTTATCAAGTGCGATGTTAACAATATCAATTGCTCTATCTACTCCTGCACAAAAGCCTCTGGGGTTTGCTAACTTAATAGTTTTCTGTGACATTTGATTTTTGGTAGAAAATAGAATCAATGATTAGGAAAATTATACCTAAAGTGACAAAGCAATCAGCTAAATTAAATACATAGGGATTAAATGTTATATCAATAAAATCTACAACATATCCTCTTGTGAATCTATCGATAAGATTTCCTAAGCCGCCTGAAAGAATAAGGCTCCAAAAAAACCTTTCTCGTGAACTAATATTCTTAAAAACTAAGTTGGTAAAGACAGCAAAAATTAAATATATACATATCAAGGATACGAGCAATGTAAAGATAAGCCCTGTATTTAATGAGGGATCATTTAATAAATTAAATGCACCTCCAAAATTTTTTATAAACGTAAAATTTACAATCGAATAGAAATTTATAGATTCATAATGAGAAAAATTTATCTCGATAAAGTATTTTGAAACTTGATCCAAACTAACTAAAAAAATTATCAGCAAAAATAAGTACCCAGCATTCTTAACTTTAAAAAAACTTTCTTTTTTCACCCTCTCCCTCAATATTTTCTATACATCTTTGACAGAGATTAGAATCCAATAATTGTTTAAGATTTCCAGTATGGTGCCAGCATCGATCGCACTTATCTTTTTTAGACTCAAATACATCTATTGAGATTTCTTTATTTTCTGAATCTTCAAAAACCTCTAAAGATACTGCGGATACAATTAGCAAAAACTTCAGTTCATCTATGCATGGACTAAGCCTTATAAAAGTCTCTGAATTACAGAATATTTTTATTTCGGCATCTAGAGATGAACCTATGACACCTGAATTTCTTTTTTCTTCGAGTAGTCTGTTGGCTTCAACTTTAATTGCTTTTAAAACATTCCATGTTTCATCATCTAGAGAAAGAGAGAAATTTCTTCCTGAAAGATCAAAGCTTTCTAAAAATATAGATTTTTCAGCACCATTTAATTCTCTATAAGCTTCTTCAGCTGTAAAACTGAGAATTGGTGAAATCCATAAAAGCAGAGCTTCTAAAATCTTTTTTAAAGAATATTGTGCAGAGATTCTGGCGACACCATCTTTTTTTGATGTATAGAGACGATCTTTAATAATATCTAAGTAAAAGCTTCCAAGTTCATTAGTACAAAAATTAAGTATTTTTTGATATGCCAGGTGAAATTCATAATTGGAAAAATCTTCTATAATTTCAGCTTGAAGCTTTTCTGTTTCTTTTAAAATCCAAAGATCTATTTCTACAGCGTCTTGATTATGATCAAAATTAGATTCTTCATCGAAGTCATATAGATTAGAAAGTAAAAATCGTATCGTATTTCTAATTCTTCTATACGAATCTGCAGTTCTATCTAAGATTTCATCTGAGAAATAAATTTCGTTCCTGAAATCAGATGAAGCCACCCATGCTCTTAAAATATCAGCTCCTTTTTTATTCCATACCGATTGTGGAGAAACTGTATTTCCTAGAGATTTGGATTGTTTTTTCCCCTTTCCATCAACAACAAAACCATGGGTTAAAGCTGATCTAAAAGGAGCCTCGTTATTTATTGCCATTCCAGTGAGCAGTGAAGACTGAAACCAACCTCTATGCTGATCTGAACCTTCTAAATAAAGATCGGCAGGAGAAGATAAATTATCTCTATTTTCTAAAACACCGTAATGAGTAACTCCTGAATCAAACCAAACATCCAATATATCTGATGATTTTTCGAATTTTTCATGATCAGTTATTAAAGTTTTAGCTTCTAGGTCATACCAAGCTTGAATTCCTTTCTCTTCAACTGCTATAGCTACTTTTTCAATAATCTCTAAAGTTTTAGGATGTAATTCTCCGGTTTCTTTATTTGTAAATAAAGGTATTGGAACTCCCCAAGATCTTTGCCTAGAAATACACCAATCTGGCCTATCTTTCATCATTCCTTCAATTCTTGATTTTCCCCATTCCGGTAACCAATTAATTTCATTAATTTTATTTTGTGTTTTTTGCAAAAGATTATTTTTTTCCATTGAAATAAACCATTGAGGCGTAGCTCTAAAAAACAAGGGAATTTTATGACGCCAACAATTTGGAAAACTGTGTCTATATGTGCTTTTACTCAAAAGCAAAGATCTTTCGGCTAATAAATCGATAACTTTATTATTAGCCTCATCTAAATTCATGCCTCCTACGTATTCTTGGCTTTCAATAAAAACTCCTTTCTCATCTACTGGACTCTGAAAGTCTAGATTTGTTCCAATACAAGCATGATAATCATCCATTCCGTGAGCAGGAGCAGTATGTACTAGCCCTGTTCCCATCTCATCTGTTACATGAGAGCCAGAGATAAATAGAGATTTCCTTTTTAAAAATGGATGATCCGCAACAGTATCCGTAAAAGCACTTCCGATCACTTCACCCAAAACTTTATGCTTTACTATTTTAATTCTTTCTAGAGTTTTATCTTTCAAAGTTTTTGCCAGCAAAACTGCGATCTTTTTTTTCTCATGATTAATCTCTATCAATTCATATTCAAATTCTGGATTAAAACAAATAGCTTGATTACTAGGAATGGTCCACGGAGTAGTTGTCCAAGATAGAACGTATGTAGGTAAATCCGTCTTAATTGAAAAAATTCTCTCTAAAGACTCTTTTTCAATTGGAAATAAAAAGTCAATTGCTTTTGATTCCTTATCAAAATATTCAACCTCTGCTTCTGCAAGTGCAGATTTACACTCCGAACACCAATAAACTGGCTTGGAACCTCTTGCAAGATGATCCTCTGCAATAATTTTTCCCAAAGCTCTTATCGTGCTGGCCTCAAAATCAAAAGACATGGTTTTATAGGGATTTTTCCAGTCAGCTTGTATTCCTAACCTTTTAAAATCATTTCTTTGAATAGCTATTTGTTGATTAGCATATTCTCTACATTTTTCTCTAAATTCCTTAGCAGGAACGTCAACGTTCACTTTTCCGATTTTTTTTTCAACATTAAGCTCTATTGGAAGACCATGACAATCCCAGCCTGGAACGTAAGGGGAGTTAAAACCTTGGAGTTGTTTAAACTTAATAATAATATCTTTAAGAACTTTATTCGTTGTTGTTCCTAGGTGTATAGAACCATTTGCGTATGGAGGGCCGTCATGAAGAAGGAAGTTTGGACCGTCTTTATTTTTTTCTAATAATAAATTGTAAAGATCTATTTCTTCCCAATATTTAATAATATCCGGTTCTTTTTGCGCTAAATTTGCCTTCATAGAAAACTTAGTCTTAGGCAAGTTTAGAGTATCTTTAATTTTCATCTAATAATTGTTGTTTTGCGATAATAACGTCTTTAGAAATTTGTAATTTCAAATCATCAAGGGTTTCAAACTTTTTTTCATCTCTAATTTTGTTAATGAATTTAACCTTAATACGCTTCCCATATAAATTTTTCTTAAAATTAAAAATATTGACTTCTAATACGGGTGAGGTCCCCCCTACTGTTGGTCTGACACCTATGTTTGCTATTCCATTGAATTCTGACATATCTAAGTAAATCTTTACAGAGAAGACTCCTTTTACTGGTAAATTATTTTTTGGAAGCCAAATATTTGCAGTAGGAAATCCTATTGTCCTGCCTAATTTGTTTCCTTGAACGACCTTTCCCTCATAAGAGTAAGATCTATCCAGAAGACTTTCAGCTAAGTCAAAATTATTTGCCGATAAAGCTTCTCTAACCCAAGTGCTGCTAACTCTTTTATTTTCTAAAGAAAAAGTAGGCAGCTTAGAAAGAGAGATATTTTCTCTTAAGCACCAATCTTGGAGCATTAGGTAGTCTCCCTTACGATTCTGGCCAAATCTAAAATCATCGCCAATCATCAAATTACTGATATTTAAAGAGGCTAGTATTTTTTCAATAAAGATTTCTGGATTCATCGTTTGTAAAGTTTTATTGAATTTAAGAAAAAAAGCGTAATCCACCTTTTCTTTTTTAAGTCTTTGAAACTTATCTCGCCAAGGAGATATTCTGGCAGGCTGTTCAGTAATATCTTTGTCCAAAGAAAAGAATTCTTTAGCGTGAGGTTCTGTAAAGATAACAAGCACTTTAGAATTAGATAAAGTTGCAATTTTTTGCATTTCGTCGATGATTTTTTTATGACCTAAATGCAATCCATCAAAATTTCCTATTGTTACAACCAATTTTTCAGAGCCAAATCTTTTTGTGAAAAGTCTTAAGTTTTTAAGCCCCCTTATTAAATACATCTTATTCTCTAAAAAAATTAATTCTTAAACCCTGAACAAACATTAATCCAAAATAAATGCTAGATCCAACTAAGATAATGGCAGACAAACTAATGAATTGAATTAATAAATTTAACTCTATCCAGTTTGAAGAAAACATATGAATAGCTGTTAAAAAAGTTAAAAGTCCAAGAGAACTAATTATGATCTTAAAAAGAAAAACAAAAGATTGTGTTTCCAAAACCAAAATAGACCTCTTTAACAAAAAAAACATTAAAACAATAAAACTGACTATGGCAGATATTACACTGCCTATTGCTAGGCCCACATGGCCATATCCAAATTTAAAGGCCAAGAGCCAATTTAATCCTACATTTAAGAACAAGGATAATAGAGCAACATACATTGGCGTCTTAGGATCTTGTTTAGCAAAAAATCCAACATTCAAAATCTTAATTGTCATAAAAGCAACCAACCCAAAACAAAAAGCTTTTAAGCTATAACTAGTATTGATAACGTCTAATTCTGAGAATTCTCCTCTTAAAAATAAAATATTTATAATCTCATAGCTCAGAAAGTAAAGGCCGATTGAGGAAGGAATGCCTAAAAGAAATATAAACTTAATTGCCCAATTGAATTTTCTATTGAATTCAAGGGCATTATTTGTCGCAGATGAACTTGATAAGGCAGGTAAAATTACTGTCGCTGCGGCAATAGCAAAAATGCCAAGCGGTAACTGAATTAATCTATCAGATAAGTAAAGCCAAGTTGGGCTTCCTGTTTTTAATAGGGAGGCAAAGATAGTATCCACAAGGATGTTAATTTGAATGATTCCCCCGCTCAATATACCTGGAAGCATCAAAATAAAGATTTTCTTTAATCCTGGATTATTAAAATTTAATTTAAATTTAGGTATTAGTTTAAGTTTTATAATTGGAATCAAATTAATGAGTAATTGAAGTATTCCTGCAACGAATACACCCCATGCAATTGCTAAAACTGGTAGTTGAAAATATTCTGTAAAAAAGGTTGCTCCAACTATTATGCTTAAATTGAAGGCTATAGGGGTTGCTGCCGGTATAGAAAATATATTGAAAGAGTTTAAAACAGACCCAAAGAAAGCGACAATAGAAATAAAGAAGAGATAAGGAAAAGTTATCCTTAAAATCTCTATAGCCAAATCTTTTTTCAAAGGGTCAAAGTAAAATCCTGGTGCAAAAATCAAAACTATTATTGGAGCAAAAATCATAAATATTATCGATAAAGTTAAGACCAAAGAAGAAATAGCCGTAAAAGATACATCAAGAAGACTCTTCAACTCTTCTTTTGATTTGGTAGATTTATATTCTGTTAATACTGGAATGAAAGCCTGGTTGAAAGCTCCTTCAGCAACCATTCTTCTAAATAGATTTGGAATTTTTAGCATTACGACAAAAATGTCATGAGCTATTCCAGCTCCTAATACATATGTTGTAGTGATATCTCTTAAAACCCCGAAAACTCTAGAAATTAAAGTCCAGAAGGAAACTGAAAATGTTTTAAAAGATGCTTTGACCTTTTCTTTTTTTGAAGAATTCAAAATTATGTATTAGATTTTTTAAAGGACATTGCAACAGAGTTCATACAGTATCTTTTTCCAGTAGGCTTGGGTCCATCAGGAAAAACATGTCCCAAATGCGCATTGCATTTTTGACAATGAACTTCTGTTCGGCTCATCCCATGACTAGTATCTATCTTGAGACCTACTGCAGAAGAACCTATGGCATCCCAAAAACTTGGCCATCCTGTACCAGAGTCATATTTTGTTTCTGAAGAAAACAATTCGTTGCCACAACATATGCAAATGAATATTCCATCTTCTTTTATATCTAAGAGTTCCCCTGAAAAAGGTGCCTCGGTTCCATGTTGTTGAGTTACAACATAGGAAGCTTCAGATATTTTATTTTTAAGATCTTCGTTATTCATATTTAAACAATTACCTTTTTAAAAACATTAAAGTATCCATCCTCAATCTCTAATTCTTTATAAAAATCTTTTTTTCTAAGCATCATGTGCGCTTTGGGTAAATTGTACCAAGGACAAAACATAAACAAATGATGTTCTAAATGATAATTTACATTCAAGGGTGCAATAAAATACCTTATTAGTTTTGGTGACAAGGTTGTGCGAGTATGAGAAAAATCATCTCCGCCAGATGTGCAAGCATGTTCTGCTATATTTCTTAATCTGTAAAATAAGCTGAAAATAGTTAGTTTTGGAAGCCACCATAAGAGAAGATATAGCCAGGGTAAATTTAAAAAAAATAAAGTAGAAAAAATAATGATATGGCAAATAAAAAAACCATAGAGCTTTGAAAAAAAATGGTTTAAGTGGGAAAAAAAACTCCCTGAGCTGTTTCCCCAAGCGGAAGTAAAGTAACCAGCATACCTTCTCAACCCGGCAATTCCCGAGAGATCTCGAAAAATTTTTCGAGCTAAACTAGTTTTAGAAACCGGAAATGGAATAGTTAGGTTTTTATCGGGATCTAGGTTCGTTTCAGTATGCTTGTGATGTTTAAGATGATAGGTTCTATAAGTGTTTGTTTCTGTCATCATTGGATATGCGCAAAGCCATTGAGAGATAAAATTATTTATCTTTTTATTTTTTGAAATTAAATTATGGGCGCCGTCATGCATCAAAATAACTAAGGCAAACTGCCTTGTTCCAATGATGAGTAGAGATATTAATAAAGTAAAAATATTCGACCACAAAGCATATATTAAAAATCCCAATGCAATTTGAAACCATATGTTAAAAATTGCTAAGTAATTTTTCCAATCACTAGATTGTTTTAATTCTATAATCTCTTTCTCAGAAAGAAGAGTGTTTGGACTTATCATAGCTATCTATTATACAAGAGTATTTTATTGAATCTTAAAGTCTAAAACCAAAGAGTTCCAAAATAGACTTGCTCTCATCATTTAAGTCTCCAAGTATTTTATGAGAACTAAATCCAAATCTTTTGAGAGTAGTTCTAAACTGTTGAAATGAAACTTTTTGAGAAGTTTCGAAAAATCTTTCAAATGACATATGATCTCTATTCACATCATAAATTTTTAGGATTAAGGAAAGAGGAATTCCAAAAGTTTTAATTTCTTTATCAATTGAATTATCTACGAAAAAATTAATATCATTTTGTGGATCATTTATTTCAATAGATTCATTAAAAAAGCTATTAAAATCGCCTAAAGCTTTTCTAGTTAGTTTTTTTTCAGCATCAATTGTTTTGCCTGCAATGTGAGGGGTTGCTAAAAAAGGCTTTGTGAATTTTGTAAAATCTATAGAAGACTCGCTTGGCCAGACATCAAAAATGAAATTGTTTTGTTCTTCTTTTGCTCTATAAAAAGCATCACTTAAAACCTCTCCTCTAGAAGTATTTATTACATACTGATCATCTTTTATTTTTTTTAGAACTGCATCGTCCAGTAAGTGATGGGATGGAAACTTTCCTTCTTTAGAATAAGAACAATGTAACGAAATTACCTCGCAGGACAGAACATCATCTAAGCTATTTTTTGCTTCAATTTCATAAGGATCGTAAACAAAATTTGGGTATTTAATTTTATCTAAAATAAATTTTATTTTTTTTCCAATATTTCCGTAACCAATAATTCCAATTTTTGATTTGAAAGGAGTAATTTTATTACCCATTATTAATATCGATAGAACACTTAAAAAGTATTCAACTACTGCAAAAGCATTGCCGCCTCTTCCAGTTGAAAGGTAAATATTTGAATTTTCGATGTCTTGAAAGTTAATGTGATCCTCTCCTGAGGTAAGCGAAGAAATAAACTTGACTGAGCTATTAGCAATAAGCTTTTTATCTATTTTGGTAGTGGATCTTAAAAAAATTGCCTCGCAGTTTTTAATGGCTTTATTACAAATTTCTTCTGATGTGAGAATATCGACTTTAAATTTTTCATAATTTGTAAAGACTTCAATCAACTCTTTCAAGTCTTTATCAACCAATATGTTCATCAATTTTTTTTATTAGGTAGCAACTTACTTTTAATCCATCCAAAAAAAGTATTTTCTTTCAGGCTAATCCTATCAATTTCAAGATAAAGATCATCTAGTTCTTTTGGAGATGAGAACATATCTGCTCTAGAAATAATTTTTTCATTTTGATCCAATTCTTTAACAACTTTTGCAGGATTTCCTGCAACAATAACATTTTCAGGGACATCTTTTACCACAACAGAGCCTGCTCCAACAATACTGTTTTTTCCAATCTTAACTCCCTTATTTACAATAGCGCTGTCGCCTATCCAAACATTATCCTCAAGAATTACTTCCGATGATTTTCCTACAGGAAGCGCTCTATCATAAATCCCATGCCAATCTGAATCGGATACATAGGCTCCATTAGCGAACATGCAGGAATTGCCAATTTTAATAGAAGTTGCAGCAGATATTCTTACGCCTGGACTAAATAAACAAAAATTACCTACTTCAATTTTTCCATCATGCTTATCAGCATTCCAAGTAGTAATATGAACGTGGGCATCAGGAGAAGTAATAAAAGTAGAAAAGTCTCCTACAGAAATATTTTTTCCTGAAACATTGAGATACTTTACTCCTAAGATTAGTGGACTTGCGCCTAAAAATTCAAATTGAGGAGTTATTATTTTTTTAATGTACTTTTGGTCAAACCACCAATGAATTCTTTTCAACCAGAAGGGTCTATTATCTTTTCTAATGTTTAACTCCTGCCTATTTTTCCTTATCATGTATGATACCTCGATTCTATGAAAGATACTTTTAGCTCTTTAAACGAAGATAATGTTTCCTTTAAAGGATCGGCAAAAATTGAAATAAGAGAATATTTTAATTTAGCTATCCCAATGCTTCTAACTCAATTAGCTGCTCATGCAACTGGAGTAATTGCAGCTTTGATGACTGGCAATTACAGTACTTTGGATCAAGCGGCGGTGGCTATAGGAAATATGCTTTTTTGGCCTGCATATTTTGGAATAGCAGGAGTTTTGTTTATCGTGACTTCTTTTGTTGCCCAGTTTTATGGAGCAAAAAAAATTGAATTAATTGGTCCTTTAGTAAAACAATCTTATTGGTTATCAATACCTATGATAATTTTATTTGTAATTTATATTTTAAATGCGGATACATTATTAGATATCTTGGGGACGCCAAATGAAGTAAAAAATATTACACAGCAATATCTCTTTGGACTGATGATTGGAGCTCCTGCCATGTTTTTATTTCAACCATTGCGATCTATGTGTGAAGGGATGAAGCGTCCCTTGCCAATTACTTATATCAATATTGTAATGGTAGTTATAAATGCTTTTGTAAACTACGTTCTAATATTTGGTAAATTTGGATTTCCTGAGCTTGGAGGAAAAGGTTGCGGAATAGCTTTTATAGTTTCTTCTTGGTCGTCACTTTTAATCATTCTAGCCTATATATATTTTTCTGATTATTTTAAACGCATCAAATTTTTTGAGAGTTTTGAAGCTCCAGATTTTGTAAAAATATTTGAAATAATAAAGTTGGGCCTGCCCATTGGAGGAACATTATTTATCGAGATTGCTGTCTTTAGCGGTGCTGGGTTAATTTTAAGTAGTCTTGGAGAAAATATAATTTCTTCACATGCAATAGCCATGCAAGTTACTACTTTGACTTTCATGCTACCTTTATCAATTGGCTTGGCTGCAAATGTTAGAGTGGGAAATCTAGTAGGCTCAGGTTCTCTAGATGAAGCGAGGTATTCTTCATTCTTTGCCATGTTTTTTGCTTTATTTTTAGCAATTATAAATACCTTTATATTAATAGAATTTGGATATTTTCTAGCCGGTTTTTTTAATCCAAATAATGAAATAGTCTTGTTAGCCTCTTCTTTATTGGTAATTGCTGCTATTTTTCAGATTGCTGATGGATTAAATTTTGCTGGTGTTGGAGCTTTAAGAGGTTATAAAGACACTCAAATATTATTCTTTTTTATGTTTTTTGCCTACTGGATTATTGGAATGCCAATTGGGTATTCTCTGGCTATGACTAATTTCTTCACGGAACCTATGGGTGCAGTAGGTATGTGGATAGGTTTAACCTTAGGGTTATTTATTTCTGCTGCTTTTGTAATAGCTCGTGTAAATTATACTACTGGCGTAGGAAGAGATAATTTTACTTTAAGAACATAGATGATTGAAATTGATGCTAAGGGTTTGAAATGTCCTGAACCTATAATGCTTTTGCATCAATCTATACATGAAGCTAACGAAGGAGACGTCATAAAACTAATAGCTACGGATCCAACTGCAATTAAAGACGTTGAAAAATTCTGTGATTTTTTGAATCATACTTTGTTATCTTTTGAAGATAAGGAAGGTGTAATATCATTTGAGGTACAAAAAGGAGTATAGATTATTATGGAAAAGATTAACAAAAAGTGGTTATTAAAAAAAAGACCTAAAGGCATGCCTGATGACAGCTGCTGGAAACTGGAAGAATCGCCAATAAAAGAGCTGGAAGATAATCAAATCTTAATAAAAGTGATGTGGCTTTCCATAGATCCTTATATGAGAGGCCGGATGAATGATATGAAATCCTATACAGATCCTGTTGCCTTAGGCGAGGTAATGACTGGAGAAAGTGTTGGGCAAGTTATTCAATCAAGATCAGATAAATTTCAAATTGGTGACTACGTTGCAGCTCATTTAGGATGGCAATCTTACATAAGGTGTAATGCCGAAAACCCCGCTTTAATGCGTATATTTCCAGACTTAGCGCCAATTCAAGCTTTCTTGGGACCTGCTGGAATGCCTGGAAGGACAGCTTACTTTGGTTTAAAAGAAGTTGGAAAGGTCAAAGAAACAGATACTGTGGTTGTGTCAGCTGCTTCTGGAGCTGTTGGCTCAGTAGTTGGTCAAATGGCAAAAGCTATTGGTTGTAAAACAATAGGCATAGCTGGTGGTAAGAAAAAATGTGATTTTGTAAAGGACGTGATGGGGCTTGATTACGCCATTGATTACAAATCAAAGACATTTAAAGAAGACTTAACTAAAGCTTGTTCGAATGGTGTAGACATTTACTTTGAAAATGTGGGAGGCGAGGTTTCTAAAGCAGTTGCTGAACTTCTAAATCCTGGTGCAAGAGTTCCAATTTGTGGATTTATTTCTGCATATAATTCTTTCAATTCAGACAGTTCAAAACTACCTGAAACTCCATTTGATATTTTTGGCGCACTAAATCCAGTTCCGGAACATAGATTTTTTGTGGTAACTGAATTTATTAACGATTGGGATAGAGCTACGCAGGAATTAACTGAATGGATGCGTCAAGGTAAAATTAAATATAAAGAAACTGTTCTTAAGAATATAGAAAGTGCCCCGCAGGGCTTAAGAGATGTATTGAGTGGAAAAAATTTTGGTAAACAGCTTATAAAGGTTAGTGACTAAAGATTTAAAAAAAATAAAAGAAATTCCTTGGTGGAAAAAAGGAATTATTTATCAAGTCTATCCTCGTTCTTTTCTCGATACTTCAGGAAATGGTATTGGAGACATAAATGGGATAACAAAAAAAATAACCTATCTTGCAGATTTAGGAATTGATGCTCTATGGCTGTCTCCCATCTTTACCTCTCCTATGAAAGATATGGGATATGATGTCTCCGATTACACTTCCATAGATCCTCTATTTGGAACTATTCAGGATTTTGAAAGACTAATTAAAAAAGCAAAGAAGAATGAAATTAAGATAATTATCGATCAAGTCTTATCGCATAGCTCTGATGCCCATCCTTTTTTTAAGCTGAGTAAATCTAGTAAAAATAACTCAAAATCTGATTGGTATGTTTGGGCAAACGCTAAACCGGACGGTTCTCCTCCAAACAATTGGCTTTCGGTTTTTGGCGGCTCAGCATGGGAATGGGACACTACAAGAAAACAATATTATTTACATAATTTTTTAAAGTCTCAACCGGACTTTAATTTTCACAATAAAGCTGTCCAAAAATGGTTACTTTCGACTGTAAAATTTTGGTTAGAAAAGGGAGTCGATGGTTTTAGACTAGATACCGCAAACTATTATTTTCATGATAAGAAACTTAGAAATAATCCGCCGCTGCAATCAACGTTTTCTAAGATAAACCCCTATTATTATCAAAATTTAAAACATTCAATCAATCAAAAAGAAAACTTTGATTTTCTGAAAGAACTTAGAAAGTTAACAAATAAGTATAACGAAACAGTAATGATCGGTGAAATTTCTAATGTCGAATTGCAAGCTAAATACACATCAAACAATGACAAATTACATATGGCTTACAGTTTTGATCTTCTTAGGGAAGAATTTTCTCCAAACCATATTAAAAATACTGTTTCTAAATTTTATAAAGAAACTAATGGCGGGTGGCCAACTTGGAGTTTTTCTAATCATGATGTGAAAAGACATTTATCTAGATGGAATAAATTAAAAAAAAATAATAAAAAATTTGCAAGATTAACTTGTGCACTACTCATGTCTTTAAAAGGAACGCCTTGTATTTATCAAGGAGAGGAGCTTGGTCAAACACAAACTAAGATAGAATTTCATGAAATTACAGATCCTCCAGGGAAAAAGTTTTGGCCTATGGACTTCGGTAGAGATGGCTGCAGAACTCCATTAACTTGGGACGAAAATAAGAAATTTGCTGGTTTTTCAAAGAGTAAACCTTGGCTTCCAATAAAAAAAGAACAATTAATGAATTCTGCAAAAATGCAATTAGAAAATAGAAACTCAATCTATCATTTTTATAAAAAATTTATCTTTCAGAGAAAAAAAATTCCATATTTTTATGAAGAGATTACGTTTTCAAGAAACGAGAAAGTATTAATTTTCTTTAGAGGAAACAAAAAAGAACTCTGTTGTATTTTTAATTTATCTGAAAAAGAAATCATGATTAAAAACTCTTATGGAAAGATAGTCTCTTCACTGCCTTCTCAAAATATAAAATCAGAATCAAATAGATTAAGGTTATTGTCTTACGCTTTTGGCTATTTATCTAAAAATAACTTAAGTGGATTTGCTAACTAAAGAACAGGATAATAATTACAAAAGGGATGGATAATTTTAAGAGGATATTTCTTCTAAAATAGTTTTTCCAATTTCGGATGGGCTTTTTACAGTCCTAACTCCAGCATTCTCAAGAGCACTAAATTTATCTTCTGCTGTTCCTTTTCCACCTGAAATTATTGCGCCAGCATGGCCCATTCTTTTTCCTGGAGGAGCACTTACTCCTGCAATATAACCTACAACAGGCTTGGAAACATTATGCTTTATATATTCAGCAGCTTCCTCTTCAGCAGAGCCTCCAATTTCTCCCACCATAACAATTCCCTCTGTTTGAGAATCCTCTTCAAATAGTTCTAAAACATCTATGAAGCTTGTTCCAGGAAGAGGATCTCCGCCAATACCTACACAAGTCGATTGTCCCAAGCCAACTTTAGTTGTTTGATCAACAGCTTCGTAAGTTAAAGTTCCAGACCTAGATACAATTCCTACCTTGCCGGGACTATGTATGAAACCAGGCATAATTCCTAATTTGCATTCACCTGGAGTAATTACTCCAGGACAATTAGGACCGATAATTCTAACGCCCTCTCTATCTGCTAATTCTCTTATCTCCAGCATATCAAGAGTTGGGATACCTTCTGTAATACAAATAATTAATTCAATTCCGCTTTTTATAGCTTCCATTATTGAAGGCTTACAAAATTTTGCCGGAACGAAAATTATACTTGCATTTGCATCGGTCGCTATTTTTGCGTCTTGGACAGAGTTGAATACCGGTAAGTCTAGATGTGTTTGCCCCCCTTTTCCGGGAGTAACTCCTCCTAAAATGTTAGTTCCGTAATCTATAGCCTGACTACAATGCAGTGTCCCTTGTGAGCCAGTAAATCCCTGACAAATTACATTGGTGTTTTTGTCAATTAGGATACTCATTTTGAATTTTTGACAGCTAATTCTGCAGCGCTTGATAAATCATCTGCGGAAATAATATTTAAATCGCTTTCAGCAAGAATTTGTTTTGCCTCTTCTGAATTATTTCCTTTAAGTCTAACAATAACAGGAATATCTACTCCCACTTCCGAGACTGCTGAAACAATTCCTGAAGCAACGACATCACATCTTACGATTCCACCGAAGATGTTTATTAAAACTGATTTTACATTTTCATCAGATAGAATAATTTTAAAAGCCTCTGCTACCCTTTCTTTATCTACTGTACCTCCAACGTCTAAAAAATTAGCTGGGAATCCTCCAGAAAGTTTTATAATATCCATTGTAGCCATAGCCAGGCCAGCGCCATTTACCATACACCCTATGTTTCCATCTAAAGCAACATAGTTTAGATCCCACTTAGCAGCTTCAATTTCTTTTTGATTTTCTTGTGAATAATCTCTAAGTTTTAACAGATCTTCTTGTCTAAACAGAGCATTTTCATCGATATTTATTTTTGCATCTAAGCATTTTAGGGAGTCATTTTGATCAATAACAAGAGGGTTTATTTCTATCAATGAAAGATCTTTTTGAAAAAATAAATTAACTAATCCATCAACTATTTTTTTAAATTCTAACGTCTGATTAGAAGACAAGCCAAGTCCATTTACAAGAGGATTGATATCGAATTCTTCTTTTTGTTCATTTTTGATATTAATCTTAAAAATTTTATCAGGACTTTCTTCGGCTACTTTCTCGATATCCATTCCACCTTCAGGTGAAGCCATAACCACCAAAGATTGAGAACTTCTGTCTATTACTGCGCCAAGGTAGAATTCAGTTTTAATATTTGTACTCTCAGCGATCATAATTGCCGAGACTGGTTTTCCTTCTTCGCCGGTTTGATGGTTAACAAATTTCTTTCCAAGCCAATCTTGGGCGAACTTCTTAATTTCATTAATATCCTTAGTTATCTTAACTCCGCCTAGTTTTCCTCTGCCGCCAGCATGAACTTGAACCTTGGCAACAAATTCTGACCCATTAAGATCTTTAACAAGATTAGTGACTTCTTCTAGTGAAAAGGCAACTACGGATTTAGCTGTTGGCAAACCATAATTTTCTAAGAGTTGTTTTGATTGATATTCGTGTAAATTCAAAGTGCTTTTATTATAAAGCTCTTTTAACCAACATTTTTTTTATTTCGCCAATAGCTTTAGTTGGATTCAATCCTTTTGGACAGACTGAAACACAATTCATTATTCCATGGCATCTGAAAACACTAAAAGCGTCTTCAAGTTGTTCTAATCTTTCTTCAGTCGCAGTGTCTCTGCTATCAGCAATAAATCTGTAAGCTTGCAAAAGAGCTGCAGGACCCAAAAACTTATCAGGATTCCACCAGAATGATGGGCAGGCTGTAGAACAGCAGCCGCACATTATGCATTCATAAAGACCATCTATTTTTTCTCTTTCTTCTATTGTTTGCGGAATTGCTTCTCGGGTATCAACTTTCTTATCAGTAATTAAGTAAGGCTTAATCTTTTTGTATTGATCAACAAACTGTTTCATATCTACTATGAGATCTTTAATCACAGGGAGTCCTGGAAGAGGTCTTAATGAAAGCTTATTTGATTTAATAACATCCGAAAGAGGAGTAATACAACCTAAGCCATTTTTACCATTTATATTCATACCATCAGAACCGCAAACGCCTTCTCTACAAGATCTTCTAAAAGAAATAGATGGATCTTGTTCTTTTGCTGTCATTAAGACATCTAGAACCATAAGATCCTTATCAGCAGGTACGTCAATATCGAAATCTTGCATGAAAGGTTTTTTATCTTTTAAAGGATCGAACCTATAAATACTTAACTTGATAGTTTTAATTTCGTTAGCTGAAATTGAATTCATTTAGTAAGTTCTCACTATTGGTTGAAAAGCTTGGACTTGCTTAGGTCTAAAATTTACATCTCTTTTTGAAACTTTTTTAGTATCTGAAAAATATATAGAATGTTTTAACCAATTTTCATCGTCTCTTTCGGGATAGTCATCTCGAGAGTGTGCGCCTCTACTTTCTTTTCTTTCATTCGCACTTATTGCTGTTGCTTCCGCAACTTCGATTAAATTTAAAAGCTCTAGTGCTTCAACTCTTGCTGTGTTGAATTGAGAAGATTTATCAGCTAAGTGTATATTCTGAGATTTTTCTCTTAAATTTGAAATCTCTTTTATTCCTTCTTCCATTAGTTTTTCAGTTCTAAAAACTCCAAAGCTCATTTGCATTGATTTTTGAAGCTCTTTTTTGACTTCAGTAAAGCTCTCGCCTGATTGACTAACATTAACTCGGTTTAAGTTTCGCAGTGCATAATTAATATCATCTTTAGAAGGATCATTCATTTTGATGCCTCCTTTGAATGATTCCTCAATATGAAGGCCTGCAGATCGACCAAATACTATAAGGTCTAGAAGAGAGTTTCCACCTAATCTATTTCCGCCGTGGACCGATACACAAGCAGCTTCTCCGGCAGCATATAAACCGTCAATTACTCTATCTGTTCCATCCGTAGATTGAGATAAAACTTGGCCATGCACATTGGTGGGAATACCTCCCATTGCGTAGTGACATGTAGGAACTACTGGAATAGGATGTTCAGCAGGATCTACATGAGCAAACCTTTTTGAGAGTTCTGTAACACCTGGCAATCTTTTATGAACTATCTCAGGACCTAAGTGATCAAGCTTTAAAAAAACATGGTCAGCTTCTGGACCACAACCTCTTCCTTCAAGGATTTCGGTGAACATTGATCTTGCAACTACGTCTCTGCTCGCTAAATCTTTATAATTTGGAGCATATCTTTCCATAAATCTTTCACCATCCTTATTAACCAAATAACCACCCTCTCCTCTGCAACCTTCAGTAACAAGAGTTCCATGACCATGAATTCCTGTTGGATGGAATTGCCACATTTCCATATCTTGAACGGGAAATCCAGCTCTTAAAGCCATACCGGTACCATCACCAGTATTGATAAGCGCATTAGAGGTAGTTTGATAAATCCTTCCTGCCCCGCCAGTAGCGAGAACAGTTGCTTTAGATTTTAAAAAGAAAGGTTCTCCACTTTCAATTTCAAAGGCAATAAGACCAACTACTTGATTATTAGCGTTTTTGACTAAATCAACAGCAAACCACTCGGAAAGAAAATTAGTTCCTGCTTTAACGTTTGCTTGATACAAAGTATGAAGTAAAGCATGACCTGTCCTATCAGCCGCCGCACAAGTTCTTTCTGCCTGGCCACCCTTCCCAAAATCTTTAGATTGCCCTCCAAAAGCTCTTTGGTAAATTTTTCCTTCTTCAGTTCTAGAAAAAGGTAGGCCCATATTTTCTAGCTCAAAAATTGCTTCTGGACCTTCTTTGCACATGTATTCAATTGAATCTTGATCACCAATGAAATCGGAACCCTTAACAGTGTCATACATATGCCACCTCCAATCATCATCTGGATCAGCGCTTTGTATGGAGCAAGTAATTCCACCTTGAGCTGAAACGGTATGCGATCTAGTAGGAAAAACTTTTGAAACTACAGCGGTGTTCATGCCCGACTTTGCAAGCTGAAGTGAAGCCATCATCCCAGAGCCCCCTCCACCTACTATAATTCCATCGAATTCTTTAACTGGTAGTGTGTTGGCATCTAATAAAACACCTTTTCCGTTCATTGCCATAATTTTTAACCTAAAATAAAAAAGCTACATATAACCAGTCCAAAAGCCTGAAACCAACTAAAACCAATAACTGCCGGTCTTAGGATTTTTGCTGAAGCACCTATTTGTGGCTCAGTGAGGTAATCAGTAGCTATATTCCAAATTCCTTGAATTGAATGGTAAGCAATTGATATAGCAACTATTACCGTGAATATCTCAACAAGGAGAATATCAAAAAAGTAAGTGAATTGTTCATAATTAAACTCTTTATTGACTAACCAATAAAAGGATATAACTGAAAAATATACTCCCTGAATCACTGCTGCTACCCTAACAAAGACATAATCAAATACCCCTGTTTTCTTTAATTTATATAATTTAGTTACCATAATAAATACAAAAGATAAAAGCTAAATAAGCCCGTTAAAACAAAAGTAGCCATCGCGGAAGCCCTGCCGGCCGATAAAGTCTCCCAGTAACCAAAATCCATAACAAGGTGTCTTATGCCAGACACAAAATGATAAAAAATTCCCAGAATAAAAAGGAAAAATAAAGTTTTGAAAATTATGTTTTCAAAAAATAAGACAGCTTGTTCAAAATTATCGCTTGATCCCAAAGAGAAAACTAACAATATGGTCATTGGCAGCGATAAAACAAAAATACCTACAGCAGAAATTCTGTGCAGTATTGAAGAAATACCAGCCAGAGGCAAAGTAATCTTAAGCAAATTTAGATATCTAGGCGCATTCATTTCATCAAAAGAATTATTATATTAGAAAATACAATCTATCAACGCCCTGCAATCCTTTTCCTCTTAGCTAATTGCTTTTTGGAAAGTTTATTTTTTTTATCTCCAAAAGGGTTGATATTATTTTTAAAAATAATTTTTATAGGAATTCCTTCAAATTTTAATTTCTTCCTTAAAAAATTTTCTAGATATTTTTGATATTGTTTGGTGAGTTTATCTAGATTATTTCCTTGTATTCTTAAAATAACTGGCTGGGAGGATAAAAGATTAGCGTATTTAATTCTTGGTCTAAATCTTCCCGATAATTGAGGTGGATTTGCTTTATAAGCTTCTTCCACGATAGCATTTAATTTTGAAGTATCGATGGGTTTCCTGCTTTTTTTAATAAGACTGACTAATTCTGCAAAAACTTTTGAGGTGCCTTGATTCTTTTTTGCAGATAAGTAACTAATACTTATTCCAGAAATAAAAGATAATTTTTTATTAATTGATCTAGTTAAATTTGACTTATCATACTGAGAAAGTTGATCAGACTTATTTATGCCGATCACCATAGGTTTTCCAGAAGAAATGATTAGAGACATCAAGTGAAGATCTTGATCCGTGATGGTTTCTTTTCCATCTACTAAATACAGAACACCAGATGAGGAACGCATGCTAATAATTGCCTTAGAAACAGAAAATTTTTCAATATTTTGATCAACTTTAGATTTTTTTCTTAATCCTGCAGTATCAGAAATTTCAATATTTTCTGATTTGAATATAAATTTTTTTGAAACAGTATCCCTTGTTGTGCCTGCTATTTTTGAAACGATAGATCTTTCTTCTTTAACTATTGCATTGAAAAGAGTCGATTTTCCGGCATTAGGCTTTCCTAATATACAAATTTTTAGAGAACCAAAAGCTGAGGATTCTTCATCATTGAGATATTTGTCTGATTTAAAGTTTTCAAATATTTGCTCTTTTAAATCTTTGATGCCCAAGCCATTTTTTGCAGAAATTTTTACAAAATTTTTGACTCCGAGCTGATAAAAATCACTAAAATTTTTTTCCGAAGCTTTCAGTTCTGATTTATTAAGAGCTAATATGTATTTTTTTCCAGATTTCCTTAAGCTTTCATGAATGTCAAAGTCGCCCTGACTTAAACCAAAATGTGCATCTAAAAGAAAAATGAAACCATCAGCTTCCTCAATGGCGTTATTTATTTCTTTATATATTAATTGATTAATTTCATCTTTTTCATTAGAGATTCCTCCTGTATCGATTACAGAAAAATTTTTAGAATTCAATTTAAAATTGCCATAAAGCCTGTCTCTAGTGAGACCAGAAAAATCAGCGACAATGGCTTGGTCCACGCCTATTATTTTATTAAATAGAGAAGATTTACCTACATTAGGTCGTCCAATAATTGCAATTATAGGTCCCATGAAGAGGACACTATCACTGCAAAGTAAAAAGTGAAAGTTTTCCTTTTATATCAAGGGCTATAACTAGGTTTCCTCTTGTTGTAGTTGAGATTATTTTTGAGCGGGAAACTCTTTTTCTTGCTACTTGAGAACCTTCGTTTATATCTAATCCATGAAGGTAACCCTGGTAATCACCAAAGAAAATTAAAGATTTAAGTTTTTTTGGAGAAGTTAATTCTCTTAGATAAAAGTCTTTATTAAACCAATCTAAATTTCCTGCTTTTTGATCATAGGCTAAGACTTGATCTTTTTCGTCTATTAAAACTAATTTTCCTCTTGAAGAAAGCAAGTCATTAGCCGAAGAAGTATTTTCTTTCCAGAGAAAGCCTCCAGATCTAGTGTCAACTGCAGCTATGTTACCTTGATATGTAGCTACAAACGCTATACCAGAAGAAAAAACAAAGTTTCCATCAATATCTACTAATCTACCCAGCTCGGAAGTTTCTTGAGATGTTGTAATTGGAATTTCCCATTGAATGACTCCTGATCTAGGTTCAATTTTTGCTAAATTTCCGTTACCAAAACCAACATACAAAAATCCTTCATTGAAAGAAGGTTCTGAAGTTCCCCTTAAAGTTAAATTAGGAACAACACTTCTGTAGTCCCACCTATATTCGCCAGTTTCTAAATCTACAGCGGTTAATCTTCCATCAACACTTTGAATAGCAACGATATCGCCATTTGTAGATGGCGGTGATAAAACTTCTCCAGAAGAAGAATATTTCCAAAGTATCTCTCCTGTTTCTTTTGATAAACAAAATACCTCTCCGTTAGAAGAACTAAGTAATAATTTATCAAAGCCTAAAGTTATTCCTGTTGAAATATCTATATTCAGGTTGTTAGACCAATTTTTATTTCCCTGAATAGAAAAAGATTTTATTTCTCCTTTAGAGTCAAAAATATAAATGTGATCTTCATCAAGAGAAATTTTTATTTTCCCCAGGGGTAAATTTTTGAAGGCTTTTCTTGTCCAATTTTTTTTAAGAGAAAAACTCTCATTAAAATCTTTTTTTAGTTCATTCGGTTGTTCTTCTTCTTTTGCTCCAGTTTCACAGGCGACAAAAAGTAGAAAAATTGTGAAAACTAAAAGATTTTTTAAAGACATTAATTAATGAGATTGGAAATTTTTAAGTTTATTAAATTTCTTTGTGTTGTATTTTCTGAAGTGATTAGAGCTTCATTATATATTTTTTTTGCTTCATTACTTTTTTCTTCAAATGCAAGTATGTCTCCCTTTAAAATTAAATGGTTAGTGTTATAAGTAGAGTACTCTTCATCTAAGATTTTCTTTGCTCTATCAAAATCCTGAAGCTCAATGTAAATATTAACTAGCCTGAGATTTATTATTTCTTTTAAAAAATTAAATTCCTTATTTTTTTTTGAGGCCAATTCTTTAGCGCCTAATAATTGCTCTAAACCGCCTTCGGTATTATTTTCTTTTATTAATTCCGCTGCATAAATTGATTGCAGCATAATCGTATAGATTGAGTTATCTTTAATTTCATTTATTTTATTTAAAGTAATTTCGTATTCTTCTTTATCGAATCCAGAATCCGCAAAAGTATTATAAAAATCTGAAAAGTAATTTCCTATATCTTGATTTTTTTTTAAGGCTGAAAAAGAAAAATAAAGATAAGCGCCGTAAAATAAAATGATTAATGAAAAGATAATGATTACTTTTAAATAGTTTTTCAAAGACCAATTATAAATATTTTGTAAAAAGTTCATCTTGTATTAGTTATCTTTTAAATTACTGATCAATAAATCAAAATTATCTAGCTTTATTTCTTCATTCTTTAAGAGCTTTTTTAAAGTATATGAATTTTCTTCTAGCTCTCTCTTTCCAATTATAACCATGAAATCAATATTTCTTTTAGATGCTTTTTTTAATATGGATTTTAAAT
The DNA here is from genome assembly GCA_003331625.1 of Gammaproteobacteria bacterium. Taxonomy (GTDB): domain Bacteria; phylum Pseudomonadota; class Gammaproteobacteria; order Magnimaribacterales; family AG-339-G14; genus MEDG-81. The sequence continues at coordinate 28,157 of QOPF01000007.1, read as the reverse complement.
TAGTTTCCTTGCCAGAAAATTGAATTGAAAAATTATCAAGATTGTCTCTTAGAGAATTTGCTAATTTTAAACCGCTAAGGAAAAAGGATTCTTCTAATGAAACTAGTAATAAAGTTTTTTGGTATGGAATTTTTGCATCTTCAACTATCAAACTCAGTCTGTCTAGGCCTATAGAAAATCCTGTTGCTTTGATATCTCTGCCTCCAATCATTTTTGACAGCGAGTCATATCTTCCACCTCCACAAATTGTATCTTGAGAGCCAATGGATTTTGATTTCCATTCAAAAACTAAGTCGTTGTAATAATCTAAGCCTCTAACTAGGAGAGGATTTTCAGTGAACTTAATATTGAGACCTGTTATTGCTTCTCTTATTTCTTTAAAAGTCTTTTTTGAATCATCTGAAATAAATTCATTAATTTTTGGCGCGTTATCTATCAATTTTAATAAATCTTTATTTTTAGAATCAAGGATTCTCAATGGATTTTTTTCTAATCTTTTTAAACTATCTTCGTCTAAATCTTTTTTATATTTTGAAAAAAAATTCTTTAACTCAAGGGAGTAATTTTTTTGATCTTCCTGACTGCCTATAGAATTTACTTCTAAAAATATATCTTTATCCAAACTTAATTCTTTAAAAAATTTGTATGAAATCTCAATCATCTCAATATCAATCTGAGAGTCTTTAAATCCATAGGCTTCAAGACTCATTTGTTGAAATTGTCTTGATCTACCTTTTTGAGGCCTTTCATATCTGAACATTGGTCCTTTATATGAAAGTTTTTGCTGACCTGCATCAACCAAGCCTTCTTCAATTGCCATTCGCATACAACCAGCAGTTCCTTCTGGTCTTAAGGTCATAGATTTTCCGCTTTTGCTGTTAAAGGTAAACATTTCCTTATTTACAATATCTGTTTCATTGCCAACAGTTCTTCTGAAGAGATCTGTAGCTTCTATAATTGGAAATCTTACTTCTTTGTACCCATAAGATTTAGAAATCTTATTGAAATTAGATTCGATAAAACTATATTTACTTGAAAGACTAGGATCAATATCCAGCATACCTCTTAATTTAGTAAAATTCTTCATTTTTATTAGACCTCTTTAGTAGAAAGTTTATCTTTAGACTGTCTAATTTTTTTTGCTTTCTTTCTTATAAGTGCTTCAAGAGAATCAACAAGCTCTTCATTTGTTAGTTTGTGGTCTGGTTTGCCATCGATGTATACTAAGTTACTTGGAGAGGCGCCTGTTAAGCCTACGTGAGCTGCTTTAGACTCTCCAGGACCATTTACATAACAACCAATTACTGCAACATCTAGAGTTTCACTAATGTCTTCAAGTCTAGACTCTAAAGCATTCATAGTTTTAATTACGTCAAAATTTTGTCTAGCGCAGCTTGGACATGCTATGAAATTAATTCCTTTTTTTCTTAATTTTAAAGATCTTAAAATATCAAAACCAACTTTAATTTCTTCACGCGGGTCTGCAGCCAATGAGACTCTTAAAGTATCTCCAATTCCTTCTCTAAGAAGTTGTCCAATTGCAATTGAAGATTTGATTGTTCCACTTCTTAACCCTCCTGCTTCCGTTAAGCCAAGGTGAAGGGGTTGATCTATTAAAAGACTAATTTTTCTATAACTTTCAGTCATCATGAATATATCTGAAGCTTTGATACTAAGCTTAAAATTTTCAAAGTTTAATTTCTTCAAAATATTTACGTGATTCATCGCTGATTCAACTAGGGCGTCTGCATTTGGCTCTCCGTACTTCTTTTGGAGTTTTTTTTCTAATGAACCAGCATTTACTCCTATTCTTATAGGAATATTGTGGTCTTTTGCGCAATTAATTACTTCTCTTACTTTCTTTTCGTTTCCTATATTGCCAGGATTAATTCTCAAACAATCAGCCCCTTGCTCAGCAACTTTAATGGCAATTTTATAATCAAAATGAATATCAGCTATTAAAGGAACGTTAGCAGCTAATTTAATCTTCTTAAAAGCTCTTACTGAGTCTTCATCGGGAACAGAAACTCTAATTAGATCTGCCCCAGCTTCTTCTAATCCTTTAATTTGATTTAAAGTTTCTCTCACATCTGTAGTAAGAGTATTAGTCATGCTTTGTACGGAAATATCTGAGTTTCCGCCTACAGGAACGTCTCCTACGTATATAAGTCTACTTTTTCTTCTCTTAATCTCTGATTGAATCAACTTTGTTAACCTCATTTACTAAAAAGTGAGCATAGTTCGTAGCACCTTTTATTGCTTTAGAAAAACTAATTTTTTTCCCATCTATAAAGAGCTTCGCGGAAGGAGCATATCCAATTTTAAATCTTAAAGGTGAAATACCTGAAAATTGATAGCTGCCAGTTTGCATGAGCTCATAGAGAAGCCTCTCATTTTTATCAAATACCACAACCCAACTTTCTCCATCTATGATTATTTCTATATCACGAATTAATTCTATATCTGCTTCTGAGATGATGATTTCTCGATCTGCAGAAGAAGAAATTTTTTCTTCTTTCAAAACTAAATTTGATTCTGAAATGATATCATCATCCTGAATTAGCTCTTTCTTATCTTCTCCAGTAATTCTATCGAATGTTATCAATTTTTCATTATTAGTTACTTTTGAGCTATCTTTGAAAATAAAAAAAACTAATAACAAAAAGATTGGAATGATAGATAAGATGATTAAAAAATTCTTTTGATTTTTTTTTAAATTCAAAAAATTTTTTATCTTTAAGAAGAAAGATTCTTCTAGATCTGATTGAAAGGAGTCTTTTACTGGTTCTTGCGGTGCTATAAATTTCTCATAATCTTTCAATATATCCAAGGGATCTAATTCAAAAAAATTAAATAATCTTTCAATTTGTGACCTTGCAAAAATTTCTGCTGGCAAAGAACTAAAATCTCCTTCTTCTATAGCCCTTATAAATTTAGCTGGGATTTTTGTTTTATCTGATATCTCTTTTGAAGTGAATCCAGATTCGTCTCTTTTTTCAATGAGCTGTTCTTTCCAGCTTTTCATTACATTTAACTAAAATAAAATAGACATTATTTCAATTTCTCTTTTAGCTGATTCAGAAGAATCTGAACCATGAACAGCGTTTTTAGAAATTGATTCGGCAAAACTTTTTCTAATAGTTCCTATATTTGCTTCTTCAGGATTGGTGGCTCCCATTAAGTTTCTATATCTGGATATACAGGATTCGCCTTCAAGAATTTGAACAATTGCGGGCCCAGAAGTAATAAAATTAACCAATTCATTGAAGAAGGGTTTTTCTGAATGCTCTGCGTAAAATTTCTCTGCAATTTCTTTTGAAATATCTATTTTTACGCTATTAATAATATTAATATTTTCCATAGAAATCATTTCATTAATTTTTTCTACGTAATCATTTTCTACAGCATCTGGCTTAATGATGCATAAAGTTTTCTCTGTCATTAATCTTGCTCCTCTATCCAAATTGACTGAATGGCCTCTAAAATCCTTTCATTGCAATATTCTGTTTTTCCTTCAAATCCCTCAAGAGACGTAACCATATTCATTAGATCGGTAAAAAGCAACTTTTGAGGATTTATTTCAGGATATTTATCGCAAAGATTATCTACAATCTCATAAGTATCAGACCAATCCATGATGCTTAATTAGAAGATAATTCTGTAGCTAAAGTGCTATCAAAGTTAAAACTTTCACCGCATCCACATTCAGCAGAAACATTTGGATTGTTAAATACGAGTTCTTCATTTAAATTCTTTTGAATAAAATCAAGTTTTGTACCTTTTAAAAAAGTGAAACTCTTATCATGAATAAATAAATTAATACCATTAATCGTACCGTTAAAATCACTTTCTTCTATATTTTTGACTAAGTCTAATTTGTAAGCATATCCAGAACAGCCGGAATCCATTAATGAAATTCTGATGCCAGACGAATCACTTGAATTTAACATGGCCGATAAATGATTTGCCGCTTTATTTGATATTTCAAAATCTATTGAAGATATTTTTTTATCTTCATTTCTTGGAGCTTTCGGGTGATTTTCTGAAACCATATTTATTGTATATTTAGGAATTTCAATTTCTAAGTCTGAATCAGTAACAATTGTTTGGCAACTCAATCTTGATCTGGGTTCTAATCCCCATGCTTTATCTAAAAGATCTTCTTCATCATCTGAAGATTCATTTAAAGAATTAAAACCTTCAGTAAAAATAACATGACAAGTAGTGCAAGCGCAGGAAAGCTCGCAAGCGTGTTCGATATCTATGTCTTGATTAAGTAAGTTTTCGCAAACAGAAATTCCTTTTTCTGCATTAAACTCCAAACCATCAGGACATAATTGTGCATGAGGCAATACTTTTATTTTTGTCATTAGTCATTATTTCTTCGACTTTTAAAATCATCTATTGCCTTATGAATAGCCTCCTCAGCTAAGACGCTGCAATGTATTTTAATTGCCGGCAATTCTAAGATATCCACAATTTCTTGATTGGAAATATTTTGAGCTTCTTCTATTGTTTTTCCTTTAAGCATGTCAATTAGCTCACCACTTGATGCGATTGCTGACCCACATCCATAGGTTTTAAACTTAGCATCAACGATTTTATTTATTCCCTCGATATTCTCGCATTTAATCTGAAGTTTCATTACGTCTCCACATGCAGGAGCACCTACAATACCCGTTCCTACTCTATGAAAATCTTTATCGCCTGGTTTCCATCTTCCAACGCTTGCACCTTTCGGATCTTTTAAAGTTTTTTCAAACTTATCTACAACTTTACTTGAATACGCCATTACATTACCCCTTAAATTAACTAGCCCACTGAATTTTACTTATATCAACACCATCAAGATACATTTCCCATAGTGGTGATATTTCTCTTAATTGCTCAACCGATTTTTTAACCAAATTAATAGTGAAATCAATTTCTTTTTCATTGGTAAATCTTCCAAATGAGAATCTTATTGAGCTATGCGCTAATTCATCTGGACGCCCTAAAGCTCTAAGAACATAAGAAGGCTCTAAACTAGCTGAAGTACAAGCTGATCCTGAAGATACAGCTATATTTTTAATTGCCATAATTAGAGACTCGCCTTCAACATAATTGAAAGATAAGTTAAAAATACCGGGATAACCTTTTTCAAGATCTCCATTTACATAGATTTCTTCCATGTCTTTCAATCCATCATAAAGCCTATTTTTTAGAGAATTGATTTTCTTATAATCTTTGTCTAGCTCTTCATGAGCTATTCTAAATGCCTCTCCCATACCAACAATTTGATGAGTTGGCAGAGTGCCGGCTCTTATACCTCTTTCTTGGCCGCCTCCATGAAATAGGGCTTCAAGTCTTACTCTTGGTTTTCTTCGTATAAAAAGAGCTCCGATACCTTTAGGACCATATATTTTATGAGCCGAAAAAGACATTAAATCAACTTTTGAATTATTTAAATCAATGGGAATTTTGCCCGCACTTTGCGCAGCATCTACATGGAAAAGAACACCTTTTTCTCTAGTTATATCACCAATTTTTTCTATGTCATTTATAACACCAATTTCATTGTTAAGATGCATTAGAGACACAATAGTTGTATCTTCCCTTATAGCGTCAGAAACTTGCTCAGGTGTAATATTTCCAAATTCATCAGTTTCTAAATATGTAACCTCAAAGCCATCTTTTTCCAATTGCCTACAAGTATCTAGAACAGCTTTATGCTCGATTTTGGATGTAACAATGTGTTTGCCTTTATTTTTGTAAAAATAAGCAGCTCCCTTTATAGCCAAATTATCTGATTCTGTAGCTCCAGAAGTAAAAATAATCTCTCTTGGATCACAATTAACTAGTTTGGAAACATTGAGTCTTGATTCTTCAATTAATTCCTCTGCTTTCCAACCATAAGAATGTGATCTAGAACCAGAATTTCCAAACGCACCGTCTATAGTCAAACAATCCTTCATCTTTTCGACAACTCTGCTATCAACAGGCGTTGTAGAAGCATAATCTAAGTAAGTAACTTTATTTAGGAATTCTTCATTTGAAGATAGTTTTTCATTAAACTCGGGATCGAATTTCTTCTTAAGCTCTGCTATGATTTTTTCTCTGCAAACAATGGCTTTTTCAATATCGCTTTCGCCAGTTGTTTTCCTTAAATCGAATCCTAGTTCTGATCTAAGCGCAGAAGGTACAGCAAGCTTTACCCACCATACGTTATTTCTTTTATAAAGATATTTAGTGTCCATGAAGTTATTGTACCATAATAGTTTTGATATATTAAGGTACAGTAATTTTTGTTGTCTAAAAGCATAAACTTATTATTTTTTATACAAAAAAGTTATAAAAAGGTTTTTTTAACCATTTTTCAATTTTGAAAGACTAGGCAATAATTAATTAATTATTTTTTTGTTGCAGATAAAGAAATGATTAATATAAAACCTAATTTACAATTTTGAGCTAAGTTTTGCTAAATCTTCATTTAAAATCTTATCATTTTCACTGTAATCAATAGGACAATCAATTACATGAACTCCTGCGGAATCTAAACATTTTTCTAAAGTTTCATTTAAATTTTTTGAGCTGGTTATTCGATATCCTTTAGCTCCATAAGACTCTGCATACTTAACAAAGTCTGGATTTTCAAAGCTCAAACCAAAGTCAGAAAAATTCATATTTTCTTGTTTCCATTTAACCATTCCGTAGGCTTTATCATTAAGAATAACAACAGTGAGATTAACGCCCAACCTCACAGCAGTTTCTAGCTCTTGGCTATTCATCATAAAGCCGCCATCACCGCAAACTGAAATTACTTTTTTATCTGGATAAATCATTGCTGCTGTAATTGCTGAAGGTAGCCCAGCTCCCATACTTGCTAGGGCATTATCTAAAATAACGGTATTTTGATGAAGGGCAGGATATCCCCTTGCAAACCAAAGTTTATACACTCCATTGTCCAAGGTAATTATTCCGTCTGATGGCATAACATTTCTTATCTGTCTGACTAAGTGAGGAGGAAAAATTGGAAATCTAGCATCCTCTCTAATTTTTGTAGAATGTTCTAAATGAGCTTTTCTTGTCAAAAGCATTTTTGAAAAATCCCACTTGGGATTTACAGTAATTTTTTCTTTAATTTGCCATATCGCATTAGCTATATCACCGGTTACCATTAACTGAGGAAAATAAATACCATTAATGTTAGCCGCAACATGATCAATGTGAATGACCTTTGTTTTTTCAAACTCACGCATGATAAAAGGAGGTTTTTCAAAGTTATCCTGCCCTACTGTTATTATTTGATCAGACTCTTGAATGGCCCTGTGAACAAAGTCTCCATTACTTAAAGCCGCGCATCCTAAATAATATTCGTGTCTTTCATTTAGGGCACCCTTGCCTAGCTGAGTGGTAATGAATGGAATTTTTGTTTTTTCTACAAATTCCAAAAGCATTTTGTTTGTACTCGTCCTATTTGCTCCGCCGCCCAAGACCAAAATAGGTCTTTTAGCTTTTTCTATTAACTCTATTGCCTGATTTATAGACTTCTCATCTGCTACGGGTCTTCGAGTGATACTTTTTAGTAATGGCCTCCTTCTTGTTTCTTCACTTGCAATATCTTCAGGCAACTCAAGATGAACTGCCCCAGGTCTTTCTTCTTCAGCCAGCCTAAAGGCTTCCCTTACTTCAGAAGCAATCATATTTGCTGAAGATATTTGATGAGTGTATTTGGTGATTGGCTGCATTAAATCTACAACATCTAATATTTGGAACTTTCCTTGTTTGGTATTTTTTATTGGTTTTTGTCCTGTAATCATTACTAAAGGCATCCCTCCAAGCTGAGCATATGCTGCTGAAGTAACTAAATTTGTAGCTCCAGGACCTAATGTTGTTAAACAAACTCCAGCTTTTCCTGTTAGCCTCCCGTAAGTAGCAGCCATGAATCCAGCACCTTGTTCATGCCTAGTAAGAATTAATTTAATTTTATTCGATTTGCAAAGGCATTCTAAAAAATCAAGGTTTTCTTCTCCTGGGAGGCCAAAGATATACTCTACTCCTTCCTCTTCTAAACATTTAATGAAAAGTTCAGCGCCTTTTATTTTTTTTTGGTTCTTTAAAAAACTCATAGGAGGTTATTTGAGATCAACCCCTATTCGATAAGCAATTTCTTGATAAGACTCAACAACATCCCCTAAATCTTGTCTGAATCTATCTTTGTCTAATTTTTTCTTTGTTTCTTTATCCCAGATTCTGCAGCCATCTGGAGTAAATTCATCTCCTAAATAAATTTTTTCTAAATTTTTTCCAAATTCTAATTTGAAATCCACTAGGATTAGATCTGCTTTCAAGAATAAATCTACTAAATAATCATTAATCTCGAGGGTTAATTTTTTTAAATGATCAATATCTTCTTCTCCGGCCCAACCAAAAGAAATAATATGGTTATCATTGATCATTGGATCTCCTAGGTCATCGTCTTTATAAAAAAACTCAAAAATTGGATTTTTAAATTTCATTCCTTCTTCTAAGCCTAATCTTTTGCAAATACTTCCTGCGGCATAATTCCTTACAACACACTCTATAGGAAACATATCCAGAGAAAGAACAAGACTCTCTCTATCGTTTATTTCTTCAAGCAAGTGACATGGGATGCCTTTTGAGTCTAAATGTCTCATAATAAAATTATTGAAACGGTTATTGACAGTTCCTTTGCCTGCCAATTGCTCAATTTTTTTTCCATCAAAAGCTGAAGTATCATCGGTAAATTCCATTACCAATTTGTTAGCGTCTTCCGTCTTGAAAAGTTCTTTCGCCTTTCCTTTAGTTAGTAAATCTTTTTTTTCCATAGTTATTTATGATAAAGCTTGATTAATTTGAGAAATTATTTCTTCTGAAATCTCTTGATTTTCCAAATCTAAATCAGTGGAAATTAAACATTCTTCAGAATTTAATTCCTTAACAGATACCTGTACTTGTGAAATTGAAGGGCCTCGATTTAACAATGTTCTTTTAAAAGAATATTCTAAATAAAATTTTCCTTCATTTCTATCTTCATCTAATATTTTATAGCCAGCGATAAGCAGAGACCTTCTGGTTGCAGCCCAGGCTCTAGCAAAATTAATTCTTAATTTTATTTGGGAAATTCCAAAATTATTAGTAACCATCTCAGTTTTATTAGATGAGTTAAGATTTAAAGCAACCAAAGATGTTCCCGATGCAGGTCCAGCTGAAGCAAGAAAGTCATAAAATTCATTGATGATATTTTCTAAATCACTTTCCCCAGAAGGAACTATTACCCATGAGTTATTTGATTTTTTTAACTGAGAAACAAAAATTTCTGAACTAGATTGTTGTAGTCCTTTTTCTATTTTAAAAACAAACTTTGACTCCTGATTGTTGTAGTCAAATACTTGGGAATTAATAATTCCTATATTTGGATCAAAAGTATCCATACCAAGATTTTTGCTTTCTTCAATAAATTGAATTGCCATAGGCCAGGCTGCACTTGGTTCTATACCAAGATATATCCATCTAATTTGTCCTAACTTATGCAATCTAATTTCATTAGATGAGGCAGCTGAAAATAATTGTTTTGGTTTGGGAGTTTTGGAAACATTATCTTGATAGATTTCTACTTCTCCTTCGATGGGGTATTTATCAGTTATGAAAGAAATGTCAGTGAGAACATTATTTGCTAAGAGAATAGAATTATTTTCTTCAATTGAAATAACTTTCTTTTCTTTAGAATCATCCACATTATTTTTTTTTTCAATAGCACAAGAAAACAGGGATAGAGTGAAGAGTAATAATATTAATTTCATTATTTAAATTAGGTTAAGGTCTTTTAAGCTTTTCTCTAAAACTTTTTTATTAGAATCACTCAGCTCGATCAAAGGAAGCCTGATTCCAGTATCTATTGATCCTAATAGTTTAAGAGCCCATTTTACAGGAATAGGATTAGATTCGGAGAATAAATTCTTATTCAAACTTTGTAAGCTGTTATCTAATTCTTTTGCTTTGTTGAAGTCTTTTTCAATTAGTTGACATATTTCTGAAACAATTTTCGGAACAACGTTTGAAGTTACAGAAATAGTTCCGTGTCCTCCTCTCTTTAAAAATTCTAGTGATGAAAAGTCATCGCCTGAGTAAAGAAAAAATTCTTTAGCTTTTATTTTTTTTTCACAAAGATTATAAACTTCATCAAAATTTTTCATGTCTCCAGTAGCATCTTTTACACCAAGGATGTTGTCATGATTGGATAGTCTGCTAATTGTTTGAGGCTCAATAAAGCTGGCCGTTCTTGATGGAACATTATATAAAATCTGAGGGATATTGACTTCATCCGCAATTTTCATGTGGTGTCTATATATTCCTTCTTGCGGTGGCTTATTATAGTAAGGAGAAACTAACAATGCCGCATCGGCACCTACTTCAGCAGCAGCTTGAGTCAAATGTAGTGCTTCATCAGTAGAATTGGCGCCTGTTCCAGCTATAATTGGAATTCTTTTATTAGCGATCTTAACAAAAAATTCTATAAGCTTTATATGATCATCAAAGTCTACAGTAGCTGATTCTCCAGTTGTTCCTACCGCGACAAGGCCAGAAATTCCTGAGTCAATTTGTAAGTTTATTAGGCTTTCTAAAGAAGAATAGTCTAAATCGCCATTGGACAGCATTGGTGTTACTAATGCAGTTATTGAGCCTTTAATTAACATTCTTCTTTTTTAAAATTTTATTATTGGTAATATTACTGCATAACTTAACTAATCTTAATTAAAAAATGAAAATAGGCTCAAAAATAAAAAACTTCACTGCTGAGATGACTGGGGACGAAAAATTTAAACTATCAAGTTATAAAGGAAAAAACTTAGTTATATATTTTTATCCTAGAGATAATACTCCTGGCTGTACATCTGAAGGAGAAGACTTTAGAGATAACTTTAAATCTTTTGAAAAAAAGAACACAAAAATCTTTGGTATTTCAAAAGATTCTCTAAAAACTCACGAGGGATTCAAGAAAAAATTTGACTTTCCGTTTGAATTAATTGCAGATGAAGATGAAAAAGTATGCTCTATCTTTGATGTTATTAAAGAAAAAAGCATGTATGGAAAAAAATATATGGGAATTGAGAGAAGTACTTTTTTAATAAATTTTGAAGGAAAATTAATCAAAGAGTGGAGAAAAGTCAAAGTTAAGGGACATGTGGAAGAAGTGCTTTCTTCTTTAGACTAAGTTGAGGATTCTATTTTAGTTGGCCAAGAGACCAGAATGGCTCTTAAAAAAGTTGCAATTGGAATAGCAAAAAGTAGTCCCCAAAATCCCCAGATGCCTCCAAATATTAAAACGGCAGTAATAATTAATACCGGATGAAGTTTTACTTCTCTTCCCAACAAAAGTGGCATCAAGACGTTACCGTCTAAGACTTGAATCAATAAGTAGCTTGCAAAATAAATGTAAAAACTTGAATCAAGTCCCCATTGAAAAAGGCCAATAAGTAACACTGGAATTGTAACTAAAATTGCTCCTACATAAGGAATCAGAACTGACAAGCCAACTAAAATAGCAAGGATTATTGAGTAATTAACACCTTGCAAATAGAAGACCAAACCAGTGGCTATTGTAACAATAAGCATCTCGAGACCTTTTCCTCTCAGATAGCCGTAAAGCTGAATATTTAAATCATTCCATATAATTGAAAGTAGATCTCTTTTTCTGGGAAGTAAAATTTTTAAATACCCAATGAAAATCTCTTTATCCTTGAGAAAGAAAAATACCAAAAAAGGAATAATGATCAGGTACAACAAGGCGTTCATTACTGCTGCAAAACCGGAATTTAACTGTAGAAGAGCATTTTGAAATAAAATTGGTATATAGGAGAAAGCGTTGGTCAAAGCTTCTTCTAACTGATTGGATGAGAACGAATTAGAATAATTATTTAATTGAGAAGAAAGAAATGTGTTAACCGATTCAAATATTTGAGGTAAGTCTGAAACTAATAAAAGAATTTGTCTTGAAAGAAACGGAAGAAGAAGAAAAATAGACAAATAAAATAAGGAAAAGATAAAAAGCGTAACTGTTAAAGATAACATCCTGCTATTGCCCTTTTGTTCAAGAAAAATCATGAGGCCATTCAAAATGTAGGCTATAAGTATACTAACGAGTATGGGTGCTAGAACGTCTCCTAAAAAATAAAAAATTACTAAACTAATAATTAAAAAAAACAACGCAGCGTAATGCTCATCGTCATAAAAATATCTTTGAAAAAAATTTTTTAAGAAACTTATCATCTATTGCTAATTAATGATTTCAATTATACTTTCAAAATGGTGAATAAATTATATTTTCTGACAATTGTACTGTTTTTTTCCTCATATTTTCATTCCGTTCCTGACGACGACTCTTTGCCTGTACTAGGCGACTACTCATCTGCATCTATTTCATTATCGGGAGAATATCAACTAGGAAGACTTTGGCTAGCGATGTATAGAGGTTCTACAAGAGAACATGATGATCCTATGATGAGAACGTATCTAGAAGATTTAATTTATCGACTTTCAGAAACGAGTGAAGTAAGGGATAGAAGATTTGAATTCTTAATTCTGGAAGATCAATCTATCAATGCTTTTGCTGCTCCGGGAGGAATAATTGGTATTAATCTTGGAATGTTTCTTAATACTCAGAAAGAAGGAGAATTAGCTTCTGTGATGTGTCATGAATTAGCTCACTTGAGTCAAAGACACTATGCTCGAACTCAAAATCAAACATCTCCGTTACTTAATGCTCTTATGATTTTAGGAAGTATTGCTGTTGCGGCTGCTTCACGAAACCCTGAGGCAATAATGATAGCGCCCGCTGCAATGCAACAAATGTCTATCAACTACACAAGAAGTAATGAAAAAGAAGCCGATAGAATAGGCTTTAATAATCTAGTTAAAGCGGGTTTTGATCCTAACGATATGACGATGATGTTTCAAAGAATGCAAGATAAATACCAAAATGAAAATTCCGAACAATTTTCTTACTTAATGACTCATCCTCTGCCAAGTGAAAGACTTACTGACATGAGAATTAGGACTGACGATTTGAAAAAATCATCTAAGCAATTATATCGAGACAATATTGATTTTCATTTTATGCAAAAAAGAGCTGAAGTCTGGGCTGAAAAAGATGCTCGCAAACTAGTTAAAAAATATAAAAAAAATTTAAAATCGCCCATAATAAATAATTCAATATCTAGTAAATACGGACTTTCTTTATCTCATAAAAAATTAAAAAATTATGATGAAGCTTTTACAATCCTTAGAGAGTTAATAAAAGAAAGTCCTAATAATCTTGTTCTTGAGGCTAGCTTAATGGAACTTCATCTATCTTCTGGAAATTATTTTGAAGCTATTTCTTTAGGAAGGAATATTCTAGAAATACATGATTCAAATTATTCTGCATCAATGCTTTTAGCAGATGCCTATATAGAAAATGAACAATCTTCTTTAGCTGAAAAACTTCTTAAAGAATTATCTAAAACTAGAGAAACGGATCCTAATATTTGGTTTAAATTAGCAGAAGCTCAAGGTTTATCGGGAAATATCCTTGAACTCCACAGGTCAAGAGCCGAATTCTTTATTCTTACTGGCAGACATGACGCAGCAATTTTTCAATTAAAGGAGGCTTTAGCTTTATCAGCAAATTTATTTGAAGTTAGAGAAAGTGTAATAAGAAGGCTAGAACAAATCTTTGCAGCTAAAAGAGCGTTAAAGGAGCTTTCTTAACCAGGAAAAAATTCAGAGAAGTTTTTTCCAGCTAGGATGTGGATATGAAGGTGAAAAACTGTCTGTCCTGCTTCTTCACCGTTATTAATTATTATATTAAAAGCATCTTCAATATTTAATTGCTTAGTTATTTCTGAAATAACAATCATTAGATGCCCTAAAAGATTTTTATCATCTGGCTTAACTTCAGAAAGTTTTTTTATAGGTTTTTTTGGAATTACTAGTAGATGAGTAGGTGCCTTGGGAGCTATATCTTCAATAACAATACATTTATCATCTTCAAAGAGGATTTTCGAAGGCACTTCTCTGTCTATTATTTTTTGAAATATTGTCTTTGTCATCTCTAGGAAAACATTTTATAGCCTAAGAAAGTAGAGAGTAAACATATAGATGTGATTAATAAGGCGCTTAGATAGGCAATAATTGGTCCGTTAATATTAGTAAATAAAAAAACCTCTTTTGTAAAAGCAGAAAAAGTAGTGAAGGATCCTAAAAATCCAATGATAAAAAAAGGTCCTACCAAATCTTTATTTTGTATATTAATTGAAATAAAAATTCCAATTAAATAACATCCAATGATATTTATACTCAAAGTACCAAGTGGAAAACCATAGAAAGAGATTTTTAAGAGATATGAACTTATCAAGTGTCTTAAAATTGCTCCTAAGAATGCTCCTGTGCCTATAAGTAGATAAGTCATGGATTTTTGGTGGGTCGTATAGGATTCGAACCTATGACCAATTGATTAAAAGCCAACTGCTCTACCAACTGAGCTAACGACCCAAAAAACAAGGATTATACCTTCATTGAGGGCTAAGTTTAATCAAATCTTGTTCAGCAAGTAAAGAAGCTCCTGAATTTGGATAATTGCTTATAACATCTTGAAAATATAATAAAGCTTCTTCTTTCTTTTCAAGACTAAGCAATGTCAAAGCTAATTTATATAAAGCATCAGGAACTCTAGGATGATCATCAAATTTTGCAATAAAAGATTCTAAAATTTCTAAAGAATCTTCGAACATTTCTTGAACTAGATATATTTCACCCAACCAAAAATATGCATCTCCAACATAGGATCCTTCAGGATAAGAAAGAATCAATAATCTTAGATTTTCAGCTGCTTCTGAATATCTAGAATTATCAAGTAACTTCATTGAATTTGACCACAATTCAAATTCTCCCGAATCAATTTTTTCATCTACAAGGCCTGAAAGTGGATTAATAGATTGATTTATTTCTTCTTCGGGGAGTTCTTCTTCGAAGAGTAGTTTAGTTTCCAAAAGATGGATTCTTTTATCCAAATCAACATACCTTATTTGATTGGCTTCCTCTAACCGAGAAAGGCTTAAGGTATTAGCTTCTAAAGAAGAGGTAAGAAGTTCAATTTCATTTTTTAAGGTATTTATCTTTTCTAGTAAAAGTTCTAAAGATTCATTATTTTGTGAAAAAGATAGTTGGGAAATACCAAATATAAAAACCAGTATGATTTTAAAATTTTTCAAACTAGTATAAAGAAATTTCTACCCTTCTGTTTTCTGCCCAAGACATTTCATTCGAAGAATTTTTTATCGGTTTTTCTTCTCCAAAGCTTACTACTCTAATTTTTTTTCCTTTGATTCCTTTAACAATAAGAAAATCTCTCACTTCAAGAGCTCGTCTTTCTCCAAGAGCTAGATTGTATTCTCTAGTTCCTCTTTCATCACAATGGCCTTCAAGTCTTACCACCTTAGCTTTTTTTATAAAAGGTAAATATTGTTCTAGTAACATTTTATCTTCTGCATCAAGAGAAGCTTTATCAAAATCAAAATATACTTTGTCGTCTAAACCAACTTCTACTGCGTCACCTTGAAGGTACTCTTCCCCTGCAACAGAAGCATAAGACATCTGCTCTACAGAATCAGATACATTGGCAGCACAAGAATAAACTTGACAAAGCATCGCTAAAATAAAAATTCCTATTGGTTCCATAAATAATCTCCTCATATTCAACCTCTTTGTTGGGGTTTAATTATAATACTTTTCTTTTAGACAAGAAATTTTTAATTAAGTTTACTTATTTACCAATGGAGACCAAGCTGGTTCCCTTACTGAGCCATTTTTAACGGGCAAGGAAAATCTAGATTTTCCATTTAAAGTAATGCCTCCAAGATATCCTTTTGAACCTTTTTTTGTAGCATAAATTATTACGTTTCCATTTGGCGAGATGGTTGGGGACTCGTCTAAAGAAGTAGAAGTTAATGTTTGAATAAACCTACTTGAAAGTTTTTTTGTAGCTATTTGGAAATTACCATTATTGCCATGAACAAAAAAGATTGATTTTCCATCTGGGAAATATCTACCCCTGGCATTATAAGTACCATCTCTGGTTAGTCTTTTTTGTCTCTTTGAGGAAGTATTTATTTCATAAAGTTGAGGACTACCCGACCTGTCAGAAGTAAAAATAATTTTTTTGGAATCGGGAGACCAAGATGGTTCAGTATCAATCGCATAGTGATTGGTTAATCGAGATAAACTTTTTGAAGCAATTGAATATAAGAAAATATCAGGATTTCCTGAGAATGAGACAACTAAAGCAAGGCTTTTACCATTAGGAGACCAAACAGGTGCGCTGTTTGTCATACCAAGAGCTTGAATTGAGTCTCTCTCTCCTGTTTTTAAATCTTGAATAAAAATTTCTGCAATTCCATTTTCAAACGAAACGTACGCAATTTTTTTGCGATCCGGAGACCAATCAGGAGACATGATTGGAGATTTTGAAGTAAAAAGAATCCTTTCATTTTTACCATCTATATCAGAGATACACATTTGATATGTGTCAGAATCTGAATTAATTACGTAGGCCAATTTAGTATCAAAAATACCTTTTAAACCCGTAATTTTTTCATAAATTCTGTTGCTAATAATTTTTGCTATTCCGTCTATATTGTTTTCACTTCCAATTATTTCTCCTTCTAAGACTTTGATACGC
Source organism: Gammaproteobacteria bacterium (assembly GCA_003331625.1). Classification (GTDB taxonomy): domain Bacteria; phylum Pseudomonadota; class Gammaproteobacteria; order Magnimaribacterales; family AG-339-G14; genus MEDG-81. The sequence continues at coordinate 11,440 of QOPF01000007.1, read as the reverse complement.
CTATTGATGTTAAATAATGTATAAGAAATATTGAGGTTACCCAAAATATTAACTGAATTAATTTTTCCTATAACAGAAAAATCTACTCCTTGAATTTTCCAATCTCTATAGAAAAAATCCTCTTCTAAAGAGGGAAAAGCTAACATTTCTGCTTTATCAAGATTTTCAAACTCACCAAACAAAAGCATGTTACTTTCTATTAATTTTGCTAAGTTTTCTCCCTGGCTTAACTCTAAACCTTCATTTACCGCAAAAGGTACAAAAGCAATCTTAGATAAATTATCACTTCCCTTAATTATTTCTATTTCTAAAATAGAAAAAATGTTATTTGAAATTATAAGAATTAAGATTAAAAAAAATCTCTTCAACGAATTTCTCCAGAGGATTTAAATACTAATTTAAAATTTCTAAAATTTGTTTCAAAAACTTTTCTATCAGCGCCTGCAATCTCTTCGAAAAAAAATATTTTGCTCATTGCAGTAAGAATAGATTCGTTAAAAGATTTATTTGAACTTGGCTCTTCTAATTCAAAATCTAGTATTTCTCCTGAAGGAGCTAATCTTATAAGGACTTTCGCAGAGAGAGTCTCACTCAAAGAATTGGGTTTAATCCAAATAGAAGAAATTTTATTTTGTATAATGGAAGAAAATTTAATTATATTTTTCCTTTCTTTGGTGAGCCTAATCTTGCTAATTTCATTTTTTATATCTTTTTTAAGAAAAGAATTATTCAATAAATCAGATAGATTATTAGAATTTGTATAGGAATCTTTAGAATCTTTAGAATCTTTAGAATCTTTAGAATCTTTGTTTTTTTTTATTGAAGTTACTTTTTTATTGGATACAATTTTTCTTGAAGGTTTTGACAGTTCAGACATTTCGTAAAAATTGATTTTAATACTCTCATTTTTACTGACTTTCAGCTTTGGCATTGAAAAAATAGAAAAAATTAAAGAAAAGAATATTATTAATAAAAGAAGTGTGTGAAAACTAGTAATGATTTTATTCATTTACTGGAGGCTCAGTAATTAGATTTATTGAATCTGTTTTATAATTTTTTACCAAGGACATTATTTTAATAATGTTTTCATAAATAGTTTCTTTGTCTGCTCTAATGAAAATATCTATTTCTGGATTATTGTTAATTACCCTTAAAAATTGTTCTGAAAATTTATTAAAACTTTTAAATACCTTATCTTTTTCGCCTAAATCTAATGAGTAAAATCCTTCCTTGCTTACAGAAATAGTTAAGTTTTCTCCCTTAGATTTGTTAAGTGCTTGCGATTCAGCCTTTGGTAAGTCTAAATCAATTCCCTGAATCATAAATGGAGTAGCTACCATAAAAATTACTAACAGTACTAAAGAAATATCGACATAAGGAATAACGTTTATTTCAGTTAAAAGCTTTCTATTTTTAATTCGTCTACTCATCTTTCTTGATAAGAAATTAATAACTCATCAGAGAAATTTTCATAGCTTTTTATTATCGAATCAATAGATTTTACGCTCCAATTATAAGAAATAAGTGCTGGGATAGCTGCAAAAAGCCCTAAAGCAGTTGCTACTAAAGCTTCTGAAATTCCCGGTGCTACAGCATTTATAGAAACTTGAGACAATTGTGCAAGACCGCTAAAAGCATTCATTACACCCCATACTGTTCCAAATAAACCTATAAATGGACTTACTGAAGCTACAGTGGATAGAAATGAAAGCCCCTCTTCTAGTTTTTCTTCCTGTCTGCTTATGATTATTTGAATTGATTTGGCTATAGTATTTTCTGATTCTTCTAAGTTTTCAAATTTTTTAAATTCCTCGTGTACGATAATGAAAATTTGAGAGAGGCCAAAATGATGGCTCTGTCTTTTTTGATCTATAAAAAATTTTTCAGTGTTCTTTGAATTCCAAAATTTATCTTCAAATTCAAAGATATCTTTTTTTGCTCTAGTCAAAGTAAGCCATTTATCAAAAATAAACCACCATGAAGTTCCTGCAAGAATGAACAAGATGATTATGACAATCTGAACTATGAAACTGGCTCCAAAAAATAACTCAAGAAAGCTCAATTCAGTTTGCATTTTTTTTCTCCAGCATTTTCATTCTTAAATCTTCGGGTAAGGGTATTGGTTTTTTTGTTTTCAGATCAACGCATCCGCAAAGAATATTAGCTTCACACATAACTTCAGAATTTAAAATAACTTTTTGGTAAAAATAAAAACTAGCTTTTTTTAAAATATTTATTGAGGATTCAATTTTAATAACCTGATCCAATAAAACTGGTTTTTTATAATGAACATCTAATTTGTTAACTATAAAAATTATCCCATTTTCTAGAAGTGAATCCTGTTTGTAGCCGCATTTTCTTAAGAACTCTGTTCTAGCTCTCTCAAAATACTTTAAGTAATTTGCATAAAAAACCACTCCTTGTGCATCAGTATCTTCGTAGTAGATTCTAACTTCTATGGAATCCATGTCTATAAATGATCTTTGATATCTTCCATATAAAAAGATTTTATTAAAAAAATAAAACTTTCCAGTGAAATATCACAAGTATTACTAAAATCTTTTTGTAAATTTCTATTTACTGCATATAAGGGAATTCTTACTTTTATTGGACGGTGATTGAATTTGTAAATTAAAGCGGGAAGGCATCCTTCTGGTGTCGATTTTATAACTTGATCCCACCAGCTCTCTAAGGGCTCAGCTCCTTGTCCATATCTTTTGCATTCTAAAAACCAATTCCCCAAAATTAAGTCTGGTAAATGCTTTTCTCTAGTTTGTTCTAGTATTCTTTTTAAAGGTTTTTTTAGGTTTAGCGATTCATTTAAGTTATTAGCAATCTCTCTTTCAAATGATGCTCCCTTATTTCTTGAATTCGTCATTAAGAAAAGCTTCCCTCTGAAAATTCGGCATTGGAGTGAACACCTTGAACATCATCTAAATCCTCTAAATTTTCTAATAAATTAATCACTTTCTCAGAACTTTCAACATCCAGTTCTATGCTATTAGATGCTCTCATTAATAATTCGTATTCTACAATTTTTATCTCGTTATCCTCGAGAACTTGTTTAAGATTATGAAATTCTTCAACTTCTACAGATATTATGAAATTATTATCTTCACCCTTTTCGACTTCCTCCGCTCCATTTGATACTGATAAATCAAATATCTTTTCTTCGTTATTACTTTCTACTACTATTTGTCCTATTTTTGTAAAAAGGTAAGAGACTGAACCATCTGTTCCTAAACTTCCTCCAAACTTTGAAAATGCGTGCCTAACTTCCGCTACGGTTCGATTTTTATTATCTGTAAGCGTCTCGACAATAATTGCTACTCCATTTGGACCATAACCTTCATATATAGTCTCTTCAAGATTTTCTGATTCCTGGTCTCCGGAACCTCTGGCCACTGCTCTTTCTATTGTATCTTTAGGCATATTTGCTCCTAAAGCTTTATCAAGAGCTAATCTAAGTCTAGGATTATCTCCTGGTTCACTGCCTCCTAGTTTTGCAGCAACAGTTAATTCTCTTATAAGTTTAGAAAAAACCTTTTGCCTTTTTTCGTCCTGCCTACCTTTTCGATGCTTTATATTTGCCCATTTAGAGTGGCCAGCCATTATGAATCCTCTTCAATTAACTTTAAGGAAAGAGCATCTAATTGTTCTGGATCAATTAAGCTAGGAGCATCAGAAAGCAAACAATTTGCGGATTGAGTCTTAGGAAATGCAATGACATCTCTGATAGATTCTTGTTTACACAAGAGCATTATTAACCTATCTAAACCAAAGGCTATTCCTCCATGAGGTGGACATCCATATGATAAGGCTTCAAGAAAAAAGCCAAACTTTTCATTGGCTTCATTTTCATTGATATTTAAAATTGAAAGTACTTCCATTTGTTCTTTTAAGTCACTAATTCTTAATGACCCCCCGCCTATTTCGCTGCCATTTAGAATTAGATCATATGCTTTAGCCACTACTTTAGAGGGTTCTTTTTTTAACTCTTCAATTCCTCCATTAAATGAAGTAAATGGATGATGCGATGGAGATAGGTTACCTTTTAAGTCTTCATCAAATAAAGGAAAATCTGTTATCCAAGCAAATTTAAATTCATCCTCATTAATAAGTTTAAAATCTGATCCTAATCTTTCTCTGAGAGCTCCCATAGAATCATTTACTATGTTCTTATGATCAGCTCCAAAAAAGACTGTATCTCCAGTAGATAAATTTAATCTATCAGCTAAAGAAGCTATTTCATCGGTAGAAAGAAATTTTAATATAGGAGATTGAAGTCCATTTTCTAAATCTTTAGGATCATTAACTTTGATATAGGCCAATCCTTTTGCTCCATAAGAGCTCACAAACTTAGTGTATTCATCTATCTTATTCCTAGAGATTTCTTGATTAATTTTTAAAGCAACAATCCTGGCTTTTTCATTCTTAGCTGGATCAGCAAAAACCTTAAAAGAAGATTTGAGAAAAATATCTTTGACTTCTTCTAGTTTAAGAGGATTTCTTAAGTCAGGTTTGTCGGATCCAAAATCTCTAATAGCATCTTGATAAGGTATCCTTAAAAAATTACCAAACTCTTTATTCAATATCTCAGAAAAAATCTTTTTTATTAAATTTTCAGATATAGATAAAATATCCTCCTCTTCAACAAAAGAAAGTTCTATATCAAGTTGAGTAAATTCAGGCTGCCTGTCTTTTCTGGTGTCTTCATCTCTAAAACATTTAACTATTTGAAAATATTTTTCAAATCCACCTATCATAAGCATTTGTTTGAAGAGCTGAGGCGATTGAGTCAAGGCATAAAATTTTTGACTGTAAAGCCTGCTTGGAACGAGAAAATCTCTAGCTCCTTCAGGAGTCGCTCTTGCCATCATAGGAGTTTCTATTTCTATAAAGCTTTTTTCAATTAAAAGAGTTCTTATTAAGTGATTTACTTTTGATCTTATTTTTAAATTTGATTGCATTTCAGGTCTTCTTAAATCTAAGTACCTGTATTTCAATCTAACTTCTTCGCTAACATTGGAGTGTTCATCCAATTGAAATGGTAAAGGATTACTTTTAGAAAGGATTTTTATTTCACTTGAAACTAACTCAAGCTCTCCGGAAGCTAAAGACTCATTTATTGTTCCTTCGGGCCTATTTCTAAGTAACCCTGTTATTTCAAGAACAAAAGACATTCTTATTGATTCTGATTTTTGAAAAAGCTCTTTATTTTCTGGTTCTACTACAACTTGAATTAATCCAGAAGAATCCCTTATATCAAAAAATATTACACCCCCGTGATCTCTAACCTTTTCTACCCAGCCAGAAATTAGAAAAGAAGAACCTATTTCTTGTTTTCTAATGCTTTTTATTAAAGAACGTATCATGTTTAAAGGGAATTATTTATCTTTCTTAGGTAATTTTTGATTTTCTGTTTTCTTTTCTTCTTTGGGTTTTGTTGTCTTATTATCTGATTGTACAAGATTTTTTTTATTACCTGTCTTAAAGTCGGTTTCGTACCAACCCGAACCATTAAGTCTAAACGATGGAGCAGATATTATTTTTTTTGCTTCAGCTTTAGGAGAACAATCACAAAAGACTTCCTTATCTAAATTAGATAAAGAAATGATTCTTTCAAAAACTTTATTACATTTACTGCATTTATATTCATAAATAGGCATTATTTCTTCCTGTGCTTGAAATTTTTAGTATTATTAATTTTTAAAAGCGAATAATAATTTATTTTTTTCATGAAAGCTTCCTCATTTCAATATAAAACACTCAAAGAAGCTCCTAAGGATGCAGAATTAATTAGCCATAAGTTAATGGTCAGGGCAAATATGATAAAACAATTAGCTTCAGGAATTTATTCATGGCTTCCATTGGGATTAAAAGTTATAAAAAAAATTGAAAATATTATAAGAAATAATTTAGACCAAAATGGTTGTTTAGAAGTATTGATGCCAATGGTTCAACCTAAGTCTCTATGGGATGAAACCGATAGATCTAAACAAATGGGGCCGGAATTATTAGGATTTAAGGATAGAAACGATAGAGATTTTTATTTAGGCCCAACTCATGAAGAAGTAATTACAGATCTATGCAGACAAGAAATAAAAAGTCACAAGGATTTACCTAAAATCTTTTATCAAATTCAAACGAAGTTTAGAGATGAAATTAGGCCAAGATTTGGCGTAATGAGAGCTAGGGAATTTCTAATGAAAGATGCGTATTCATTTGATACAGACGAAAAAGGCTTGAATGAAAGATATATGTCTATGAGAAAGTGTTACGAGGATATTTTCAATGAAATTGGTTTAAAATATAAAATTGTTAATGCTGATTCGGGAGCAATTGGCGGCAATAAATCAGAAGAATTTCATGTTTTAGCTGACTCTGGAGAAGATACGCTAGTTTTTAATAATGAAGGGTTTTCATCAAATATAGAACTTCTCGAAAATGATTTAAAAAAAGAAATTCACAATAAAATTGATAAAAACGATCTTTCAGATATAGATAGTTCATATGGAATGCTATCTATTAAAAAAGGCATTGAAGTAGGTCATATTTTTGAATTAGGAAATAAATATAGCGAAGCTATGAATTTAAGCGTCCAGGTAAATAATAAACAAAAATTTTTAGAAATGGGCTGTTATGGAATTGGCGTTTCTAGGATTGTAGCTGCATCAATAGAACAAAACTTTGATAGCGAAGGAATAATTTTTCCTAAAAGCATAGCTCCTTTTGACTGCACTATTATCTCCATAAATGAAAAAAAATCAGTAGCCGTCAGAGAAAAATCTATTCAGATTTATTCTTTGCTAAAAAATAGGAATCTAGATATTTTCTACGATGATAGAGATGTATCGCCTGGAATCAAATTTTCAGATGCAAACCTTATGGGAAACCCATTGCAAATAATCATAAGTGAAAAAAATATAGAAAATGGCTCTTATGAAGTAATCCATAGAGAAAATCAGTCCAAAGATATGGTTTCAGAAAAAGATTTATTTAGTCTCTTTGATTGATTCAAAAATTTGCTTTTCTATCTTCTTAGCAATACTAGGATTATCTTTAAGAAATTGACTAGCATTAACCTTTCCTTGTCCTATTTTTTCACCTTCATAAGCATACCAAGCTCCAGCTTTTTCAACTATCTTTCTTTCTGATCCAATATCAAGAATCTCGCCTTCTCTATTTATTCCTTTATTGTAAAGAATTTGAAATTCAGCTTGTCTGAAAGGGGGGGAAACTTTATTTTTAACAACTTTAACTCTAGTTTCATTTCCAGCTACTTCATCGCCATCCTTAACAGTTCCTATTCTTCTTATATCCAATCTAACAGATGAATAAAATTTAAGGGCATTTCCACCGGAAGTGGTCTCTGGACTACCAAACATAACTCCTATCTTCATTCTAATTTGGTTAATGAAAATAACTAAGGTATTGGATTTTTTTATACTCCCAGTAATCTTCCTTAGGGCTTGGGACATTAATCTTGCTTGCAAACCTACATGGTGATCTCCCATTTCTCCTTCTATTTCAGCTCTTGGAACTAAAGCTGCTACAGAATCAATTACTAGAACATCTATACCGCCTGACTTGACCATGATGTCTGCAACTTCTAATGCCTGTTCTCCCGTATCAGGTTGCGAAAGAAGCAAATCATTAATTTTTACTCCTATTTTTTCAGCGTATATAGGATCCAAGGCATGCTCAGCATCTATAAATGCCGCTGTTCCCCCTTGTTTTTGGCACTCAGCTATAACTTGTAAAGTTAAAGTAGTTTTTCCTGAGGATTCGGGACCAAAAATCTCAACTACTCTTCCTTTTGGCAAGCCATCAATACCAAGTGCCAAATCTAATCCTAATGAGCCTGTAGAAATACTAGGAATACGTTGGACGTCTTTCTCTCCCATTCTCATAATGGTACCGGGACCAAATTGAGTCTCTATTTGAGATAAAGCGCTTTCTAATGATTTTCCTTTTTCTGGTGATGCAGAAACATCTTTTTTTGTTTTTTTCATAGACTTATTTAAACTGTATATTTATACAGTATTTAACAATATATTCATAATTATTGCAAACATTTGCTTAATTCATTCAGCGCAAAAAAGACGCTTTGTTTTCTAACCTCATCTCTATCGCCTTTAAAATGCTTCGTGAAAGAATTTAGTTTGTTTTTTGAACCAATTCCAAAACACACCGTTCCAACTGGCTTATCCTCTGTTCCTCCCGTTGGGCCTGCTATTCCGCTAATAGAAATTGCGTAATCAGAACCGGTCTTATCTATAGCCCCAATTGCCATTTCTTTTACAACGCCTTCACTCACAGCGCCATCAGTATTTAAAGAATTCTTTTTTACACCAAGTACTTTTAATTTGGCTCTATTTGAATAAGTTATGAAGCCGAACCCATACCAATTTGAACTTCCAGGAATGCCAGTAAATACTTTGCCTACCCAGCCTCCAGTACAAGATTCTGCAGTTGTAACAGATTTATTTGAATCGGATAAATCACGACCTATCTTTATAGCTAAATCATGCAGATCTTCATTGGAAATCATAATTTTAAATTATAATTGATTTATGACTTTTATTGTTGGGCAAGGCTGTATCAATTGTAAACATACTGATTGTGTAGAAGTTTGTCCCGTAGATTGTTTTTACGAAGGCGAAAACACATTGGTAATAAATCCAGATGAGTGTATTGATTGTGGGCTTTGTGAGCCCGAATGTCCTATTGAAGCTATATATGCTGAAGATGAGGTTCCTGCGGATCAAATAGAATTCATAGAAATTAATGAGAAATATTCTAAGATATGGCCAAATATTTCCGAAGCGAAAGATCCTTTACCCGGTCATGAAGAATGGAAAGAAAAAACTAACAAAATAGAAGTTCTTTTAATTGATTAATTTTATTCAGATATTTTTCCTTGGAGCATTGGTACAAATAAAACTGAATCTAAAATAGTTTCAACAAATTCTTCTTTTGATGCTTTTTCCAATAAAAAAAGTTTTTGATCTTTACTATCGCCACATGGACAGATAAGTTTTCCTCCTATTTGTAATTGTGATTTGAGTTTTTTTGGAATTTCTGGAATTGCTGCTGTACAAATGATGGCATCAAACTTTTTTGGTGTTGGCCACCCTAGAGTTCCATCAGACCATCTTAATTGATAATTATTAACTCCTATTTTTTTTAAATTATCTTCAGCCTTTTTTGACAGTGCCTCAATTCTTTCAAGAGAAAAAATTTTTCTACAAAACCTTGATAAAATTGCAGTCTGATAGCCACACCCAGTTCCAATTTCAAGGACTGCTCCAAGTGGTCTTTCTTCCAGTAAGTTCCCATGGATTAATAGTTCTGTCATTTTTGCAACCACAAATGGTTGAGAAATTGTTTGTTGATATCCTATGGGTAAAGACATGTCTTGATAGGCTCTAGAAATAAAAGTTGGGTCTACAAATTCGTGCCTAGGCGTCGAGTAAATAGCCTCCAAAACTCTTGGGTCTCTTATCCCTTTTTGGGAAAGTTCCTTAGTTAAATCTTTTTTTGCAAACTCAAAATTCAATTTTTAAAACTTTTTTGACCATTCTTCAACAATATTATTTTGCGATTTTGAATGCATGTCGATTTTAATTGGGGAAATTGAAATGAATCCATCTTCTAAGTTTTTTCTGTCGGATACTTCTAGGTTTGATTCATATTCTTCTTCATTTAAAAAAGTTTTAGTAATTTTAATTTTTGGATTGGGGGATTCTCTATGGTCAGGTACATTGATGTTTAAAATTTGAAAATTATCAATTTCAAGATTTTTTAATTCACCTAAAACTTTACCAATAAATTTAGCCGCAAATGAAAAATCATCTATCTCAAAAGATGCAACTGATACGGATATCGAAGGATATTTTAAATCTCGTCCTTCCAAGGCAGCTCCAACTGTACCAGAAAGAATTGCATCAGAGCCTAAGTTAGGCCCAGGATTAATACCTGATAAGACAATGTCTGGCTCAAAAGGACATAAAAGATTTCTTGCAACTTTTACACAATCCACAGGTGTTCCATTTAAGCTAAAAATATTATCTGAATATTTTTTATGCTTCAAAGGAGTCAGAAAAGTGATAGCGCTACTAAATCCACTCCTATTTTGGTCAGGACCAATTAAAAAAATTTCATGTTTTTTATTAAGCTCTTTGTATAAAGCTTTTATGCCAGGATGGTCAAAGCCATCATCATTCGTAAGAATTATTTTCATAGGTTTTAAGATTTAGAAATTAGTACGATTGCTTGGGTACTTACACCTTCAAGGTTTCCTTCGTATCCAAGTCCGTCCGTAGTTGTAGCTTTGCAGGAAATTTGATTTGAATTTATAGATATTGCTTGTGCAAGAGAGTCTTTAATTTTTGATTTATATTTTGTTAGCCTAGGTTCTTCTCCTATATAAGTTAAATCGATATTTATAATTTCGAAACCTTTGGTTTTCAATAAATTCACTACTTTTTTTAATAAAAAAATGCTCGAAATATCTTCATTTTCTTTATTCGATGGAGCTAGTTCGCCAATATCTCCCATGTTTGAAGCCCCTAAGAGGGCATCTGTAATTGCATGAGATATTATATCGCCATCAGAGTGAGCAATAATTTCATAATCAGAATCGATAGTTATTCCGCCTAAAATGAAGTTATTCGATCCTTTTTTTATCTTGTGAGCATCAAAACCTTGACCGATTCTTAAGTTACTCACTAAATTCTTCCAGAAAGTTTCAGATATTGTTCTATTGTTTCTAAATCTTCTTTTTTAGTTACTTTTATATTTGTTCTGTTGCAGGGATAAATTGATATTTCTTTTTTAAAATAATGCAACATAGCACTAACTTCATCAGTAAATACCCTTTCTTCGTTATGCGCTTGCGTTAATGCGCTCAATAAGTCTTCTAAACAAAAAACCTGAGGAGTAGCAGAAAGCCATACGTTTTTTCTGTCTAAAGATTTTTGAACTTTTTCATTTTTTATTAAATTTACGCTTTCAGTAGGTTGATAAGATAGGTAACAACCTTGACCATCTTCTTTAATCTCATCCTGGGCTTTTTCCATTAAACTCAATAAATCTTTAAGTTCTAAACAAGGTCTAGCTGCATCGTGCACTGCAACTAATATAGATTTATCTTCATCTTCCTTGATTGCTTGAAGGCCATTCAAGACCGAAAGCATTCTTGTAGAAGCACCAATGCATGTTTTTATTTTATTGTGTTGAGAAATAGCTAATTGTTCCCAAGCTTCTGTATCTTCATTTACAACAACATAAATTGCCTTGCAGTTTTCATCTTTTAAAAAAGGATCAATTGCAAATTCAATGATAGTTTTTTTTCCTACAATATTAAATTGTTTAGCTAGTTTTAATTGCGCCCTGGCTCCAACACCTGCAGCAGGAATTAAAGCTGCATATTCAG
>QOPF01000006.1 GCA_003331625.1 Gammaproteobacteria bacterium | reverse complement strand
ACTAGAATCAGTTTTATCATCAGTAATATTTTTTCCATCCATTTTTCTGACTTCTTTCATCATGCCAAATGGGGTTAATTTAATATTGCTAGCTCGAAAAGCTTTAACTTTATCAATGACTTCTTGAGATGCATTAGGATTATAAGGAAGTCCTGTATTACCCATTGCAACCCTATCAAATCTATCTTGTTCGTTTGCAACAACTCTCAAGCCAATTAAGCCTCCCCAATCTTGCCCAAAAAAAGTCAAATTTTGTAAATTATTTTGTTTTAACCAATCCGTCATCCAATCTACTTGTCGTTGAAAACTATAATCTTCTCTGGAAGCTGGTTTGTCTGACTTTCCGTATCCTGGTAAATCGGGAGCAATCACTCTTATTCCAGCATCAGTTAAAAATGGAATCATTCTTGAATAGAGATAACTCCATACAGGCTGACCGTGCATTACCAATAAAATAGGTCCACTTTTTGGGCCCACATCAATATGATGGATTCTAAGGTCTGAATCATCATGAGTTTTTATAGTTGTGTATTGAGGTTTGAAAGAATATCCATCTATACCTGTAAAACAACTATCCGGAGTTCTTAATATTTTCATACTTCAAATTTTGAATTTGATAAAGAATCACATACAGAATTGAATTCTTTCATAGTTTGATTAATTATTTGCTCTACTGGTAAAACCTCTTTAATCAATCCAATTGATTGTCCTGCTAAGGCAGGTGCAGCATTCATGTCTCCACCAAAATATAAATCTTTAATACCACTCAAAGCACTCATATCCATAGCGCCCTCTTCATAAATTTTATCTGTTAAATCGGTTTTCAGAGCTCTAATACAAGGTTTGGATTTTTTATTTAATAAATAAGTTCCTTGTTCTGCTCCTTCTACAATTGCTCCTTTAAAGTTTTCGTGGACAGGACTTTCTTGAGAAGACACAAATCTAGTGCCCATCTGAATTCCTTCAGCGCCAGCCGCAAATGCAGCCGCCATGCCAATACCATCAACAATACCGCCTGCCGCAATGATAGGAATATCTGTATGTTTTCTTATTGACTGAATCAAAACATGCAAACCTACTTCCTCAGGACTTTTAAAGCCTCCGCCTTCTGTTCCTTCAACGACTAAACCATCGACTCCAGCATTAACTGCTTTAAGTGCGCCAGCTAAACTTGGGACAGCATGAAAAACTTTGATGTCTGCTTCTTTGAGTTTGTGAATATATTTTCCAGGATCTCCGGCTGAAGTTGTAACGAACTTAACGTTCTCACCTATTACAACATCCAACATGCTTTCATCAGCTAGAAATAAAATAGGTAAGTTAACACCAAAGGGACTGTTCGTTAGAGCAGCCATTTTTTTTATTTCACCTTTGCATTGCTCTACTTCTCCAGAAGAAGTTTCTATAATGCCAAAGCCACCTGCATTAGAAACAGCAGAAGCGAGTTGGCTTCTTGCTATCCACCCCATTGGTGCTTGGATAATCGGATATTTACAGCCTAATAATTTAGTAATTCTATTCATGATTCCTCTATTAATGATTGGCAATTATTGGATGTTAGAAAAGCTAAAACCCGCTCTTTATCGCCGTGATTTAACAAACTAAATTCTTCTCTTATCCAATTCAAGCATTTGGCCTGATAAGGAAAGGTTTTCTGTTTCCAAGTATTATCTTTCAGGGCTACTTCCCATTGATCCTTGCCTTGCCTGTGGGCATTTGAATTTTCAATCATTGTTGGAACATAAGAAATCGAAAGTTCTTTAAAAAGCTCATGAATAGATTCACTTATATCTTCTAGGCGATTGTTATTTTCTTGGAAATCTAACCCTCCTCTATCATCTAAAGTATTTACCCAAGCAATTGTTCGAGGTGAAATTTCATGAGCTATTCTTCTAGGTGTTGGGTCAAAACCAACTAATTGAGTAAATTGCCCATAAATAGCAAAATCACAAGAAGATGGAGTATTGCCAAGCAAAAATGGACTTAATTTAAAATGATTTTCAAAGATTTTCAGAACATTGCGATAGCTTTTATCAATAAATTCAGCAGTATCATCATTTGAACCAACTACCCAAAGCCTATCAATTTGCCTCTTAGCAAATACATCTTTAAAGAATTTTAATTCTTCGTCGTTTAAATTACTGTTAATGCCAAGAGGCAAAATAGTTCCTGCGTTGTCAGCATCCTCTTGAAAATACCAGCGATAATGAAACATGTATTTTGTACACCACTCATCGCCAAAATCTTCTAAGACATAATTTATAAAATTAAGTGCTGGATCATTAGGCAATACTGATCTAGCAGAATACTTTTCTTCAAATTCTCTAATGATTGGAGTCGAATCGCATTCAGCTTTTAACTGTCCCTCTCTTTCAAAAAGAAAAACTGGAAGCAGAACTGGTTTAGGAGCTTCAATATTCATATTTTTTAATACTTCTTCTGGTTGGCCCCATATTACTTCGTAGGGAATTCGCTTATATCTAAGATAGGCAATCATTTTTCTTGTGTAAGGCGAAGCAACATTACCTATTAGTTTTACTGGAATTTGCATAGTTTTTAATTTTTTGCCGGCAAGTCTTTTACCGGTTTGTTTTTTATAAAGTCACTGATTATTTGTGCTAACTCTGGACCTACTTCTTCCTGAACAAAATGTCCTGCTCCGCCCAGAGTGATGACTGTTGGATTTGGAATTCTGTTTAGAAAATCATCTTTCATTCTGAGAGTAATCCTTTCGTTTTCTCCAAAAGCTACTAAAAAAGGTTTGTTCCATTTTTCATAGACCTCTTTCCATAATTTTTCATTTTCTGGAAGTTGTGTTGGTATAAGATACGGCCAGACATGAGGGCCCGCTTTATACAAACCAGTTGGATAAGGAGCTTCGTAGGCATAAGCTTCGCCTTTCGTAAGCTCTACTCCTCCAAAATTTTCTATAATCCCTGCAATATTCATATCTTCCGCATAATATGTGTAAGCCATCCATTTACTAAACATTGAAAATCCTGTTGAAGCAGACGGCTCTCCGGCCGATAGAGCTTCTTCGGCAGCGGTGGTTAATTCTTCAAATGAAACAGATCCATTCCACCAAACAATAAATTTTGTTAAGTTCTCAATAAACCAAGCCCTGATTCCTTCAGCAGCTACCATGCCAGTATTTGAAACAACTACACTACCAAATCTATCAGGTATTTCTGCAACAACCCGTAAACCAACTAGACCGCCCCAATCCTGTCCAAAAAATGTTGCATTCTGAAGATCTAATCTCTCAACAAGCTCTTTCATAATCTCGACATGATGTTTGTAACTATAATCATACTTGGACATAAATTTATCTGATTTTCCAAAGCCTACGCAATCAGGCACGATTACACGATGGCCTTCTGCAACTAAAACAGGAATCATCTTTCTGAACAAATAACTCCAAGTAGGCTGGCCATGAAGAAGAAAAATTGGGTCTGCTTCCTTAGGTCCTTCGTCAAGATAATGAATGCGTAATCCATCGATTATCATGTAATTTGGCTCGAAAGAATAATCTTGTAAATTATCAAACCTTGAGTCAGGAGTTCTTAAAACGCCTTCTTTAAGATCAGCTCCAACTATAATCATTGAAAAGAAAAAATTTATTAATATTGATAAAGATATCGCTAAAAATTTCATTTATTTTCCTAATTTTCTTTAGAAATATTACCTGCCATCTGTCTCCAAAGATAGCGTAACCCAATCAATGCAGGTAAATAACAATTTAAGGTAAAGATAACAATCAAGCCAATTAAATTTGCTTCCGGTCTAAAAGCAAAAAAAGCAGGCGCATCGATTACATCTGTTATAAGTCTAATAACGATTAAAATAAATAACATTGGTGCGTTTCTTAAGTAGATAGCAATAAAAAAAGCAAGACCAACTGCAATGTTTCTAGCGGCATATATTAATGAACCAACGGTTAGATTTTTTGCAACTTCTCCACCCAAGAAGGTTGGATCATTTAAAGCAATAAATGGACCTACAAACATTGGCCAGATTTCTAAAAAAAGAATCAGAATAAACCACCAAGTAAGAGGTACTTTCTGATTTAGCTGATTCACTGAGCTGCGCGATTAATATTTTTTACTATCGCTTCAATTATCTCTGGGAGTAATTGCTCAGGAATTTCATGTCCCACGCCATCCATAATCAATCTTTCCGAGCCTTCAATACCATCAGCTAATGCCATACCATGATCAATCGGTAAAATAGCGTCCTCGGTACCATGGATGATTAACGTAGGAACTTTTATTTCACCCAATCTATTAGTCCTGTCGGCACTTGCCCCGACTGCAGCGCCATGTTGAGCAAAAGGATTGCTTCCATGAGCCATAACTGGAATAAGTTTTTCTCTAAAATCAGCTTCATTAAAAGGGAAACGAGATCCGGTTAATTGACGATATATTTCTACCACTCCATCTTCAAGTTTGCCTTTAAGATTTAAAACAAA
Source organism: Gammaproteobacteria bacterium (assembly GCA_003331625.1). Lineage (GTDB taxonomy): Bacteria > Pseudomonadota > Gammaproteobacteria > Magnimaribacterales > AG-339-G14 > MEDG-81. Next base: position 79,079 of record QOPF01000006.1, on the reverse strand, counting down.
AGATTTTTTCATTGCTTCAAGCAAACCATTTGTTGGGCCTGATAATGAATCATTTTGTATTCCCGGTGAAGTCATAATTGGCGTGATGCTAAGAACTTTATCCGAATGATCTAAGGCTATAAGTTGAGTAATCATACCCCCCATTGAGGCTCCAATTATATGAGCCTTTTTTATTTGTAATTCGTTCATTAAAGAAACAGCATCTTGAGCCATATCAGATAAGTTATATTGAACTTTTGTATTTTCACTAAATTTAAATTTTCCTTTATCATCAACAGCTAATCCAAAAATACTATTCACTAAGGTTTTCAAAATGAAAGAAGGTAAAAATTTTAAAATTTTGTTGATAACTGGTTCCTTACCAAACCAAGTAGACTTACCAACATCTCTGTTATCAAATCTGACAACGTGAAAATCTTTAGCAATAAGAGCGTCAATAAATTCTTGACCCCACTGCATACAATTAGCATTTGCCCCCATAATTAATAAAACGGTTTGATTAGTTTTGTCTCCAAATTCTTCATACCAAATATCGATATTATTTGCTTTAACTGTGCTTCCCATAACTCTCTCCTTCAAATATTTTCAAATTCTTTAAATTTTTCTAGTTTTATGTACGGGGTCATGCCTTTGCTAGGAGTCCAAGTACAACTATAAGATTTAAATTTCTTAGTGTCGTTTAGAAAAATTTTATATCTAACTATATTATCCAATTTCTCTTTAAATTGAATTTTATTTTTTTCTTGGGTACTAAAGAAGCCTTCTAAATATTTTTTATTTTGGTAATCAAATTTAGGATTCATATGATCAGATATCCAAGGCGAGTCATTCAAAATATCCATACAGTTTATTTTTAAAGATTTTTTTTGATCTCTTTCTTCAGAGAGCATATAGACATAGAATCGCTTTCGTTTCTTAGAATATTTACACATAAAAAAATTCTTAAATTTTTTGTCTTCTGTCTTTAGTGAGTTCATCTCTTCTTGAAAAAATTTATTACAATAATTAGTTCCTTTGTCTATGTTTTCAACAAAACCATTCTCTTTGTTGTTGCTCAAAAGATAATTACTAGTAAAAAATAAACATAAAAGGAACGCAATAATATTTTTCATGCTTATATTTTAATTAAAAACTGACAAACATTATTGTAATTTTTCTTCTACGGACTGTTATGATTCTTATTAGATGAAGCCCCCCATTGCAAAAAAAATATCAAAGAAACTTATTGCCCATAATGATCAAAGAATCGATCCTTATTATTGGTTACGAGATGACAAAAGAAAAAATAAAGAAGTTTTAAAATATTTAAAAGATGAAAATAAGTACAGCGATCATTGGTTTAAAGAAAATAAAGTTAATTGCAATGAAATATTCCAAGATTATAAAAAAACACTACCGAAGTTAGAAGAAAGTTATAGGACTGATATCGATGGATATAAATATTTTTCTACAATTTCAATATCCTCAGAACATAGAAAATATTACCGAATTTATAAAAATGAAAAAAAATTAATTCTTGATGTTAATCGTTTAGCTAAAAATAAGAAATATTATGGTATCTCAGGGATACAAGCTTCGAGAGATCACCGTTTTATTGCATTTGGAGAAGATAAAAATGGCAGAAGAGAATTTTCTATAGTTATTAAAGATATAAAAAAGAATAAGGTCATCGAAAATAATCGTTGTTCTTCAACGGGGGGGATAATTTGGAATAAAAATTCAAATGGTTATTTTTATCTAAAGAAAGATCCTATTACTCTGATAACAAATTCATTATTTTTTCATAGGCTAGGAACAAAAAATAAGGATGATTTATTAGTCTATAAGGAAACTGATAACCAATTCAATCTGAGCATTTCAACAAGTAGAACAAAGAAATATTTATTTCTTCAAATTTCAAAAACAGAGGCAAATGAATTTAGAATTCTAAATCTAGAAGAAGATTCTTTTGATTTAATTTGTTTTAACAAAAGAAAAAACAAACACCTTTACTATATCGATGATACGCCAGATGAATTCTTTGTCTTAAGCAATAAAAACAATCAAAAGAATTTTGCCCTCTATAAAACTGGTTTAAATGATTTCAGTGAAAAAAACTGGATTACCTTTGTTCCTCACAATAAAAATGAATTAATAGAAGATTTTCTGTGTTTTAAGAATTTTATAATTTTAGAAACAAGAAAAGATGGCTTATCTCATTTAGTTCAAATCAATAAAAAAAGTAAAAAGAAATCTTATATAGAGTTCTCGGATACAGCTTACACAGCCTATTTAGCTAATAACTTAAAATACGACACTAAGAGCTTCAATTTTGTTTACTCAAGTTTGAAAACTCCTTCAACGATTTTTTCTCAAAATTTTACTAGCAAAAAAAGAAAGAAGCTTTGGCAACAGAAATTAATCAATCATGATGAAAAACTTTATGAAACGGAAAGATTGTTTGTAAAAGCTAGAGATGGAAAAAAAGTACCTATTTCATTAATTTATAAAAAAGGCACAGATTTAAAAAAAGCTCCTCTTTTGCAATATGGTTATGGATCATACGGTTTAGTAATAGAGCCCTCTTTTAAAATGTCTTTCATGCCCTTGGTAGATAGAGGATTCATCTTTGCAATTGCTCATATAAGAGGCGGTCAAGATTTAGGACGAGATTGGTATGATCAAGGAAGAATGATGAATAAAATGAATACTTTCTTTGATTTCATAGATTGTACGAAAAGCCTCATAAAATTAGGAAAAGGAAATAACAATAAAGTCTATGCCATGGGGGGAAGTGCTGGGGGTCTGCTAATGGGAACAATTATAAATTTGGAGCCCGCTCTTTATAAAGGAATAGTCTCAGCGGTACCCTTTGTTGATGTCTTGACCACTATGTCTGATGAAAGCATTCCGTTGACTACTTTTGAATATAAAGAATGGGGTAATCCAGCAATAAAAAAAGAATATTTTTATATGAAAAAATATTCGCCTTATGACAACATAAAATCAAATCCATATCCTGCTGTACTTGTTACCTCTAGTTTGTTTGATTCTCAAGTCCAATATTTTGAACCAGCTAAATACGTGCCTAAATTAAGAGAGCACTCATATTCAAAAAATCCGATATTACTTAAAATGAATTTAATTGGCGGTCATGCCGGTAAGAGTGGCAGACTTGAATCATTAAAGGAAACTGCCGAAGAGTTAAGTTTTCTTCTCAAGCTTTCAGCAAAAGATTCTTAATGTATTTACCTATAGCTAAAGAAGAAGTTAAGCCCGGGCTTTCAATACCTTGTAAATTAAAAAAGCCTTTAATGTCGTGATGCTTAGAAGTCTCGATACTAAAATCTTTCATTGCTTCATTGGGTTTGGTTATCTTAGGCCTTATGCCTGTGTAATCTGGATGTAACTTATCAGGATTTATTCCTGGCCAATATTGAGAAATTTCTTTAACAAACTTGTTTTTAAGAGAATCATCAAAATTATAATTTATAGTCTCTACGAATTTCATATCGGGGCCAAATCTAATTCCACCTGCTAGATCAAAACCCACATGAATGCCCAAACTATGCTGTCCTGAAATAGGGTAAATTAAATTGGTAAAAGGAGATTTTCCAGAATATTTAAAATAATGGCCTTTAGCAAAGTAATTTTTATAAATCCTAGAATTAGGGAATTTTTCTATATTGCTTAAAGTTTCTTCGCTACTTAGTCCGCTGCAATTTACTAAATACTTTGATGAAATATCAAATTTATCCTCACCAAGGCATTTGATAATAAACTTATCATTATCTTTCCTTGCGCTAATAAAATTTGTTCGTAATGAAATTAATCCCCCAAAATGCTGAATATCGCCCTCTAAGGCTGAAACAAAATCAGGAACATCGATAACTCCAGAGCTCGGAGAATAGATTGCCTCAAAAAAATTTAATCCTGGATTATTTTTTAAAACCTGTTCTTTAGATACCATTTCAATTTCAACATTATTTTCTATGCCTTGCCTTAAAATAGTTTGTAACTTGCTTTGTTCTTCCTTGCTAGTAGCAATAATATATTTTCCATATTTCTTGTGAGATATATTTTTTTCAGAAGCATATTTATAAAGCATCTTATTTCCCTCTACACACAACGTAGTTTTTAAAAAATTTTGTGGGTAATAAATTCCTGCATGAATTACTCCAGAATTTCTCGAAGAAGTAACATCTCCAGCTCTATCGTTTTTTTCTAAAATAATTATATCTAAACCAGAGTTACTCAATTCTCTAGCTATAGCCAAGCCAATAACACCACCGCCAATGATAACTACGTCAGTCAATTTCTGAAGTATTATAAGAAGAAATGATATCTTTCATTTGTCTTCGCAATAAAAATATTGATATTAAATTGGGTAAAGTACTTGCGGCAACAGTAATTAAAGCAAAGTTCCAAATTATTTCTGTATCTATATAGCCACTTCCTGCGATAAAAAAAGCAAAAATATATAAAAGTCGATAATAAATAATTGCAGATTCACCAAACAAATATGCCGTGCATCGGTCGCCATAATAGGCCCAAGTAATAACAGTAGAAAATGCAAATAAAAGCAATCCTATGGAAACAATAAATTCTCCATAATTCCCAAAAAATCCTTTGTTGAAAGCTTTGCTTGTCAGGACAGCTGACTTTACAAGTGATTTACCAACAAATTTAAAAGAGGAATCAATTGTATTTTCTTTTATATTTATGACCCCAGTAAATAGTTCATTATTTTTGTAAATAATTACTTCTTCGGCAATGGATCTATTATTAATAATAGAAATTTGATTAGAAATTTTTCCTGAAGATACAACCAATTCCCCAGAGAATTCTTCTAGCTTAGAAACTTCTCCCGATAAAAGTTTTAATATCTCGACATTATCTTTTTTCTCATCTAATGAGCCATTCACTACATACATTGAAGAGCGTTCAAATTCATTGGTGAATTTTTCTGTCCAAGCGCCAGAAGATAAAATAACTAAGCCTGTTAGTGTGCATATAATTAAGGTATCAATAAATGGTTCTAAAATTGAAACAAATCCTTCCTCAACAGAATGTTTAGTTTTAGAAGTAGCATGCGCAATTGGAGCGGATCCTTGACCAGCTTCATTTGAGTAAAGACCTCTTGCTACACCATAAGTAAATGCTAATGAAAAAGAAGCTCCTAAAAAACCTCCGACTACTGAAGAACCTTCAAACACATCAAAAATAATTATTTTCAAAGAAGGAATAATATTTTCGTAGTTGAAGATAAGTACACTCAATCCACCGATAAAATATATTAAGGCCATTAATGGAACAATTGATGCCGCAATCGAAGAAATTCTCTTTATACCCCCAATAATTACTGACCCAACCAAAATACTCATAACGATGGCAGTAATTAAAGGATTTATTCCAAAACTTGAATTTAACGTACTTGATATATTGTCTATTTGTGGCATGTTGCCCGAACCAAACGTACTAACCAATAAACAAAAAGCAAAAATAAAACCAAGCCATTTCATATTCAAGCCTTTTTCCATATAAATCATTGGTCCACCAGAAATTTCTCCTGAATTATTTTTTAAACGATAATGATGAGATAAAGTAACTTCTACAAACTTAGTGGTCATTCCTAAAAAAGCCGTTACCCACATCCAAAATAAAGCCGCAGGTCCACCGATAAATATAGCCATAGCTACACCACCTATATTACCTGTCCCAACCGTACCCGATAAAGCTGTACTCAAGGCTTGAAAAGGGGTTGTTTGGCCTTCATTTCCTTTACCCGTGGAAAAGAGGATTTTCCATCCGTTAAAAAAATATTTAAGCTGGGGAAAGCCTAAATATATAGTAAAAAATATACCGACTGAGAGGAGAAGCAATGGAAACCATGGAGCGCTTCCAAAGTAACTATCTATGTAAAGAATATAACTATTTAAGTTATCCAATTATTCTTCTGATCGGACTTTTGCTTCAAACTCTGTATAGCCTCCAATAAGCTCGCCGTTTATGGTAATTTGTGGAAAGGTTCTGGCAGTAGGAAATTTTTCAAACATTTCCTCTCGAGAAAAATCTACATCAAGCATGTATTTTTTATAATCAAAGTTTTTTTGCTTGCACAAGTTTTCTGCCCTATCACAAAAAGGACATTGCGGTTTTGACCAAATTTCTATCATAATAAGCTCCTGATTCATTTTATGACACTTCAAGCAATATCTAAAGGTTTCCTTTTTTACAAAAATGTCGGATTAAAATTTTCGCTTTATATCTTTCCTGTAATTATTTTATTTGGCTTTATAGCTAGTTTGGGCTCATCTAATAGTCTTGCAGATGACATCTCAAATTTAGATATTATTTTTTTACTATTTAATAATTTTTTAATATCTCCTTTAGTAACTATCATTGCCATTCTTCTTGCTAATGACTTAATTGATCAAAAAAATAGAGATGTTTTAGTCTACTATGCTTTATCTTGGCAATATATTTTGAAAGTTCTAGTTCTTTCTTTGATTTCAACAATAGCAATTGGCCTAGGTTTAATTTTGTTTGTTGTCCCTGGATTAATTATGGCTGGATTATTTCTTTTCATTAATTACTTCGCTGTTCTAGAAAATAAGTCAATTCTGGAATCAATAACTTTATCGTGGGAAAAAGCTAGATCAAATTTATTGCAATCAATTTTAATGGCTAGTTTTTTTTGGATGCTAACAATTTTCTCTTTAGCTTTATTGTCTACCCTTGTTAGTAATTACGAAAATCTAGATGAAGTTCCACAAATTGTAACTATTGTTTCTAGTTCTCTAGCTATTTATATTCAAGTGTGTCTGATTTCCTTTCCAATCTTAATTTTTTTTAAAAACCTTACTGAATCAAATCCAAAATAGAATCCAATTGAATTTTTCTATTTACAGCAACCTTATTTGCTAGAAGAGACTGAAAAGTTATTAATTCTTCTAAAAAAAGAAACAATCGATTCTCATCTAAGGTTGAAAGAATAGATTTTTGTTTTACTTCCTTATTTTTTAATTTTTCAGAAATTACTGAAAATATAGTTTCCCTTAAAATTCCTAGTCTAAATTTTAGATAATCATCATTCCATGTATTTAAGATATTGTGCTTCGAATAATTAAACTCTTCGATAGATTCAATAGTTTCCTCGTATAGCGAAAGATAATTGTTGAGTTCGTCTTTCGGTAAACTTGAAATATCTATTTCTCTAGCAAAGGAATTATAAAAAACTTTATCTAATTGTTTATTTTCTTTTGCTAGCTTTTCAAAAGAAATGGGCGGAATTTTTATTTTTGTAGTTCTGCTTAAAATAGTGGGTTTTAACCTATGCGGCCTGGCTGACAACAAAAAGATATAAGATTTATTTGGGGGTTCTTCTAGTATTTTCAGAAGATAATTTTGTGCTTCTTCGGTCATAAGATCAGCATTATTTATTTTTACGATTTTAGCTTCTGACAACAATGCTGTTTCAGAGAGTATATTGATTATTCCTCTATTTTTATCTTGATCTCCTCTTAATGAGCCAATTCCTATTTTTTCCTTATCGTCTGGAAATACTTCAACATAATCAGGATTTGATAAACCGTTGATTGAATGGCAGGATTTGCATTTCTGGCAGCACTGAAAGTTTTTATCTTTATTGGTGCATAAGACTTGTTTGACTAAATTATCAATAAGCTCATTGGATTTAATAGATCCATCACACTCAAATAAGTAAGAGTGGGAGATTTTTTGATAGTTAATTTTTGAACTAAAAAAGTCAGTCATTTTTTAATTTATTTAGAATACAATCTCTTGCTAATTTGTGAACTTCATCTTGAGGTTTTCTGGCATCGATGACGAAAAATCTTTCAGGTTCTTGCTTAGCTCGAAATAAATAAGATTCTCTTATCCTTTCAAAAAAAGTAATTTCTTCTTTTTCAAACCTATCCATTTCTCCACGTCTTTGAACTCTTTCTAAACCTTCGATGACTGGAATATCTAAAAAAATAGTTAAGTCTGGAATAGGGAAATTAAGCATTTTGAATAAATAATTTAGCACATCTTCATTGATACCTCTTCCAGCTCCCTGATAGGCATAAGTAGAGTCTATATATCTGTCTGTAAGAACATGTATTCCTTTACTGATAGCAGGATATATAATTTTTTTTACGTGTTGTGACCTATCAGCAAGTAAAAGAAAAGTTTCTGCATAAGGATCAAGATCTATAGATTTGTCCAAAAGAATGTTTCTTATTGCCTGGCCTTCCTCAGTTGCACCGGGTTCTTTAGAAAAGACAAATTCTTTATTTGCATCCTTAAAAGATTGAATTAAAGATTCAATCAACGATGATTTTCCAGCTCCCTCACTTCCCTCTAAAGATATGAACATTATTTATTTAATTGATATTTTTTTACCGCTGATAAATGATCATCATAATTGGTACTGAATTCATGAGAACAGGTATCTTTTGCGACAAAATATAAAAAGTCATGTATCTCAGGTTTAGCCGCAGCAAAAATAGATTCTTTCGATGGATTTGATATTGGTCCGAGAGGCAAGCCTTTGTACATATAAGTATTATATAAAGAAGAATCTTTTAAATGTTTTTTCTTAAGGTCTCCATCGAAATTTTTTAAACCATAGATAGTTGTTGAATCCATTTGAAGCAACATATCTTTATTCAATCTATTATAAATTACTCCTGATATTTTTTTTCTTTCGTTAACACATGCTTCTTTTTCTATAATTGAAGCTACTATTAAAAGTTGAGATTCCGAAAGATTAGATAAGGATTCATTTCTATTTTTCCATGTTTTTTTCAGCAGTCTGTTTTGATTGCCGTAAGCAATATTTAAAATATCTATGAGTTCACTCTCTCGATTGTAAAAATAAGTATCGGGCATTACCCTGCCCTCTAAAGCGCAAGGAATGGGAAAATTTTTTATTAAACAAAAATTATCCATTAACTCTTCAGAAAATAAATTATTAATCTTTGATCCTTCTGGAATAAAAAATTTATTTAAGATAATTTTTCCATTAAAAATCTTATTAAAGATTGAGTACAAGTTATCACTTCTATTTATTTGATATTCTCCCAAAGAAAGAAACTTATCTTTTTGAAAAATAGGAAATATTAATTTAATTGATTTAGGAAAAAATATGTTTTCTTTTTTTTCTAGATGACTAAAGACGTCATTTAAAAAATCATTTTTTGCAATTATAAATACGCCTGAAGTATTAAGAGGTTTAAAAATTATAAAAGAATAAAATATTATATTTATTAAGATTATCAATAAGAACAAATATCTCACTAAATCTTTTTGAAAATGAGAGAAACGTTGGTTCCGCCGAAACCAAAAGAATTACTCATTGAATACAAGATATCCTTTTTCTTTGCGATATTGGGAGTTAAATCTAAATTGTATTCGTTATCAGGTTCCAAAAGATTAATAGTTGGTGGAATAATAGAATCACGCATTGCCAGAAGACAGAATATTGCTTCAATTGCGCCTGCAGCTCCCAGCAAATGTCCAGTCATAGACTTTGTAGAGCTAATTGATAATTTTTCATTTTTGTCCTTAAAAATATCATTAATTGCTTTTGCCTCAATAACGTCTCCAAGAGGAGTAGAAGTTCCATGAGCATTTATGTAATCGATGAATGAAAGGTCTTCTCCGAAATCACTCAAAGCATTAATCATCGCGTTAAAAGCGCCGCGGCCATCTTCAGCTGGAGCTGTTATGTGAAAAGCATCGTCGCTTTGACCAAAGCCTACTACTTCTCCATAGATTTTTGCTCCCCGGTTTAATGCAAATTCATACTCCTCTAGGATTAAAATTCCCGCTCCTTCTCCAAGAAGAAATCCATCTCTTTTTTTATCCCAAGGACAACTTGCTTCTTGCGGGTTAGCATTATTAGTTGACAATGCTTTAGCGGCATTAAATCCAGCTAGACCTAAAGGAGTAATAGCTGCTTCAGAACCTCCAGTGATCATAATATCTGCGTCTCCATAAGATATTGTTCTAGCAGAATATCCTATACTATGACCCGCACTTGAACAGGCAGAAACTATAGATGTGTTGGGACCTTGTAAATTATATTTTATTGCTACGTTTCCAGAAGCCATATTAATAATTGCACCAGGAACGAAGAAAGGAGATATTTTCCTTGGGCCCTTCTCTTTAAGGATTAAAGAATTTTGTTCAATACTGCCTAAGCCACCAATACCTGATCCAATGGACACTCCTACTCTTGTAATGTCTAAATTTTCAAAGGAAAGATTGGAATCATTAATTGCCTGATCAGAAGCAGTCAGTGCATATTGTACAAAAGGATCAACTCTTCTAACTTCTTTCGAGCTAAGCCCTGAGATTTCATCATACCCTTTTAGCTCAGCAGCAAAAGTAGTTGTAAATTCTTCTGGGTTAAATTTAGTGATTGTCGCTGCGCCACTTTCGCCGTTAATGATGTTCGACCAGGTGGTTTCGACATCATTACCTAATGGTGTGACTGAGCCTAGACCAGTTACGACAACTCGTCTTTCAGATGACATATTTTAAAAAACTTTATTCTGCAGAATTGATGTAGTTAACTGCGTCCTCTACAGTTGCTATTTTCTCAGCCTCTTCATCAGGAATTTCAATTTCAAATTCCTCTTCAAAAGCCATAACAAGTTCTACAGTATCTAATGAATCTGCTCCTAGATCATCTATAAAAGAAGCCGAAAGAGTAACCTCTTCTTCACCAACTCCCAGTTGTTCGCAAACTATTCTACGAACTCTATCTTCAGCACTGCTCATATGAACCTCTCTTTAAAAATTGATTGAATTATATACCTTTAAAAAAATATTTTTCATAAAATTCTACTTTAATTGTGTAACAAATTAGAGCAAGTCAAGTTACATAAAAAGGCCACCATTAACATGAATAGTTTGGCCTGTAATATAGTTTGCCTCTTCTGAAGCTAAAAAATTTACTACATCTGCAATTTCTTCAGGTTTTCCTAATCTTCCTAAAGGAATTTGCGACGCAAGCAGATCTTCATTTCCATCAATAATATCTTTTGTCATGTCCGTTTCAACAAATCCTGGAGCAACACAATTTACATTAATATTCCTTGCGCCTAATTCTCTTGCTAGAGATCTAGACATGGCTTCAATGCCTGCTTTTGCTGCAGCATAGTTTGCCTGACCTTTGTTACCTAGAGCAGCAGAAGTAGATGAAATATTAATAATTCTCCCCCATTTATTTTTAACCATCTTCTTTATAAAAGATTTAATTAAGAAGTACTGTCCATTTAAATGAACATTTATGACATCATCCCATTCATCTTCTTTCATTCTCAGCATAATATTATCTCTGGTAATACCGGCATTATTTATAAGTATGTGCGGAGAAATATCCTGATCTTCTAACGAAGAGACAAATTCCTTGATGGAATTTCTATCTTCTAAATTTAATTTGCATGCATGGCCTTCAAGATTTAATTTTTGAAGATTATTTTCTATATCTTTAAGACTTTGATCATTGGTAGCTGTTGCGATGAAATAATATTCTCTACCAAAAGATTCAAGAATAGCTTTACCGATACCTCTAGAGGCACCAGTAATTAACACGTTTTTTTTTGACACAGTTTAACTGGCAGATTCTTCGGGTAATTCTTTTTCTTTGGTTTTAATTTCGAGAACCTTCCTTCCTTTAAAAAAGCCATCTTTAGTCATATGATGTCTTAAATGCTTTTCTCCTGATACAGAATCAAGAGACAACTCCTCTTTTTTGAGAGCATTATGAGAACGTCTAGCGCCTCTTCGAGCGCGTGAGACTTTACTTTTTTGAACAGCCATAATTTGGTGAAGCAATTCTAGACCTTTTTAAAAATTTAATCATCATTTTTAAGTATTTTTTTAAATTCTTTGGGGGATTCTGTTCTTAAGTTAATTTTTAGCTCATTACAAATAAAACTATCAGAGTGGAGATACATTCTTTTTGGGATGCTAGACCCATAATTTACAGGTTCTCTTTTTAAGCCATATTTTTTATCGCCTACTATTGGAAAGTTTAAAAAAGAAAGCTGAACTCTCAATTGATGAGTTCTGCCAGTAAGTAATTCACATTTTAATAAAGTATAGTTTTTAGAGGAATCTATTTTTTTTATTTTAGTTTTTGCAATTTTTCCTCCTTTGTCTACACTCACGACTCTTTCGTTGCCCATTAAAGAATTTTTTTCTAAATTAATTTCAAAGATTTCATTCCTAGAGGTCCAATTTCCGTGTACAACAGTTTGATAAGTTTTTTTTACCTCTCTTTCTGAAATAAAGGAATTACACTTTCTAAGAAATTGATTATTTTTTGCTATTACCTGACAACCAGATGTATCTTTATCTAATCTATGAACTAGCTTTGCTTCTCTGTAATCTTTTCCAAAATTTCTTATTGCTTCTATGATTCCTATAGAGATTCCACTTCCTCCATGTGAAGCTATGCCAACTGGCTTATTAATTGCAATGTAATCACTATTTTCGAAAATTATTGATTCTTTTAGGATGGAGATAATATTAGAAGGAATAAATTTATCTTCTCTTTTTGAAATATCTATAGGAGGAATTCTAATATTATCCTTTTCCAAAATTTTATAAGAAGGCTTTTTTCTCTTGCTGTTTACTCTAATTTCTCCTTTTCTAATAATCGAGTAAATTTTAGATTTAGGAACGCCTTTTAACTTGTTAAGAAGAAAGTTGTCTAATCGTTGGCCAGCTAAGTCAGCTTCGATTATGATATTTTTTACTTTTGACATAAATAATTTAGATTTATTCCCATATTTTCTCTAGAATACACTTCGAAGTCCTTAATAATAGATATTTTAAGGCAAGAATTAATAATATAGTTTAAATATAAGATTTTAATAAATAAGGTAGCTTGGGCGTAAAACCTTTAAATTTATTTCTAAAACTCCAAATTCTATGGAGCTTTCACCTTTTTTATATTTAAGCATTTTGCATCGAGGTAAAAATGAAAAGAATGCTTATAAATGCTACGCAACCTGAAGAACTTAGAGTTGCTATCACCGAAGGAAATCTTCTTTATGACTTAGATATTGAAAATATCAGCGAAGTTAGAAGAAAAGGAAATATATATAAAGGCAAAGTTAGTAGGATTGAACCTAGTTTAGGCGCAGCTTTTGTTAATTATGGTGCTGAAAGGCATGGATTTTTGCCTTTTAAAGAAATATCTCCTCAATTTTATCCTGAAAAAGGTAATCGAAATTCAAGACTTTCAGTTTCAGATTGTTTGAAAAAAGATCAAGAAATACTAGTTCAAGTTGAAAAAGATGAACGCGGTAATAAAGGTGCAGCTCTCACGACTAATATAAGCCTTGCAGGAAGATATATAGTTTTAATGCCAAATAATCCTAAAGCAGCTGGTATATCAAGAAGGCTTGAAGGCAGTGAAAGAGAAAAACTAAAGGAAAGAATATCCTCTTTAAATGTTCCTGAAACTATGGGTTTAATTGTCAGGACTGCTGGAGAAGGAAAAGATTTAGAAGATTTAAAATGGGATTTAGATTATCTGCAAAGACTTTGGGAAGGAATTAATGAAGCAAATACTTTAAAAAACAGTCCGGTTTTAATTTTTAAAGAAAGCGATATCATCATTAGAGCATTAAGGGATTATCTTAAAGAAGATATTGAAGAGATATGGGTTGATACAGAAGAAGCTTTTGAAGAAGCATCAGAATTTATAGAGCGCGTCATGCCCGATCAGTCAAATATTCTAAATAAGTATGAAAATACTTTACCGTTATTTACCCGATATCAAATTGAATCTCAAATAGAAACTGCATATCAAAGAGAAGTAAAACTTACTTCGGGCGGTTCAATTGTCATTGATGATACCGAAGCTTTAGTTGCAATAGATATAAACTCATCTCAAGCAACCTCTGGTAAAGATATTGAAGAAACTGCAGTAAAAACTAATGTTGAAGCTTGTGAAGAGATCGGCAGACAATTACGACTTAGAGATATTGGCGGTTTAGTTGTCATTGATTTCATTGATATGATGAGATTAGAAAATAAAAGATCGGTTGAGGATGCAATGAGAGCCGCTCTTTCAGAAGATAGAGCTAGAGTTCAAATCGGAAGAATATCAAGATTTGGTTTACTAGAACTATCAAGGCAAAGATTAAGATCGTCTTTAAAAGAAAGATGGACGCAGGATATTAATACTCTATCTACTGCAGTTTTAAGGTTACTTGAAGAAGAATCTAGTAAAGATAAAACTAGTGAAGTTAGAGCTATAGTTTCGCCAGATATGTCGGCTTTACTGCTCAACGAAAGAAGGATTAGATTAAATGATATTGAAGCAAGAAGTAATGTAAAACTTATTGTTATCTCTGATGCCACAAGACCTGACTCAAGATTCGAAGTTATTAGAATCAAAGATGGGAAAGTAATTGAACCAGAAAAAAATAGATCTAGTATTTCTGTGGCTGATCACTTCGAGAAAAAAACCAAGAAAAAATCTATTGAAGAAAAACCTTTATTAAATATCAAAAGATCCAAAAGACCGAAAAAGAGTCTTTTGTCTAAATTTTTAGATTTATTTAAAAATAAAAAAACAAAGAAAAGCATAAAGAAAGGAAATCAACGTAAAAAATATACGAAAAATCAAGGTAAGAAATCTTTTCAAAAGAACAAAAACTCTGAGAGAAGAACAAGATCTAATAGACCCCAGCCTACAGATAGAAATAGATCAAAACCTCAAAATCGTAAACCAAAAGAAGATAACTTAAATAAAGAAAGAAAGCCTGCCAAAAAAATAAACGAAGCAGATAATAGGAAGCCTAAGATAAAAAATGATGCTAAAGAAAATAAAATAGTAAATAAAAATTCTGCTCCCAAAAACGAAGTTGTAGAAACTGTAAAACCAAGAAAATTAAGCAGACCTAAGAAAGAGTCTGTTAGCAATCCTGAATCTTCAGTGAAAGAACAAAAAAAGGAAGCTCCTTCAAAACAAGTAGAAAGAGCAGCTAATGATCCAAGAAATAATTAATTTATTTCTTTAAAAAATTTTCTATCAATCTACCTGAAATAGAAATATTTGCTGGAGGTACATTAGTGGGCATATTTTCTGCGGAGAACCACTGCGCGTCATCGATTTCAACTCCGTCTGGTTTTAACTCTCCTGATTCATATTCGGCATAGAAACCTATCATTAATTGGCTTGGAAACGGCCAAGCTTGGCTAGCAAAATATTCTAAATTTTTAATCTTTATACCTACCTCTTCATCAACTTCTCTTTTGAGTGCATTTTCTACTGATTCTCCTGGTTCAATAAAACCTGCCAGAGTACTGTAAAATCCTGGTGGAAAATTTTTATTGTGAGCCAATAAGAATTCGCTTTCTCTATATATAAGCGCAATAACACAAGGAGATATTCTCGGATAAACTAGCTGCCCTTTACAAATACTACACTCCATCGCCCTTTCCAAAAGATGACGATCCATTTTATTTCCGCAAGAACCACAATATTTATGGTCTTTTGACCAATTTATAATTTGGATTGACCGAGCAATTACATCAAAAAGCTGATCTGGCATTCTTCCCAAGGCTGATCTGAAGTCTACGAACATTGAATTCTCTAATTCACAATTAGAATTTTTAGACAAAATTACAAAACATGGCTTTTTATCTAAAAAGCCTAAAAAATGTCTTTCTTCTTCTTCAATATAAGACCAAGTTAGTTCATCACTGCTGATAGGTCTAATAAAATTTTCATTAGAAAAGGTAAGTATGCTTTGTTCAAATAAAATAAAAAATTCTGAATCTTTAGGCGTGTTTTCTATATAATTTGCAGGTTCGAAGTTAAACAAATGATATCTCCATGATTAATTCTATTTACAACAACTTTCTTGGTGCAGCTCCAAAATGGTATAAAAATACCATTATTTTGTTTTTGATCGCTAATCCGATTATATACATTTTATTTAACGCCATAGGTCTTCCTGCTGGATTTATTCTGGGCTGGGTTATTCTTGGTGAATTTATTTTCACCTTAGCCATGGCGATTAAATGTTATCCCCTTCAACCTGGAGGACTAATTGCTCTTGAGTCTATTTTGATGGGCTTAACAAATACGGGGCAAATTTATTATGAAGTAGAGGCCAATTTAAAAGTTATTTTACTTTTAGTCTTTATGGTTGCAGGTATTTACTTTATGAAAGATTTTCTTTTGTTTATTTTTACTAAACTTTTAATAAATATAAAAAATAAAAGAGCCCTTTCACTTCTATTTGTTTTTTCAGCTGCTTTTCTTTCAGCTTTTTTAGATGCACTTACAGTAATGGCTGTTTTAATTGCTGTTGCTGCGGGTTTTTATCACGTTTATAAAAATGTTGCTTCTAAAGAAGATTCTTTTTCTGAGACATCAGCTGAATTTCAAACTTTTAAGGGTTTTTTAAGGAATCTTCTTATGCATGGTGCTGTTGGTACTGCGCTCGGAGGAGTTGCAACAACTGTTGGAGAGCCTCAAAATCTATTAATTGCAAGTGTTGCGGAGTGGTCTTTTATAGAGTTCTTTATCAAGATGCTTCCAATATCTCTGCCAGTCTTCATCGCTGGCTTGATTACATGTTACTTTATTGAGAGGTTATCGCTATTCTCCTATGGCACTCAATTACCAGATCATATAAGAAAAATTCTTTATGATTTTGATAAAGAAGAATCTTTAAATAGATCAGATTCTCAAAATATGAAAATAGTTACCCAAGCTTTGATAGCAATTGTACTTGTCTTTTCCTTAGCTTTTGGATTGGCTGCTGTTGGTTTAATAGGTCTTATGATTATCGTTTTGCTAACAGCATTTAACGGCGTCATCGAAGAGCCAAAGATAGGAAAAGCGTTTGAGGAAGCTTTACCGTTTACAGCTTTGTTAGTGGTTTTTTTCGCTGTAGTGGCTGTAATACATGATCAGCATTTATTTACCCCAGTAATAACATATGTTTTGAGCTTGAGAGAAGAAATACAAATACCAGTATTTTTTATGGTGAATGGAGTTTTATCGATGATAAGTGACAACGTATTTGTCGCAACAATATATATAAGTGAAGTAAAAGAGGCTTTGGATAGCGGTACTATTAATAGAAATCAATTTGATTTACTAGCAATTGCAATAAATAGTGGAACGAATCTTCCTAGTGTTGCTACACCGAATGGTCAAGCAGCATTTCTATTTTTATTAACTTCTTCGGTTGCACCTTTATTGGGACTTTCATATTTGAGAATGGTTTTAATGGCTCTCCCCTATACGATAGTTTTATCTGTTGTAGGTGTTCTTTCAGTTATTTATTTTCTATAAAATGAATAGATCTTTTTGTGTTGCCCCGATGATGCGAAGAACAGATAGACACTTTAGATTTTTGTGCAGCCTATTTTCAAAAGAAGCAATTTTATTTACAGAAATGGTTCATGCAAATGCAATAAATAGGAATAGTCCTGATAGATTCCTATCTAATATAAAAGTTTCTAATCCAACTGTTTTACAACTCGGAGGGAGTAATCCTGAAGAACTTGGAAAAGCTACGCTTGCATCAAATGCTTATGATTATTCAGAGATTAATTTAAATCTGGGATGTCCTAGTCCAAAAGTTCAATCAGGAAATTTTGGAGCAATCCTAATGAAAGATGTTTTGACCGTTAAAAATTGTTTGCAAGAAATGATGGTTTCTACAAACAAAGAGGTTACTGTCAAAATAAGATTGGGAGTAGATGATTATGATACTGAAAACTATTTAGATAATTTTATATATGAACTTTCAAAAGTTGGTGTGAAAACATTCTACGTGCATGCCAGAATAGCCCTTCTCAAGGGTTTGGGGCCAAAAGACAATAGAACTATTCCTCCTTTAAATTATGAAAGAGTTTTAAGATTAAATAGTGATTTTAAAAATTTAGATTTCATTGTAAACGGTGGAATCAGCAATTTTCATAATGTTAAGAAGCATTTTAAAGATTTAAAAGGAATTATGGTTGGAAGAGAAGTATATGAAAACCCAATCAAATTAATGGATGTTGATAAGATTTATTATAATTCGAGAAAAATGCCAAAAGATTTATTCCAAATAGTTGATGAGATGTTTCATTACATTAGTTCTCTAGATAACAAAAAAGATCAAGAAACATCAAAACACCATATGATCAATTTATTCAAAGGCTTAGTAAATGCAAAAAAGGCTCGCATTTTGCTTTTAAACGAAAAAAACAATCAAATATTAAAAAAGAATTTAATGGGAATTCTTAATGAGAATTTAATAAGGGCAGCATGAACTTTTTTAAGAAAATTTTTAAAGAAACTGAATCTAACGAAACTGAATTAGATGACAAAACGTCAATTAAAGCATGTATTGCTTTGTTGTTAGAAACTAGCATGGCAGACGAAGTCTTAGATGAAAGTGAATTAGTAACTCTCAAAGATTCATTAATTAAAGATTTTAGTATAGATGAGGATGAAATAGATGAACTGATAGAAATATCAAAAAAAAATATTGACGACTCAAACTCTTTGTATGATTTTACAAGAGATATTAATGACAATCTTGATTCCGAAGAAAGAATAAAATTAATTGAATCGATGTGGAAAATAGCTTACGCGGATGGAAACATTGATAAATACGAAGAACATATAATCAGAAAAGTTTCGAATCTAATCTATGTTGCACATTCTGATTTTATCAAAGCAAAAATTAACGCAAGGGAGAGTAATGAAAATATCTAATCCAGAAAAAAGTGGAATTTCTAAATCAAAATTGTTGACGATGGAAAAATTCTTTGAAGAGAAATATATCCAAAATGGAAAATTAGCTGGTATCCAGACCTTGGTGGCAAGAAAAGGAAAAATAGTCCATTTTAAATCTACCGGCCTAAGGGACGTAGAAAATAAAAAGAAAATAGAAAAAGATACTATTTTCAGAATTTATTCAATGACTAAACCAATAACCAGTGTTGCATTAATGCAATTATTTGAAAAAGGTTTGTTTCAATTAGCTGATCCTGTAAGCAAGTTTCTACCAGAATTTAAAAATCCTAGAGTATTTGTTTCAGGAAGCTTTCCTCACTTTATGACGCGACCTGCAGATAGAGATATTACCGTAAGAGATTTATTAACTCATACTGCTGGCTTAACATATGGGTTTCACTATCGAACAAATATTGATCACGCTTATAGGAAAGTTTGGACTGGTCCAAAAGGTGACAACACTGACTTTAGTTTTCCACCTCTCAATCTTGATGATTTTTCTAAATCTATCGCAAGTCTTCCATTAGAATTTAGTCCGGGAGACAAATGGAATTATAGTGTAGCTACGGATATCTGTGGACGCTTAATAGAAGTTCTTAGCGGTAAAAATCTTGATGAATATTTTTCTGAAAATATTTTTAAACCACTAAAAATGAAAGATACTGGTTTCTTTGTTCAAAAAAATAAAATCAAGAGGTTTGCAGCTTGTTATGAAAGAACGCCTAAGGAATACTTAAAACTCCAGGATACTGGAAGTAGTAAAAGTGGATATTCAAGCCTACCATTGCATCTATCTGGGGGTGGCGGATTAGTTTCTACTACAGAAGACTACTATAATTTTTGTCAGATGCTTTTAAATGGTGGGACATTAAATGGTAAGCGAATTTTATCTAGAAAAACCATTGAATTGATGACTTCCAATCATCTGCCGGAAAACCAAGATATGGTCACAATGGGCTCTGAAGGAAGTTTTAGCGAAATAAGATACAAAGGGGTCGGTTTTGGGCTTGGCTTTGGTGTAAATATTGATTTAGCTGATACCCAAAATTCTGGCTCCATTGGAACTTATAATTGGGGTGGTGCTGCGAGTACTTTTTTTTGGATTGACCCGAAAGAGGATTTAATTTGTATTTTAATGACCCAACTTATGCCATCTGGTTATTACCCAATAAGGATGCAAATGCAATCAATGGTCTATAGTGCTTTTGAAGACTAATTAAAAATCTTCAAAATCTTCGTCATTTGAAAGCTCTTCTTCAGAAAGTCCATTATTGATTTCATATTTTCTTCTTTCTAAATACGCGTCTCTTAAGAAGGCATATTCGTCTTTGCTTTCAATGTCTGCAATCCCTGTAAAAGCTGAATAGGTATTGATTAAATCTAGAGAAATTAACCCAAGCCTAGCTGCATTATCATCTAAAGAAATAGCTGGCGCTAAAGCCGTGTCTCCGACAAAAGTGAAAGCATCTCTCGCATTACTTGGGCCAAGAAAAGGAAGCATTAAATATGGTCCAGGTTTCGCTCCCCACTTACCTAGCGTTTGTCCAAAATCTTCGCTATGTTTTTCTAATCCAATTTCAGATGCAACATCAAAAAAACCACCTAATCCAAAAATAGAATTAATAAAAAAGCGAGTAATATCGCTCATTGCGTTAACTACATTTCCTTGGAGAAGACTATTTATGGAAATTCTTATATCGTCAAGATTAGCAAAAAAATTTGTGATGGACGTTTGAGCAAATTCCGGTGTAGCCTTATCATAAAAGTCAGTTAGCGGTCTTAAAAAAATCTTATCTACTTTTTTATTAAATTCGAAAACCTTTCGATTGCTCTTTTCATAAGGGTCTTCAGGATTATAATTTTCAGAAAAATTATTTGTCGTAGCGCATCCATTAATGGATAAAAACAAAATCAAAAGAATACTTTTTACATTTAAGCTAAAATGAGTTCTCTCCATGGTGATAGCTTATTCCTATGACAAAGAAAAAAAAAGAATTAATTGTTACTAGCGCGTTGCCTTACGCAAACGGTCCACTTCATTTTGGTCATTTACTTGAACACATTCAAACTGACATATGGGTTAGATCTCAAAGAATCTTAGGAAATAAAGTTATTTATCTCTGTGCATCAGATGCACACGGTACTCCAATAATGATGAAAGCTGAAGAAGAAAAAACTTCTCCAGAAGAACTCGTTTCAAAATATATGATTGAACACAAAAATACATTGAAAAATTTTCAGGTATTACATGATTGTTACTATCAGACGCATAGTGAAGAGAATAGAAAATACAGTGAACTTATTTATAACAGAGCCTTTGAAAATGGTTATATTCAAAAGAAGAATATAAAACAACTTTTTGATGAAGAAAAAAAACTATTTTTAGCAGATCGATATGTTCGGGGAACATGTCCAAAATGTAACGCAGAAAATCAATATGGAGACAATTGTGATGCTTGTGGAGCTAAGTACGAGGCAACTGATTTAATCAATCCTGTTTCTGTATTTTCAGAGAAAACTCCAATAATAAAAGAAAGCGAACATCTATTCTTTTCATTGACCAAGTTGGAAGAAGAAATAAAAACATGGATTGATAAATCTTCTTTACATGAAAACGTAATCAATAAACTACAGGAATGGTTTAAGGATGGCCTTATGGATTGGGATATTTCAAGAGATGCGCCTTACTTTGGATTTAAAATTCCCGGATTTGAAGATAAATTTTTTTATGTTTGGCTTGATGCGCCCATTGGTTATATTGGTACTTTAGAAAAATATTTAAAGGAAATAGGTAGTAGGGATACTGCTGAAACACTATGGGGTGAAGATTCTAATTTTGAAATTTATCATTTTATTGGCAAGGATATATTAAATTTTCATGCTCTTTTTTGGCCTGCTCTTCTCCACGCAGCAAATTTTAAAAAACCGTCAAATGTATTTGTTCATGGTTTCCTTACTTTAAATGGAAATAAAATGTCTAAATCCAAAGGAAATTTTCTCCTTGCAGATCAATATACTGAGATTTTAGAATCTGATTTCTTAAGATATTATTTAGCATCTAAACTGACAAATAAAATTGATGATATTGATTTAAATTTAGATGACCTTCAAAAAAAGGTTAATACAGATCTAGTGGGGAAATTTATAAATATAGCTAGCAGGGTTCAAAAGTTTTTAAAGATAAAAGGAAATAAATTAGGCAATAATCTAGAAGATGAATTGGTTGATAAATGTATATCGGAAGCGAAAGATATTTATGAAGATTTTAAAGATTTGAATTATTCAAATGCTTGCAAAAGAATTATGAAGCTAGCGGATATCGCAAATCAGTATGTAGATCATAATGAACCCTGGGTACTAGCAAAAGAAAATGTAAATGAAAAAGAAGTTATAAAAATTGCTTCTACTGCATTAAATTTATTTAGAATTTTAAATATTTGCTTAGAACCTATTATTCCCAATACTGCATTTAAAATTAAACAATATTTAAACATTCCTAAAGATAGTTTAGAAAATATCGAGATAAAATTAACGAATCATGAAATACGAGAGTTTAAACCTTTGATGATGAGAATAGAGGATGAAAAAATAAAATTTTTAAAAGAGGCAAGTACTAATGGATGAAATAACAATAGATGATTTCTTTAAAATTGATCTAAGAGTGGCAAAAATTGTTGAGGTTAGTGATCTTGAAGAAGCAGATAAGCTCGTTAGGCTAAAATTAGATATAGGAAATCTTGGTACTAAAACTGTTTTTGCAGGTATTAAAAAATACTATGATTCAGAAAACCTATTAAACAAAATGGTAGTCTGTGTAAATAATTTAAAACCTAGAGAAATGAGATTTGGCACGTCTGAAGGAATGATTTTGGCGGCAAGTGATGAAGAAAGTGGCGTTTATTTAATTAGTCCTGATATGAATGCTACCCCAGGTATGAGAGTAAGTTAATGTCAAAAATTATAGAAACAGACATAGTGATTATTGGTGCAGGTCCTGTAGGTTTATTTACAGTATTTGAGGCTGGCTTGCTGGGCTTAAATTGTCATTTAATTGATAATCTAGATAAAGTTGGAGGCCAATGTATTGAACTCTATCCTGAAAAACCTATCTACGATATTCCTGGTGTTGCAAATCAAACTGGAAAAGAACACGTAGATGCCTTATTAGAACAGATCAAACCTTTTGATTATCAGACTCATTTAAATCAAAGAGTAGACTTGCTAGAAGAGCTTCCAGATAATTATTGGAAGGTGATAACAAGTGAAAAAATAGAATTTAAAGCTAAAAATGTTTTTATAGCCGCGGGAGCTGGAGCCTTTGAGCCAAGAAAACCTCCTGTAGAAGAACCAGATAAATTTCTCGCTAATGGAGTTGATTACTCTATTAAGGACAAAAGCAAATATGCAGACAAAGAAATAGCAATTTTTGGTGGAGGAGATAGTGCCCTAGATTGGTCTGTAGAATTATCAAAAATTGCCAAGAAAATATATCTTGTTCATCGAAGAGATGATTTTAGAGGAGCTGAACATACTGAGAAACAGATGAGGAGTTTAGTAAACACAGGGGCAATTGAACTAAAAATTCCATACGTTATTAAATCTATCGTTGGGGATTCCTCTTTTGAAGGTCTGGAGTTAATGCATTTTGAAACAAAAGAAGATGAAATTCTTAAGTGCGATGAGTCTTTATTCTTTTTTGGATTAAATAAACAATTAGGACCTATTCTAGAATGGGGCATAGATTTAGAAGGAAAAAAAATATCGGTAGATACAGAAAATTACCAAACTAATAAAGAAGGTATTTTTGCTGTTGGTGATATAAATACTTATCCAGGAAAATTAGATTTAATTTTATGCGGTTTTCATGAAACAACGATTGCTGTACAAGAAGCATATAAAAGGATAAATCCTGGAAAGAGAGTACCTTTTGGATACACAACTTCAAACAAAGGTTTACAAGAAAAATTAGGTGTTAAATAAGATTAGTAGAGTTCCCGCCATCAACAGAAATATTTTGACCTGAAATATAAGCTGCTTGTTTTGAACATAAAAAAGTACAAATGCCTGAAAATTCTTCTACGGTTCCCATCCTTTTCGCTGTTAAAGAATCTTCAAGCTCTTTTCTAGATTCTTCGAAAGATATATCAGATAACTTTGCTTGAAAATTTAAAATCTGAGTTTGCCTGTCGGTATCAATTCTTTCAGGTAATAAATTATTGATGGTTATATTAAATTGAGCTACCTCTCTTGATAATGCTTTAGATAATCCATGTAACCCTGATCGAGCTGAAGTAGAAAGTCCCATAATTAAATGAGGATTTTTTACCATCGCAGAAGTTATATTCACAATTCTGCCAAAATTTTTCTCTTTCATTTTTGGAATAACAGCCTGCATTAAAAGAGCTGATTGAGTGAAATTTGATTTTATTGCTGATAAGAAATCTTCTTCACTCCAATCAAAGAAATTTCCTGGTGGAGGTCCACCACTATTATTTATTAAAATATCAGGGTCCGGACATAAGTCGAGTAGAGCTTCTCTAGTTGAAGAATCTTCCATAGGCCCAAGAACAGACTTAACTTTAAAACCGTTATTCTTAAATTCTAATTCTGTTTTATCTAAATTTTCTTGGTTAGTTCCGTTGATAAATATTTCTACGCCCTCTTTTGCGAGGTCATATGCACAAGCTTTGCCTAAGCCTCTGCTAGAAGCACAGATTATTGCTTTTTTATCAGAAATACCAAGATCCATTTTTATCCGTTGTTAGCATCACCAAAAGTATTGCTAATGGATGGTCCCCATTGAGACTCAGCAGGCTCCTGACCTAATCCAGCTTCATCAGTAATTACATTCAATTCTCTAGTAGGGAAAGTATTATCGAACATATCTCCATCAGTTTGATGTTCATGGGTTTGGCCAAAAGGATTTCTCCAATAATCAAAAAGCTGGCTTCCTTGGTAATGTCTACCAATACCCCATTCTTGGAAGTAATTAAATTCTTCTTTTTTGGACTCAAGCATTTCGTTTCCTGTAAATACATCATCTATATTGAACATTTCAAAAGAAACATGATTCATAACAGGCTTTCCTTCGGAGAGCATGGGAGCAGATAAAAAGAAAATTGTATGATGATCTGCAGGCTCAGAACCCTTGTCTAATCTGGAAAAAATTCCCTGTAGAGGAGAGTTTGGATCTTTGGGGTCGCCCAAAAATAGCTTATCTGAAGCAATTAAGCCTAAATGGTTTTGATACCAATCAAAAGAAGCTTGAGGATCAACCGCATTTAATCCACAGTGGGCAAATCTCAATATTCTTGGGTAAGAACCCTTTAAAAATCTTTTCATTTGATTCATTCGGTTAACCTTTCTTCCTTCATTTGTAGGGATCGTCTCAGCGGATTCTTTTTCAAGTTCTTGAATACCAAAAACAACTTCAACCCCAAAACCATCTAAATCCTTTCCTTTTGAAACATATCCTCCTCCTGGAGTAGAGAGTTCTTCAATGTCACCAAAAGAATCTGCCTGACTAATTTTCTCTAGATCATCCATTGAAGATGCTACAAATGCATTGCTGATGAATTTTTTTTCACCTTTTATAATTTTTTCAAGAAAAGGCTGAGTACCATCCCCTTTCATCAATAACATTTCATCAGTTTTTTCTACTGTATGCATTCCAAAGTGAATAAGAAACTGTTCTTGAATATCTAAATCAGGACATTGCAACGTGCAATATTGAACATCTTTAACTTTAATAATTGGTTCCACTGTTATCTCCTTAAATTCGTAAAAACTATTATAATGATTTTTTATTTTTTTTATGCTTGATTATGGAACAATTTGATATAGCAATTTGTGGATACGGTCCCGTTGGCTCAACCTTTGCGGGATTAATGGGTAAGTTAGGTCATAAAGTATTAGTAATTGAAAAAAATTCCGGACCTTCGCCTACTGCTAGAGCAATAAATACTGATGGTGAACAATTGCGTACCTTTGATAGACTGGGAATAGCTGAAAGAGTTGTTGAAAATTCTAATGAGATTCATAGGGTTCACTTTAGTGATGCTGAGTTAAAACCGATACAAACAATAGACCAACCAATTGGTGTTTCAGCTATGGGATGGCCAAATCAAATTTTGTTTTATCAACCTGAATTAGAAGGATTCATTCGCTCTTCTGTTGAAGCAATAGAAAATGTAGCTATTAAAGAAGGAACTGAACTTTTAGATTTTAAAGACGATGAGAATGGTGTAACTCTTCAGTGTAAATCTTCGAGTGGGACTGAAGAGTATAGAACAAAGTTTCTTATAGGCTGTGATGGGGCAAGTAGCTCTGTTAGAAAAAAATTACAAGTGAATTTAGATGATCTTGAATACAACCAAGAATGGTTGGTAATTGATGCTCACCTTACCCAAAAGGTAAACATTCCAACAAATGAAGCAATGCAAATATGCAATCCTAAAAGACCTGGAACTTATGTTCCTGGAAGAAGAGGACATCTGAGATTTGAATTTAAGATGATGCCAGGGGAAACATCAGAAGATTTAGAAAAGGATGAAAAAGTCTGGGAACTTCTTTCTCCTTGGATAAATGAAAATAATGCCGTCTTAGAAAGAGCTCAAGTTTATTCTTTTCATGCTTGTATTGCTAAAAGCTGGAGAGAAAGAAATGTTTTGATTGCAGGAGATGCAGCTCATCAAATGCCGCCATTTATGGGTGCTGGAATGGGAACAGGAATTAAAGATATCGCAAATATTGCCTGGAAAATTGACCTTTTGCTTAATGGCAAAGCAAGTAAAAATATTTTAGATACTTACCAAAAAGAAAGGCATTCACATGCAAAATGGACTGTGGCACAAACTGTAACAATTGGTCAGGTTATTGAAGGATTTTGTGCAGCTGCTGAAGGAAAAGAATATGAACCCAAGGGTCCCAGTTATGATGTTAATTTCCCACATATCCCTTCAGGAATTTATAGCGACCCCCAAGATATGATTTCAGGAATTCCTGTTCCTCAGCCTTTATTGATGAGAGAAAATAAGAAAGTACTAATGGATAATGTAATCGAATCAAACTTTGCATTAATTACTAAAGACCAAGATTTGAACCTTTCGGAAAAGGCTAAATTAATTTCTAATTCTCTTGATATAAAAACAATATTTATAGTCTCAGAAGATGATGTAGAAGGAAGGCTTGATGGAATATTTAATAAATATTCAACTATTCTTGTAAGGCCGGATAAATATACCTACGGTGGAGTAAGTGATAACTCCGAGGTTTCTAATATGATTGAGTCTTTAGAAGACAATTTCTCATTAAAAGTATGAACGCCCTATTATTTCCTGGTCAGGGCGTCCAAAAAGTCGGCATGCTAAATGACTTATTTGAAAATAATTCTTCTGCAAAAGATATAGTTAATGAAATCTCTAGTTCCTTGAACTTTGATTTACTAGAATTATTAGTAGAGGATCCAGAAAATAAAATAAATCTTACTGAGTTTGCTCAGCCATCAATCTTGGTTAGCAGCATACTGGTTTCAAAATTTATTAAAATTGATCAAAAAATTGAAATAACTGCAGGTTTATCTCTTGGTGAATATTCTGCACTTGTTTACACAGGCTGCTTGCAACTCTCTGATGCAGTGACGTTAGTCAATCATCGAGGAAAATTGATGCAAAGCGCTGTGCCTGAAGGAACAGCAGGAATGTTGGTTGTATTGAATATGCCAATTTCTGATGTTCATAAAATGATTGATGTAATTAATAATGATGAAGAAAGAATAAATTTTTCAACAG
Organism: Gammaproteobacteria bacterium; assembly: GCA_003331625.1. Classification (GTDB taxonomy): domain Bacteria; phylum Pseudomonadota; class Gammaproteobacteria; order Magnimaribacterales; family AG-339-G14; genus MEDG-81. The sequence goes on along the minus strand of QOPF01000006.1, from coordinate 51,530 downwards.
ATAATGCTGATGGTGTATCTGTTTTAGCAGGTAAAAATGTCGCAATAGAAGCTTGTAAAAATTACATTGAAGTTAATGACTATAAAAGAGTTAAAACACAAATGGTACAAATGTCAGTACCATCTCATTGTTATCTGCTTAAAGAAGCTCAAGATAAATTAGCAACTCTACTTAACGAAGTAGAATTTAAAGAGCCTTCTATTCCTGTGATTCCAAATGTTCTTGCTAAACCAACAACTAATGTAGAAGTAATAAAAGAAAGTTTAGTTAATCAGTTAACAAATACTGTGAGGTGGCGAGAATCTATAAATTATTTAGTAACTAATGGATTGTCATTGATGATTGATGCCGGTCCTGGTAAGACCATAATAAATATGGCTAGAAAGATTAAAGATATTGAAAAATTAAGCTTGTTTGAATAGCCTATCAAGCATCAAAGTCTAAAATATTTCTTTCAATATGATTTTTCATATCCTCATTAGAAAATCCGCCCTGTTCTTCAAAACTTGCTTTATTCTCATCATATAGAGAATTAGTACTCTCTTTGCCAAGAGAAATTACATTTCCTTTATAAAGTTTCAAGGAAACCTGCCCCGTCACTTTTTTTGAAATTTCATCTATATTTTTTTGAAGTTCTAATCTTTTATTGCTCCACCATAAACCTTCATAAATTAATGCTGCATAGTCAGGAACTAAATTATCTTTCTCTTTAATTTCTGATCCTGATAAACATAATGATTCCATTGCTCTTCTAGCCTTGAGTAAAATAGTTCCCCCAGGAGTTTCATAACACCCTCTTGATTTCATTCCTGTTACTCTAGACTCAACAATATCTATTCTGCCAATACCATGCTTACTCCCTAAATCATTTAATCCTCTAAATAAATTGGCAGGAGATAATTTTTTACTATTGAGTGAAATTGGATTTCCTTCATAAAATTCAATAGTCACTTCATCTGGTTTTTCAGATGCATCCTCTAATGACTTAACATTAAGCCACATATCTTCAGGAGGTGGATTTTTAAGATCTTCTAAAACACCGCCTTCATAAGATATATGTAATAAATTTTCATCCATAGAAAAAGGAGGCTCTTCAGCTTTTGAAGCCGCCATAGGAATTTGGTTTTTTTTACAATAAGACATTAAATCAGTCCTTGAAGTCATATCCCATTCTCTCCAAGGAGCAATTACCTCTATATTTGAATTTAGTGCATGAGCGCCAATTTCAAATCTTATTTGATCATTTCCTTTGCCTGTTGCGCCATGACAAATAATATTGGTTCCTTCTTGCTTACCGATTTCAACTAACTTCTTGGCAATTAAAGGTCTAGCTATTGCAGTTCCAAGAAGATACTCGCCTTCAAAAATAGTGTTGCATCGAAACATGGGAAAAACATACTCCGATATAAATTCTTCTGATAAATCCTCAACAACAACCTTATCAGCGCCAAGATTTTTAGCTTTTTCTTCAAGATCGTCTGATATGTCGCCTTGGCCAAGATCAGCTGTATAAGTAACAACCTCAAGATTTTTTTCTTCTTGAAGCCATTTCAAAATAACAGAAGTATCTAATCCACCAGAATAAGCCAGAATAACTTTTTTCATTTACAATTTTTAATAAATTTAATTAAAGAATAAAATAGTTTTTATTAACAAATTACATTTTACATTTTTCTTACTTTTTAGCTTATCTCTTTTAGCTGATTTGTATGCACCTATTGAATTTCCAACGCTCAATCCTTTTACGATTCAATTTTCAAATTTTGATAATAAAATTTTGGCATCTCACCAAAATCAAAATAATTTGAGCATAAATATTCAAAATAGTTCTTACGCGGTAAAAGAGATAGGAAGTAGTCAAAAATTAATTTTAGACGGAGAAATTGTTCAGTTATCTGTTAATTATTATAGAAAAGTATCCGACGTACTTGGGTTTGAAATAAAAGTCCCTTTTTATAGTCTCAATAAAGGTTTTTTAGATAATTCTATAAATCAATGGCATGACTTATTAGGCCTTTCAGATGGCTCAAGAATATATTTTGAAAACAATCAATTACAATTTTCTTTAGAGGATGAAGCACACATTTCTTTAATAAAGGATAGTTATTCCGGAATTGGAGATATACAAATATCCTCAAAGTATAATTTTTTTAATCTACAGGATAATAGATTCTATTTAATATCTACAATTGACTTGCCATCAGGAAGTAAAAACAAAAAATTTGGAAATAACATAATTGACGGACGAATTACTTTTAATTTGAAAAATAATAAAATTGATAATGTGGTTATAAATTCCTTACTTGGAATATCATTATTTAATGAAAAAAATAATTCTTTTTTAAAAGAAGAGAATCTAACTCTCTTTACAAAACTTTTAGTCTCATGGAAACCTGAATATTTTTTGTCAGAAAAAATATCAAATCCTCTGGTTTATAAATTTAATCTAGAAATATTTGAGCCATTTTATAAATCAAATCTAGAAGCTTTAGGAGATATATATTATTTAATTGGACTAGGTGCTTCTTATGAATATGCAGAAAATAAATATTTTAGTTTTGGATTTTCCGAAGACTTAAAGGTTAATTCTTCAGCAGACTTTTCTTTCGTATTTGGGTTCGATTTTAAATTATAAATGAAACAATTAATCTTCTACAGAATCGATTAATTCTTGCATTTCACCGTTTTGATACATTTCAAAAATAATATCACTGCCACCAATTAATTCTCCTTTTACATATAGCTGAGGAAAAGTAGGCCAATTTGAAACTATGGGTAAAGTTTCTCTAATCTCAGGATTAGTTAAAATATCGACAAAAGCAAATTCTTTTCCGCATGCCATAAGTACTTGAGTAGCTCTTTGGGAAAAACCACATTGAGGCTGATCAGGAGAGCCTTTCATATACAAAAGTATTTTATTATCTGAAATTTGAGATTTTATTTTTTCTTCTACATTCATGGGATTATTTTAATATATTTTTCAATAGTATTCTCTATTCCGTATATTAAAGCTTCTGTTATTAAACCATGACCAATGGATACTTCCTTTATATCTCCATAACTTAGTAATAGAGCCAGATTATCTAAATTTAAGTCATGACCTGCATTCAACTCCAAAGATATATCATTGGCATAACTTATTGCTTCTTGATATGTTGATAAAGTTTTTTCATCATTTTTTATAAAAGCTTCTGCAAAAGGTCCTGTATAGAGTTCTACTCTATCTACCCCAATATCTTTTGCAGCATCCAGTTGAGATTTATCAGGATCAACAAAAATGCTGCTTCTAATTTTACTTTGCCTTAAAAAGCCTAAAACCGTCGATAATTTATTATGTTCAGAATTTATGTTCCATCCATGATCCGATGTTAATTGAGAAGAATCATCTGGAACTAAAGTACATTGATCAGGATTAATTGAATCAATTAAGTTTAAAAAACCAGGATAATCATCCAATCTTTCTTCATACGGATTACCCTCGATATTAAATTCTACTTTATGTTTTTTTGTTATCTCTGATAAATCAGATAAGTCTTCAGGTCTAATATGCCTCTGATCTGGTCTGGGATGAACTGTAATACCATGAGCTCCGGCTTCTATAATTTTAAGAGAAAAATCTTCAAGAGAAGGATTGTTACCCTTTCTAGAATTTCTTATCAAAGCTATTTTATTAATATTTACACTTAATTTAGTCATGATAGATATCCTTGGATACCATCATAAACTAACTTTAATCCAGCGATAAGCGTACAAAAATAACCTATTCGATAGAACCAATCTTGATTTATTTTATTTACTAAGAAAGCTCCGGCGAAAACTCCCAATGGTGCTAAAGGCAATAACAATAGAGATGTATAAATATTGGTAAAATTCATTTGGCCTAAGTAGGCATATGGAAAAATTTTAAAAATATTTATAGATAGATAAAAAAGACCTGCAGTAGCAACATAAATTCTTCTATCTAATCTCATAGGGAGTAAATAAAAACTCAGAGGTATGCCGCCTGCATGAATTGAAAAGCTCGTGAAGCCAGATAAAGATGGCCAAAAATAAGATCCTAAAACAGATGGTTTTTTTGGTTCAGAAGAATTATTTCTTAAGTAATAATCTAAACAAAAAATGACAGCCATTAAGCCGATGATTACTCTTATACTGTTTTCTGTCAGATAACTAAAGGAAAGAGTTCCTAAGATAATTCCAACAAAGGCTAAAGGAATAATGAATTTTAATATTTTTAAATCCCACATCCATCGATACTTCCATACAGTAACAATATCCATGAAAATCAATGGTAAAAGCAAAATTGCTATGGCTTGAAAAGGTGGGATGAAGATAGAAAGCATAGGAATTGCTAACAAAGATCCAAAAGACCCTGCTCCAATAAATCCGCCCTTACCCATCCCGTGAAGAAAAACAGAAAAAATAGCAATTAAGTAAAAGTAAGGTTCTACGATCATTAAAACTGTTTACAGAATTTCGTAAAGCTTTTTTGCGAGACTATTAGAGGTTTTATAAAGCTTGCCCAATGAATGTTGTCTATTATTTATAAACCCAAAGCCAACTTTTTTATTTAAATCAGCAAAACCTGTAGCTCCAGCAATACCAGTGTGTCCAAACATACCCTCTTTCATTCCTATAGGAGAAAAAGGTGCGTCTAGTTGATACCCAAGCCCAAATTTATAAGGAGCTTGAAAAAGAACTACATCTGGTCCTGAGGTTTTTACAGTTGTTGCCTGAGAGATTGTTTCATCTGAGAGCATAGATTTTCCATCTCTTGAGCCCCCATTGGCTAATATGCCGAAGAATTTAGATATTCCAGACGCTGTGCCATGTCCATTAGCTGCGGGTATTTCTGCCTTACGCCAAGAATTAGAGTTGGGATAATCCATTGGAAGTTTTTCACTTTCATCGTTGTCCATTATTTCTAAAAAAGCTTTTGCGTACTCTTTGCTTTTCAAAGTCTGCTTAACTATTTTAATTTGTTCAGGAAGAAGCCAATTTGGTAAGGCTAATATTAATTGAATTAGTAGGTTTGGTTTACCGGATAATAGGAGTAAATCAGCACATCTAATTATGTCTTCTTCGTTTAAACCAATAATAAAATCTATATCAAACTTATCTGCTATTTCTTCTTTGAAATAGTTTCCTAAAGTTCTTCCATCTATGCGTCTTACTAATTCTCCAACAAGATAGCCGAAAGTTACTGCATGATAACCTTGAGTTGATCCAGGCTCTCTAATTGGTTTTTGCGAGGCTAAACGATTCACAATCATATCCCAATCTTCCCATGAATCCTGTGGCAGAGGTTTTTGGAAACCAAACATTCCTGCTCTATGAGTTAAAAAGTCAATAACTTTAGTAGCTTCTTTTCCTTCACAAGCATATTCCGGCCAATAATCTGAAACTAAAGCATCTGGATTTAACTTTCCAGATTCAATTAGTTGTAAAGCACAAGTAGATGTCATTGCTTTCGTTACAGAAAAGACATTGACTAAGGTATCTTGTTTCCAAATCTTTTGATGAGCTGAGTCGGAATAACCTCCCCAAAGGTTCAAGACTTCTTTGCCTTCTACTTCTAAAGAAAAGCCTGCTCCATCATCAAAGCCAGACTGTATCGCTTTAGAAAAAATTTTTTCTAACTCGGCAAATTCAGGATTACAAAATCCCTCTATGATTGGCTTAGTCATCGTTTCAATACATTAATAATTAAATTAACAAACTCTTCTGGCATATCTAAAAAAAGATGATGCATTGCTCCCGCAAGGCAGTGAATATTTTTTTCCTCTAAATTTCCTACATAACTCATATATTCCAAAACCTCAGGGGTTACTAATTGACTTGCTTGTCCATAGATTAAGTCAAGCGAACACGAAATTTTTGTGAAAGCATCATGAAGATCATTATATTTGTAACTGTTAGGAATTAGGGGATCAGATTTTAAATACCAACCTTCTGAAGTTTCTTTATAAGATGTTTCAGCTACATGACGAAGAACATAATCTTTACAAGGTTGGGAAGGCATTAACCTAAATCTAGCTATCGCTGTTTCTAAGTCAGGACTTGCTACTGCCAATCTAGCAGAAGGTCTATTTGAAGACATTCTTTCAGCAACGGTTGGAGGAATTACAACCATAGAATCTAATAGAATTAGATGATTAAAAATAGTTGGATAAATCGAAGAGGCTAGAGTTGCAACAGAGCCTCCCATGCTATGAGCTATGCAAGTACAACTTTCCCAAGACATATCATCAATTACTCCTTTAATATCATCGGCATACACTTCTTGAGAATACTCTCCTCTTCTATCACTGTCCCCCATGCCTGAAAAATCTAGCGCAACAACACAATGATTTTCTGTTAAAGATGGTGCAATGTGGTCCCACCAATGCGAATGGGCATTGTAGCCATGCAGCAATAACAAGGGTTTTTTGTTTTTGTCGCCCCATTGGAAATATTTAACTTCTGAATTGTTGACTGACACAGAATGAACTTCTGGCAAGTCAGAAATATTTTTTAAAAACCATTCAGGAGCCTCATTAAGAGGATTTTTACCTATCAACATATAATCTAAAAAAAATCGAATAAATTTCCTCTGAGTTTAACATCTGGACTGGATGTAAAACCACTTTCAAAAAAAGAAGAGATCTTAGCAAATAATCTTTTTGAATTTGCTATAACAACGTAATTTAATTCTTTATCTAACTCAAAAGTACCTTTTAAGACATCGTCTTTGGGAACCGCATAAAAAGAACCAAGCATTTTTTGGTTTTCACACGATATGGTTCCAACAAGTTTTGCTTCGGACAATTGATCTAATTTATTGGTTTTTCTTAGAGCTGCTGAAACTTCTCCTTGGGAGAAATAACAACCATTAATATCGAAAGAGATTGAAATATCTTTTCCTGAAATAGAAGATAAAACAGGTACTTTTCTTAAAAATCTTTTTGAATTTAGATTAAAGTTTATAGCTTCTAATGAAGCTTGGTTTTTAATAAACGTTGAGATTAAATTAATATTGCCTTCAACGAAAAGGCCTCTCTCATCAATTAAAAAAGATAAATTTCTTAAATTAAATTGAGTATTAAAACTCCCTATGAACTCATCAGCAAAAGAAAGATTTTTAATTTTCCCTGACCATATAGTTCCTTCGATACTTGTGTAAGTAACTTGAGGAAATAAATTATTAATTGTCGGAGCTATTAGATTTAATGGTAGTCGAATTAAGGTTACGCTTACGATTAATACAATTAATGTAAATGAAATTAGAATGAATTTTTTCAATTTATTTTTAAAACTATTGAAAGCTGGGCGTTAACCTTATTCTGCTTAGTTTTTCTAATGTTCATTTTTTCTATTTGCCCTCCTTGCTCTCCCATGTCAATCATCCAGTTATACAAATCAATAAAGTTGACTTCATTAACCCAAATCATCATGGAATTATCATTAAGGGGTTGTGTTCTATCAATCAAAATATTTTTTTCCTTGGAAGTGGAATTTACCAAAATAGAGATATTGTCAGAGTAGAGTTTTCGATTAGCAGCAACAGTAGCTGGAATAGATTCGATATAATTTAGACGACTAATTATATTTTGATTTTCTTTTTCTAAAGATTTATTTTCATTATTTAAATAATTAATAAAATAACTCAAAGAACCTAAAAAAATAAGGGCCACTAAGATTAACAACAAACCTTGTTCGCGATTTGATAAATTATTTATTTTAAAAACCATTGATGCTTATTTCTCCTTGAATAAAATTATTCACTCTTCTTGAAGCCCCTAAATTTACTTCCAGACCTAATGAATTTACTAAATCTACGTAGTCTTGCAGCTGATCATAAGAATTCGTCTGGACTTCAATTATAAATCTTGTTTGTTCATAGCCAATTGATACTAAAATTATATTTTCACTGCTGCTAACTGCATCCGAAATAATACTAATAGCATTTAAAGCTGAATAGTCTATTTGGCCCTGATTGATTAAACCGTTTACCTGGCTGATGAGATCTGACTCAAGTGTTTCAGATGGAAATTTTTCTTTAAAGGTATCCATTATTTTATCTTTGAGAAGATTATTTGAAATACTTAAATAAGAAAATTGAATAACTGCTGAAGCAAAAAAAATAGCAAAAAGACCTAAAGCAGAATAAACATAAAATTTATATCTAGAAAATAAAGAGAACCAATCTATTTTTTTTTCATATTCTTTAACAAAAAAATTAAAAGGCTTGTGAAGGTTTAGTATTTCAGCAAAACTCTTCAGCAATTCTAACTCTGAAGAAAATGTCTTTGTTTCCAAATCAATTGTAAGTTGAGGTAATTGAATATCTTTTTTTACAGACCAAATTTCAAGATTGTTTATTTCATATCTTGAAATAATTAAATCCAAAGTGTTAGTGATGGATTTACTATCCGCTAGCCAGAACCAATTATCTTTTAAAGAAATAAAAGCTTTATCTTGAAAAATAACTAACAAGTTTTGTTTCGAACTAGATAATGCTTGAATAGGAATTAATATGCTTTCATCATGCTTTAAACTATTTTTTATAGATTTAATATTCTCATGCTCAATTGTTCCTACTATTCCATTGCTAGAATCGTGAATCCAAAAATAATCTTTAATATCACCTAAAAGTTCTTCCCCCAACATAAAAGGGATGGCCTTATTTAAATTTCTTTGAGATGTTTTTGGGAGATCAAACTTATAGAAAGAAAAGTCGGTTGAAAGAAGTATAGCTATATCGTCTTTGTCTCCAAGCAATTCTGTAGATTTTTTTCCTAATTCGACTTCCGTTGAATGAATTATTTTAAAATTTTCATCGTAAAAATTTATCTTTTTACTACTCACAAGTATTCTCCTAACTTTCTTCGAATGACTTTTGGAGACTCATTAGAATAATAAATATGACTTTTTATATGAAAATCTTTATCGTCTATTTTTATATTTGTATTCAAAATAAAGTAATTAGTTTCTAAAACCAAATTTGCTTTTGAAAACTTACTTGAAAAAGAAGTCTTAATTTCAGGCAAATTAAGAAAATTAGTTACAGATGAATATCCTGCTAAAGGCTTGTTATTGAGAATATTTCTTGCTTCTAGATCACTAAGAGTATTTGAACTTAAAGCAACTAAAATGTTTGGATAAAAAGGATTGAGAGAATTAATATTAATCTTGGTATTTAAAGAATTAATTACGCAAACATAAGGTTTAAGCTTCTGAAAAATTTCTTCTGTGACTCCCTTAATATCTCGTAATTCAGTTATGTCATAGAAGAATTGATTTGAAGAAAGTCTTGAAATTTTTTCGTTTTTGTAAAAATCATCTTCAACACCCAAATAAGTATCAGGAAAGGAATCTTTATCTAACCAATCAACTATCGCAGGAGTAATCTCTTCAATTTTTTGTTCTTCTATAAATAAACTTTTCATGAGATTTTTAAAGAAATCTAAATTATCTGTATTAGCAATTTCTTCACCAGTAGCAGAAATTAGAATTAAAGAATTTAAATTAAAGCATTGGCCCATATCGACGATATTTGCTTCTAAATTTCCTCTTTCCAAGGGTAAATTAATTGGGCTTTTTTGATTAAAGTTATTTGCGGTTAGGACTAAATTAGTTCTGTTTTCTTTCTGAGTTAAATATTTTTTTGTAAATGACTCTAAACTTAAGGTTGTAACAATTGCCTGCTGTTCACTGAGCATATTTTTTTCATTCTCAATATTCATTGAAACCATTGAAAAAAGTCCCGCACTAATGGAAGCAATAATCGCTGTTACAAAGAGAGCCATTATTAAAGCAGCGCCCTTGAATTTTTTATCCAACAAAATCATCTCCACTTATGAACAATATTTTTTCGAAGTTTCCGTCGCTAAATTTAATGTTTATTTCCATCAATGTTGGGTAAATTTTTAAATCTGCTTCATTAAATGGTGGCCAAGTAAGATATTCATTTCTATCAAATAAAACTTTGATTTCCAATTCTTCAAGATCGGATATTAATGCTAATGCTTGCTTTTCATAGGGTGCATTTAAATACGGTGAAAAATTTCTGTATAAAATATTATCTTCCACCTTATACATAACCTTGTTTATGGCTCCTAGTTCATCTATGCCATCTGAAGAAGAGCTTCTCACAAATTCAAGAATAGCCTCACCTTCTTGAAAATTATTATTTAATTTAAAAAAACTTGGAAACTGATTGGTTTCGTCGGATCGAGGAAATTGCTTGGCAACATGGAATAAATCATCTTCTAATACTTCGCTAAAAACAGAAAGTTGATTCAAAAGTTTTGATTTTGAGGTAATTCCTATTGAAGATGAGACTGAGGTATTTAAAAAAGATAGTGAAAGTAAACTTATCAAAGAAAATAACGACATTACTATTAAAACCTCAACTAAGGTGTAACCTTTTAAATTAGTCATTGATTGCTTTATAAATTTCTAATTTTGAAGTTTTAGAAGTTACCTCGGAAATAACTTCAACCTCGATATTTAAAGAGTTTTGATTTGGATCTACAGAGATTTTTCTGTTCCAAATATATGGATATCCCATGAATGTCTCTCTCTGAGATAAAAGATTATTAGTCAAAAAGTTTTCATCAAAATATGATTTGATAATTATATTTTCAGCTAAAGTTGCTCGATAAAAATCATCGCTTAAAGAAGAAATAGTCTTTGTGCTGTATGAGATTGAAGTAATTCCAGTTACTGCTACCAACGATAGGATGAATAACGAAACCAATACTTCAACCAATGTAAAGCCTTTCATTAGTTCCAATTTCCTATATCTTGATCCATTCCTTCACCACCTTGCTGACCATCTGCTCCAAAAGAAAATAAATCTACTTGGCCATTATCTCCAGGTCTTTTGTATTGGTAATCATTTCCCCAAGGGTCTTTTTCTAGTTTTCTTATATAACCGCCCTGTCTGTATCTATTTTTAAATCGATGATTAGAAGGTGCTTCAATTAAAGCTTTTAAACCCTCATCATTGGTTGGATAAGAGAACATATCAAGACGATAAAGTTCTAAAGCTTGTTCGTAAATTCTAATATCAGCTAACGCTTTATCGGCTCTTGCTCTGTCCTGACTAGGCAAAACATTGATAGCCACAACTGCTGTAAGCAAACCAATTATCATTAGCACCACAAGGATTTCAATCAAGCTGAAACCTTTTAATTTTTTTGTTAAGTTTTTTTTCATAATCTTAGTTAATAGTTAATGTGTTTAGTTGTATCAATGGTAACAGTATTGCCAACACGATAAGCGCTACAAAAAGTCCTAAAAAAACAACAATTAAAGGTTCGAGTAAATTCATAGTTATTTTTGTAGAGTTTTGAAATTTATTTTCTAAATATGTTGAAACTTTTTCCAACATTTCTTCTAGTCGTCCAGATCTTTCGCCATTTTCTATCATTTGTGTCACTAAAGCGGGGATAGCATTAATTTTACTCAAACTAGCTGCAAGAGTTTCTCCTTCAGCCACTTTGTTTGTAATAGACTTTATTTGTTGGCGCAGATAACTATTGGAGATTGTTTCCGCTGAAATTTCCAAGGCATTTATGATGGAGATATTACTTGTCCTAAGGATACTCAAAGAATTTGTAAATCTTGATAAATCCGAATCAATTAAAGAGTTTTTTATAATCGGAGTTGATAATAAAAATCTATCCAGTTTAGATTTAAATTTTTCATAGCCGATAATTCTTATTGAAACAAAAGCTGCAATTCCACTTAGTAAGAGAACTGAATAAAAAATATAGCTAGTAAATACCGATGATAAAAATAAGAGAGCCTTAGTTATAAATGGTAAGTCCCTATTTAATGATGAAAATTGACTTACAACCTCTGGAACAACAAATGATAGAAGCAAAACGATTACAACAATCGCTATAGAGAATAAGACAAAGGGATAGACAAGAGCGCCAATGATATCTTGAGTAATCTTTGATTTTCTCTCTAGAAAATCTGAAGTTTTTTCTAATACTGCTCCCAAGTCCCCCGACGTTTCTCCAGCTCTAACTAACGAACAATAAAGGCGATCGAAACTTTCTGGATGATCTTCTAATGACTCTGAAAGTTTGAAACCTGATTTAACTTTATTAGAAATATTTAAAAGTTTGCCTTTAATGAATGGTGAATCCATTTGTTTAGAAACAGAATCTAGAGCCTGATCAACTGGAATGCCTCCATTAATAAGGGTAGAAAGTTGACGCGTAATTAAACTGAGCTTTGAAGAAGAAATCTTTTTAAATAGTGAAATATTAAAATTATTTCTAGCCTCTCTTACTGAGATTGGTATCAGACGTCTATTTTTTAATTCTTCTTGAGCTTCATTTAAATTATCTGCAATTAAAACTCCCGTTTCTGTTGCTCCAAAATTATCTAGGGCTTTGTATGAAAAATTTGGCATTTTTAATCTTTTTCTTGAAGAACTCTTTTAATTTCATCTTCAGTAGTTATTCCAGCCTTTACTTTCTCCTGACCATCTATTTCTAAAGTTTTGTTATTAGAAAAAGCGGTTTTCTTAATTTCGTTTTCCGTAGCACTTTTATGAATTTGTTCTTTGATTTGATCGTCAATAGTAATGGATTCAAATATTCCAATTCTTCCCGACAATTCTTTGCTTTCTTTATCAACTTTTCTGACTAATCTTTGGGCAACAACCATTCTTAAGGAGCTTGCGATTAAATAAGGTTCAACGCCCATGTCTATTAATCTTGTTATAGCGCCAATTGAATCATTTGTATGGACAGTCGATAGAACTAAGTGACCAGTAAGACTAGCTTGGATGGCAATGTCGGCTGTTTCCTTATCTCTGATCTCTCCAACCATTACAACATCAGGATCTTGTCTAAGGATAGCTCTCAAACCTTTTTCAAAAGTTAGTCCAACTCGATTATTGACTTGCGTCTGGCCTACTCCTTCTATTGCATATTCTATGGGGTCTTCAACCGTTAAAATATTCCTTGTTTGATCGTTTAAATGATTAAGACCAGAATATAAAGTAGTGGTTTTTCCGGAACCTGTTGGTCCTGTAACTAATATTATTCCACTATTATTTTTTAATTCTCTTTTATAGTTCTCTAGCAGGTCTTCTCCCATACCAAGTTCTTTTAAATTTAAACTTGAATCAGCTTTATCTAAAAGCCTAAGAACTATTCTTTCTCCATAGCTTGATGGCAAAGTTGAAACTCTGATATCTACCCATCTTTCTCCGAGTTTTAAAGACATCCTGCCGTCTTGAGGAATTCTTCTTTCAGCTATATCTAAATTAGACATGATTTTAATTCGAGCATTTAGTAAAGGCGCAATTCTTGAACTAGGTCTAATTTTCTCTTTCAATATGCCATCCGTTCTAAATCTAATCATTAGAGTTTCTTCATAAGGTTCTATATGAATATCGGATGCTCCATCTTTAATAGCTTCAGAGAGAATTGCATTGATTAATCTGATTACGGGTGAATCGGTACTATCGTCTAACAAATCTTCTGTTTTAGGCAAATCTAAAACTAAGGAATCTAAATCAACGTCTTCATGAATATTTTCAGCAAGTGATTCTGAGGATTGTGCATTGTCTGAATAAGATTCCGAGAGTTTTCTATTAAATTCAGAAAATTCAATTTTTTTAGTTTCTATAGGTAATTTATATTTTGATTGAATGTGAGCAATTGCATTTATATCGCCATCGTCGGTGTGAAAAATTTTAATAGAATCGGAACCGACTTCAGGAAGAAGTTGGTTATCCTTGCAAAATTTGTAACTAAAATCTTTGGCTGACATATTTTTTAAGCTTCTTCTTCTGCATCTGCATTTTTTTCTTCTTCGGCATCAAAAATAATCTTTTCGAGTAAATCTAAATCGGGAGAGGTTTTGCCTTTTTTATCTCTTAGCATTTCCTGAGCACGAAGATATTCATACTTAGTATTGGTTAAAGCCTGCATATCTTCGGAATTTCTAATAATGGTGGGCTTTAAAAATACAACCAAGTTTTTCTTGCTGATAGTTGTCTGTTCCTGCCTAAAAGCTTTTCCTAGTAACGGAATATCGCCTAGTAGTGGAATTTTTCTAACAGATTCTTGAATATCATCATCAATCAATCCGCCTAAGACAATGGTTTGGTTGTCTTCGACCATTACAACTGTCTCAATTGCCCTCTTATTAGTGACTATCTCAGCTGAACCAGCTGTTATAGGACCTGACAAAGAAGATACTTCTTGCTGAATGTCTAATTTAATTGAATTACCTTCATTGATTTGAGGTTTGACGCTTAATTTGATTCCAATTTCTTGTCTGTTAATTGTTCTAAAAGGATTGGAATTATTGGTTCCCAAGGATTCACCCGTGGTGATAGGTATTTCTTGACCAACAATAATAGAAGATTGTTCATTATCCATTGTCAGAATTGATGGTGTAGACAACACATTTGAATCACTATTTTTCGCTAGGACATTCAAAATTGCGGCGAAACTATCTTCTCCTTTTTTAAATTTTCCTACTCCCGCAGCAAACCCATCTAAACTCAATAAGGTAGAAAGCACTGCAGTAGCTCCACCGCCAGGTACCAGTCCACCAACAATTGCTGATAAATCTGGCGTGGGATTTCCAAAACGTTGAGAAGCTATTGGAGTGTTTGAACCTTCTCCTGAAAATAAAAGTTGAAAGCCTAAATCTTTAGAAAGTTTGTCGGATATTTCTACAATGATTGCTTCTACTAATACCTGAGCTCTTCTGATGTCCAGTTGGGAAATTATTCCAGTTATTGATGTCATGACATCGGGTTCGGCAGAAATTATTAAGGAGTTGGTTTCCTCATGGGCGCTGATGGAAGTTTTACCTTTGTTTGAGCTTTTCTCGTCAATGTTAGGCGTCATTTTATTTAGAAGCTCCACGAGTTCTTTAGCGTCTGCATATTTTAAGTACACAACTTTTAGAGAACTCGATCCTTGATCTTTAACATCAAGCTTTATAACAACTGCTTTCATACGCTCGACAATTTTATTGTCTCCAAAAAGCAAAATACTGTTACTTCGCTCTATTGCATAGGCATTGAAGTCGTTAGGAGCCATACCACCACTATTCTCTGCAAAAACTTTATCAATCAATTTTGCTATTTGTGAAGAAGAAGAGTTTTTTAATTTAACGATTTCATACACGTCGGCTGGATTTTTATCCAACTCTTCAACTAGCTGTTTAATTCTTTTTATGTTGGCACTTCGATCGGTCAAAATCAGACTATTACTAGGCGTGTAAACCGCAATATGTCCTTGAGAATTAATCAACGGTCGGATTAGTGGAATCAAGGCATTGGCAGAAGTTTGTTTTGGTCTGACAATGGTTGAAACCAAAGCATCTTCAGGCGAAGAAGGTTTGGCCACTTGCGTAAAGCTTTGTCTGCCCATTGATGCCGGAACTATTTTTACCGCGTTGTCTTGTTCAACAGCTGTAAAACCATGCACGCTTAAAACGGAAAGAAAAACTTCATAGGCTTCCTCTATCGACAAATCATCTCTAGATATTACAGTGACATTTGCTTTCACTCTGGGGTCAACAACAAAGGTCTTTCCTGTCAAAGAGGAAATATCAGAGACAAAGGATTTTATATCCGCATCGCGCATGTTTATGGTTACCGACCACAAACTTGATGAGAGTCCCAAAATAAGCGCATAGGCGCAACAATTCTTATAAATTGAATAAATCATATTTTTTTAAGGTTTAGTTAATGTTTATATCGACAGATACAACTTGATCGTCTCGAATTAAATCAAGATTTAGCGAAGCAAGATCAGAGAAAAAAGAATTGATTGAATCTTGATCAGAGAGGTCTATTTCTGCGACAGACAGACCATTGATTGATTTAACAATGTCTCCCGGTCTAAGCTCTGATGAGTCAAAGAGAGCTGTATTTTCTCCCGGACTAATCTCAAGTCCAGAAAAAGTACCATCGTCAAAGACGGGAGCAAAAGTAATTAGTTTTGCAATCTCTTGTTTTTCAATCCACTCTTTATCAATAGTTGATTTCTTTTCGTTTGCTGCAATATTTATAGAAGTATTGCCTTGAACAACTCTTTCCATGCCAGTAATTACTGAACCTTTAAAAAAAGAAAGGCTTTCAGTTATTCCGGATCTTTTGATGGTAATAAAATCTTTGTTAATGGAATCTAAGTAAACGCTATCAGAAATCATGTCGCCAACGAGATATGTTTTTTGATCGTTTTGATTAAAACCAATAATGGCAGATTTCACTTCATCAGAAGAAGTAATGCCGTAAAGCTTCAAAGACAATGAAGTTTCCGGCGCTTTCACCAAACTTTCATAAATGGACAAACCATCTATTTCTATGTCTGATGAAAATGGATTGTCAATAACTCTTGGCAATTCGTTCGATGCAAAAGAGTTATTAAAGTTATTGGTGCTTAACTGATTATTAAAGATCAATCCAAGTAAAACGGAAGAAAATTCCAATGAAAAAATAAGCAAAAGTGCTCCTGAAATAGAAAACTTTAGGTTTTTCTCATTCAAGTAACTTTTGTATCTTTCTAAATTGATACCTTTTAAGTAGTTAAATACCATATGTAAAATGATTTTATGTCATATTGAGACAAATTGACAAAGATTTATACAGATGACTTTAGTTTTATTCATTATATTTGCGGCTATTTTAGGCAGTTTCTTGGCTAGTTTTATCTATCGATTTACAAATAAAAATATTCTGAAAGAATCCTATGTATCTAAGATAAATATTTTTACTGAACCCTCTTTTTGCTCACACTGTAAAACTAAAATAGATTGGTATCACCTCATTCCTGTATTGAGTTACTTATTCTTAAGAGGAAAAGCTAAATGCTGTGGTGCAACAATCTCATCAAGATACTTCTTGACGGAAATATTGGTCATTTCTTCGTTTTCATTGATTTTCATTACAAATGACTCATGGGCTTTAATACTTTTAAAAAGCTTTATTTCTCTAACTTTGATATTTATTGCCTTGATAGATTATCAATACAAAATCATTCCTTTGAACTCGCTTTTAATATTATTTATTTTGGCTTTGATACTTTCAGCAACGGAGGGTCTTTTGATACTACCCGAAGTATTTGTGACAATTATTTCAGGTTTTCTCCTTTTGGCAACGAGGTGGTTATTTTTCAAACTCAAAGGAAAAGAGGGCTTGGGTTTAGGAGATGTAATCCTTTTTCCAATTTTAACTTTAATGATCCCAATGACTTTAGTCCCTATTCTATTGCTTACTGCATCACTTCTTGGAATAGTGGAGTTTTTTCTTAGCTCCAAACTAAAGAGAGATTCTGAGATTGCTTTTGGCTTTCACTTAGCAATTGCAAGTTACTTAGGATTGGTAAATTTTTATCCTATCCTGCCTTTGATATAGTTTTGAGTAAGTTCGTGATCTGGGTCGCCAAATATTTTTTCGGTTGTATCAGTCTCAACCAAGTGACCTAAATGAAAATAAGCTGCTCTTTGCGAAACTCTTGAAGCTTGGCTCATAGAATGCGTAACTATTACAATTGCATAGTTTTCTTTTAATTCGCTTATCAAGTCTTCAATTCTATCTGTAGCAATTGGGTCTAAAGCTGAACATGGCTCATCCATTAAGATAACATCGGGTCGAACTGCTATTGCTCTTGCAATACAGAGTCTTTGTTGTTGACCTCCGGATAAAGCTGTACCTGAAGTATTTAATCTATCTTTGACCTCATCCCACAAACCTGCTCTTGATAAAGAAGTTTCAACTATCTCATCCATATCTGCTTTTGATTCGCTGATACCATGAATTCTTGGTCCGTAAGCTACATTTTCATAAACGGATTTAGGAAAAGGATTCGGCTTTTGAAAAACCATTCCTACTCTTGCTCTCAATAGAACAACATCCATATCGCTGTTATAAATGTCCTGACCTTCTAGAGTAATCTTTCCAGTTACTTTTGCTGAATCGATTGTGTCATTTAGTCTATTAAGACATCTAATGAAAGTTGATTTCCCGCAACCTGAAGGACCTATTAACGATAGAACTTCTT
Organism: Gammaproteobacteria bacterium; assembly: GCA_003331625.1. Taxonomy (GTDB): domain Bacteria; phylum Pseudomonadota; class Gammaproteobacteria; order Magnimaribacterales; family AG-339-G14; genus MEDG-81. The sequence continues at coordinate 33,495 of QOPF01000006.1, read as the reverse complement.
TCTTGCCGACTTCAAGATTTATGTTTCTCAATGCTTGTGCTTCGTCGTAAAAAACACAGCAATCTTGAGACTCCATTATTTTTTCATTAGGGGTTGTAGTGTCTCCGATAGTTAAAAAATCATCGGGAAGAGTAATCAACTCATTATTTTTCATTAAAAACCTACCATTTTATTTCAAATTTATTTCTTAACCATATCGCGGTCGAATTCATAACTAACAAAAAGAATAGCAAAACTAAAATTGCCGCTGAAGTTCTTTCTACAAAACCTCTTTCAGGGGCATCAGCCCAAAGATAAACTTGAACGGGTAAGGCAGCAGATGCATCCAAGGGTGTGCCTGGAATATCCACCACAAAAGCAACCATACCAATCATCAATAATGGTGCGGATTCGCCTAAAGCCCTTGCCATGCCAATAATGGACCCAGTAAGCATACCTGGCAAAGCTAAAGGAAAGACATGATCAAATATTGTTTGAATTTTTGACGCCCCAACACCAAGTGCCGCATCGGTAATACTTGGTGGAACAGATTGTAATGCTGCTCTAGAAGCTATGATGATCACAGGAAAAGTCATTAAAGCTAAAACTAATCCTCCTACCAATGGAGCTGATCTTGGCATGCCAAAAAAATTAATAAATACTGCTAAACCTAAAAGACCATAAATAATTGATGGAACAGCTGCTAAATTATTAATATTCACTTCAACAAAATCTGTAAACCTGTTTTTTGGAGCAAACTCTTCTAGATAGATTGCTGCAGCAACTCCTAAAGGGAAAGCAACAATAAAGGTAATTAAAAGCATAAAGAAAGAACCAATCAAAGCACCTAGGACTCCAGCTTGTTCCGGCTCTCTTGAATCGCCGGCTGAAAATAAGGTCGAATTAAATTTTTGACTAATCAACCCTTTTGTTTTTAGTTCATTTGTCCATTTAACTTGATTATCTGAAATCTTCCTTTGAGATTCATCTAAGGAAATATCTATGTTTCCTTTTAAAAACATATCTATGTCGCTATCTAGCTTGACTGAAAGATCTAAGGTCTTACCAATTAAACTCATATCATCTAATACCAAAGATTGAATTCTTAATGAAGTTCCATTACTTACCAAAGCTTTTAGCTCTTTTCTTTCCTTTCTTGAGGAGACACTGGGAAAGAAATTTTTAAGCGATTCAAAGACTAATTTATCGTAATTTGCGTACCTAATTTCTTCTTCATCACGAGTGTTATCGGGATCAATTATTTCTGGATCTAGATAAATTGAAATATTTAATTCACCTTGAGTAAACGCACTGTATCCTTTATCAATAATACTGCTAAAAAATACAATTAAAAAAGCAGCAGCAAAAAGAATTGAAGTGATCCCATAAAGTCTAAACATAAATTCGGATCTGTAACGTTTTTTTAGTCCTTTATTTACTATTTCAGTAATACTACTCGAGTTAGATAGTGAGTTATTCATATTGTTCCCTATATTTTCTAACAATCCTTAAAGCATAAAAATTAAGTATTAGCGTAACAACAAAAAGGGTTAATCCCAATGCAAAGGCTGCGAGAGTTTTCGGACTATCAAATTCTTGATCGCCAACTAAGAGTGTGACAATTTGAACTGTTACAGTAGTAACTGCATCTAACGGGTTTATTGATAGCCTTGCTGAAAGACCCGCTGCCATAACTACAATCATGGTCTCTCCTATTGCCCTTGATGCAGCAAGAAGAATTCCACCCACAATCCCAGGTAAGGCAGCAGGTATAATAACTCTTTTAATAGTCTCTGATTTAGTTGCGCCTAAACCATAAGAGCCTTCTCGCATTGCTTGAGGTACTGCCGAAATTACATCATCTGATAAAGAAGAGACGAGCGGTATGATCATGATACCCATCACTAGTCCTACGCCGAGTGCACTTTCAGAGGCAATGTTCAGCCCTAACGTTTCTCCAAAATCTCTAATGAAGGGGGCAAGGGTAATTGCAGCAAAAAAGCCATAAACCACAGTTGGTATTCCAGATAATACTTCTAGCATGGGCTTGGTGACTGCACGCACTCTTGATGGGGCGTACTCAGATAAATATATGGCCGTCATTAATCCAACAGGCACTGCAACAGTAAGAGAGATAAGCGAAATTAAGCCAGTTCCCAAGAATAACGGTATTGCTCCAAAGAGACCAGATGATCCAACTTGATCTTCTCTAATGGCCATTTGAGGACTCCAGGTAAGTCCAAATATAAAATCGTCAAAACTAATAATTTGAAAAAATCTAATTGCCTCAAATAGAACAGATAGTAATATTCCAGCAGTAGCAAATATCGCAATTGAAGCAGAAACCAAAAGAATCCTGCTTACTATGCTTTCAATCCTATTTCTCGCACGTAGCTTTCCAGAAATAGATATATAAGCATAAACAAAAGAAATAAGGCCAAGTACAATACTTGAGTAAATTATTATATTCTTAGCTATTTCTGAATAAGAATTATATCTTTCCGCAACCAATTCAAACCCTGCAAAAGATTCTCCAGCTACCAAATTTCCAGCAGCTTTGTTCTTTATATCGTTTAGGATTAGTGTAAGTTCATTGGTAGGCAGAGTTTTAATATTATCTGGCAAAGTGTTGATAACTTGATTGGTTACAATTCCTTCAGAAAAAATTAGCCATAATGAAACTATAATTAAGGCGGGAGTTGCAAACCATACTAGTGCATAGTAACCATAATATTTTGGTAAAGAATGTATGACATCGTTTTGTTTTAATGCTAAAGCTTTAGATCTTCCAAAGTAATAAGATCCTAAGCCAAGAATAATTATTACTAAAAGAAAAAAATAAAATGACATTTCAATTAAAAAGAAAACGAGGATAATTTTTTCAAATTACCCTCGTCCATTTTAAACTACTGTTATCCAGGGGGGGGATAAAATTGCAGCTTAATTAAGTCCTTTAAAATTAGTGAGTTTTCTAGCTGCTGATCTGAATTGTTTGTATTCGCTACTAGGCATTGGAATAAGTCCCTTTTCAGTTAAATATCCATCTTGACCAATAGTTTTGTCAGCAGTAAATTCTCTCAGATATTCTTTCATTCCTGGAATTGTTCCAATGTGATCTTTTTTCACATAAAAGTATAAAGATCTGGAAACTCCATAATCACCATTAGCAATGTTTTGAAAAGTCGGCAATACGCCATCAACAAAAGAACCTTGAATCGAATCCGAATTCTCTACCAAGAAACTGTAACCGAATACTCCTACTGCTTTTGGATTGGCATTTAATTTTTGCACAATCAAGTTATCGTTTTCACCAGCCTCAATGTAAGGACCATCTTCTCTAACAGAGCGACAAATTGCTTTGTAACGCTTTTTGTTTTCTTTTTTGATGTCTTTAAGCCATTTGAAAGTTTTGCATCCACCTTCCATTGCAAGTTCTCCAAAAGCATCTCTTGTACCAGAAGTTGGTGGTGGGCCTAACACTTCAATTGCAATGTTTGGTAAAGATTTATCAACATCACGCCAAGTTTTGTTAGGATTTTTAATCAATTGTTTAGCACCGTTAGGGTGAGGAATCTCAGGAGCTAAAGCTAAGAAAATTTGTCTCTTAGTTAAGCTTAAAGTGTCACCTCGTTTTGAGTTAGCAACTACAATTCCATCATAACCAATTTTAATTTCAATGATGTCCTTGATTCCTGCTTTCGCACAAAGATCAATTTCTTTTTGTTTGATTCTTCTTGATGCATTTGTAATATCAGGATGTTGAACCCCAATACCTTTGCAAAATAGTTTCAAACCACCGCCAGAACCAGTAGATTCAATAACAGGCGTATTGAATTTAGTGGATTTACCGAATCTTTCAGCTACTACAGTAGCGAAAGGATAAACTGTTGAGGATCCAACAATTTTAATAGTATCCCTTGCAGCGCTTGCAGTGAAAGACATAGATGCCATCACAATTAAAGCTGCAATTATTGATATAGATTTATTCATTATATTTACTCCAAAAAAATACTAAATAATAATAGTGTTTGTTTGTGGCATATCTGTTACGTTGCTGAAAAATCATTAGCAACTTCTAGAAAAAAATTAAATGTAATTACTAATGTTAAGGATGCAGTCAAGAATTTCATCTCGAACTTTTCTGTATATATTTAAAATTTGTATTTCATCCTCAATATTTTCTGCAAGTTTTGGAGGATCTTCAAAAGCAATGTGAATGGTCTTTCCTTGCAAAAAAACTGGACAATTCTCCTCAGCATCTGAGCACAAAGTAAAGACGTATTTAAAATCTTGTTCCTCTAATTCAGCAATTGTTTTAGAAAATTGATTAGTAATATCAATTTTTATTTCTGACATAACTTTTACAGCATATGGATTTAGACTAGATTTTCTGGTACCGGCTGAAAAAGCTTTAAAACAAGTAAATTTATTGGCAATACCTTCTGCCATTTGAGATCGACAAGAATTGCCTGTACACAAAAACAATATTTTTTCTGAATCTCTCACTTTAATAATTTATAGGTAAATAAAGCTAAAAATAGTCCAATCAACTGACCTGTAAAAAAATAAACAAGCGAATCTGGAGAAATCCCAGTAAAAGTATCGGTAAATGTTCTTGCTAAAGTTACTGCTGGATTTGCAAATGATGTAGAGGACGTAAACCAATATCCGGCAGTAATGAATAAAGCAACGGCAATAGCAACATTCGACTTATTACTTTCTCTAACCATTAAAATAGTTAATATCAATCCATAGGAAGCAATTATTTCACTTACAAGTTTGGAGATACCAATCCTGGAATTAGATGCAGTCTGAAGCAAACTTAATTCAAATATAAAATGTATTAAAAAAACTGCCAATATTCCGGCAATAAACTGAATAATTAAATATGAAATCAAATCTTTTAAACTGATTTCATCTAAGAAATAAAAAACGATTGAGACTATTGGGTTGAAATGAGCTCCAGATACACCCTCAAAAGATTTGATAATTACATACAAAATTGCTCCTGTAGCTATAGTATTGCCTAATAAAGCAATAGCTGTATTACCAGCTGATAAATTCTCACCCATAATCCCAGAACCTATTACTGTAGCCACTAAAAAAAAGGTTCCTAAGAATTCAGCAATGTATTTTTTTATTTCCATTAAGTCTTATAAATATTCTTTTTATTAGAATTTAATATAAAAATTCACAATTATTCCTTGTTTATGACACATATATGTCACATAATTGACACATGGAATTAAGAGTAAAAAAAGTATTTTCAACAATTTTCTTTGGGTCATTTCTAGCCTGGAGTAATTTCTTAATTCTGATAGCTACTTATAGCCTTTTCATTTAAAAAAAGGGCCCAACCACTTCTGATCAGGCCCTACTCTTTATTTTAACCTTATAAAGAGAGATGATTAAAATTTATACTCTACACCTACACCAGTGTGAGCATCATCACTATTCGCAGCATCTTGTGAGCGAATTGTGTGATATGCAAAGATTTTAAACTTCTTGAAGAGTTTGTGGTCATAACCAATTTGAGTTTGAGTTAAGCCAGCTGACTTGTCTGAAGTGCCATACTGAAATTTAACTTTACCCTTACCATCAGCTACTTTCCCTGCAATACTGAAAGTTGTTGCATCGTAATCTTTTGAATTACCAACAGTGGATTCAGTAGTCGTATGAATTAGACCGATAGTTACTGGACCTGCAGGTATCATCATACCTAATCTGTTATGGTCATAGCCTTTTATAGATCCTTGCTCTGTAGCAATCACAAATTTGATGACATCGATATCGTATTTTAATGATACTGATAAATTAGAACCAAACTCACCGTCCAAATCAGTTCCAGCTACTTCATCGTCTTTACCTTTACCAACACCAATAGAAATGCTGACTCCGCCGCCGAAGACAGGAGAATCATATCCGAAGAAAGAACCTATTCTATTTTCACCATCAGTAATATTTTTAATATCACCTTTTAGGTCGTTAAATAGATCCGCTTTAAGCTGTGCTAACTTAAGAGGTGTATCGTGAGTACCTAACTTTAAGGTACCAAAGTTACCTTTCAAACCAACATAAGAGTTTCTTTGGTTAAAAGCCTTACCTTTAGTATTGTCAGTGGTAATGTCAACTTCGTATTCAATTTTATAGATTCCAGTCAGACCATTTTTCATGTCAACTTTACCTTTAAAACCAATTCTTGAGGCATTACTCACAAGATCTATTTCTTTTTCGTTAATACCGTCAGATCCATCATTGTTAACAGCAAGATTTAATTTACCGTAAACTTTTGGAGCTGAAATTGCACTCATTGATATCAGAACTAGGGCTGATACAAATATTGCTTTAAATTTATTCATGAAATGTTCTCCTTATGAATTATTAATTAGAGAACTTTAGACTAGGAAAATTACAATTTAGATACAGATAAAGTAAATTATTCGATTATTTTTGTGACAACTTAGTGACAATTTGATTATTTATTTTTAGTTGAATTACAATCATTTAATGATTGAGTTTGATATTCCTGATTACAAAAGAATCAATGAAGAGTTGTATGAGAAAGAAAAAAGAAAACTCTTGATTGAATTGTTAAAACTGCAAAATTGGATTATTAAATCGAAAAGAAAAGTTGCCCTTGTTTTTGAAGGCAGAGATACGGCTGGAAAAACCGGAAGTATTTCTGTTTTATCTAAATACCTGATTCCCAATCACTGTAAACTTGTTGCTTTAGGCAAGCCAACTGAAAAAGAGTCAAAAAAATGGTTTAAAAGGTATGAAAAGCATTTACCAAAAACTGGTGAACTCGTTTTTTTTGATAGATCTTGGTACACCAGAGCATTAGTAGAGGCAACCATGGGATATTGTTCCAAACGTCAATATACCTACTTCATGAAAAATGTTATTCCTTGGGAACAAAAGCAGATTGAAGACGGAGTTGAGTTTTTTAAATTTTATTTGTCAATTGAAAAAAATACCCAACAAAGAAGAATAGATAAAAGAGCGACTAGCCCTTTGGTTTACTGGAAAATCAGTGAAAATGATTTCAAGATGCTTGATAAATGGGACGCCTTCACTCTTTATAAAGAGCAAATGTTTAAAAGAACTTCCTATGAAGAAGCACCTTGGATAGTGTTGAACGCCAACAATAAAAAAGTTGCGATATTAAGCGCTTTGAGATTTATCCTTAATTCATTCGATTATCCAGACAAAAATTTGCCGAAACCCAAGATATGGTCTGAAGGCTTGAATAACTACAAAGTCAAAATCAATAAAGTTCTATTTGAAAATTTATCTTATCAACAGTACAAAACTTTAAGAGTTTTTGCTGATGACTAAATCTACAGAAAAAATATCCTGCATTGACATAGGTTCCAATGCTATTAAGTATCGTCAATATCGTCTTATTAATAAAAAACTTCTTGAGCTAGATACTTTTAAAAGAACCCCCTTAAGATTGGGTACGAACGCTTTTAATGAAGGGAAAATGCTTGAAAATACTTATGAAGAATTTTTATCGGTTTTAAAGAAACTAAAAAAGCATGCTAAAAAAAAAGAAGCCAAATTAATTGGTTTGTTTGCTACATCAGCAATGAGAACTTTTTCCAACAAAGAGCAAATTGTTAAAAAAATAAAAAAGGATTTAGGTTTAAAAATAGAAATATTAAGCGGCATAGAAGAAGCTACATTACTCAAATACTTTGATTACAGAAATCATTCAAAATATCAAAGCATGGTTGTGGATGTTGGTGGAGGAAGTACTGAAATATATTTAGCCGATGATAAAGAAGAAAAAATAAAATCTTTTCAACTTGGAGGAGTAAGAATATTAAAAAAAATAGATAAGAAAAAAAATTGGATTGAACTTGAAAAGTTTTTAAAAGATATTTGCCCAAGTAAAATTCAAAACATTATTGGAGTTGGGGGTAACGCAAAGCTAATTATTCAAGTTTCAAAAAAAGAAGCAGACTTTTTATCTTATAAAGAAATGAAAGAAATAAGAGAAATTCTAAAGAACACTTCGGTAGAAAAAAAAATTAAAGAATACGATTTTCCTGAGGATCGAGCGGATATAATTGAGCATGCTGCATCTATCTTTGAATTTATTCAAAACAAATTTAAAACAGCGAATTTTTATGCATCAAGCTGGAATATAAGCGATGGTTTCGTACAAAAAAAAATTTCAAGTGCTCAAGCAACTTCCTGGGAAGCTTCGTGATCCGTTTTGACATCTATGTAAAATATCGATCCCTTTGGAGTATTTGAATCTACCCCAACAGAATAACCCATCATTAATGCAAGGTTTTTTGATATCGACAATCCTAGTCCAGTACCACCAACTTTTTTAGATCTGCCCTTATCTACTCTAAAGAATCTTTCAAAAACTCTTTCTCTATATTTTTTAGCAATTCCTGAACCATTATCTTTTACCATTATTCTACAAAAGTCTTTATCTACTTTTTTACAATCAATAACTATTGAAGATTTCTTAGGGCTGTGTTTTATCGCGTTATTAATATAATTGGAAATGATTATTTTCATTGCAGATTCATCGCCAATGATATTAGTGCACTGATCAAGATTGTTCACTAAAGTGATACTGTTTTTATTGGTCATAGGCTTTAATTCTTGCAAAGCGGAATCAACAATATTTTTTATGTTTAGTTTATCTAAAGAGATAGGATAATCACCAGATTCCATGCTAGAAATAGAAAGCAATTCATTAACTATAGTCGCCATTCTCTCGCTTTGAGATTGAATTGCCTTGGTAAACTCAATTGCATTCTTATCTTTAATTAACTTGCTTGTAAGTAAAGTTTCTGAATTGGCCTTTATAACGCTTATTGGCGTTCTTAGTTCATGTGAGACGTTACCAATAAAGTCTCCACGCATCTTTTCAAGGTTTTTTAATTTTGAAATATCATTGAAAACAATCAGGAGTTGATCGTCGGTAGAAAATTTTTGTGAGCTCACTAAATATACAGTCTTGATTGTTCTAGGACCTGAGATTTCTTTTGTATATTCATCTTTTTCCCAAGCTTTTCTTATAAATTTTTTAAATGCGGGATAAGAAATATTTTTGAATAAGTCATCACCAACTTTTAATTCAGGAAAAAAATCTTTAGAAATAGTTTGATTGAAATAAATAACATTCAAATTTTTATTTACTAAAATAACACCCTGTCCCATTCTAGAAAGTAAGTTACTAACAAAGGATAATTGTTTTGAATAATTTAATAGTTCATTTTGAACCTCAGCCGAAGAGGTCCTCAATGATTCGAAGGCTGATTCAGAATCCATTTCTTCAGTATTATTAGGACCTGAAATAATTCTTGCAGCTTTGATTACAACGTCTCGTAAAAATCTGTAAAGCGTGGTACCTGAAGCGAAAATAAGAATCACAAACATAATAATTCCAATAACAATATTCTCGTTAAAGAATGCATCGCCTTTTAAAATAACTGCGCTAATTAAAAAAGAAACCATGACCGTGAAGACGGTCAAAAGAAAAATCCTAATTTTTAAAGAAAGTTTCACTAAGCTATATTAAGCTTTGTTGAAAATATATCCAACACCTCTAATGGTTTCTATGTTGGCTCCGTATTTTCCTAACTTAGATCTCAATCTCTTGACATGCGTATCAACAGTCCTTGTGGTGACAGAACTATCGTATCCCCAAACTTTATCGAGTAAGTTGTCTCTGGTTTGCACCTTATCTATCCTTGTTAAAAGATGTTTCAAGAGAGTAAATTCCTTTGCGGTAAGATCAATTTTTTCATCTCCAAGAAATACTTTATGTCTATTGATATCAATCAATAGCTCTTTAAAAGTAATATTGTCTTCATCATCAGTAGCTTTATTTTTATCTGAATCGCTGCTGTTTCTCCTTAACTGGGCTTGAACTCTCAACATGAGTTCTCTAATGCTATAAGGCTTAACTATGTAATCATCTGCACCCAGCTCAAATCCAACTACCCTATCTACTTCTTCTCCTTTTGCAGTCACCATAATTACACTTATATTTTTCAACTCTTTTTCAGAACGAATGTGTCGACAAATATCCAAACCGGATATGTCAGGTAACATCAAATCAAGAATGACTAAATCTGGAGTATCGGAATCTTTTAGAATTTTTAAGGCCTCTGAACCTTTCAAAGCAGACGTAACTTTATAGCCTTCGTTTTCCAAATTAAAACTCAAAGTTTGATTTAAGTCTTCTTCATCCTCAATAACTAGAATCTTTTTCATTACGAATTTATTTTACAACATTTAAAGAATTAGAGAACTCATGTATGTTGTTTATTTTAGTGGGCCTACCAATACATATGTAATCAAATCCTTTCTGGGATAGAAGATTAGGATCATAGATATTTCTTCCATCAAAGATGACTGGATTTTTTAAAACAGTTTTCAAATCTTCAAAGTCTATATTAAAAAATTCCTTCCATTCTGTAGCAATAATCAATGAGTTTGAATCCTTGGCGGCATCAAAAGCATTATGATGAAAAGATAAATTTTTATGCTGAATTGTTTCTTTTAAATTATCCAAAGCTTTAGGGTCATAAGCTTTAACTAGTGCTCCTTTGTTAAGAAGATTTTTAATCAATTTAATTGAAGGAGCAAAACGAATATCATCTGTATTAGGTTTGAAAGATACGCCCCAAAAAGAAAGTGTAAGACCGGATAAATCATCTGATTCAAAATATCCTGTAATCTTTTTCGTAAAAATATCTACCTGATGATCATTAATCTCTATTACAGACTTTAAGAGTTTCAAATCAAGATTTGCATCATCAGCATTATCAATCAATGCTCTAATATCTTTTGGAAAACAGGAACCGCCAAATCCCAATCCGGGATATAGATATTCATAACCTATTCTTTTATCAAGTCCTATGCCCATTCTTACTTTCTCAATATCAGCGCCCTTCAGATCAGCATAAATTGAAAGCTCATTCATAAAACTGATTTTAGTAGCCAAAAAAGAATTTGAAGCATACTTAGTCAACTCTGCTGAAAGTGTATCCATAAAAATGATGGATTTATTTTCCCTTATAAAAGGAGAAAAAATAGTAAGAAAAAGATCTTCTGAGGTATCAGGATTTTTGCCAATAACTATTCTGTCAGGTTTTAAGAAATCTTTTACCGCAGAGCCTTCTCTTAAAAATTCTGGACACATTGAAATACTGATATTTTTCGACGAGTCAATCATTGCTGACAATTCTTCACATGTCCCTGGGGGAACAGTAGATTTAACTATGAGAAAGGCATTTTTAGTATTTTCAGAAATAGAAAAAATAGATTTGTAGAGAGCTAATAAATTAGCCTCACCCGAGCCTCTGGGTGGTGTGCCGACACAAATAAAAAAAATATTTGAAAAGGTGCAAATATCATGCAAATTATCTGAAAAATTTAATCGTTTATTTTCTAAATTTTCCTTTAGCAAAGATTCAAGCTGAGGTTCATAAATATTAGTTTTGCCTTTTTTAAGCAAATCGATCTTATCCTTATCTATGTCATAACATTTAACTTTGTGTCCTGAATGCGCAAAACATGAGGCAGTTACCAAGCCAACATATCCTGCGCCAATGATATTTATATTCATGGATTTGCTGTTGTTATAGTAGAAATAAAATTGCTTGCAACTTCGTCCCAAGAATATTTTTTTGAATATGCAATACATGATTTAGGATCGATTTTTTTTGCTTGTTCTATTGCTTGTTTTAAATCGTTATCCAAGAAGCCATTTACGCCATTTCTAACAACATCAATTGGTCCAGTTACTGGATATCCTGCTACAGGTGTTCCACAGGCATTTGCCTCTATCATGACAATTCCAAAGGTATCAGTCTTAGAAGGAAAAACCTTAACACACGCATTTGAGTAAATTTCAGCTAGCTCTCTACCAAATTTATAGCCAAGAAATTCTACCTCTGGATATTTTTTTTTGAGGCTTTTTAAGCTCGGACCATCACCTACTACAACTTTTTTCTTATCCAGTTCTAAACTTAGGAAAGACTCTAAATTTTTTTCCTTAGACACTCTGCCAACATAGAGATAGTAGCTATTATTATTATTACTTGGCGTGGGGAAAAAAATGCTTTCATCAATCCCCCTTGACCATAAGGCTAATTTCTTAATTCCAATCTCTTCTAGTTCCTTTTTGTGAGACGGTGTATTAACAAAAGTAATGCTAGCTGCATTGTGAAACCATCTTTCAAATCTATTTGTTAAATGAACTGGTATACCCAACATTTTTTTTAGGTATAAGGGAAAATTTGTATGATAGGAAGTTGAAAAATTAAGTTTTTTTACCAAACATACTTTTCTTGTATAAAGTCCAAGTGGTCCCTCTGTCGCAATATGAATCAATTCTGGATGAAATTCTTTAATTATTTTTTTTATTTTAAAAACATTCAGCGAAAGTTTTATTTCTTTATAAAAAGGTATAGGAACAGAAACAAAACTATTTGGCTCAATGATTTTTACTTCATTGTTTAATGATAATTTCTTTACTAAATTTTCAAGAGTAGTTACTACGCCATTAACCTGAGGTTTCCAAGCATCAGTGACCAACAGAATTTTCATGCAACCTTTTCTTCTGGAGAATTTTGATTGTATGTTTCTTTGGAGTAATCAATTATGTGAAAACGACCCTCATAATCTTCTACCAATGCAGTACAAGACTCAACCCAATCACCACAGTTCAGATAATGTATTTCATCTATCATTTCATTTGCAGCTGAATGAATATGACCGCAAATTACTCCATCAAATCCTTCCTTTTTGCATGCAAAGGCTAGAGAACTCTCAAAGTCGCTTATGAAGTTTACTGCTGATTTAACTTTGTGTTTTACATATGCTGAGAAGGACCAGTATCCGAGATTGAAATTTTTTCTGAAAAAATTTATTACCCTGTTGATTGCCATCAAGAGTTCATAAGCCCAGCTGCCTAGTTTAGAAATCCATTTATTGTATTTAGTAACCAGATCAAATTGGTCGCCATGGATGACTAAGTATTTTTTTCCGCTTATAGATGTATAAGTATCTCGATCACTAACCTTTACGTTTCCTAATAATATAGGTGAATACGATCTAAGAAACTCATCGTGATTTCCTGTGATGTAATTTACATTTGTGTCATCTTTTGCATAAGACAGAAAACGTCTTAGAACATTGGTATGTGCTTGAGGCCAAAAAAGGGTTTGTTCCAATCGCCAGCCGTCAATAATATCTCCAACTAAATATAATTCTTCGCAAGAATGGTTGTAGAGAAAATCAAGAAGTCTTTCGGCTTGGCAGCCTTTAGTGCCTAAATGAATATCTGACAACCAAATAGATTTAAATTTTTTTTGCTCCATCAACAGGGCAATTAAGAACTTTTAAAATTTTTAATTCAATACTATTTCATTTCAAATAGTCTGATTTTTCGTTAAATTTTCAATTCTGTAACAGACCTTATAAAAAGTTCACGCTTTCTTTGGGTATTCGTAAAAAGTCTCTATCGCATCATGAAAATTATTAGAATCAATTGATGACTTTTCAACAGAAAAACCCATGCAGCCACAGGTTGGAAAAAAGATATCACGGCTTGAAAACATTGACGCAGCTTCAGAAATTCCAGGATTGTGACCTATAAAAATAATGGCATCCTCATTGCTTAAAGAAATAATATTTTTTAAGTAATCAGAAGGAACTCCATGATAAAGAGAGTCATCAAATTCAATGGAAAAATTTCGGTCATAGTCAGAAAAAAATAATTCCAAAGTTTCTTTGGTTCTTTTAGCAGGACTGGAAATTACTTTTAGAATATCTGGAAGATAATTATGTAATTTCTTTCCCATTAGAGGGGCATCTCTCAAGCCTCTTTTATTAAGAGGTCGGTCAAAGTCTTTCAATGAGGGATTACCCCAATCGGACTTAGCGTGCCTTAAAAAGAAAAGTTTCAAACACTAAGCAATGAATTTGGTTGAGTCCGGTTCTTTAACAACTTTATTGCTAAGAGTTCCTACTTTTTCCAATTCAATTTTGATTTCATCGCCCTCTTGGAGCCAACTTGCTCTTCCTGCCATGACTTCTACACCCAATACACCGCCAGGAGTTCCAGTAGGCACAACATCGCCCGGCATAAGCGTAAAGGCTGTAGATAAATGTTCGATTAAATCGTAACAGTTAAAAACGAGTTCCTTGGTATTGGAATTTTGTTTTTCTTCGCCATTTAAGAAAAGTTTGATATCCAGGTTATGCGGATCGCCAATTTCATCCATGGTTACTAAACAAGGTCCCAAAGGACAATGCGTATCGAAACTTTTACCCATGGTAAAAGTAGGTACTGCTAATTGCCAATCTCTGACACTGACATCGTTGCAAATGGTAATACCTGCAATCACAGACGCTGCTTCATCTTTAGAAACGTGACGACATTGCTTACCAATCACAAACGCCATTTCTGCCTCATAGTCCAAAGCTTCTGAAGCCCTTGGCAAGTGGATAACATCATTGTGACCGGTCACTGACGAAGACTGCTTATTAAAAACCATGGGAATCTTAGGAGTTTCCATCCCGGATTCTTTTACGTGGTCAGCGTAATTGAGACCGATAGCCAGAATCTTTTGTGGATTAAGGATTGGAGACAACAAACTAACTGAATCAACAGGGATTAAATTTTCAGCTTTTGCAAGTAAGTCTGTCGCTTTGTTCATGTTCACTTCCCCACCTTCAAGAAATGCTTTCATTTCGGTTGGTAAAGAAGAATCATTGGTAAATGGACAAATACTGTCCTCGATCAAAGCGCCAATAGCCGGCATATCGCTGTTGGAGTAGGTTACTAGTTTCATAGTTATTTCGGTTGCATCCTGATTCCGCCATCGAGACGGATCGTCTCACCGTTGAGGAATGGATTTTCAATTATTTGTGTTGTCAACATCGCAAATTCATCGGGGTTACCCAAACGTTTTGGAAATTGAGTCATTTCAATCAGTGGATTTCTTACTTCATCACTAGCCATGGCCATCATTGGCGTGTCGAAAATTCCAGGAGCAATGGTATTGTTTCTAATTCCCATTCGAGCCAAATCTCTGGCAATTGGCAACGTCATTCCAACTACCCCGCCTTTACTGGCACTGTATGCTGCTTGTCCAACTTGGCCATCAAAAGCAGCTACTGAAGCTGTATTCACTATGACTCCGCACTCGTTATCTTGCTCTGGTTCATTTTTACCCATTGCCTCAGCGGCTAATCTAATAGCATTGAAAGTACCGGTTAAATTAATGTCTAAAACTAATTTGAAATAATCTAAAGGATGAGGCCCTTGCTTGCCAACTGTTTTAGAAGCGCTACCAATACCCGCGCAATTAACTAAAATATGTATGGCGCCAAATTTTTCAACCGTTTTGTCCATAGCAGCTTTGACGCTATCTTCTTCGATAACATTCGTAATGCAGTAATCTGAACTTTCACCAAGATCTTTGACCGCAGCTTTTGCGTTATCTTCGTTTAAATCAAGAAGCATTAACTTCGCTCCTTTTTCGGCAAGTAGTTTTGCCGTAGCCAAACCTAAGCCGGATGCGCCGCCAGTAATGACTGCAACTTTATCTTGTATGTTCATAAGCTCTCCTAAAAAGTGGAATAGCATTATTGCAGTTCTGAAAAAAAAATAAAGTAATGAGTTCCCTCTAGACTCATGCGAATTCCTTCATTAATATTAACGTCCACTTTTTTGGGAGAAAATATGAAAACAGATTATGAATTTTTAAAAACCGATATAGATGGTCATATCTTGACCGTCACAATAAATAGACCTGAAAGGATGAATGCCTTGCATCCGCCTGCTCATGCAGAATTTGATGAAGTTTGGAATGAATTTGATAAAGACGAAAATCTTTGGGTTGGTATTGTCACTGGTGAAGGTGATCGTGCTTTTTCTGCAGGAAACGATCTTAAGTTTCAAGCTGAAGCAGGAGGCAAGATGGATATTAATATGGCTTCCTCAGGTTTTGCTGGTTTAACTTCTAGATTTAATTTAACCAAGCCTTTGATCGCTGCTGTGAATGGTGTATCGATGGGAGGCGGATTTGAAATAGCATTGGCTTGCGATTTGATTGTCGCATCTACTAATGCAAAATTTGCTTTGCCTGAACCTAAAGTTGGTTTGGCAGCACTTGCCGGAGGCATGCAAAGACTTCCAAGACAAATTGGCATGAAAAATGCACTGGGCATGATGCTTACTGGCAGACACGTATCTGCTGAAGAAGGCAAAAGCTTAGGCTTTGTAAATGAAGTTGTGGAACCGGAAAATTTATTAAGCGCAGCAAAAGCCTGGGCAAAACAAATTGAAGAATGTTCACCAATGTCAATTAGAGCGACTAAACAAGTTGCCTATGAAAATTTCAACGAGCCCGATTTAGAAAAATCTATGCAAGCCCACTATTCTGCTGTCAAAGAATTGTTTGGGAGCGAAGACTTTATTGAAGGTCCAGTGGCTTTTGCTGAAAAAAGATTGCCAAATTGGAAAGGTAAATAATTAAAGGAGAATACGATGTTTGATTTAACAGGAAAAAACGCCGTTATCACTGGCTCTTCAAAAGGTATTGGTAAATCTATTGCCATTGCTATGGCGAAACAAGGTGCGAATGTGGTGATCTCTAGTAGAAAAACTGATGTTTGTGAAGCTACTGCAGAGGAAATTAATTCTTTAGATGGTGCAGGTAAAGCCATTGTCATTCCTTGTAATATTTCTGATAAAACTGCCTTAGAAATGCTTGTCGAAGAGACTAGATCGCAACTGGGGCAAATAGATATTATGGTTTGTAATGCAGCGAGTAATCCTTATTTCGGATCCATAAAAGATATTCCCGATGAAGCCTTTGAAAAAATCATGAATAACAACATCAAGAGTAACCACAATCTTTGTCAAATGGTTATTCCTGAGATGATGGAAAGAAAAGACGGAAGTATTATCATCGTCTCTTCGATTGGTGGACTCAGCGCTAGCCCCGTGATTGGTGCATACAACATATCCAAAGCAGCAGATATCATGTTGGTTAAAAATTATGCTCTGGAATTCGGACAATACAACATCAGAACCAATGCGATTGCGCCGGGATTATTCAAAACAGACTTTGCTAAAGCTCTTTGGGAGAATCCGGAAATTCTCAAACAATCAACTGCTTCGTGTCCGATGAAAAGAATTGGTGAGCCAGATGAAATTGGAGGAGCCGCGGTCTTTTTAGCATCGCAAGCAGGTAGTTTTGTTAACGGTCATACTTTAGTAATAGATGGAGGCACAGTAGCGTAATGAGTAATGAAGTAGTTTTATATGAAAAGAAAGAGACTGGTGTCGCACTGGTTACTCTTAATAGGCCAGATCGTCTTAACGCCATCACAGGTGAATTAACCGCTCGATTGAAAGAAAAAATTGATGATGCTTGTAAAGACGATGACGTAAAAGTAATTGTTTTGACTGGAGCCGGAAGAGGTTTCAGTGCGGGAGCTGATATGGATAATCTTTCAGATATTTCCGCGAACAACAAAGAAGTGTCAAATGATAAGCCAGAAGAAAGAGATTACGAAACCAATGGTATGTCTGAATGGGAAGGACAATATAGTTATTTTCCATCGGTACCAAAACCCATTATTGCCGCAATTAATGGTCCGGCTGCTGGAGTTGGCTTAATCATGTCTTTGTACTGTGATATGCGAGTGGCTTCAGAAAATGCTGTATTTTCGACCGCTTTTTCAAAAAGAGGTTTGATTGCAGAATGGGGTGTTGGCTGGATTCTTCCAAGAATAATTGGGGTCGCTCATACAATGGACATCATGATGACTGCTCGAAAATTTGATGCCGCGGAAGCCGAGCGAATTGGTCTAGTCAATCGTTGTTTTGCCGCAGAAAATTTTCTTGAACACGTTTTAGCTTATGCCGAAGACATTGCTAAAAATGTTTCACCTAGATCGGTAAAAATCATGAAACGTCAAATTTATACTGCCCTTGGTGAAGACATTCAAACCAATTTAGATTCCTCAATGGAAGAGATGCTTCAAAGCTTTGGCTCAGAAGATTTTAAAGAAGGTGTTAAACACTTTATTGAAAAACGACCTGCTAAATTTACCGGGAAATAAATATGACTGAACAAATGGATTTAATTAGTCCAGCTAATCGTTTAGCTGTGCTCGAACAAGTAACAGCTGAAGGCATGTTATCGTTAAAAAAAGAAACCGTGCGTGGTAACGAATACTTTGTTTTCGCTGAAGCGCCAAATAACTTAAGAGAATACTTTGATCTTGGTTTGGCTCACGGCGATTGGGAACACATTGTTTATCAAGATGAACGTATAACCTATCCAGAAACTTACGCGAGAGCTAATCAATTAGCCAACACTTTGCAAACCACTTATGGCATCAAAAAAGGAGACAAGATTTCTTTTTCAATGCGTAATTATCCTGAGTGGATGTATTGCTATATGGCTGTAACATCAATTGGAGCAATTGCTGTGCCTTTGAATTCTTGGTGGCAAGGCGACGAATTAGAATACGGTATAGCCAATAGTGAATCGAAAGTTTTTATTGCCGATGAAGAGAGATTGGATAGGCTCGGAGAAAGATGCGCTGATGTAGCAAAAATTTCTATAAGATCTAATAAACCTGAACATCAAGAATTTGATTTTTATAAAGTCATCGAAGGAGCTGATGAAAAGCTTAATGATCCGGTTGAAATTTTACCCGAAGACGATGCTTCCATTATGTATACCTCTGGTAGTACTGGTTACCCTAAAGGTGTTGTTGCTACTCATCGATCTATTATTTTTGCTCCGCTCTATTGGATAACTTTAAATCTCATGGGCAGGCAAGCCACCGGCGAGGCAGCTGAAGTTCAACCCGATGCAGATCAAAATGCAACGCTTGTCAGCGTACCGCTATTTCATGTTACTGGTTGCCATGCAATATTCTTACTATCTATTCCTGTCGGAAGAAAAACTGTATTGATGTACAAATGGGATCCTGAAGTCGCTTTGGATCTGATAGAACAAGAAAAAGTTTCTTTGTTTACTGGAGTACCAACTATGTCGTATGAGCTGGTTGAAGCGCAGAAAAAAAATCCCAGAGATATTTCTACACTCAAAGACTTAAATGGAGGAGGAGCTGCAAGACCTCCAGAACAAGTTAAAGAAATGAAGGCCAGCATGAAAGATACCAATCCTGGAATCGGATATGGTTTAACCGAAACCAATGCCTTGGCCGCTAACAATCATGGCGATGTATATGTCCAAAAACCAAACAGTACAGGTTTTGCAATTCCAAAGTTAATTGATTTAAAAATTGTCGATGATGATGGTAATGAGCTGCCTTTGGGAGAAATTGGTGAAGTTTGTATTAGAGGCGCTTGTACTTTTAGATGCTATTGGAAAAACCAAGAAGCTACCGATGAAGTGCTTGATTCTGAAGGCTGGTTTCGCTCTGGTGATTTAGGACTAATTGATGAAGACGATTTTTTATATATTAAAGATCGTAAGAAAGATATTGTTATTCGAGGTGGCGAAAACATAGCGTGCCTTGAAGTAGAAGCAGCTATTACCGAACACCCTTCTGTCTTGGAAGCTTCTGTTTTTGGAGTGCCAGATGATCGTTTGGGTGAGAAATTAGCTACGGTGGTTGCCTGTCGTGAAGATCATATTATTGACGATGTGGAACTGTCTTCATTTTTAGCAGAGAAATTAGCTAAATTTAAGATTCCTGAACACATGTGGTTTCAAACTGAGCAATTGCCGAGAATAGCTTCCGGTAAAATTGCTAAAAAACAAATGCGTGAAGAAGCTGTTGTAAAACTAGGAGGATAGTTTTGGAAATACTTAATAAAAGAGTAGTTGTCACTGGAGCTGCCAGCGGCATAGGAAAAGCGCTCGCGGTAGAATTTAAAAATGAGCAAGCTAAAGACGTCATTTTGGCTGATCTCAATGAAGACGTTTTAAAGGTAGCCGAAGAACTTGGTTATGCTGGCTTTGTTCTCAACGTTTCCAAAGAAGGTGAAATTCAAAAACTCATTGCATTTGCCAATGAAAAAATGAATGGTATTGATATATTTTGTTCGAATGCTGGAATTGGTGGTGCCTTTGGTTTGCTCGATGTCACTACTGAAGATTGGCAAAATATCTGGGATGTAAATTTCATGGCCCATGCTCACGTAGCAAAACATTTAATTCCTCAGATGTTGGAACAAGGCTCAGGCTATCTCGTCAATACTGCTTCTGCAGCAGGATTACTAACTCAACTTGGTGCTGCGCCTTATTCTGTTACTAAAGCAGCAGCAGTCAGCTTGGCAGAATGGATAAAAATTACATACGGGGAAAAAGGCATTGGAGTTTCCTGTCTTTGTCCACAAGCTGTTAAAACGGCAATGACAGCGCAAGGTCCAGGTGTTGCTGGCGTGGATGGCATGATTGAAGCGGATGAATGTGCCAAAGATGTTATTGATGCTATCAAGAAGGAACGCTTCCTAGTTACTCCACATCAAGAAGTTTTAGAATATATCAAAAGAAAAACCAGTGATTACGATCGTTGGATCCTTGGCATGCAAAGGCTTCAAGGTCGCTTCGAAGAATTTTACGAGGGCTTTAAAGATCAGTAAGATCTTTGCAATTCCTTGCTAACAGATGATTCTGTAAATCAGACTTAGCGCTCTTTCCCCAAATACGACACATTTGCAATCCGTCTACTCGATTAAAGAATTCGATTCTTTCTACTTTAATTCTATCAACAACATTCATATTGGGTAATTTGTATATCTCTATTATTCCGCCAACATAAGCCTCACTTTTGCCTATATCTACAAAATAAGTTACTGCGTAACCGTTCTTTTCTAAAGCAAAATAATCAAGCGAAGAATCCCATGAAACTTTTTTAATTTCGTTGTCACTTGAACAAGCCAAAATCTGAATTAAAATAAAGCCTATTAATAAATTTTTAAAGAATAATTTATGTTCGAGATAAAACCTTTTCAAATATTTGGAAGCGATCATCTTTCAGTTCTGGTCTTCATTTTGTCTTTGGCTATCTTAATTCCTTATTTACTTCGTCATCAACCCGAGAAAATTAAAAGCAGGTTTGGTAACGGCTTGGCTTTCTTATTAATTGTAAACGAAATAGCCAAACCTTTTATTTACTCCAGTATCTGGCCGGAGGATTTTCCTTTTTTAAAAATGCTGCCTATGCATTTCTGTCACTTGGCTAGTTTTTCAGCAGCCTTTTACATGTTAACGCGTAAAAGAATTTTTTTTGAAATAGCTTTTTTTTGGGGAATCGGCGGCGGTCTAATGGCAAACACTCAGCCTGATGTTAAATTTGATTTTCCACACTTACATTTTCTATTATTTTTCTTCAGCCATGGGTTGATGTGGCTCGGCATAGGTTATATTTCAATAGGTTTGGACAATCGCCCCACACTCAAATCTATTACAGATGTCTTAAAAGTTACTTTTCCGGTGCTCTTTTTGGTTTATTTGATTAATTTAATTATTAACTATTTTGCCGAAGGTAGCCCAGCTAATTATTGGTTCATGATGCAACGTCCTGCTGGACAGTCAATAGTGGATCTCATGCCTGATCCGCCTTTTCATTATATTTTCTTTATTTTATTAGGCGTCACAATGTTCTATGTTATTTATCTGCCCTTTTATATAAGAGATAAGTTAAAGTAATTTTTAAAATCCCATGAAAAAAGTTTTTGTTGTATTAGTTTCTCTTATTGTTTTAGGAGTTTTAGCTGTTCCCGTTTTAGACAGAGGTTATCTATGGCCGTATCAAGATGCAGGCAAAATTAAAGGAACTGCTTTTCCAGAAAAGGATGTATTAGATAGAGAAAATCTTATTGAACTGGCTAAAAATGATTTAAATATTGATAATGAAAAAGTCATCTACTTCGGTGACTTTCATGTGCATTCAACTTTTTCTGCAGATGCCATGTTATTTTCTTTACCCATTATGGGTGGAGAAGGCGTTCATCCAGTTGCCGATGCTTGTGATTTTGCAAGATATTGTTCCAATCTAGATTTCTTTTCAATAAACGATCACGCTGAGTTACTAACAAAACGTCAGTGGATAGATACTATTGATTCTATCCAATCTTGCGATGCTACCAATTCGGAATCAAATCCGGATTTAACTCCCTTTTTAGGATGGGAATGGACTCAGCAAGGTTCAAATGCAGCTAACCATTTTGGTCACAAAAACGTAATCTTTAAAAGTATCAAGGATGCAGAAATTCCAACTCGCCCTATTGGAGCTATAACAGCTGGTGAGGAAGGTACAAATATAGGTACAGCTAATTTGATGCCAAGAGCTCTACGTATTAGTACACAAATTGTTTCTCCTGTTTCTGAAAAAGTAGATTTCGGAATGGCAGCAAGATTTTTTTATGCATCTACAAAAGTAATGGACAATGTTTGTCCAGATGGTGTAGCAGTTAGAGATTTGCCTTCTGATTGCAAAGAATTAACTAAAACTCCTAAAGAATTATTTGAAAAGCTTAACGATTGGAATTATCCAGCTATGGTTATTCCACACGGTACTACTTGGGGAATTTATACCCCAATGGGCTCTTCCTGGGATAAACAACTAGCAAATCATCAAGATGAAAATCTGAATATACTCATGGAGGTTTATTCTGGCCACGGTAACTCGGAAGAATTTAGAGATTTTACTGGCATCACTTTCAATGCCGATGGTAGTAAATCCTGTCCTGCCACATCAGAAAACTACATGCCAGGCTGTCAGAAAGCTGGTGAGTTAATCTACAATCGCTGTTTAGAAGCAGGTTTATCAAAAGCAGAATGTTCTTCCAGATCAGATAAAGCCAAACAATTTTATGTCGATCATGGTGTGAGAGGTTTTTTAACAGTTCCTAATTCAGAAGCCACCGACTGGCTTGATTCGGGTCAGTGTAGAGACTGTTATTTTGGCAGTTTCAATTATCGTCCAAAAATGTCTGCACAATACGCTTTGGCTTTGACAAATTTTGATGATCCTCTATCTCTAAAAAGATTTAGATTCGGTTTTATTGGATCCAGCGATATTCATGATGCAAGAGCAGGAACTGGTTACAAACAAATGATGCGTAAGGTTTTCTCAGACTCGAGAGGGCCAATAAATGAAGACGTAATGGCAATTCTTGGTGATACTTTAATTAATCACCCAGAAAATCAAGATCCCACTAAACCAGCAGATCCCGAAAAGATGTATGACTTGCCAGGTTTCTTTCAAGCAGAAACAGAACGTATTGGAAGTTATTTACAAACTGGTGGATTGGTTGCCGTACATGCAAAATCACGAAAAAGAAATGAGCTTTGGGGTGCCATTCAAAATAGAGAGGTCTATGGCACCTCGGGAGAAAAAATATTGCTGTGGTTTGATATGGTTAAAGATCAGAAAACCTTTGCTATGGGAAGTGAAGTTGTTACGCAAAAAAAACCTAGCTTTAAAGTAAAAGCCGTTGGTTCGCCGAAACAAAAACCAGGATGTCCTGATTACGTAACCACCAACTTAGATCCAAAATACGTAAAAGAACTTTGCAAAGGTGAATGCTATAACCCTTCTGAAGAAAGGTATCTCATAGAAAAAATTGAGATTATTAAAGTCACTCCACAGACTCAGCCTAATGAAAACATCAAAGATTTAATTCAAGATCCTTGGCGCTCGTTTGAGTGTCCTGAAAGTGAGGCTGGTTGCATTGTTTATTTTTCTGATGATGATTATGAAACAGATGGCAGAGATGCGACTTATTACGCTAGAGTTCTGCAAGAACCCATTGAGCGAATAAACGCGGGCAGGGAAAGATGCGAGTACGATGAGGATGGTAATTGCATTGCGGTTAACATTTGCTATGGAGATTATCGTACCAATCCAGATGATGACTGTTTAACAAAAGATTATGCAAAAGCTTGGTCCTCGCCAATTTATTTATTAACAGAAGATAGAAATTAAATTAAGAAACTGACAAAATAAAGTATCTTTGGGAGAGATTAACTATGAGTTTAAAATGGGCAATTAATGGGGTTTTGGATGATATATATTTTTATGCTGTAGGGATTCCTCGAACGCTCTTTACCTGGAAACCTGATAGCAATCTTTCTATCTTAAATTTCTTTGAAACCAATGTTAAAAAGTATCCCAACGAACTTGCTTTCATTTTTAAAGACGAATCAATTACTTGGTTAGAAGCGGATAAAAAAGTTTCCCAGTATGGAGCTTTCCTGCAAGCTCAAGGAATCGAGAAAGGTGATTGTTTTGCCCTGCTAATGGATAACTGCCCTGATTTTCTAATGTTGCTTTTAGCTGCACATCGAATAGGCGCCATTGCTGCTTTAATCAATACTACAGTGACAGGTGAAGGTCTCAAACACGTAGTCACCATTGTGGATGCCAAGGCTGCTATTTTAGGTGCCTCGCATCTTGAAAAGTTTAAGGCTTCAATGCCAGAAACCGAACTAGATGCTCTTAAACTTTATTTGGTAAACGACTCGCAAAAAGTTCCTGAGGGTTACGTTGATATTAATGAGGCTTCTAAAGATTCCAAAAATGTCCAAGCTTTTCCTTTGCAAATAAAAGACATTGGCATGTACATCTATACTTCGGGTACAACGGGATTGCCAAAGGCTGCCCTTATCACTAATGGTAGAGCAGTTAAGACAAGTTTTGCTGGTCAGTTTTTTGGCTTTAGAGCAAAACAAAAAGATATCTTGTATTTAACTTTACCGCTCTATCACGCAACCGGTCTTCTTTGGTCTTGGGCAGGATGTTTACGAGCTGGGGCAACGACTGTAATTAAAGAAAGATTTTCCGCGTCTGAGTTTTGGCCAGATGTCAGAAAACACAAAGTTACAATGTTTGGATACGTAGGTGAATTGTGCAGATATCTCATGAATGTCCCTCCCAATGAAGAAGATAAGAATCATCAATTAAGAGTTATTTCAGGAAATGGTTTGCGTCCTGATATTTGGGAAAAATTTCAATCGAGATTTAATATTCCTAAAATAAGAGAGCTTTATGGTGCAACCGAAGGAGTTGGGGCATTGGTTAACACTCACGGTAGACCTGGCATGGTTGGTCATTATATGCGTGGCTCACTTGTTGTGAAGTGCGATCAAGAATCGGGAGAACCCATTAAAAATGCTGATGGCTTTTGTGAGTCTGTCGAAGTTGGTGAAACAGGATTATTCATATCAGAGCTTTCTAAACTTGCTACGTTTGAGGGTTATTTGGATAAACAGGCATCGAATAAAAAAATAATGACTGATGTAATGGAAGAAGGAGATCGCTGGTTTAACTCAGGAGATTTGCTGACAAGGCATGAAAATAACTGGTTATCTTTTGCCGATCGTGTCGGAGACACTTATCGCTGGAAAAGTGAAAACGTCTCTACTATGGAAGTTGCTGCCATCATTAACAAGTATGCAGAAGTTCTGGATTCTAATGTCTATGGAGTTGAGGTTAAATCAGCTGAAGGAAAAGCTGGGATGGCTCTTTTAAACGTAACGGATGATTTTGACTTTGATGTTTTTTCAGATCACATCAGTAAAAACCTCAATGCTTTTCAATTGCCTTACTTTTTAAGAACGACGGAAGTTATGAAAACCACTGGAACTTTCAAACACCAAAAAGAAGATCTCAAAAAACAAGGTTTTGACCCTGCTTTAATTGAAGATAAATTATATTTCTATCAAAAAGGTAATTACGTGGAAATCAATCAAGATCTTTATGAGCGCATTCAATCAGGAGAGGAACGTTTTTAATGATTAAATTCATTAGGAGTGTTCTAGCAAGAAGAACTTTCGCCTACAAACTCCGAAACAAAGCGATGAACATGTTTTCTAGCTTTGATAATTTTAAATCAATTAGAGAAAAGGCTGAGGTCAAAAGACAAGCAGAGAACAGGCCTCATGAGGTTTTGTATTTTCATAAAGTAGATGATCCCTACTCTCATCTAACCATTCAATACATTGATAAATTTAGAGATTCTTTCGATGTGGTTTTCAAGCCTATCTTGGTGGGCGAAGAAAATCCCGCTGCTTTGCATGAACCAACGCTTTATTCAGATTACTGTCTGGAAGATGTAAAAAGAATTGCTCCCTTCTACAACATTAATTTTTCCGAAAAAAATTATCCTACTGGAGATTTAATAACCAAGGCAAATGGTATTTTATGCTCCGTAGATGAGGAAAATTTTGGAGAAATAGCCAAAGAAGTAAGTTCTGCATTATGGGAAGGTAATGTCTCGAGACTTGATGAGTTAGCTGATAAATACAAATCTTCTAATGAAGAAATTACAAAAAAACTTCAAGCGGGAAATGAAATCAGAAATAATTGCGACTATTACTTTGGCTCAGCGTTTTATTATGAAAAAGAAATATATTGGGGCGTTGATCGATTGCACTATTTAGAGGAACGTTTGACAGAATTGGGAGCAAATAAATCCTCCAGTAACGAGCCAGTTTGTTTAATCAACACCAAAGCTCCGGATTCTTTAGTTGCAGAAAATAAACTTAATCTTACTTATTACCCTTCCTTAAATAGTCCTTATACTTTTGTAAGTGCAAAAAGAGTTAGAGAGCTTGAAGAAAATTATCCAATTAATCTTATTACAAGGCCGGTATTACCGATGTTGATGCGAATGATGGTTATTCCTGATTTCAAAGCTAAATACATAATTTCCGATGCGGCTCGGGAAGGACGCAAACACAACTACGAAATGAAAGAAATTTATTCGCCTATTGGAAAACCTGCGAGAAAAGCTTACTCATTGTTTCCTATTATTGATTCGCTTGGCAAAGGTTTTGATTATATTGACGAGCTTTTAAAGGCATCTTTTCAAGATGGAATTAATATCGGTGACGAAGCTTACCTAGAAAATTTAATTAACCAATTAGGATTAGATTGGTCGGAGATAAAAAAAGAATTAAACACGTCTAAATGGAAAAAAGTTTTAAATGATAACGTTAACGATATGTATGCTGGAAACTGTTGGGGTGTGCCGAGTTTTAAAATAACAAACATGGATGGCTCTGATCCCTTTTATGCATGGGGACAAGACCGAATGTGGTTAATCAAGGAAGAAATAAACCTAAGATTGGGATGATTTATTAAAAAAATAAAAAACCTTATCAAAGATTACGGATGATAAAATATCTCTAGATTTATCGAATAAAAACTATTTTTTAGTGTCAAAAGAAAGAGATAAGCGAAAGAAAAGTAAATTAAATCCTGTAGCTAAGAACGCAGGAAAGTTTAATCGCGCAAGTGTTTTTAAGGATAAAACTAAATACGATAGAAAAAAAAAGAAAAATGAAGACTAGTTTTAATAATCTTTTGGAAATGGTTGGCAACACGCCAATTGTAAAAATAAATAATATTGATACTGGTCCTTGTGAGCTTTTCGTTAAGTTAGAAAACCTCAATCCAGGCGGATCCATAAAAGATCGTGTTGGTTTGAAAATAATTGATGAGGCTGAAAAATCTGGAGCATTGAAATCGGGAGGTGTCATTGTTGAATGCACTGCCGGTAATACTGGTCTGGGATTGGCGCTGGCAGCAAAATTAAAAGGCTATCAATTAATTTTAGTCATTCCTGACAAAATGAGTCGAGAAAAAGTGATGCATTTGGAAGCTATGGGTGTGGAAATTGTTTTCACTCGATCCGATGTAGAAAAAGGTCATCCTGAACATTATCAAGAACTGGCAGCAGCTATAGTTAAGAAAACTCCAGGAGCTTTTTTTGCTGATCAATTTAGTAATCCGGCTAATCCTTTAATCCATGAAACAACCACCGGTCCTGAAATTTGGTCGCAAATGGCAGGTGATATTGATGCTTTTGTTGCAGGCGTTGGTACTGGCGGAACCATTAGCGGCACCGGTCGCTATTTAAAAAGTAAGAATAAAGATATTCAAATCGTAGTTGCTGATCCTATTGGCTCTGTAGTTGCAGATGCTGTAAATACAGGTAGTTTTAAATATGATGGCGGTTCTTGGTTTGTTGAGGGAATTGGCGAAGATTACATTCCTGACAACCTTGACTTGAGTGTCATTGATGAGGGTATTTATGTTTCAGATAAAGCTGCTTTTGCGAGAGTGGATGAACTTCTCAGGAAAGAAGGCATTTTGGCAGGATCCTCATGCGGTACATTGGTTGATGCTGCAATAACTTGGTGTCAGAAACAAACAGAACCAAAAAAAGTAGTAACATTAATTTGTGATACCGGAAACAAATATTTATCCAAGGCTTTTAATAAAACTTGGTTGGAAGAAAATAATTTAATAGATAGAAATTCATGAGTAAAAAAAATAAACAAGGCTTTGAAACAAGAGCAATTCACGCTGGACAAAAAGCTGATCCAGCTACAGGTGCAGTGATGATGCCCATTTACACCTCTTCTACTTATGAGCAAGAAAGTCCTGGAGTGCATAAGGGTTATGATTATTCCAGATCAGCTAATCCAACTCGTAAAGCTTTTGAAGAGTGCATCGCTAGCCTAGAAAATGGCGTTGCAGGCTTTGGCTTTTCTTCAGGTGTTGCGGCAATCTCGGCCTGTGTTGAGTTACTTTCTCCTGGCGATCATGTAATTGCTATGAATGATCTTTATGGTGGGACAGTTCGATTGTTTAATGAAATAAAAACTATTTCTCAAGGAATTGAAGTTACATACGTCGATATGACAAATATGGATAATGTCGTTGCTGCAAAAACTGACAAGACAAAAATGATTTTCGTTGAAACACCTACCAATCCTTTGTTGAGAGTTGTAGATTTATCCGCCATTGCTGATTTTGCTAAGGCAGAAGATATCTTGAGTGTTTGTGATAACACTTTTGCTTCTCCTTATGTACAACAACCGTTAAACCATGGAATTGATATCGTTTTGCATTCCGCGACTAAATATTTAGGCGGTCATTCAGATTTAATTGCTGGCGCTTTGGTAATTGGCAAGAAAGATGAAACTTTAATTGCTCGAATGGCTAACATTGTTAATTCTCTAGGGCCTATTACAGGGGCATTTGATAGTTATTTAATATTGAGAAGTTTGAAAACTTTGGCTATTCGTA
This sequence comes from Gammaproteobacteria bacterium, assembly GCA_003331625.1. Classification (GTDB taxonomy): domain Bacteria; phylum Pseudomonadota; class Gammaproteobacteria; order Magnimaribacterales; family AG-339-G14; genus MEDG-81. The sequence goes on along the minus strand of QOPF01000006.1, from coordinate 4,431 downwards.
TGGAACGACACAATGCTAATGCTTTAGCCTTAGCGAAGCACTTTGAAGGTCACAAAGATATCGAAGCAATAATTTATCCTGGCTTAGAATCTCATCCACAACATGCATTGGCTTCAAAGCAAATGAATGGCTTCGGGGGAATCATATCTATGAACATCAAAGGCGGTCTTGAAAAATCAACAACCTTTCTAGAAAAAACAAGAATCTTTGCTTTAGCTGAAAGTTTGGGCGGTGTCGAAAGCTTAATCGAGCACCCTGCGCTTATGACTCATGCCTCATTACCTAAAGAACGTAGAGAAGCCATCGGTATTACCGATGGTCTCGTTAGGCTATCTGTTGGTTTGGAATCCCTAGATGATCTAGTAGAAGATATAGAGCAAGCTTTAGTTTAACTAAAGTTAAAAAAGCAAAGCTTATTGCCATCTAAATCGTAAACGTATGCTCCGTAAAAAGTTCCAGCACGCGGACCTGGTTCACCATCATCGGTAGCACCTAACTCAATAGCTTTGGCATACATTTGATTCACTTCTTCATGAGAGCCTAAAGCAATGGCTTTCATGGTGCCATTTCCATGTGCTGCAGTACCACCATCATAGGGAATTGCGATGGCTAAAATAACCGAACCTCCATCCTCAGACATCCACATAGTAATACGGTCATTAGCTGGAAACTTAATTGCATTCATTTGTGCAAGCAGCCCATCGTAAAATGTTTCTGCGGCTTCTTTATTATTTGTTCCAATCGTTGAATAACCTAGTAATTTTGCGGTCATAGTTTTCTCCTTAGAGGTTTGTTAAAAAATCAGTCATGTAGTTGGTTACTAATTCTGGACTTTCTTGTTGGGTCCAATGACCAATGCCATCAATAACTTCTACTTTTCTTAAATCATCATAGTTTTTCGTGAAAGCTGTCAAAATATCTTCAGAAGATGCTTTTTCATCACGTGCAAAAAAATTAACAGGGTCTAACGTTCCGGTGATGAAACAAGCTGGTAACGGATAGGATACATTTTTAAATTCCTGTAATTCCTCAAAATCAATATCTTGAGCTCGGTACCTATTGAAAGGTCCGCGAAAACCACTTTGCTCAAATTCGCTGACAAAATAATTCATTTCGTCTTGAGATAGCCAAGCAGGATAGGCGTCAAAAACAGGTGAGTTTTCGAGCATTGTAGAGTCTGGTTTTTTTTGATAAGCAGGATTACCAATGTTTTCCATCATAAACTGCATCCCTCTTCCATCACCACTGAAGTAGGTCTTCTCCAAAGCAGTTTTTACATCGGCTTCAAATTCAGCTTCAGCCTTGCCTTCTTCTTGAATGTATAACTGATAAAAAAACTTATCTTTATAAAGCTCACGAAATAACTGAATAAGAGATTTTTCTCCAATGGGCGTGTAAGGAACGGATAAGGCACCAACTGCTCTAATGGTGTCAGGATAAAGTAAGCCCGTGGTCCAAACAATTGGTCCGCCCCAATCGTGGCCAAAGAGATAGGCCTCTTTGTAGCCAAGAGAATCTATTACGGCGGCAATATCAGCTGCAATACTTTTTAGAGAGTAAGCGGAGATTTCATGGGGTTTATCAGAACCGCCATAACCTCTGACATCTATTGCAGCAACTTTAAAACCTGCTTTTGTAAGGGGTTTAATTTGATGTCGCCAGCTATACCAGCTTTCAGGCCAGCCATGAACTAAAACAACCAATGGTCCTTCGCCTTCGACTACTGATCTTATTTTTAAGTTATTCCCGTCTAAAAGTTCAAAATTCATGGGTTATAATAATGTCAGGTTTTTATATCAATGGCTACACTTAAAGCAGCAATCATTCCTGTGACTCCTTTGCAGCAAAATTCCTGTGTTATTTGGAAAGAGTCATCAAAAATTGCTGCCGTCACCGACCCTGGTGGAGATCTTCCCTCGATAGAAGGTTTTATTAAAGAACAAGGATTAATACTTTCAAAAATTTTTATTACTCATGGTCATTTGGACCATGCTGGTGGTGCCAGCGAATTAGCAGAGAAATATAGCGTCGAAATTGAAGGTCCACATCGGGATGACACTTTTCTTATTGAAGCCTTAGAGGAACAAGGCAAACGTTATGGAATGGATACCGCCAAAAACTTTTTGCCCAATCGTTGGTTAGATGATGGTGATCAAATAGAACTCGATGGTGAAAAATTAGATGTATATCATTGTCCTGGCCATACGCCTGGTCACATAGTGTTCCACCATCCAGAATCAAAACTCGCTATTGTCGGTGATGTACTTTTTCAAGGTTCGATAGGCAGAACTGATTTACCAAGAGGTAATACTCAAGATTTATTAGATGCTATCAGAACTAAACTTTGGCCATTAGGAAAAGATATAACTTTCGTCCCTGGTCATGGGCCAATTTCTACCTTTGGTCAAGAACGTCTCACCAATGCCTACGTTGCAGACCAACTCTTTAAATGAAAACACTTTATAGTTTTTTAATCTTTATTTTATTCACATCTCTTCCTGTATTTGCATCATCTGAATACTTTGTTGAGGCTATTGATCAAGAATCCGATGCTCTTTTAAAGAAAATAACAACTTGGCGTCAGCATCTTCACAAATATCCTGAGTTATCTAATCGGGAATTCAAAACGGCAAAATACATTGAACAACATTTAAGGTCATTAGGCTTAGATGTAAAAACCGGTATTGCTAAAACGGGTTTGGTAGCTATGCTCAAAGGCGATAAGCCAGGTCCTTTAGTTGCTCTTAGGGCTGACATGGATGCTTTGCCAGTGGTAGAGCAAACTGGTCTACCCTTTGCCTCTACTGAAAAAACTACTTTCAACGGTTTGGATGTTGGCGTCATGCATGCCTGTGGTCACGATGCCCACATGGCTATCTTAATGGGAGTAGCAGAATTTTTTACCAAACATAAAACTGAACTTGCCGGCAGTATTATGTTCATTTTTCAACCAGCAGAAGAAGGTCCGCCTGTTGGGGAAGAAGGTGGAGCAAAACTCATGCTCAAAGAAGGTATTTTCAAGGAAAACAAACCCGACGTAGTTTTTGGCCTGCATGTTAATCCTGCACCCGATGGTGTGATTGCTTATCGAGAGGGACCAACTATGGCAGCAGCTGACTCTTGGAAAATTATAGTCACCGGTAAACAAGCTCATGGCTCTGCACCTTGGGCTGGAGTTGATCCCATCATGATAAGTTCTCAGATTGTAAGTGCTTTCAATACCATTGTGTCTCGAAAATTAGACATCAGAAATTTACCTGCCGTGATATCAGTTGGCAGTGTCCATGGAGGGGTCAGAAGCAATATCATTCCTAATGAGGTTGTGATGGAAGGTACGGTGAGAACTTACGATCCCAAAATGCGAGAAAAAATTATTACTGAAATGACAACCTTAGCTAAAAGCACTGCTGAGATGAATGGTGGTTCAGCGGAAGTTATTATCCCGAACGGAAGCAATTATCCGGTAACTATTAATGATCCTGATTTAACTGCGCGCGTCTTGCCTATATTAAAAAATGTTGTTGCTAGTAAAGAATATTTAGTCCGCACCGATCGCTCAACAGGTGCTGAAGATTTCTCTTACTATGCGCAAGAAGTACCCGGTTTCTTTTTCTTTTTAGGCGTCACCGAGCAGGGAAAAGATTGGACCAAAGTTGCAGGTAACCACTCCCCATACTTTGAAGTGAGTGATGCCTCTTTAGATACTGGAGTCAAAGCATTTGTGCATTTAACTTCGGGCTTTCTGTTTCAGGAATATTAATTCTGGAGCGGGCAGCGGGAATCGAACCCGCATCGTCAGCTTGGAAGGCTGAAGTAATAGCCATTATACCATGCCCGCAAATCTCAAATTGAAGGGAGATTATACATCTTTGCCCTTCTATTATATGCAAAATTTATCTCAATAAATTATGGCTAGAGAGTTTTGCATTTATAAGAATAAGCAGGTTGATTGGTGCTTGCAGGATATCTTTTCGATATAAATAGACTCATATTTGGTTTATCAAAGTATAAATTCCAAATGGTGCTAAAAGTTTCAATTTCTGCTCGAGCGATATTACTCTCGTCATTTTTATACAAAACTTCGGATAGGTAATTGAAGCTTAATTTATTTAGCGATTCATTTAGGTGTAAATCAATCATCAAAGGAATGGTGCTTTTGGATTGCTCTATTCTCTTACACTCAAAAGCACTGGTTTCTGAAAACGAACAGCTTAAAGTAAAAGAAATTATGATTGCCGCAAAAAGCGTTTTTAGTTTTTGTTGTCTAGAAAAACAAGTCACTTAAAAATAAATTAAAGTGAATTGCCAAATATCTCATTTTTTCTTTTATTGTGTGCTTTCCATAAAATTATAAATACAATCAAAGTCAGGATAAATACCACAGGCTGCACCCAATTAAAAAAAGTAAAAAGCATACTCAGTAGTTGCGTC
>QOPF01000005.1 GCA_003331625.1 Gammaproteobacteria bacterium | reverse complement strand
CAGAGGCAAAAAATCTATTACTATTGATATAAGGAAACAAGAAGGTCAAAACATTGTTAAAAAATTAATTAAAGAAGCGGATATTCTTATAGAAGGTTTTAGACCTGGAGTCATGGAAAAAAATAATTTGGGTCCTGATGTTCTCTTAAAAATAAATAAAAAATTGATCTATGGGAGAATGACAGGGTGGGGTCAATTTGGTCCGTTATCAAATGCTGCTGGACATGATATTAATTATATTTCACTCAGCGGAGTTCTAGGAGCTATTGGAAAAAAGGATGAACCTCCACCTCCACCACTTAATTTAATAGGAGATTTTGGCGGCGGCGGAATGTTACTGGCTTTAGGAATCTGTGCAGCTTTACATACAGTTAATAAAGAAGGTAAAGGTCAAGTAATAGATGCGGCAATGACAGAAGGATCGGCTTTATTGATGAGTATGATGTATGGAATGTTAAATGCAGGAATATGGAATGACTCTCGGGAATCAAACTTACTAGATGGAGCTGCACATTTCTATGGCTGTTATGAATGTAAAGATGGAAAGTTTGTATCAATCGGATCCATAGAACCACAATTTTATAGTTTACTAAGAGAAAAAATGAATTTAAGCGAAGATATTTTTGATTCTCAGATGGATAAAAAATCTTGGAAAAACTTACGTTTAAATTTAGAGACGCGCTTCAGAGAAAAGTCCAGAGATGAATGGTGTGAAATTATGGAAGGAACAGATATATGTTTCGCTCCAGTGTTGTCTATGACTGAAGCAATTGAGCATGAGCATAACAAAGAAAGAGAATCTTTTTTTGAATTGAATGGAATTGCACAACCTTCACCGGCTCCTAAATTTTCTCTTACAAAAAACGAGGTACTGAATCCACCGGTAAAGATAGGAACTAATACACGAGAGATTATTCAGTCATTAAATTTAGAAGAAAATTTTGATGAGCTTATTTCCAACGGGATTATTGCTGAAGGTTAAAAAACTTAAGACTATTGCTAAATAAAATTTTAGTCACTACATTTAGATCTTCTTTTTGTAGCTCAGAAATCTTTTTTGCGACTTCTACAATGAATTTAGGTTCATTTCTTCTTCCTTTGACTTTAAGATTTTTGGGAAGTAAGTAAGGCGAATCAGTCTCTATCATAATTTTATCTAAAGGCATCTCAGATAATAAATCTTGCATATGTTTTCCGCGTACTGGATCACAAATCCAACCAGTAAATCCTATCCAAAAACCTTTATCTAAATATTGATAAAATTCTTTTTTATCTTCTGTAAAACAATGAACTACAGCATTCACATCAGGTGTTACTTTTTCAAAACAGTTTAAAAATTCTTTATGAGAATCTCTTTGATGTAAAAATAAAGGAAGGCTCAATTCTTTAGCCAACTCAAGCTGACTAATAAAACATTCAATTTGATTATTTTTCTTAGAAAAATTTCTATTAAAATCTAATCCTGTCTCTCCTATAGCTTTTACGGATTCATTTTTTGTAAAATCCTTTAATTTTAGAATGCTAGATTGATCAAAGGAATCTGCATAATGAGGATGAATCCCACAAGTAGTAATTAGCAGGTCCTCTCTTTTCTTTACTATTTCCAAGGATCTTTTGGTATCCTCTATTGACGTGCTGGTAATACATATTTTTTTTATACCAGCTATATTGGCATTATTAAGCACATCTTCTATATCGCTTTCAAATGATTCGTGAGTAAGATTGGCGCCTATGTCAAAATAAGAAGATTGCATAAATAAGTTTTAAAATATTTTTATAATGAGTGTTTCCAAAATTTTTAATGATGATATAGCTGTAACAAAAATATCTGCTTTCAATTTTACAGCAAATATCTCAGAAAGATGGAGTATAGGGCAAACAGCAAATGGCGGTTATTCGATGGCAATAATTGCTAAAGCTTGTTCAGAATGCCTTCCTCACAAAGATCCCCTAACTATCTCTACAAATTATCTTGAAAGAGTAGATTTTGGAATAGCAGATATTGAAATTACTAAAATTAGCTCAACCAAAAGTACCTCTACCGCTTATATTTCTTTAAGACAAAAGGGAGAGCTAAAAATATTCTCAATTGCTACTTTTACCGATTTCGATAGAGCTAAAGGGTTGAATCAAAATCTTAGAGAAGAACCTTTATTTGATACTTATGAGGATTGTGTGCAAGTTCCCTATAAAGAAGGATTTAATCCAAAATTAGATAAAAATTTAGAAAAAAAATACTGCCGTGATTCTATATGGTGGGAAAATTCTGACGATACAAATAAAGCAACTTTAAAGCTTTATATGGGCTGGAAAGATAAGGGGCTCGTAGATTTGTTTGGGCTCATTCTTTTTTTAGATGCCACAACTCCTCCTATTTTTAATAAAATGGGAGTAGTAGGCTGGGTTCCTACACTTTCTTTAACCTCGCATATAAGAAATCTGCCTTCACCTGGCCCCTTAAAAGTAATAGCCAAGACTGAATTTATAACAAATAATTATATTGAGGAAGATAGAGAAATATGGGATTTTAAAGGAAATCTTGTTGGTCAATCTAAGCAATTAGCTAAATTAAGAATTAAGAAATAATTATCTCAAATATTGTTATTATAGGTTTTTAAAAAAATCTACAAATAGGAAATTTTATGAAATTTAAAGGAACAAAATCATATATTGCTACAGATGATCTGAGCTTATCGGTTAATGCAGCAATAGCTCTTCAAAGACCACTCTTGATTAAAGGGGAGCCAGGAACTGGAAAAACAATGTTAGCTTTAGAAGTTGCAAAGTCTTTGGATCTTCCTCTTATTGAATGGCACATAAAATCTACAACAAAGGCACAGCAAGGGTTATATGAATATGACGCTGTTACGAGACTGAGAGATTCGCAATTAGGAGATGAAAGGGTAAAAGATATTTCAAATTACATCCAAAAAGGAAAATTATGGGAAGCTTTTACTTCTGAAAAACAAGCAGTACTTTTGATAGATGAAATCGATAAAGCCGATATAGAGTTTCCTAATGATTTGTTACAGGAAATAGACAGAATGGAATTTTATGTTTACGAAACAAAAGAAACAATCAAAGCTACTACAAGACCAATTGTTATTATTTCTAGTAATAATGAAAAAGAATTGCCGGATGCATTTTTAAGAAGATGTTTTTTTCATTATATTTCTTTTCCAGATAGGGAGACTATGAAAGAGATAATTAAAGTTCACCATCCCAAAGTTAAAGAAAAACTTGTAAAAGAAGCATTAGATATATTTTTTGATGTGAGAAAAGTTCCAGGTTTAAAAAAGAAACCCTCAACCTCTGAACTCGTCGATTGGTTAAAACTTCTGATGGCTGACGATTTACCTGATGAAATATTAAAAAATAGAGATCCTTCCAAGGCTATACCTCCATTGTATGGAGCATTAGTTAAAAACGAACAAGATGTTCAACTTCTCGAAAGACTTGCTTTTATGACCAGAAGAGAAGGCGCTAATAAAAACTAATTGAATGTTAATAAATCTTTTTAGAACATTAAAAGAAGTTGGAATTCCTTGTACTCTTAGGGAGTTGCTGGATTTAATTTCTGGCTTGGAAAAGCAAGTGATTTTTGCTGACATTAATGATTTTTATTATTTATCAAGGTCTGTTCTCGTAAAAGACGAAAAACATTATGATAAATTCGATAGAGCCTTTGATATATATTTTAAAGGACTAGAAACATTAGATGATGTTTTACAAGCCCTAGTTCCTGAGGAATGGCTAAGAAAAGAATTCGAAAAATTTTTGACAGAAGAGGAATTAAAAAAAATTGAAACGATGGGTGGTTTAGAAAAATTACTCTCAGAATTTAAGAAAAGGTTAGAAGAGCAGAAAGGTAAACATCAAAAAGGCGATAAATGGGTAGGTACCGGAGGAACATCTCCCTTTGGAAATGCAGGCTCTCATCCTGAAGGAGTTAGAGTAGATGGCGAGGGAAAACAAAATAAGGCCGTAAAAGTTTGGCAACAAAGAGATTATAAAAATCTAGATGACTCTGTAGAACTGGGAACAAGAAATATTAAAGTTGCTTTGAGAAGGTTAAGAAAATTCATACGTCAATCTCATAATGAAGAGTTAGATTTAGATGACACCATAAAAAGTACTGCAAAAAATGCAGGGTTACTAGATATTAAAATGGTGCCAGAAAAAACAAATGCAGTAAAAGTTCTTGTTTTTTTTGATGTAGGAGGATCTATGGATCCTCATATAAAGATTTGTGAAGAATTATTTTCTGCATGCAAGACAGAATTTAAAAACTTAGAATATTTTTATTTTCACAATTTCGTTTACGAAACAGTCTGGAAAGATAATCGTAGAAGACACAACGAAAGGATAAAAACAGATGATCTCATACATAAATATGGTTCGGATTATAAAATAATATTTGTTGGCGACTCAACGATGGCTCCTTACGAAATAACTAATCCAGGAGGAAGTATTGAGCACTGGAATGAAGAAGCAGGATCTGTCTGGATGAAAAAATTAATGTCAACTTATGATAAATTAGTTTGGCTTAATCCAGTTCCTGAAGAGCATTGGGATTACTCGTCTTCTATAGAAATATCAAGACATTTAATAGATGATCAAATGTTTCCTCTTACCTTAAAGGGTTTAGAAGATAGCATGTCGTTTCTATCAAAAAAATAAATTGAAAGCTTTAGAAATTAAAAATCTTAATAAGATTTATGATAATAATCTTATTGCTCTTGATAATGTTAGCCTCAATGTTGATAAAGGAGATTTTTATGCTCTTTTAGGTCCTAATGGAGCTGGAAAGTCTACCATGATAGGAATCATAAGCTCTCTTGTAAATAAATCATCAGGCTCTGTAAAGATTTTAGGCCTAGATATTGATACACATCATTCTGAGGCTAAAAAGAAGATAGGAATAGTTGGCCAAGAAGTAAATTTTAATCAATTTGAAACAGTTCATAATGTTCTGCTTCATCAAGCAGGATTCTTTGGGCTACCCTATAAAGATGTAAAAACTAATACAGAGTTTTTTTTAAAGAGATTAAACTTATGGGATAAAAGAAATGAGCAGGGAAGGAATTTATCTGGTGGAATGAAAAGAAGATTAATGGTGGCGAAAGCTTTGGTAAATAAACCTGAATTATTAATACTTGATGAGCCAACAGCAGGTGTTGATACAGAATTAAGGCGTTCATTATGGGATTTCCTGATTGAAATAAATAAAAATGGAACTACTATTATTTTGACTACTCATTATTTAGAAGAAGCTGAAAGACTATGTAAAAATATTTCAATTATTGATCATGGAAAGATTGTTAGAAACTCAGATATGAATTCTTTTTTAAGAGAAGTTGAAATTGAAACATTTATTTTTGATTTAAAAGATAAATTATTTGAAATGCCTTTATCTAATAATTTTAAAATTATAAAAATAGATGATTCGACCTTATCCGTACAAGCAAATAAAGGAATTAGTCTGAATACAATTTTTAATTTTTTTAATGAAAATAATATTGAAATACTAAGTATGAGAAACGAAACAAATAGGCTTGAAGAATTATTTTTAGAACTTACAAATAATGACTATTAAAGAACAATTAAGATCCTTGTATATTTTATTAAGAAAGGAAGTTCTAAGGTTTTTTAGGATCTGGAGTCAAACATTAATTCCATCAGTGCTTACAACTATCCTATATTTTTTAATTTTTGGCACATTTATTGGTGAAAGAATAGGAAAAATGTCAGGTTTTGATTATATGCAATTTATGGCCCCCGGCTTAGTTATGTTAGCAGTGATTACGAATGCTTACTCAAATGTCGTTTCTTCGTTTTTTGGAGTCAAATTTCAAAGGAGTATAGAAGAGCTTCTAGTATCTCCTATGCCAAATTATTTAATTCTTATTGGTTTTGTTTTAGGAGGGGTCGTAAGGGGAATCATTGTAGGATTTTTAGTATTACTCACTTCTTTAATTTTTACAGATATCAGTGTTCAGAATGTTCCATTGACTTTATTAGTAGTTATCATGACAGCTTTTTTATTTTCAATTGCAGGATTTCTAAATGCCTTATTTGCGGATAATTTTGATGATATAAGCATTGTTCCTACTTTCATTCTTACACCTTTGATTTATCTTGGAGGAGTTTTCTATTCCGTTGATCTTTTATCAAATACTTGGCAATTGGTCTCTAAAGCAAATCCATTGTTGTATATGGTTAATGCATTTAGATATGGAATGATTGGGATATCCGATATAAATGTAGAGTTTGCTTTATTAATGATAACTTTTTTTATCATTTTATTTTTTTCATTGGCATACTATTTGCTTAATAAAGGATATGGTATAAGAACCTAATGTTCTACGATTTATTTATCTCAGTAGTTTTTTTATTGTCATCATTCACCTTCAATGATTTTAATGAGATTTCCAATTGTAACGATGATGATATTTTCGAAATAAATTGTGGCTTTCAAAATCCTGAGGATCTTTATTTATCTCCATCAAAAGAAAAAATTATAATTTCTGAGTTTGGATCTTTAGCTCCTAATACCAAATATGGAAATCTTTCTTACTTTGATTTATTTAGAAAAGAAAAAAAAGATTTTGAAATCTCTTATGAATCTAATGATTGGGGAGATGTTAATTGCAAGTTAAAAAGTGAAAGATTTTCACCTCATGGCATAGATTTAATTGAACGAAATGATGGCAAATTTATGCTTGCCGTTATAAATCATCTTCCTGCAGAGACAATAGAATTATTTGAACTTTTGGAAAATCAAGATATGAAACTAATTTGGAGAGGCTGTGTAGATGCCCCTGAAAATAAGTACTTTAATGATGTAGCTTTGAAAAAAGATGGTTCGTTTTATGCTACTAGCATGTTTGATGCAAATCTTTCTGAGTGGTCTTTAGTTTATGCAAGTATTTTCATCTCACAGACTGGTGAAGTCCATTTTTGGAATAAAGAAAAAGGTTTTATGGAAATTCAAAATACTTCAGGATCATTTCCTAACGGAATAGATTTGTCAGAGAAAGAAGATTTTTTATATATAAATTATTGGTTTTCGGGTAAGACTGTTAAGTTCAATCTAAAAGATACTTCAGTTAAATATGAACATTTTGGCGGAGGGAAAGATAATCTTTTGGTAACCGATTCTGGTCTGTGGGTAGCCGCACATAACTATTCTGGTATAGAGGGACTTCAATGTGATGAATCAATAATTCAATGTCCTTTACCTTTTACGATTCACCAACTCTCATTGGAGGATCTAGAAGAAATTAATACATATACCTTTGCCGATAAACAAATGGGAGCTGCAACTGTTGCATTGCCTCAGGATGATAAAATTTGGCTTGGTACATTTCATGGAGATAGAATAGCTAGCTTTTACATTAAATAAGATGGAGAGATGGCAGAGTGGTCGAATGCGCTCGCTTGGAAAGCGGGTAAGGGGGCAACTCCTTCAAGGGTTCGAATCCCTTTCTCTCCGCCAATAATATGGAATACATAGAATCAAAATATTTCAGCTATGCGGATCCAGATGATCCTTGGTATCGCAAATTAATTATTAGATGTATTGAGTCTATGGCAGGCCAGCCAGCTTTATTTAAGCTGTATAGGGAATATCAAGAAAATTCAGAAAACTGGGATAATTTTTGGCATGGATGTTTAGAACAGCTTCAGCTTAAATTAGATTTTAATAATGATAAATTTATACCAACAGATGGTCCAACGATATTTGTTGCAAATCATCCATATGGTGTTTTAGATGGACTTGTAATAAGTTATTTTGTATCTCAATTTCGAGATGATTTTAAAGTTTTAACTCACTCCCTTCTTTTAAGAGCTCCTGAAACTAAAGGTTATCTTTTACCAATAGACTTCACAGGTGATAAACAAGCTTTAATCACTAATTTAGATACTAGAAAAAAGTCTAGAGAACATTTATCTAATGGCGGATCTATAATTATTTTTCCTTCAGGTACCGTTTCAACCACTAACAAGTTTTATCAAGGTGTTGATAAAGCTTTTGACCCAGAATGGAAAAAATTTACCTCAAGACTTATAAAGCAAACAGATCCGCAAATAGTTCCTATTTATTTTTATGGTAAAAATTCATTAGCTTTCCAATTGGCTAGTCATATAAATGATATGTTTAGAGCCTCTTTATTATTTCATGAAGTCAAGAGAAGAATAGGCAGTAATTTTAAGTTTATAGTTGGAGATGCTTTTAAATATTCTGAATTAAATTTAGATTTATCTAATCAAGAATTAGCAAATTATTTAAGAACTAAAACTTATTTATTAAATCCTGATTTGAAAGAAGCGCCTCCTTATGGACTAGATATATAAAAATTTTTTCAGCTTTTGCATAAGATGATTTTTTGCTATCTTATGTGAAGGGGGAATAAATTTGTTAGTCTTAAGTAGAAGAAGGGATCAATCTCTTATGATTGGCGATGACGTGGAGATTGTAGTGTTGGAAATTAAAGGTGGCCAAGTGAGATTAGGCATTAATGCACCAAAAGATATTCCAGTTCATAGAGGTGAAATCCATGCAAAAGTCATTCAGAAGAATTAATTTGCGCCCGTAGCTCAGCTGGATAGAGCACCTGGCTACGAACTAGGGTGTCGGAGGTTCGAATCCTTCCGGGCGCGCCATAGAACAATAAATTTAGTAATATATATAAAATGACTTTAAAACTTAATAGCGATTCACAACCTTATGTCAAAATAAATGCTCCTAAATATGAAATGGCTTATTCATATGAAAGAGATTTTGATTTAACAGATATTTTTCAATTTACCAAAGGCCAGCCTTATGAAAAATTCTTAGATTTAAGAGAAAAAGCTCCTGTTTATTTTCATGAAACTGGCCCAGAAGATACAGAGCCTGGTTTTTGGGTTCTTACAAAATATAAGGATATTGAATTTGTTTCAAAAAATCAGGATATTTTTTCGTCTCAACTAGCTGGCGGTACACAATTAACTCATGGTTTTGAAACCTTAGATGATTCGCCATTATATAGATCAACAATGGATCATATGCTGAGTTTAGATGGACTATTGCACCTTAATATGAGAAACCCTCATATGGCTTTCTTTAATCCAAAATATGTAAGCAATTTAAGAAAAAAAGTTGAATTAAAAGTCGATAAATTATTAGATGCAATTGCACCTTTAGGAAAATGTAATTTAGTAGAGTCAGTATCTGCGGAGTTACCATTATTTACTTTATGTGAAATGTTGGGTGTACCTGAATCTGATCGTCCTAAAATCATAGAATGGATGAAACTTCTAGAAATGGCACAGTTAATAGTTGCTACTCAGGCTGCTGAAAAAAATCAACTAGACTTAACTGATGAACAAAATAAAAATGCTGCAGATCCTGCATTAATTGAAATGTTTACTAAAATGATAGAAGAAATGTTCTCTTACGGAAGACATATTCTTGAAGAAAGAAGAAAATCACCTAAAGACGACTTGCTATCAGTAATTGCTAATATTGAGATTGAAGGTAAAAAACTTCCTAATGAATATCTTGACGGTTCTTGGCTTCTAATAATTTTTGCAGGTAATGATACAACAAGAAATTCAATTAGCGGGACAATGAATTTACTCTCAGAAAATCCAGATCAAAAAGAATTGGTTCTTAATGATAGATTGTTAATTCCAAATATGGTTCATGAATCAATTAGAGTTGCAAATCCGGTTACATTCATGAGGAGAACTACTAAAGTTGAAACTCAAATAGGAGATCAAAAAATTGGGCCAAACGAAAAAGTTTCTCTTTGGTACGGAGCAGCTAATAGAGACCCAGAAGTATTTAAAGATCCTAACAAGTATGACATTACAAGAGAAAATGCAAAAAAACATTTATCTTTTGGGTATGGAAGACATCTTTGCCTTGGAAAACATACTGCTAACATGCAACTAGAAGTTGTTTATGAAAAGATCTTTGAAAGATTCCCAGATATGGTTCAGGACGGGGAGATGGTTTTTACTCCCAATAATTTTGTAAATGCCATTCAGGAATTGCCTGTCTCTTTTAAACCAAAGAAATAAATAAAGTGTATATAAAAAGTTTAATAGTCTTTATCTTTGCGTATTTATTTTCTTTGCTTTTTGGATATCTTTCACTTATTTATTTTAAATTTGGCCACCTATGGCTAGATGTCCTATTAGCTCACATAATAGCAACGCTAATAATATTTATTTTTAGTGTTTTTTACAGGAATTCGAGCTTGTATGACCCAGCTTGGTCTGTTTTCCCTTTTCCTGTATTCATTTATTTAATTTTATATCCAGAAGTAGAAGATTCTTCGTTTCTTAGATTCTTTTTAATAGGCCTTCCAATTACTTATTACGTAATTAGATTAACTTGGAATTGGCTGAAAACTTGGCCAGGACTCGTACATGAAGATTTTAGATACATAAATCTTTATGAGACATTTGGTAAATTTAAATGGTTTATAAACCTATTTGGGATACATTTATTTCCGACGATTATGGTAAACATTTGTTTGTTTCCACTTTATTATGCAATTTCAATAAATGACCAACCAGTAGGTTTTATAGATTGGTTTTTTTGTATCTTTACTTTACTTGCAGTTCTTTTAGAACATGTTTCAGATGAACAAATGCATTCGTTTAGATCTAACCCCAAGAATAGATCTTTAACTATGAACAAAGGTTTGTGGAAGTACAGCCGCCATCCTAATTATTTAGGAGAAATTTTATTTTGGTTTGGTCTATTTGGGTTTTCTTTATCTCAATCTTTAGAAAACTTCTGGTTAATAGTTTGTCCTTTATCTATGCTAATTATGTTTATTTTTGCTTCTATTCCAATGATGGATAACAGAAGTTTGCAAAGAAGACCTGAATACGAAGAATACATGAAAAAAACTCCTGCATTAATTCCATTCTTTTTTAAATAAATGATTGATCAATTTGTAATCATAAGTCTTTTGACTTTTATGGTAATTTTATTCATTTGGGGAAGATGGCGTTACGATGCTATTTCTTTGGGCATTCTTTCCGTTTTTGTTTTACTAGGTTATATAGAGCCAAATAAAGCATTTTCTGGATTTTCTCATCCAGCTGTTATAACAGTAGCTTTGGTTCTCTTGATAAGTAAAGGCTTAGAAAGATCAGGGTTCATATCAGTTATTGGAAGGCAGTTACAGAATTATGCCAACACTGAATTTCAATTTATGATTTCGATAACTTTTTTTGCAGCTTTATTATCATCTTTTATGAACAACATAGGAGCAATGGCAATGTTACTGCCAATAACTTTAGGAATTTGTCAAAAAATGAATTGGAATCCTTCAAAATTTTTAATTCCTCTTTCTTTTGCTTCAATACTTGGGGGAATGAACACTAAGATTGGAACCCCTCCAAATATTATAATTTCTGAATTTAGAAATGAATTTACAGAAACTGATTTTAGCTTTTTTGATTTTTCTTTTGCTGGAATTCCAGTAAGTATTTTAGGTATCTTATTTATAACATTTTTAGGATGGAGACTAATTAAAATTAGACCTTTAAACTCTGAAGCAAACCCTTTAATAGAATTAGAGGATTATTTAGTAGAAATGACAGTTACTAAAGAAAGCTCTCTTTTAGAGAAAAGAGCATTTGATTTTAGGCAAAATCTTGACACAGATACAGCACTAATAGGCCAAATAAACGAAGAAGGAAAAAAAATTGAAATTCACGGAAATCAAAAACTATATGAAGGACAAATATTAATTCTCAAAATTAATCCCGATATGGTTGCTGATATACAACAGCAATTCGGCTTAGATATTGATTCAGAAAACGATTTAACTTCTATTGAAAATTTAGGAGGAATAGAGGCAATCATAGTTCCAAAATCTAGATTAATCGGAAGGAAGTATCAATATTTTAAAAGATTAATAGGGGGAGATCTTTCGCTGCTAGGTTTATGGAGAAGAGGATTAAAGTTCAGATTTAGATTATCTAGTGAAATTTTTAAAGCTGGAGATGTCTTACTAATTGCTAATAGAGGGGATAAAAGTAGTATTGCTTCTAAATTAGAACTGGCAGGGCTCATGCCTTTATGGCAAAGAGAGTTTGATGTGGTTAGAGATTCCTCTAAGGTTTTCTTAGCTTTTTTCTTATTCATAACAAGTTTGATTTTAGTAATTTTCGACCTTGTACCAATAGTTATCGCTTTTTTACTTTGTGTCATTGGCTTTGTAAGTTCAAAGCTACTAACTGGAGAAGGTGTGTATAGGCATATTGATTGGCCAGTAGTTATTCTATTAGCCGCAATGATTCCTATTGGAAATACTCTTATTGATTTCGGTATAACCGATCAAGTTTCTACATTTTTGGCTTCATTATCATATTCGATAAATCATGTTTGGATGGTTGTATTAATTATGATAATCACAATGTTTTTGTCAGATGTAATAAATAATGCAGCAACAGCTGTGATTATGGCTCCACTTGCCGTTTCTTTAGCAGATAAAATTAATCAGCCTATAGAACCATTTTTAATGTCTGTAGCGATAGGAGCTAGTTGCGCTTTTTTATCTCCTATAGGACATCAATGTAATACTCTAGTAATGGGACCAGGAAACTATAAATTTGGAGATTACTGGAAAGTTGGACTACCTTTAGAAATATTAATAATAATAATTAGCGTGCCAGCAATTATGTTTTACTGGGGATAATTATTATTTTAAGTTCTTTTTGGTAGCGTTTTTTCTTACGCTTTCAACACCCTTATTAAGAGCATTTTCTGTTTTATAACTTTGACTTGTTGCAATGACTTTATTATTTCCTGCCACTACATTAAAGAAATGTTTTCCAGCTCTATTCTTTTGGAGTTGAAAAGATTTCTTCTTCTTAGCATTTGTTATTAATGAATTTACGCCTTTTATACAGGACGCTTTAGAAGTATAAGCTTGCCCTGAACAAATAATTTCTCCATTTTTAGCTTTTAATCTAAATCTAAATTTACCTTTTTTATCTTTATATATATCAAACAAAATTTCTCCCAAATAAGTTTTTAGAACATATTTAAATTTCACTCTATGTAAAAATTCGAATAGAATCAATCCCAATTATGAAATTCTTTGATAAATATTTAAATAAATTTATTGGTTTACTAATTATTTTAAATGTTCTTCATCAAATTTTAACCTCTGGATATGAGTTATCTGATAAGAATTTATATTTTTCTAACATATTTGTTTTAGTATCTTTCATAATTTTTATAATTGAATTTATTACTAGATTAATCTTGGAAAGAAAGATTTCTACTCTGTCTGCAGTTGATTTAATTGTGATTATTAATTTCTTCTTTCTTAATTTTATAGATTTAAGAATATTTAGAATATTCAGAGCATATTCAATTTTTAGTAATCACAGGATATTACTGCCTACAAATACATTGCTTAAAACAATTTGGAAACAACGTCTTTCAATCTTAGGTACCCAAATAGTTGTTTTTTCCTTATTATTAATTTTTTCGGTAATTATTCATTTTTTAGAAAAAGATCTTCAGCCCGAAGCTTTTGGCAATATATTAGATTCAATGTGGTACGGCATAGCAACTCTTACAACTGTAGGCTATGGTGATGTAACGCCAATTACAGATTTAGGTAAATTAATTTCAAGTTTTGCAATGTTTCTAGGTATTGCGATGTTTGCATTACCGGCCGCAATACTAGCATCGGCATATTATGAAGATATCCAGAAAAGAAATTTTCTAGTGTCTTTAGAAGCAATTACAGAAATAAATTTATTTTCTAATTTACCAATAGGTGCTATTACCAAGATAAATTCAAAGTTAGAACCCATAGTCTTACCAGCCAAGCAAATCATTTTTGAGAAGGGCGATATCGCTGATGCTTTGTACATCATTGAATTTGGAAGCGTTCAAGTTGAAATAGAAAACCCTGTAATTTTAGGTGCAGGTGATTTTTTTGGTGAAACAGGATTAATAAGTGATGCAAAGAGAAATGCAACAATATCTGTTCAAGAAGAGGCAAAACTTCTAAGATTGTCTAAGGATTCATTACAAGAACTTACTGAAGAATTTTCCTCATTATTTGAAGAATTAAAATTAAGCGCCGATAACAGAACAGGTTAAATTTTATGAGTCTACTTCGTGACTAGATTCAACATAAACAGATCTGGATGGGAAGGCAAAGTCTGACCCGTTATTTCGAACAATTTCCATGACTTTATGAATTAATTTTTGCTTTACTTCAGAGTAGTGGGTGTAATCTCTTGGTGTTGAATAACATAGGATTTCAACATCTATAGAACTTGCACCAAATTCAACTGCTTTAGCAAAAGATTCTTGCCCTGAGTTTATCGCAAATCCTTCTTTCTCATTTTTTATAAAGACAGATATTTCATCACATATTTTTTTTAGTTCATCTATGGAAGTTGAGTATAATAAATTTACTCTCCATTTAATTCTTCTGTATCTAAGCTCACCATGATTTATTACGTTTACATCGGAAAGATCTTTATTAGGAATTATCATTGGAGAAGTATTGAACAGTCTGATCATTGTTGATCTAAAACCAATAGTTTCTACTATGCCATGAAGCTTACCATCCACCTCTATTCTATCTCCGGGCTGAAACCTATTTTCTGCAATTATTAAAATACCTGATATAAGATTTTTAAATAAATCTTGCGCTCCCAATGCTACTGCAACAGAAAATAATCCTAGTCCGGCAATAATAGGACCAATTTGAACCCCAAAGATATCTAATATTATTGCTATAGCAAGAATCCAAATTAAAACTCTAGTAAATCTTTCAAGCCACATAGATAAAGCAGCTGTAACCCAAGATCTTACCGCTAAGAGTTCAAATATAGGTCCTATAGCCTTAGTGAGAACACTAAATATTGTGTAGGCAATTAATGCTTTTACTATATTTGTAAGAAACATATCTGCCACTCCTGTCAAAGGAAGGAGCTCAATAATTAAATACAGCCCTAATGCAAGAGGAACATTTCCAAGAGGCTTTTCAAGAGTTTCAAGAAGGATATCATCGGCCTCTGTTTCTGTTTCTTTAGCCAATGATTCTAAAAACTTAAAAACTCTGGAAATTAGTATTGCCCTAAGAATTAATGAAGAAATTATTATCGTCAATGAAATGGCAACATTTCCAATGGAGATTCCCATAAAATCCTGGTTCCAAACACTAATTATTAAATTTAAAAAACCTTCCATAAAATCTAATTAAAACTATAAGAAAATAAAGTTGCAAGTCCTTCTTCACGTTTTACAGCATCTGAAGGAGGTCTTGAGTCATAAAAAGTGTTGTATTGTACAGATATTTTAAAACTATTATTTATTTGAAAATTAAATTGTCCAATTAAAGTTGCTTTAAAATCATTTAATCTTGCTATTGAAGGCTGATAAAAAGCTGATAAATCAAATATTATATTTTCTTCAATAACAAATTCATTATGTAAATACGAAGAAACCCTCAAAGTATTATCTGATAGAGAGTTTAAGTCTTCTTCGTTTTCATTTATGGCGCCGATACCTGCTTTCATGCTTTTTCCAATATTAAACCTAGCCCCAATTCCTAATAATTCTCTTTTATTGAATTTCCTAAAAGGATTCTTAGAATACTGAATAAAAGTTTCTAAACTTGGATCGGAATCAAATAAGAAATTTAATCTTAAATGAGCCAGTGTTGCTGAATCGTAATTATTTTTATTTATTTTTTTTTCTGATCTTTTTAAAACAACAAAAGTCTCTAAGTTATCAAGATTATAATCAAAGGATGATTGTAAAGAGAAGCTATCCCTATTTCTATTTCCTCTGGACAAACTTAACGAACCTGAAATATTTGCAAAGAAACCGACTTCTCCATCTCTTCTAAGATCTTCTACATTTACAATTGCTTCAGAAAATAATGAGGAAGTAAAAAATAGAAATAAAAAAAGAAAAACCTTATTTAGTTTTTGCAATAAATACCCCAGACCAATCTTCTGGCAATTTTTGATTTGATAAATCATCTATGCGCTCTAAAAATAGACTGTAGTATAAAGTAAATTCTGGTATAGAAAACCTATATTTCTCAATGTGTTCCTTTGCTTTAGCCCAGTTCTGCGAACGATAATTTTTTAAAAATTCTGTATGTTCGCTACTAAAATTATAGTTAGCATCTTGATTATTAAAATTCTTAAATACCGTAAAGATAGAAACAGGCTCAATTTTTCCTTTTACAGCGATCATATCTAATTCGAAAATACGATAAGAATGCTTATCTAGATTTTTTATTGATTCTTTTCCTAAGATTATCTGCATTCCATAATTTCCTGATTGACCTTCTAATCTTGAAGCAAGATTTACAGAGTCTCCTAAAACCGTGTAATCAAATCTTTTATTAGACCCCATATTTCCAACTATGCACTCACCAGTGTTAATTCCAATTCCTACAGACAAAAGATCTTCATCGGATCTATTTAAGTCTTTATTTAATTTTTCTAATGCTTCGCTCATCGCAAATGCAGCATCTATTGCTTTAACCCTATGGTTTGGGTCATCAGCAGGGGCATTCCAGAATGCCATAATACAGTCTCCCATATATTTATCGATAGTCCCTTCATTATTCAAAATTTCATTTGATAGAACAGTAAGTAAATTGTTGATCAAATCAGTTAAAGCTTCTGGATCCTCTTTGTATTTTTCTGAAATAGAGGTAAAACCTCTAATGTCAGAAAATAAAAATGTCATCTCTTTTCGTTCTCCACCAAGTTTTAGAGATTCACTCGATTTAGCTAGTTTTTCTACCATTACAGGTGACATATATTGAGAAAAGGCATTTCTAACCTTACTTCTTTCTAGCTCAGTAAAAAAGAAATTAAAAAAAGTTACTACTAAGTAAGCTATCAAACAGATAAGGAAAGGGGATATTGGATCAATTAAATAATTAAGATTATTAAATACATAAAAACTTCCTGCAAAGGATAGGCAATTTCCAAATAAAAAAAGAATCAATCCTCCGATTGGCCCTGAA
The DNA here is from genome assembly GCA_003331625.1 of Gammaproteobacteria bacterium. Taxonomy (GTDB): domain Bacteria; phylum Pseudomonadota; class Gammaproteobacteria; order Magnimaribacterales; family AG-339-G14; genus MEDG-81. The sequence goes on along the minus strand of QOPF01000005.1, from coordinate 75,076 downwards.
AATTGGATAGAAAAAGTAATTAACAAAGATAAAACTAAGCCGGTCACTATTTCAAGGCCAAAAATCCAATCAGGACGTTTAAGAAATTGACCTGATAATATTTGATCAGTTAAATTAGCAATAATGCTTACTCCGGGAATATTATTTTCTAATGGCGTAGATCTGAGATCAAAAAGACCAGGAGCGCTAGTGCCTACAATTAAAATCTTTCCATCGAAAAATTCTTCTGAATACTTAGCATCTAAAATATCTATTATAGGAATAGTCTTAATAGGCTGGTTTAGATAATGAATCCAAACACTGCCATCTTGATTTGTAGGAATTATTAAACTTCCAAGTTTTACATGATTAATACCTGTTTTTTCTCCGAAAGCATTTTCACCAGAAGCATTAGACGATTTTATTTGAAAAGTAGTTGCGCCAATTGCAACTCTTAATATTTCTAATGGAAGAGATGGCACTAAGGAATCATTAGCATTTTCAAAAAGGGGTAATTTTCTAATAATTGAATCATTAGTTCCAATGCTCATACTGCCGATTCCTTTTGCTGCATTATCAAGACTTAGTAAATTAGTCTGAATGCCTTTATAACTTGGTAAAAAGTTTCTTGGATTATCTCCTTGCTCAATGAGACCGAATTTAAGATTAAAGGATTTATTAATTTCTTTATTACTTGGTATTGCCCCAAGAACTACAGTGCCATGATTTCTAATTGAATCTGCAAATATATCGTCGTTATTTGGAACTTTATCTAAGGCTGAAAGAAGTAATTCATTTTTTTTATATAATTTTTTTAATTCTTTAGAGCCAGTTCTGTCATTTTCAGCAAAAACTACATCGAATCCCAATACTGCAGATAGACGAGTTTTGTCTACTAATTCAGCTAAAGTTGATCTTGGCCATGGCCATTGACCTATCGCATTTATTGAATCTTCGTTTATATCTAAAATTATTACACTATCAGAAGCTAAGGATTTTCTTGGAGAAATATTTTGAAAAATATCAAACGAATTATTCCTTAGATTGCTAAATGCATTGAATGGATCAAGCACAGGAACAAAACTTATTAAAACCGCAAAAGGAATTAATAGATATTTACCGATTTTAAGAATATCCATAAAATTTAGTTAGGTAAATTTAATTCATTAGTAACGAAATATTTAATATAATCCCCATCCGAAGGGGTCTAAATTAAAAATGTTTATCACTAAAATAAAAAATACTATATGCATCTTATTATGTATTCTAAGCTATAGTCTATATTCTCAAAACGTTCCGCCTTCAATTTCTGATCCAGAGGTATTAAAAGAAACTCAAATTGAACGTCAAAGAGTTTTTGACTCCATTATTGAAGACCCCACCAACTTAGAAAATTTATTTAATTATGCAAATTTATCTATCTTAGTAGGAGACTTAGAAGCAGCGATAGGTATTTTTGAGCAAATGTTAATCTACAAACCAGACTTACCAAGAATAAAATTAGAACTTGGAGTTTTATACTTTAGATTGGGAGCTTACGCTTCGGCAAAGAGATATTTAGATGATATTGAGTCTTATGATCCTCCACCAGAGGTAAAGGAGAAAGTTGAAGTGTTTTTAAGTCAAATTGAAAATGAAACTAGATTATTTAAAACTCAATCTGTTGTTTCAGTAGGAATGGGTATTTCTGGAAATGCTAATGCAGGTTTAGATACTGATGTAGTAACTGTAGTGGGAGATTTTGGAGCCTTAGATTTAAATATTTCAAATAAACCAAAAACCGATATTTATACAAATCTAGCTTTTTCATCTCAAATCACTCAAGATTTACGTCATCCTAGGGGCGATACTATTAATTATGTAGTGTCTCTATCAAGACAAGTTTATAGAAATTTTTCTAATTTCGATTCTTCTACTGGAGTTTTTTCTCTAAATAGAAAATTTCATTTAATGGATAATGAGAAATTAGGCTTAACAAGACAAACTTTCACTCCTTCAGTCACTGCATTTAGAGTATTTGTTCAAGGCTCTGAATTACTGAGATCTCATCGAGTAGATATTGATTGGAGCTCAACCTTAAAAGATGCAGGCAGCTTTGGATTAAATGTTTATCTTGACGAAAGAGACTTTATTTCGTCTCAAGCAAAAACAGGAGATTTTATTGGTTTAGGACTCAGCAGAAGTGCAATCTTCCCTAAAAGTGGTGTTTTTCTAAGTTACAAGACTAATTATGAGCATTTTTATGCAACTTCGTCTACAGAAACTTACATAAAACGATCCTTTGATATTAGTACTCGAAAGTCATTGAATTCAACTACCTTTGCGACAACTAATATAGGTTATTCCTATAAAGATTATGAGCAAAAAGACCCATTATTAGGCTTAAGAACCGACAAAGGAATTAATCTTAGATTTGGTCTAACAAAACTAATAGATTTGTGTTGGAATGCCGATATGGGAATAACTTTTTCTACAAATAAAAGTACCATCGGTCTTTATGCAAGATCTAATGAAGGGTTAGCTGTAAAATTTAATTATCTTTGCGTTGAGTAAAAATGTCTAAAGAGTATATTTTAAGAGTTCAATGTCCTGATAAATATGGAATTGTTGCTAAAGTTTCTACAACTTTGAATAAAGCAAATTTGTTTATTTTAGATTCAGCTCATTATGGCGACCCTGAAAATAAAACATTCTTTATGCGAGCTAAATTAATATATCCAAAAAAAGTATTTAATATTGATGATTTTTCAAAATTTTTTTCAAAAGAATGTAAAAGTTTAAAGATGGAATGGTCAATAGAAGATATTGACTATAAACCTAATACAGCAATCTTTGTTTCTAAGTATGGCCACTGTTTACAAGATCTTATGTATAGAGTTGATTCAGGAATTTTACCAATGAATGTTTCATGTATTATTTCTAATCATAAAGACCATCAAAAAATTGCTTCATGGCACAACATACCTTTTTTTCACATACCAGTTATAAAAGATAATAAAAATAAATCCGAAAAAGAAATAAGAAAAATTCTGAAAGAATACAACATTGACCTTTTAATTTTAGCTAGATATATGCAAATCTTGTCTAATAAAATGTCGCATGATTTTTTTGGCAAGATTATCAATATTCATCATTCATTTTTACCTAGCTTTAAAGGAGCTAAACCATATCATCAGGCTTATGAAAAAGGAGTAAAAATTTTAGGAGCAACAGCGCATTATGTTTCGTCTAAATTAGATGAAGGTCCGATAATTGATCAGAGCGTCGAAAGAGTTGATCATGCTATGACCCCTAAAGATTTAGAGCTTATTGGAAGAGATTTAGAATCTATTACTTTAGCTAGGGCTGTTAAGTACCATATCGAAAGAAGAATCTTTATCAATAATTCGAAAACTGTTATTTTCAATTAAAGTTTTAAAACTTCTTTTAACTGCCACCGAATCATTTCTTTGTGATCTTGAGTTGACTTGTCTGTTGAAGTAGAGAACGTTAAAGAATTTATGTATTTTAACGATGCCAAGCTAGCCGAGACAGAAGGTGAGTCATATTTTTTACTTTTAACAATAAGAATCAATCTTTTTAGATAATAATTTTGAAGATTTTGATCTAGTGTATTTATTTTTAATAATTTTTTTTTATTAAAAATAGCCTTTGTCAGATCCTCTACTAATTCATTCGGATAATATTCATTTCCATAAAGAGAACTGTCTGAGAGTCTTTTTAAGACGCGAGAATCTGTAAAGTGTTTTAAAACTTTTTTCTGACCCTTGAGAATCAAATTATGTATTTTAGGATCTTCGGTTTTACCAAATAAATCAAAACCTCTTCTTTCTCTTTGCATTTTATTTAAAACATTTTCTGGGACACTCATTTTTTTACTATCAAAATAAAGATCTTTTAATATTTGTATTGATTTTTTTTGATTTTCATAAGGAACAACCTCGTATGGATTTTTATCTTGAAGATTTAAATAACCTCTATTCACATAAACTCCGCCTACTTGACGAGAAATAATCTCTGCCGAAGTATGAATTTGTCTTAAAAGAATTTTATATCCTTGGTAAATGCTTTCCCATGAATCAGATTTTTGGCTCAACACATTCACTAATTCTGGAATTAAACTTTGAGACAAAATTATTCTATCTTTTGCATATAGCATGGGATTATTGGTCATATCCCCAGTATTTATTCTAGGATCTATGCCTTTTCCAGGTGATCTCATGTCATCACCATCATTGCCAAATAAATACTCGTCACCTGAAAAACTATCTAGAAGAAGTCTTAAATCATTTTTAGATAAATTAGGCGTATATCCATATTTAATAGCTAAGATATCGTATATTCCTGGTTTTATATCTGCATATTGGCCTTGTTTGATTCCAATAGGAGCAATATTTAAAGCGTGATAATCCATTACAGAAGAGCTTAATCCTTGATCATAAGTAATATCTGGATTATGTATATCTTTATTATTATGCAATGTAGAAGCAGCAAAATTATGATTCAAACCTAACGTGTGACCTACTTCATGAAGTATTAATTGATATAAGTCTTCTTCGTATAATCTAGACATTTCTTTGTCAGTTAAATTAATTGCTTCAGAAGCAAGCTTTCCAAATAATCTACTTTGATGATTTATAAATGAGTTTTGACAATAATGATCATTTGTTAAAGAATTTTCATCAAAAATTTCTGAATATCTTAATCGATTTGTAAGGTATATCCATTCGAGCATGATATCAGCACCAAGAATCTCTCCAGTTCTTGGATTAGTAAAACTAGGTCCATATCCTCCAAATGGAGGATTTGGGGATGAAGTCCATCTTATTGTGTTGTATCTTATGTCTCCAGCATTCCAGTCGGCATCATCAGGTTGAATTTCAACTTGAATAGCATTTAAAAAACCAGCTTCTTCAAAAGCAATATTCCAGGACAAGACAGCCTTTTTAATTATAGGTCTTAAATTTATTGGAGTGGTATTTTCAATCCAAAATTTAATAGGCTTTATAGGAAGTGATTTTTCTTGAGTTTTATCATTCTTTTCTAAATACCATTTATTAATTAAATCTTCGTATGGAGTTATATCTGTTGATGTTAAATTGGTTTTTCTTTCAGAAAAGTAACCTATTTTTTGATTTTCAATCCTAGGTTCAAAATTATTTTGAGGATAATTAATAAAACTATATCGAAGAGAGACAGCATTATTTCTTGTATCTTGGTTTTCAATTGGTTGATTAGAAGAATTAGAAAAAATATATTTAATTTCAAAATCTGTATTATCTGGATAATTAAAAATATTATTAATACTAGATTTCTTTTTAGAAATTGAGCCTAACTTAAAGTTTTCTTTAGGGTTTTCTTTGTAATTATCCACAGTAATTTTTGATAAGTTTTGACTAAGCAATAATGAGGTTATTTCAACTAGATATTTGTCTTTATCTTTAGATGAATGTTCTATTTTTAAAGAGTCAATTAATGAATTAGAAATATTTGCACTGTTAGATTTTGCTAAAGGATTATCTTGATCGAACACATAAGCCGTATTAATTCTTTCTAATCTTATTTGATCAAAATATTTAGTGAATTTAACAATTCCATTATCTAAGTAATTTCCTCGCCATGAACCTGCTTTAACAATTCCATCAAGGATATGAGCAAAATAAATAAATTCTTTATCAAGCTGATTCTTTTTTATTAGTAAAAAAATTTTTCCATCATCGGTATTTCTATAGATATCAAGAAGACCTTCATAAAGTTTTAAATCTTTAATGAATGTCTCAAAGCTATCCTCATCTTTTTCATTATCATTTTCCTTAATTTCTTCATCAGCAAAAATTAAAGAACAAAATAAAATAAGAATAAATACTTTTGATAAAATATTAATAAGTTTCATAGTAATCAAGGAAATTATCATAGGTTAATGAAAAACAATCAATCACATAGAAAAAAAAGTTCTATGCCCTTTAGAGTAAATAGAAAAAGTATTTTTGGCATTATAAGTTTAGTCGTTCAAGAATTGATAGATAAATTATTAACAGAAACAAAGATAAAAAAGCCTAAAGAAATAGAAGTTTTAAACAACGTAAGAAAATATGCAATACAAGGTCAGCCCGAATCAGTCTTAAAAATTATTGATAATTATGCATATAAAAAAACTTTTTTGATGAACATAGGAAAGGAGAAGGGATTATTACTTGAGAATGAAATAAAAAACACAAAAGCTGAAAGAGTTTTAGAACTTGGCGTATATTTGGGTTACTCTTCTATAAGAATATTAAATAATTTAACTGATCGCGCACATCTTGTGTCAATAGAATCTAACAATAAATTTGCAGAAATAGCTCAAGAACACATACGCATTTCCGGACTTTCAGAAAGACATTCATTGAAAATAGGGAAATCAAGTGATGTTATTCCAACTTTTAATGAGCAATTTGATTTTATTTTCATTGATCATTGGAAAGATCTTTACCTAAAGGATTTACAAATTCTAGAATCCTGTAATCTGTTAAAAAAAGGAGCATCAATATTTGCCGATAATGTAATTTTATTCGACTTAGAAGATTATCTAAATTATGTTAGATCATCTCCAAATTTCTCCAGTAAGTTTATTCCAGCTCTTAGAGAGTACTCAAAATCTCATCCTGATGGTGTAGAGATATCAAAATTTAAATAATGGAATTTAATACTTTAGATCTTCATGGATTTAAACATGCAGAAGTTCAATTAGAAGTAGAAAATTATTTGTATTTAAATCAAGAAGATTGTCCTATTTTAATTATCTGTGGAAATAGTCAAAAAATGATATCGTTAGTTGAAGACGTTCTGGAAAAAATAAAATCTAGTTATGAAACTGGTTCGGGCGTCAATTATGGAACAATTATTGTAAGGACAGTATAAATATGAAAAATTATTCACTTGTGCTAAAGAATTGCAATTTAGTTAATGAAAACTCTATTAAACAGGTAGATGTAGGGATTAATAATGATCGAATTGAAGAAATATCGGCTGAAATTACTAATAAATCTGAAGAAACCATAGATCTTAGTGGAAAATTTATAGCGCCAGGAATAATTGATGATCAGGTTCATTTTAGAGATCCTGGGTTAACTGAAAAAGGAGATATTTATTCAGAATCTTTAGCAGCAGTTCATGCTGGAGTTACGTCTACGTTTGACATGCCAAATGTTGATCCAAACACAACAACTATAGATCTACTTTCTGAAAGAAATAAATTAGGCGCTGAAAAATCATGGACTAATTATTCTTACTATTTTGGCGCTACTGAAACAAACTTAGAAGAGATAAAAAAATTAGATCCTAAAGAAACTTGTGGTCTAAAAGTTTTTATGGGAACTTCTACTGGAACTCTTTTGGTTGAAGACGATTTAGCCCTGGAAAAAATCTTTAAATATTGTCCAGTGACAATCGTAACTCATTGTGAAGACAACGAAACAATGAAGAATAATTTAGAACGAGTACAGTCCAAAAATAAAGAAATTGATGCTAGCTTTCATCCTATTATTAAAGATGATTTATGTTGTTATCGTTCTTCTTCTAAAGTGGTAGCTCTTGCAAAAAAACATTCATCTGATTTACATGTTTTGCATCTCACAACGGAAAAAGAAATTGAGTTGTTTACTAATGATCCAGTAAAAAATAAAAAAATTACTTGCGAGGCTTGTGTACATCACCTTTGGTTTGATGAAAGGGATTATGCCGAACTAGGAAATCTTATTGTTTGTAACCCTGCAATAAAAAAAGAATCAGATAGAAATGCTTTGCGTAAAGCTTTAAAAGATGGCTATATTGATCTTGTTGCAACTGATCATGCTCCACACGTTTTTGAGGATAAAAAGCTTCCTTACTTGAAAGCACCTGCTGGAATTCCTTTAATAGAGCATTCTTTTCAAATTATGATCGAGTTACACAAACAAGGTTATTATTCTTTAAATGAAGTAATTTCCTATATGAGTCATAAAGTAGCCGATCGTTTTTCAATTAAAGATCGCGGATATATAAGAGAGGGATATAAAGCAGATTTTATAATTTTTGATTTGGATAAAGAAACACTCGTTTCTAATGAAACAGAATTGACTAAGTGCGGATGGTCCCCTTTTGATGGGAAAACTTTCAGTTCATCTATTTATGGCACTATTATCAATGGAAAGCCCATAGTAATTAATGGAAAGCTAGTATCAGATACTTCCTTTTCAGAAAAACTTAGATTTGATAGATAAAGATGAATAATGAAGAATATTTCTCTTATGATGCCCTTGGTTTGTCTGAGCTTCTTAGGACTAAGCAAATCTCATCGTCCGAACTCTTAGAAGTTTCTATAAATTTAACAGAACTATTAGACCCTTTAATAAATGCCGTGCCAATTCGTCATTTTGATCTAGCAAGAGATCAAGCAAAAGAAAATTCAATACAGGGAGTTTTTAATGGGGTTCCATTTTTACTCAAAGATTTAAATAATTATCTTGAAGGAACAGTAACTTCAGGGGGCTCCAGAGTATTAGAAAACATAAAAGCAAACCATACGAGTGAATTAGTAAAAAGAACTATAAATTCAGGTTTAAATATTTTTGGTAAAACAAATTCTCCGGAATTAGGTCTTACCGTGACTACAGAACCACTTCTCTATGGAGCAACAAAGAACCCTTGGGATTTTAATCATTCGTCGGGAGGATCCAGTGGAGGAGCATCTGCTGCTGTTGCAGCAGGAATTATTCCAATGGCTCAAGCAAGTGATGGAGGAGGCTCGATCAGAATTCCAGCTTCATGTTGCGGTCTATTTGGGTTGAAGCCAACTCGTGCAAGAACGCCATTAGGACCTGTTGCCTTAGAAGGATGGGGGGGTCAGTCAATTTTTCATTGTGTTTCAGTTTCAGTGAGAGATTCTGCTGCGCTTCTTGATGCAACTTCAGGTCCAGAACTAGGTGCTCCATATCGATCGTCTCATCAAGAGAAAAAATATCTTGAAGTTTTAAATACAGAACCAGGGAAGTTAAAAATAGGGTATTTCTTACCAGATGAAATTAAAATTGATAAAGAAGTAGAGGCGGCAATGGATTTTACGATGAAACTTTGTGAAGACTTAGGCCATAATGTAGAAAATTTAAAAATCGATTTTTCTTCTACTGAAATAGGCTTTGCAATTCAAACTATTGTTTCTGCAAACGTTGCCTACGTAATGAATTCCCAGTCAATAGAGACCAATAGGGAAGTATCTGATAATTTTTTTGAAAACGTCTCTTTAAAGATGGCTGAGAATGGGAACAATTTCAAAGCAAGTGAGTATGTTGCGGCTCTTAAAATTAATCATAAAATTGGACAAACTCTGGAAAAAATATTTTTAGATTATGATGTTATCCTTTCACCAGTTTTAGCCAAGCCTCCTGTTGAATTAGGTTATATAAACATGAATACAGATGATATATCTTCTTATGTAGAAAGATTGACAACTTATTCACCTTTTACAGGAATATTTAATCAATCAGGACAACCGTCTATGTCTGTACCATTATTCAACTCACAAAATAATCTTCCAATAGGATCCATGTTTTCTGCTGCATTTGGAAATGAAGAACTATTATTTTCTCTCGCATCGCAGCTTGAGAAAGCAAGTCCATGGAAGCAAAGACTGATGGATATGCGTAAAAAATTGATGGAATCTACTTAGTATTTATTCAGAATCTAAATAGCTTGATCTACTTTCTTCTTCAATATTTTGTCGAAAGTCTGATTCTTGGATAAAGTATCCTAAAAGTCCTAATAGAAAAGTAAGGCCTGCTATGAGAAGAAAAAAAATTACGATATTTTTTGTTATTTCTGAATCTTTCATAGGATGATAATACTCATTTTTAATTGAAATTACATGAAAGTACTAAAAAAATATACCTTTAGAGAAAAAATCTCCTGGGCTCTATACGATTGGGCTAACTCAGCCTTTGCAACAACTGTCCTTGCAGGTTTTTTTCCTTTATTTTTTAAATCTTATTGGGGTGGTAATTTAGATGATGCAACATCAACGGCATATTTAGGAACTGCAAGTTCTATAGCAGGTCTAGTTATCGTAATGATTGCTCCTTTTCTAGGAGCATTAGCAGATCTAACTAACAAAAAAAAATACTTCTTAATATTTTTTGCGTTATTGGGAATACTTTCTACGGGAACTCTTTTTTTTATTTCTTATGGGTTTTGGCAATGGAGTTTAATTATCTTTGGTCTTTCCATTATAGGATTTTCCGGTGCAAATATATTCTATGATTCTTTGTTGATTGATGTTTCACCAGAAAAAGAAAGAAATTACGTTTCATCTTTAGGGTTTGCGTTGGGTTATCTAGGAGGAGGGATCTTATTTGTTATCAATGTTTTAATGTATTTATATCCAAATTATTTTTATTTAGAGAATGAAGTACAAGGAATTCTCTACTCGTTTATTTCAGTTGCCTTATGGTGGTTTATTTTTTCAATACCAATGATTTTGTATGTAAGACAAAAAGATATTGTTAAAAAAAGCAAAAAATCTTTTCCTATTATGGAGTCTTTATTAAGAATATTGATAACTTTTAAAGAGATAAAAAAATACAAACCAGTTTTAATTTTTCTAATTGCTTATTGGTTTTATATCGATGCTATCGATACCATCGTTAGAATGGCAGTAGCTTATGGAACTGATTTAGGCTTTGATTCATCTCAATTAATTATTGCTTTGATTTTTACTCAATTTATAGGTTTTCCATCAACTTTTTTGTATGGGTACTTAGCAGATAGATATGGACTCTTTTTTATGCTCTTCCTTGGTATCCTGATTTATATTTCTATATGCATTTATAGTTTATTCATTACTAACACATTAGACTTCTTTATCCTTGCAGGCTTGGTTGGATTAGTTCAAGGGGGAGTTCAATCGGTAAGTAGAACTATATTTAGTAATTTAATTCCTGAAGAAAAAGCCACTGAATTTTTTGGATTTTATAACCTGATTGGAAAATCTGCTGTTGTCGTGGGACCTGCATTGGTTGGCTGGACATCTTATTTATTTGGCAATCCAAAAGCAGGAATTATCAGCTTACTTTTATTATTCATTCCGGGAATAATAATTTTATCTTTTGTTCCTAGAGATAATTTAACTTTCAAGTAAATTTCTATTCTTTATTACATTAATCAATACATCAGGTTCATCTGTAACAATCCCATCAATTCCCATATCAATTAATACTTCCATTTCATTAGCGTTGTTTATAGTCCAAACATGTATGAGTAAGTTTCTTTTTTTTGCATCATTTATTAATTTCTTAGTGAGAACTTTTATACCGTTCCATTTAATTGGTATTTGAAGAATATTAGAATTTTTTTTATTTATTTTTAAAAATTTAAATAAAGCCACATCTGTCAATCCCATAGACGTGATAGCTTCTGGATGCTTATTCAAAACCATATTGGTATGTAATGATTTAAAAGAGGCAAAACAAACTCTATTAAATGATTTTGTATTTTTAACAATATCAATAGTTTTGGAAACTACCTCTTTAATTTTTAAATCAATGTTGAAATAAATATTTGGGAAATATTTTAGAGTTTCTTCAAAAGTAAGTAATTGGCAATTATGTTTATTAAATAAAATATTTACTTCTTTCAAAGTCAGATTTTTTATTTTGATATCAAGATCAAATAATCTTTTTAAATCTTCATCATGAAATGTTACGACATGACCATCTAGAGTTAATCTTAAGTCCGTTTCTATATATTTATATCCTTTTTTAACTACAGATTCGAAAGCTTCCAAACTATTTTCAATGAATTCTTTTGAATTCCCTCGATGAGATAGTGCTATGAAAGGAGATTTTTGAAAAGTATTATTCATATAGATTAATCGTTCATTAAGACATAATATTAGACTATGAAATATTTATTAATATTTGTTTTAATTTTAATTGTATTTCTCTTTTCTTCTTACTTATATTTTTATTTTAAATTAGAAAATCAAGCAAAAATAAAAAAACCTGATTATGGATTATTTGCAAACTTAAAATTTGGAAAAATATTTTATCAATGGTTTGAACCAAAGAGTCCCAATGGCGAGATTATTGTTTTAGTTCATGGATTTTCAACTCCCAGTATAGTTTGGAAAGGAATAGTTCCCTTTTTTCTAAATCAAGGCTTTAAAGTTTTAGCTTATGACCATTACGGCAGAGGGTATTCATCTCGACCAAATGTTAAATATACAAAAGAATTTTACATCTCAACTCTGAGTGAACTTTTAAATATCTTAAAAATAGAACAAAAAATTCATCTGATAGGTTATTCAATGGGAGGTCCAATAGTTGGACATTTTGCAAATGAAAACGAGCATAGAGTATCTTCAGTAAATTTTATTGCCCCTGCAGGTTATATGCATGAAAATCAAGCAAGTAGAAATATATTTTTAAGAATTTTAACATTACCTATTATTAGTAATTATGTTGCCATTGTTTTTCCATCATTAATGTATGGAGGAAATTCTTCAATAGAGATTAAATCTAACTCAGACCCAAATCAAATCTCCCAGCAGGAGCTAGAAAATATTTATAAAGAACAAATGAGGTACGAAGGTTTTACTAGGTCCTTATTATCTACAGCAAAGAATTTTAATCTATTTAATACAAAAAAAATGTATCAAGAATTGGGCACAAAAGATTTAAATTTTTCAGTAATTTGGGGATCTTCAGATGAAATAGTTTCAATAGAAGGACTAAATAGTTTAAAAAAAGATATTCCTATAATTTCCGATGAAATAATTGAAAATGGTTTTCATGATATTACTTATGCGATGCCGACAAAAGTAGGATCATTTCTTGTAAATAAAATAAAACAATTCTCTAAAAAATGACTAAACAAGTAGGAATCACAGAAGTTGTTCTGCGTGATGGAAATCAATCACTATTATCAACAAGATTGAAAATTGAGGATATATTGCCTATAGCTAAAAATCTTGATGATGCTGGATACTATTCTATTGAAAGTTGGGGAGGAGCAGTTTTTGATTCTTGTGTTAGATATTTAAATGAAGATCCCTGGGAAAGATTAGATCTTTTTAAAAAGGCCATGCCTAAAACTAAGCAACAAATGTTGCTGAGAGGGCAAAATTTAGTTGGATATAAACACTATAGTGATGAAATAGTTTCAAAATTCATTGAGAAATCTGCTTCCCACGGAATTGATATTTTTAGAGTGTTCGATGCTTTGAATGATCTAAGAAATATTCAGCACAGTATTAAAGAAGTAAAGAAAAATGGGAAGCATGCTCAAGGAACAATTGCCTTTACAATAAGTCCTATACATACAATAGATAATTGGATTGACTTATCTAAAAAAATTGAAGATCTGGATTCAGATTCATTGTGTATAAAAGATATGTCAGGAATTTTGAGTCCAGAGTATGCGTTTGAACTTATCTCTAAGTTAAAAGAAGAAGTATCGATTCCAATTCATTTGCATACCCATGCAACAACAGGAATGTCTAATTTAACGAATATAAGAGCAATAGATGCGGGTGTAGACAATATAGATACTTCTATTTCTTCAATGAGCATGGGTTATGGTCATTCTGCAACTGAAACTATGATCTATTTATTGTCAGAAAAAAAAATAGACACAGGAATTGATTTAAAAAATTTAATAGAAATATCATCTCATTTTAAAAAAATTAGGGAAAACTATATTGAATTTGAAGGCAGCATGAAAGGCGTAGATCTCCAAATGATAATAAATCAAGTTCCAGGCGGAATGCTTTCTAACTTAGAAACGCAATTAAAAGGTTTGGAAAAAGAACATCTTTTAAATGACGTCATTACAGAGATATATCAAGTAAGAAAAGATTTAGGTTATGTTCCTTTGGTAACTCCAGCATCTCAAATAATTGGAGCACAAGCATTATCAAATATTATAAATGAAGCTAGATACGAAACCCTTTCTGTAGAAATAATAGATTTAGCTTTGGGATACTACGGTAAATTGCCAGGAGAAATCAATGAAGGTTTGTTATTAAAGGCTTGCAATGAGAAAAAAAGAATCTTCGATAGGCCCGCGGATAATTTGAAAGAGACTTTGAATGAGTATAGGGAAAATTTAAAAGAATTTTGTAAAAAATTAGACATCAAAGATATAAGTTTCATAGATGAGCAAGTTTTAACTTTTCTTTTAATTCCTTATGGAAGTGAGGTTATTTTTAAAAAAATGTTTTCTTAGCAATTGAAAAAATAATACCATCGTTATCTAAGTTGCTATTCATATTTGAATTAAAGTAAAAATAAGAAACCTCAAAAGAAAAATCATTCGCATTTGTTAAAACACCAATATTAAAATTAGAACCGTTTGAATTAGGATTTTTTTTATAAGGCTTAAAGTCTCCATAAGAAATATTAAAAAAACTATCAAGGAATTCATATTCATAAGATATTTCATAATAGTCAGGAAAACCATCAAGGCCTGTAGAATAGGAAATCAAGAAATCATAAAAGAAAAAATCAAGTTTAATCTCATCAAAATTATCTTTTTTTGAATTTGGATAATTTGTTCCTAAATATTCAATAGAGATATCAAAATTTTTTTTTAAGTTTTTTATATAACCAGTTTTATATCCAATTTCTTTATTTGGATAGGATTTGGTTTCTGAACAACAGTTTTCTATCCAAAATCCTGAATAAAAACCATTATTTAAATTAAAATTCAACTCTGCTCCGATTGAAGCATTTCCATTATTTTGAGTTATGCCTCTCCATATAGAATCACTATTAAGAGACAATTCTATTTCACCTTGTGATAAAAGATTAATAGGAATTAAAAAAAGAAAAATTTTTATTAATTTAAAAAATACCATAAAAAAAGCCTCTCATGAAGAGAGGCTTTAATTTTAACTTAAATTAAGTACTTAAAAAGACTTACTTAAAGAAACGTAAGCACCATCATCATCAGTCATTGAACCAGCTGCATCAGCTTCAAAGTCATAGTAATAAAAACCAAGACCAAAGTCACCAATATTCCAGTCATAACCTACAAGAGTGTTGTCTCCAGCATCTTCATATTCACCATATGAGATATTGAAAGATCCGGGTCCAGCATCAACTGAATAACCGACTTCACTATAAGATGGCCCATTGTTTTGACCATCAGAATATAGAATGCTTAATCCATAGATATTAAAACCTACATAAGCTTCCTCAAAATCAGCCGCATCATTTCCTGGGTAAATAACAGAAATATAACCTACATCGTAGGTCATGTTTTCAGCCATTTCACCTGAAAAACCTAAATAAACATCTAATTCCATAGAAGCTGTACCAGCACTGGCATTAGAAGCCCATGTTCCCAAGTAAAAACCGTTATCAGTAGATAAATCAAATCCACCACTGATAGCTACGTCTCCATTTGTCTGCGTCATTCCACGCCAGATGTAGTCACTACTTAAGCCTACATTACCTGAAATTTCTGTAGCAGATGCATAAGAACTTAAAATTAAAAACATGCTTGTTAAAGCAATTTTTATACTTTTCATATCATCTCCGTTTATAAATTTATAAAAGATATGCGCATTTAACCTTAAATAAAACACTCAATAAAGGATTTTTTTGGTATTTTTTTTTTCTTTTTACATAAACAATAAAAAAAAACAAACAAACCCCCTAAAACACAACAGATTTTAAGGGGTTTGTAAACTATATAATTTTAAGAAAGGGGAATAAAACTTATACAGTTTATTTTTATTGGGACCTCCCAGTAAGCAACTGGGAGGATTTTAATTAGTAACTTATAGTGAAATAAGCTCCATCTTCATCACTTGATGCAGTCGTATCATGACTAAAGTCTGAGTAATAAAAACCTAGAGTAAAATCTCCTACAGACCAGTCATAGCCCACAAGAACGTTCGTACCCATGTTTTCATAGTCGCCATAGGAGATAGAAAAACTCCCTGGACCAGCATCAACACCATAGCCAATTTCTGTATAGTCATTTGCATCATCTATTCCTGCTGCATACATGACATATACTCCAAAGAAATCAAAAGATACATATAATTCTTCAAAATCCCATGCATCAACTGATGGATAAGTATAAGCAATAAACCCTACGTCATACCCAGCATCATCATTGAAAGATCCGCTAAAACCAAAATAACCATCTAATTCTAAAGAACCTGTATTTCCAGCTCCGTCATCTGACATGACATTGGCCGCCCATGTTCCTAAGTAAAAACCGCTATCATGTTCTAAGTCGAAACCGCCACTAACGGATGGATCTCCTGCATTTTGCGTCATACCTCTCCAAATGTAATCAGTAGTTAAAGCTACATTCCCAGAAAGGGAAGTTTCAGCGAAACTAAAGCTACTTAAAGAAAAGAATGAGACAAAAATAATTTTTTTAAATAAATTCATGAATACTCCTTGTTTGGTTAATCTAAAAAAAAATAATTATATCTTTAAGTATATGAATAAATTTTTAGCTCTAAATGATAAAAAATACATTTTTTGTTTCATTTCAGTGCTTTTTAATAAAAAATTTTAATTATGCTGAATTTTTTTAGTGCATAACTTTTGTTAACTAATGTGGTATGTTTTAATAACGGTTCCAATAACTCATGAAATATAAATCTTTAGTAACTTCTGAAAAAGATAAGTCATTTATTAATGAGGTTATTGAACAGGATTTATCTATTCTTCCTAATAATGATACCTTGATAAAGGTTAAGTATTCATCACTAAATTATAAGGATGCTTTATCGGCATCAGGAAACAAAGGTGTAACTCGATCTTATCCTCATACACCAGGTATTGATGCAGCTGGCATCATTGAGGAAACATCAAGTTCGAAATTTGATGTTGGAGAAGAAGTCATAGTTACCGGATATGACATGGGAATGAACACTTTTGGAGGTTTTGGTGAATACATAAGGATTCCTGAAAACTGGATTGTTAAAAAACCTTCTAACTTATCTTTATCAGACTCTATGGCTTTTGGTACTGCAGGGTTAACAGCAGGACTTTGCTTGAGGAAACTTTTAAATAATGATTTAAACCCATCTGATGGCGAAGTTTTTGTAACAGGTGTTACCGGAGGAGTAGGAATTATAAGTTTGATGCTATTTAAAAAATTAGGTTTTAAAGTTACTGCTATTACTGGCAAGAAAGATCAAGAAAATCTTTTAAAAAAATTAGGAGCTGACCGAGTAATCGATAGAAATGAATTAGACATTGATTTAATTTCTCCTCTTCAAAAAACAATTTATGCTGGAGGAATAGATGCTGTAGGTGGAAAAATTCTTTCTAATTTAATGTGTTCCACTACCCAAAGAGCCTCAATAGCTTGTTGTGGTATGGTAAGCGGTTTATCTCTAAATACTAGCATCTTTCCTTTCATTTTAAGGGGTTTATCACTCTTTGGGGTAGATTCAGCTGAATCTTTAATCGAAGTTAAAGAAGAAGTTTGGAATAATTTATCTTCATCTTGGAAATTAGAAAATATTAACGACAATATAAAAGACATTTCTCTGGATGAACTACCAGTTGAAATTGAAAAGATTTTAGAAGGTAAGCAAATTGGAAGAGTGAGAGTAGTTTATGACTGAAGAAAATAATTTTAATGAAAAAATCGCTACAGAAGATAGCAAGCTAGATTCTTTGATAGCAGTAATTGTAATTCTTGCTATAACAGGGATCATAGTCTTTTGGGTTGCTACACAATAATGAAAGTATCTGAACTATTTCAAAATACACGTTTACCAGTATTAGCTGCCCCTTTATTTATAATTTCATATCCTGAGTTGGTCATTGCTCAATGTAAGGCAGGCGTAATAGGTTCATTTCCTGCATTAAATGCAAGGCCTGCTGAGGAATTAGAGAAATGGATAATCAAAATTTCTTCTGAACTAGACAAATACAAGCAAGAAAATCCTGATGAAATAGTATCTCCTTTTGCAGTAAATCAAATTTGTCATAGTTCAAATGACAGACTCGAGCATGATGTTGAAATTTGCGTTAAGCACAAAGTTCCTATGGTAATTACTAGCCTGCGAGCACCTAAATTTGTTGTTGACGCCATTCATAGTTATGGCGGAGTTGTAATGCATGATGTGATAAATGTTAGACATGCAAAAAAAGCGGTTGAAGAGGGCGCAGATGGTTTAATTTTAGTTTGTGCTGGTGCAGGTGGTCACGCAGGCACACTAAGTCCTTTCGCCTTAGTCAACGAAGTTAGAGAATTTTTTGATGGGCCTATTGCTTTGTCAGGAAGCATTTCCGAAGGATCTTCAGTTTTATCTGCACAAGCATTAGGAGCTGATTATGCTTATATAGGAACAAGATTCATTGCTACTAAAGAAGCAAACGCTTCTCCAGGATATAAGCAAATGTTAGTTGATAGTGAAGCAAAAGATATTATGTATAGTTCAACTTTTACAGGTGTAAATGGAAATTACTTAACTCCTAGTGTTGAAAATGCAGGGCTTGATCCTAAAAACCTACCGCATGCCGACAAAAATGATATGAATTTTGGTAGCTCAGGATTATCAGGCGATAATTCTAAGAAGGCTTGGAAAGACATCTGGGGCTCTGGTCAAGGCATTGGATCAATTAAAGAAATATCATCGGTAAAAGAAACTGTTGATAAGCTTTATTCAGAGTACAAATCTTCCAAAGAAAGATTAGATAAAATTAGTTAATTTTTTTCTTTTTTTAAAAATTCTCTAGACAAAAGAAATTGATCATAATCCATATGCATTACTGATTGGTCATTTTGATAGCACAATATATTTATACTCTTTTTAATCATTTGTGCAGGAATAGGTTTTTTTAGACTATATTTTATTGCCATTTTAGTTGTAATCTTTTCAAGATTCTCAAGTTCACATATCTGATCTATCAGGCCCCACTCTAATAGTGTCTCAGCATTTTCTAAGTCTCCACTAATAACCATCTTTTTTGTTTTTGAAGGTCCTATCAATCTTAAAATTAAAGGTAGGCCAAACCAATTTAGATTCATCCCAAGATTTATTTCAGGATAACCAATTAAGGTATTTCTTGAAGCAATTCTAAAATCACATGCTGTAGCAATGCATGCAGCTCCTCCTAAACAATAACCTTTGATTGAAGCGATTGTTATCTGATCAATTTTTAAAATTGATTCAATTACCTCTTTTCCTAAATTAGTTTTCCATATTTCTATATCAGATGATTTTTTTATTTTTTCTTTTATATCTGCACCAGCTGAAAAGTTATCTCCATTTGCCTGGTAGACTACTACTTTAGTTTTAAAGTCTTTTTTTATTTTATTGTTGATATCTATTAGCTCTTTAAGCGTATCTGAATTAAGAGCATTCATTGCCTTGTTTCTATTGAAAGAAACGTAGGTAATATTTTTTGATTTTTTTAGTTTAAAGTTTCTCACTTTTTTATTCTTTTTAAGAAGTAAAAATAATTAATATTTGTAAGTTTTAAAAATTTTCTTCTAAATATTTCTGCGCATCAAGAGCAGCCATACATCCAAAACCTGCAGAAGTTACTGCTTGTCGGTAAACTGAGTCGGCAACATCTCCAGAAGCAAATACACCGTCAACACTTGTTTGAGTTACGTTTCCAGTTAGTCCAGATTTTATTTCAATATAACCATCTTTCATTTTCAGCATAGATTCAAAAATATCTGTATTTGGCTTGTGACCAATTGCTATGAAAACCCCCTCGAGTTGAATTTCTTTATCTGATTGAAGCTTAATTCCTGTTACTAAATTATCATCTCCTAAAATTTCTTTTAATTGGGAATTCCAATGCATCTCAATTTTTCCTTCCTTTTCTTTTTCAAAAATTCTATCTTGAAGAATTTGTTCGGCTCTAAGCTTATCCCGACGATGAATAAGATGAACCTTTGAGCAAATATTCGAAAGATATAGAGCTTCTTCTGCAGCAGTATTACCGCCTCCAACAACACAAACCTCTTTATCCTTGTAGAAAAATCCATCACAAGTCGCACAAGCACTAACTCCTCTTCCCAAATACTTTTCTTCAGAATCCAAGCCAAGATAAAGAGCAGAGGCTCCTGTAGCGATAATGAGAGAATTCGTAAAATATTCTTTATTGCCTATAAGTTTTAAAGGACGAGAAGAAAAATCAACATCTTCAATATGATCATTAATAATTTGTACACCAAAAGTTTCTGCATGTTTTTGCATTCTGTCCATTAAATCAGGACCCATTAAGCCTTCAGCATCTCCAGGCCAGTTTTCTACTTCTGTGGTTGTGGTTAATTGACCACCAACTTCTAAACCTGTGATTAAAATTGGGTTTAAACCTGCTCTTGCAGCATAAATACTTGCACTGTATCCAGCAGGTCCGGATCCTAAAATTATTAAATTACTTGTATTTGTCATAGCGCTAGAAGTTATAATGGTCCATTATACAAAGATAACGTGTCAGACAAACGAGTATCTTCTTCAATATCCAAACTCATTAATTCTTTGAGCATTTCGTCTGCCGCCAAAAGACTGGTTTCAGATATATTCGTTTTAATTTTAATTTTAATTGGTATCATTTTAGTAATTTCTTTGTGGACTTATAATCCTTTAGATGAAAAAAATTTTTTAGATAACTCAAAAAATCTCAATAATAGTATCGGCTTAATTGGAGCATATTTATCTTACTTTAGTTATTTAATTTTTGGCTTAACTGCTTGGGTTTTAATCATTCCAACATTTTTGATACCAATTAAATATTTATTCACAGAAAGATCTGGCGATGCACGCATTAATTTAAAAAAAATAGTTTCTTCAGCTTTAGGCTTTTTTCTTTCTATTTTCTCAATTGCAACTTTAATTTCAATACACTTAGATCCTTATAAGGAATTTTTCCCGAGCTCTTCAGCAGGATATATTGGATTAAATATAAAGAATTCACTGATACCTTATTTAAGCGTTACTGGGTCTACAATTGTTTCGGTATTCTTTCTCTTAATTAGTTTTACCCTTGCAAGCAATCTTTCCTGGAAACTTTTAGTATCCAATTTACAAGACTCTTTTATTAATTTTTCTTACCTGTTATCAAAGTACTTTAAAGATGGATTTAGTTTTTTAAAAAATAAAAACAAGGAAAGAGTTGATAAAAGGAATAGACAATCTTTTCTAGATGAACATACAAAAAAGATGGAAGAAATGCCAAAGCCGTCTGTAAAAGAAGTTAAAAAGGAAATTCCTCAAGGAAAAAAAGTTCACAAAGAAAAACAAAAAGAATTGTTTGAAAAATCTTTACCTGGAGAAATGCCAAAAATTTCACTCTTGAAAGAAAAAGTCTCTGAATCAAAAGAATTTACCTCTCAACAAGCCTATGAATTAGATATTTTAAAAAATGCTCTAATTACAAAACTTGCTGAATTTAAAATTACTGGCCCGGAAAATGAATATGCAATTGTAAAAGAAACTATGAGAGGACCAGTAGTCACTAGATTTGAAGTAGAATTACCTAAGGGAATAAAAGTTTCTCAAGTTTCTAGTTTAAATAAAGATCTGGCTAGGTCTTTGGGGGTAGGAAGCTTAAGGATTGTAGAGGTAATTCAAGGCAGAGAAACAATTGGAATTGAGATTCCTAACGCTGATAGAGAAGATGTATTTCTTGGTGAAGTGATTGCATCTAAGGTTTTTGAAGAGTCAAAGAGTCCAATTACTCTTGCTTATGGTAAAGACATTGAAGGAAAACCAATCCTTGAAGATCTTGCAAGTCTTCCACATTTATTAATAGCCGGAACAACTGGTTCTGGTAAATCCGTTGCACTCAATTCAATGTTGATGAGTATTCTTTATAAAGCAACTCCAAGAGAAGTGAAACTTGTTCTAATAGATCCAAAAATGCTTGAATTATCGGTTTATGAAGACCTCCCTCATTTACTCACGCCTGTAATAACAGATATGTCTGAGGCAGCTCATGGTTTGAGATGGTGTGTGAATGAAATGGAACGCAGATATAAATTAATGGCAGCCATGTCCGTTAGAAATCTCAATGGTTTCAATACTAAGGTGGAGCAAGCAAAAAAATCTGGCTCTCCACTAAAAGATCCATTATGGAAGCCTAAAGAAGGAGAAGAAATCATTGAATCAGAAATTCCTCTTTTAGAAGAGCTTCCGCTAATTGTGATCGGGGTAGATGAATTAGCAGATCTTATGATGGTTGTAGGAAAAAAAGTGGAACACTTGATTGCCAGGCTTGCTCAGAAAGCAAGAGCAGCAGGCATTCATATGCTTCTTGCTACACAAAGACCTTCGGTAGACGTTATAACGGGGCTTATCAAAGCAAATATATCTGCAAGAATGGCATTTAACGTAGCATCATCTATGGATTCAAGAGTTGTTTTAGATCAAGTAGGCGCAGAACAATTATTAGGAAAAGGAGACATGCTTTACGTTGGTTCGGGAACATCCATACCAATGCGTGTTCATGGAGCATTTGTTGGAGAAGAAGAAATTCTTCGCGTGGTTGAAGACTGGAAGAATAAAGAAGATGTTAACTATTTAGAAGAAGTTACTAAGGCGCCTGAGGTAGCTGATTCAGGTTCAGGAGAAAGCGACTCGGAAAAAGACGAATTTTATGATCAAGCTGTTTCTTTTGTTTTAGAAACTAGAAGGGCATCAATTTCAGCTGTACAAAGAAAATTTAGAATTGGATATAACAGAGCGGCAAGATTAATAGAGGCTATGGAAGCTGCTGGTTTGGTAAGCGAAATGAATTCAAATGGAAATAGAGAAGTCTTAGCGCCAAATGCCAATGCAGAATAAGTTTTTTTTACTATTTTTATCATCCTCAATATTTACCTGCCCCTTACTGGAAAAGATAAATTTATTTGATGATGCAGTAAAAACAGCATCTTTCGAATACGAACAGATTTTTGTTGAACTAGATAAAGAGATTGTAAGAGGAAAAGTATATATTGATAGGCCTTTAAATTTTAAAATCGAAACCTTTGAACCTTACAAATCAGAGTTGATCGTGAGAAATGAATACACATACAGATCGGATTTTGAATTAGGGGAAACAATAAGATATAAAACAGAAAATATTAAATCTCAAGTTCCAGCTTTCATTTTTTTGGAATCAAAAAAGGAAATTTGTAAGGTAATGACCGAAGCATCCAATTCAAATTCCATAAAAAACTTAAAGCTTGAAGAAAAGCAGGGTGAATTAAAGAAAATCTCTTACACAGATCAATTTGAAACTTTTACAGAAATAAATTTTTACAATATAGATTTAAATAATGAGTTAGATAAAAATTTATTTAACTACAATGTAGAATTAAATCTAATAATTATGAATTGAGTATGTTGGATATAAATTTAATTAGAAAAAACTCCGAAGATATAAAACTAAATTTAAGTCAAAAAGGTTTTGAATTTGATATAAAAAAATTTGAAGAATTAGACTTGCAAAGAAAAGATATTCAAATAAAAACAGAATCACTTCAAGAAAAGTCGAATATTTTTGCAAAAGAAATAGCTAATGAAAAAGATGAAAATTTAAAGGCTAACAAATTATCCAAAGCTACAGTAATTTCTAAAGAACTCAAAGCTGCTAAATTAGATTTAGAATTAGCGATTAAAAATCTTAATAAGTTTTTACTTGAAATACCCAACATAACTTTAAATAGCGTCCCAGATGGTAAGTCTGAGAAAGAAAATAAACTTATTTATGAAAAAGGAACTAAGCCCGAATTTACCTTTAAAGTTAAAGATCATCAAGAAATTGGAGAAATGTATGATGGAATAAATTTTGAACAATCAGCAAAAATATCAAAATCTAGGTTTGTTGTATTTAAATCAGAAATTGCCAAGTTACACAGAGCTTTAATTCAATTCATGTTGGATTGTCACTTAAAAAGTGGTTATGAAGAAATTTATGTCCCTTATTTGGTTAATAAAGAATCTCTCATTGGAACCGGTCAGTTACCTAAATTCGAAGCAGATCTTTTCAAGATAGCTGAGCACGATATGTACTTAATTCCTACCGCTGAAGTCCCTGTGAGTAATATTTATAAAAACCAAATAATAAATTCGGAAGATTTACCCATCAATTATGTTGCCCACACTCCATGTTTTAGAAGCGAAGCTGGAAGTTATGGCAAAGATACTAAGGGCATCATTCGTCAACATCAATTTGATAAAGTTGAATTGGTTAAATTTGTGCATCCTGAAGATTCAGAAAAAGAATTAGAAAAACTTACTGAAGACGCTGAAAGCATATTAAATTTATTAAAACTTCCTTATAGAAAAATAATTTTGTGCAAAGGAGACACTGGCTTTTCTGCAGCTTTGACTTATGACTTAGAAGTTTGGTTTCCAAGTCAAAAAAATTATAGAGAAATTTCTTCGTGTTCAAATTTTACTGATTTTCAATCAAGAAGAATGAAAATAAGGATAAAAAAATCTAAGGAGAATATTCTTTGCCACACATTAAATGGTTCTGGTTTAGCTGTTGGACGAGCATTGGCTGCAATAATTGAGAACTATCAAACTGAAAATGGAACTATCAATGTTCCTGAAATCCTAATAAGTTATATGGGTGGAACTAAAGAATTGAATCTCCCTAGATAAATATATTTTTCCTGATAAACTCCTTTGCTCTATGGAATTTTTAATTGATTACGGCTCTTTCCTTTTAAAAACAATCACTTTCATTGTGATATTTTCTATACCTTTAATGCTATTTTTTTCATCTAGAAGCAAAGAAACAAGCCCATCAGGTACTTTGAAGATTACTAATCTTTCTGACAAATTAGACGGTATGTCTAGCGTTATCAAATCCTTAACTTTGAGTAAAGCAGATAAAAAAAAGTTAATGAAAGAAAAAAAGAAATCTTTAAAAGCAAAAAAGAATAAATCAATTCCTAAGCCAGTTTATGTATTAAATTTTAATGGTGATATCGAAGCATCTAGAGTAGAAAATTTAAAAGAAGAAATTACCGCTATCATTAAAAGTGAAACTAAATGTCAAGAATTAGTCCTTAGATTAGAAAGCCCTGGAGGAACAGTAATAGGTTATGGTCTTTGTGCTGCGCAATTACAAAGACTAAGAGATGCCGGTATTAAGGTTACTGCATGCGTTGATAAAGTTGCTGCATCTGGAGGCTACATGATGGCCTGTGTTTGTAATAAAATTGTTTCTTCTCCCTTCGCAATCATAGGTTCTATCGGGGTCGTAGCTGCCATTCCAAATTTTCATAAAATTCTTAAAAAAAATAATGTTGATTATGAACTTCACACTGCAGGCGAATACAAAAGAACTATAACAATGTTCGGCGAGACTACAGCCGCTGGCAGAAAAAAATTCAAAGAACATTTAGAAGATATCCATGTTTTATTTAAAGATCATATACAAAAATTTAGACCTTCTTTGAACATGAAAAAAGTTGCTACCGGAGAGACCTGGGAAGGAATAAAAGCCCTTGAGGTTGGATTGGTGGACGAAATTTCTACAAGTGACGACTACCTTTTGAATTTATCTAAGAAACATGAAATTTTTGAAATTTCATATATCACAAAACAGAATCTTCAAGATCGCTTCAGCGGCTTTATATCAAGTACTATCTCAAAATTATTTGTTTCCTTTGAGTCCTACTTTGACAAAAATAAATATCGGTAATTTTATTCTTTATGGATGGTTTAATTCCTTTGTTTCTTATACGAATATTGGATAAGATTCTTATAAAAAGTAAGGGCCATATAATGGTTGGAGATTGTAAAGATATTAAAAAAGACTTTGAGCAAAGTCATTCTTAATTTTAAATAAAAATTATTTCTTCAAAATAGCAAATATTATTATCAGGGAAAGAAGGGCTAAAAGACCATTTTCACCAAATAGATTTATTACGGCTGAGAAATTAGTCAAAATTTTTCCAAAAACAGGAGTTTCTGGTCCAAAAATTAAACTCAATAGTAATGAAATTGCTATAAATAAACCAAGCACTTCTGTTGATTTATATAAAAATTTTTTTATTTTTTTAAATTTAAATATGTCCATTTCTTTAATGAGCCGGAGCTTTTACTCCGGCCCAAAGCTAAAATTACTTAAGTAACTTATAAAGCAATGCTGCGGCTAAAAGTCCGACAATACCAGCATCACCCAATTGTTGGATCACACCAAGTAAATTACCAAGAACTCCGCCAAAAAACCAGGCATTGTTATCGAAAACAATCCCGGCTACAACACCAAGACCGATTACACCGACCAGGATTCCGGTTAATCCAGAAACTAGATCTCTAATCATATCGAATGCTTTATCCATAATGTACCTCCCCATCTATGTGATTTAGCTAATTCATAAAACCATAGGACGTATTACCCAGCAATTTTTTATAAATTATCGTTACTATCAAAGTTATTTTCTGTCAAACTTAATGAAATTTGATAAATTTAAAAATAACCTAATATCAAGATAAATATGATGATCCCAGAAGACAAAACTTTACAAGAATTATTTGAATGGCGTTTTGATAAAACTCCTTTGGCAGTGGCTCATAAATTTGAAGATAGAGAGACAACTTATGAAGAACTCAACGCATATTCAAATCAAATTGCAAATGGTCTTGTAGAGCTCGGTTGTAAGCCCGACACAAGAATCGCATATTATGGAAAAAATTCAGATTATTTTTTTGAGTTTTTAATAGGAACTTTAAAATCTAGTACGGTAACTGTTGGAGTTAATTGGAGACTTGCGCCTCCTGAAGTTAGTTATGTATTGAATGACTCCCAAAGTGAAGTCTTATTTGTAGGACAGGAGTTTTATCCTATTATTGATCAGATCTTAGACGATCTTCCTCATGTAAAGAAAGTTATCGCCGTTGATGGAAACCATGAAAAATTTGAAGACTTTATTACTTGGCGCAACTCTCAAAGTACGTCGAACACGAAATTAAAAACCTCTAATGACGATGACATTCTTCAGCTTTATACTTCAGGAACTACAGGTCATCCCAAAGGGGTTCAACTAACCAACAGAAATTTTGCCTCAGCTAATGAATCAATAAACGGTATAGTGCCTTTCGAAGAAGGCAGTACAAATTTAGTTTGTATGCCTGGATATCATGTAGCTGGGACAAACTGGGGCATTTGGGGATATATATTTGGCTGTAGAAATATAATCATCGCAGATATTGATCCTGGATTAATTTTAAAATTAATTGAACAAGAAAAAATTAGATCATCTTTATTTGTTCCCGCAGTAATTCTTTTCTTAATAAGTCATCCAGATGCTTTGACAATAGATTTTTCCTCATTAAATTTTGTTCTTTATGGCGCTTCACCAATAGCAGACGATACTATTATTAAAGCTCAAGAAATAATGAAATGTGATTTATATCAAGTATATGGCTTAACCGAAACTACAGGGGCTATTACTATTATGATGCCTGCTGATCATGATCCAAGCAAAGGAAAGCTTAGATCTTGCGGAAAGGCACTTAAAGGCGTAGAGCTAAAAGTAATAGATGAAGAGGGTAATGATTTAAAAACTGGAGAGATAGGAGAGGTCGTTTCTAAATCTGATTTAAATATGAAGGGTTATTGGAATAAACCCGATGCAACAAAAGAATCGATAGTAAATGGCTGGTTTTATTCTGGTGATGCAGGCTTTTTTGATGAGGAAGGATATTTATTCATTCATGATCGGGTTAAAGATATGATTGTCTCCGGTGGAGAAAATATCTATCCTGCAGAAGTAGAAAATGCCTTAATGAGTCATGATCAAATTATAGACGCTGCGGTCGTTGGCGTACCTGATGATAAATGGGGTGAATCAGTAAAGGGGTTTGTCGTAATTGCCGAAAATACTTCTTTATCTGAAGATGAAATTATTAGCTATTCAAGAACTAAAATTGCTGCTTATAAATGTCCTAAATCAATAGAGTTTATTAAAGAATTACCCAGAAATCCCTCGGGAAAAATCCTTAGACGAGAATTAAGAGACCCTTATTGGGAAGGCATAGATCGAAAGGTATCTGGCAACTAAAATGACTATCGCATTCATCGATACTAAAAAACGCGAAGATTTTACCGAATTTAAAGAAATGTTTGACTTCATTGAAAACTATATGGGCTACTTACCAAATGCATATCTTTTAATGGCTGAAAACGAGGCTTTAATTAAATCTTTTTCCGGCTTAACTAATACCATATTTCTATCAAAAAATATTGATGCAGGAACAAAACAATTGATTGCTTTGGCCTCAAGTTTAAGCTCGGGCTGTAAATATTGTCAGTCGCACACTGCTCATGGCGCTGAAAGATCGGGAATATCAATAAAAAAAATTTCTAATATTTTGAATTACTCTAAATCTAGTCTATTTGATGATAAAGAAAAGGCTTTATTAGATCTAGCTTTTGCCTCTGGAACTGCTCCTAATCAAAGTAAAAAAGAACATTTTGATAAATTGAGAGAGTATTTTTCTAACGAACAAATTATTGATATTGTTTCTGTAATTTCTTTATTTGGTTTTTTGAATCGATGGAATGATACTTTTGGAACAGTTATAGAAGATGTGCCAAGTAATTTTTTAGAAGAAAAATTAATTCCTGAGGGTTGGCAGACATAATTCTTCTAAATTCAAAAAAGAAAGTAATTTAAATATTTAAAAGATTTTTAACTCCAATTAAATTATCTTTCGTGTAAAATTCTTTTTTCAACCTTGAGGGTTTTTTTAAAGAGACACTGTCGTTGCAAATTGGGTCTTTTTCAATCGCCTTTAAGGTTGTCTTTCATAAAATTTTAAAATTGAATTAATAATTAAACTTTGGAGAAATAAATGGGTAATGCTTACATTGTTGGTGCCGTTAGAACACCGGGTGGGAAAAAAGATGGAAAATTAAAAAATTGGCATCCTTCAGATTTAGGTGCTTTGGTTTTAGATGAGCTAGTAGAGAGAACAGGGGCGAAAGGAGAAATGATAGACGATGTTATTTTTGGATGCGTAAGTCAATCGGGTGCCCAAGCAGGTAATGTTGCTAGAAATGCAGTCTTAAGCTCAAAACTCCCAGAATCTGTTCCTGGAACATCTGTAGATAGGCAATGCGGCTCATCTCAACAAGCAATTCATTTTGCAGCTCAAGCTGTGATGTCTGAAACCCAAGATATTGTTATTGCTGGAGGTGTAGAAGTGATGAGCCAGGTGCCCATCGGGTCCAATATTATTGATAGTTTTAAAGAAGGACATGGTCAACCATTTAATGGGAAAGGTATGACAGAAAGATATCCAGGAGTTCAATTCAGTCAATTTGCCGGAGCCGAAATGATGGCTAAAAGATGGAATTTCTCTAGAGGAGATTTAGATTCGTTTGCTTACGAAAGTCATAAAAAAGCAATTGCGGCTACTGAATCAGGATTCTTTCATAAAGAGATTGTTCTGGTCGAAGGCGATTTACCTTCTGGAGAAAAAGAAATGGTATCGATAGACGAAGGAATTCGTTTTGATGCTTCTTTGGAAAGTTTATCGGGGTTGAAAACATTATCTGAAAATGGTGTTTTAACAGCTGGCAGCTCGAGCCAAATTTGCGATGGCGCAGCAGCTATTATGATAGTTAATGATGCCGGATTAAAAAAATTAAACATCAAGCCAAGAGCTAAAGTAGTTTCTTTAGCATTAGCTGGAGATGATCCAGTCATAATGCTAACTGGACCTATTCCTGCATCAAAAACTGTTTTAGATAAGGCAAATTTGTCAATTGAAGATATCGATATTTACGAAGTCAACGAAGCTTTCGCCCCAGTCCCATTGGCTTGGGCTCATGAATTAAAGGCAAATAAAGAAAGGCTTAATGTAAATGGAGGAGCCATGGCACTCGGACACCCGCTTGGTGGTACAGGAGCTAAGTTAATGACTACTTTGCTTCATGAGCTGGAAAGAAGAGAAGGGAAATATGGCCTTCAAGCAATTTGTGAAGGAGGCGGTACCGCTAATGCGATGATCATTGAAAGAATGAGTTAATCTTCAATAATTTTTTTAAAGTTCTTATAGAAACTAGGGTTTTAAAAGGAGGGGTGGCAGAGCTTGGTTGAATGCACCGGTCTTGAAAACCGGCAGGTCAGCGATGGCCTCGTGGGTTCGAATCCCACCCCCTCCGCCAAATTCCATTGAATTTATTATTTTTTAAAATTTGTAATAAAGAATTTATTTTTTATAAAAACAAAGTCTTAAAAACCTTTTTTTGCCTATTGAAAATTTCCTAAAAACTCATAAAATAAATTCAAGCTTAAGTGAAAGATTTTCTAACTCGAGACGGAAGAAGGGAAACTTAAGAACAGAAGGAAAAGGGTGAGAAGACGGAAGAAATTTCGCCACCTGCAGGGAGAAAGGTAATTCGCCTGCGCTAGACAACCTACTAGACCCCTTTAACTTCGTATATAAAAACACCACTTATGTGGTGTTTTTTTTTATACTATGTGAATGTCTTCAGTTTTAACCGGTATAACAACAAATGGATCTCCTCACCTTGGAAATTATATTGGAGCTATGCGTCCTGCTATTAAATTATCTCAAGAGACTGAATCGTTTATTTTTTTAGCTGACTATCATTCACTTATAAAACAACAAGATCCTAAGCTAACTCACGCATCTACTTTATCTATAGCTGCGGCATGGATTGCTTGCGGATTAAATTTAGAAAATACAGTTTTTTATAGACAATCAAGCATTCCACAAATTATGGAGTTGAATTGGATACTTTCTTCAATTACGCCTAAAGGTTTAATGAATAGGGCGCATGCCTACAAAGCAATTCAAGATCAAACCAAAGGAAATGATAAGGATAAAAACGTGCTTATGGGTTTGTATAATTATCCAATACTGATGTCTTCAGATATATTGATGTTTAACGCTAAGTTAATACCGGTAGGCAGCGATCAAAAACAACACATTGAAATGACTAGAGACATAGCAAATAAATTTAATATTTCTTATGGAGATTTTTTTAATTTGCCTGAACCTATAATAGACAATGAAATTCCTTTATTGCCAGGAATAGACGGTAGTAAAATGTCAAAAAGCTATAACAATTATATTGATTTGTTTTCAAATGAAAAAAAACTTCAAAAACAGATTAATCAAATTAAAACTAATTCTTTAGAACCGGGTGAAAAAAAACCCCGAGATTCTTTTCTTTACAAGTATTTTTACTGTTTCTCCAATAAAGATGATTTAAACAAATATGATGATCTATTTGATGATGGTGCTAGTTGGGGAGATCTTAAGAAAGAATTATTTAAACTAATTAATTCTGAAATTGGAGACTATAGAGAAAAGTATCTTAGCCTAATAGAAAATCCTGCAGAAGTTGAAGAAATTCTTGTAGATGGAGAGTCAAAAGCGCTAAATATTGCTACTGAAAATTTAAAAGGAATTAGAGAGTTAGTAGGAATTAGAGCTTTATGACAAAAAATAAAAAAATTATCTCCTTTCCTGATAATTTGAATATCAAACTTTCAGGAATTGACGCCATGAGACTTCATGATCATGGTCAAGCAATCTTTGTTTACCTTACATTCGAAGACAATATTGAACAAAGAGAAAATTCTTTTTTAATAAATAGAATTATTGACAAAGGAACGCTTGATTTTCAAATTACAGATTTTATGTTTAATAAAGTTAAGGGATTTCATGGCCCTTTTAAAAGTAAACTTATTAAAGAAAGTGATTACGTCAAATTAAGCGAGAAAAGTTTTTTTAAAAAATTATCAACTATTATTTCAACCGAAAGAATTCATACTCCAAAAATTGACGGCAAGAGAACGAAAAGTCTTTTAGAAAAAGTAAGTTTAATAGCCAAAAAGGATACTGATTTTTATTTTCTTGAGAAAGAAATATCTGCTGAAGCTTTAAAATTTGAACATGAATGGTCACATGCATTGACTGAATATTATGAGTTTCTCTTGATTAATAATTCTTCTAACAATATTTTTAGTTTGCTTCTTGCTTATGACTAAAAATAAAACACCAAATTCTATTTGGGTTTTATCTGCTGCTTTGGCCTGTATTGGAGCGGGGCAATCAACAATCTTTATCTTAGTTCCTCAAGAAATAAGACTGTTAGGCTTTAATGAATTTCAAGTGGGAATTATTTTCTCAATTTCAGCCCTAGCTTGGGTATTTTTTAGTCCTTTTTGGGGGAGATTAAGTGATCAAATAGGTAGGAGCAAAGTTTTTTTATTGGGGATTATAGGGTTTGCTCTTTCTCTTGTTTTATTTGCTGCAATCATTAAATATGCTCAAGTATACGCAATGTCTTTTTACCTTCTGTTTATTTTGTTAATTGGAGCAAGACTAATCAATGGATTATTAGGTAGTGCTGTAAGACCTTCTGCTGGTGGAAGAATAGCCGATATAACAGACTTAACAAATAGAACTTCAGGATTTGCAAGATTAGATGCGGGATGGCAATTTGGTGTTGTCTTAGGGCCAGTTGCGGTAGGTTTTATAATGATTATTTCTAATAATAATCTGTTAATGCCATTTTTATTTTTAGGATTTCTTGGTCTGTTTATTGGTTATTTGAATTATAAACTTTTAAAAAAAGATGATTCAATTTTTACCTCTAAAAAAGATACTTCATCTTTAAAATTTTCTGATAGCAGAGTATTTCCATCTCTAGTTATAGCAACTTTTTTAGGTATTTCTAATGCATGTATAGTTCTAACTTCCTCATTATTTGTAAATGATGTAATTTTAGAGAATAAAGATAATTTATATTTTTTTGTTTCTTTAGGTTTTGCGATTGTCGCGCTTTCAGGTTTGCTTACACAATTATTTCTAGTGGATAGATATACTTTTAATCCTAAAATTTTAGTTATTACAGGCATTACTTTAATGGCTGGAGTTTTCTATCTGCTTTCTAATACTTCGGAAATAATTTGGTTTTATCTACTTTTAATGATTTATGGTTTTGGAGGAGGATTAGCAAGGCCAGGCAATGTTTCCATACTTTCTCTGTCAGTAAACAAGGACGAACAAGGAGCTGCTTCAGGATTAATGGGTACCGTTTTTCCCTTAGGACATCTTATTACTCCTTTTTCAATAATGCCTTTGTACATGATGGATCCTAGTTTTCCATACTTATTAATTTCTATTTTAGGGTTATTTCTTATTGTTTATATGTTCTATAATCAAAAGCTATTTTTTAATTTTATAAATCTTGAGGAAAGAAAAAATGTTTAGTAAAAACGCGTTAAAAGGTCAAAGAATTTTGGTTACTGGTGGTGGATCGGGATTAGGTAAAGAAATGTCTAGACATTTTTTAAAACATGGATCAGAAGTGGTTATTTGTGGAAGAAGAGAATCTGTCCTTGAGGATACTGCGAAAGAATTAACCGATGAAACGGGGGGCACTATAAGTTATTTTCCTCTAGATATAAGAGATTCTCTAGCAATTGAATCATCTGTTGAGGAATTATTTAATGAGAAACCGATCACAGGCTTAGTTAATAATGCTGCCGGTAATTTCATTAGCAGGACTAAAGACTTATCGCCAAATGGGTTTAACGCTATCGCGAGTATTGTTTTTCACGGAACTTTTTATATTACAAATGCTGTTGGAAAAAAATGGATCGAAAATAATCAGAAGGGAAGTATTATCTCTATCTTAGCTACTTGGGTTTGGACAGGGTCTCCTTATGTTATACCTTCAGCAATGTCTAAGTCTGGCATAAATGCTATGACAAAATCATTAGCAGTAGAGTGGGGTCAACACGGTATAAGATTAAATGCGATTGCCCCTGGTCCTTTTCCTACCGAAGGAGCTTGGTCAAGGCTCATGCCACAAACTGGTGATAGCAAAAAAGATGAAAACGTAACGAGTCAATACATGAATATTCCCTTGCAAAGAGCAGGAGAAATGAATGAATTAGGAAATTTGGCTACTTTTCTAATGGCAGATGGTTGCGAATATCTTACCGGCCAAACTATCGCAATAGATGGAGCACAATATTTATCATCTTCGGGAACTTTTGCAAATCTAAATAGCTTATCCGATGAAGATTGGGATAATATTAGAGACAGTATAAAAAAATCTAACGAAAAAGATAAAAAACAAAGATCGGTTTAATTATTAAAAAGGGAGAAATTATGTCAACTGAAACGATAAAAGAGATGGAGAGTGTTCTTGATCTTCAAAAGAAATTACACAATTCAGAAGATGCGCCAAGTTATGATTTAAGAATGGATAGGTTAAAGAGGCTTAAAGAAATGCTTCTTAAATATTCTGATGAAATCTTAGAAACTATCAACGATGACTATGGGACTAGAGATAAAAATAATACTTTTCTTTCTGAAATCCTATCAAGCTTAGGAAGTGTTGATTATTCAATAAAAAACTTAAAAAAATGGATGAAGCCAGAAAAAAGAATAGCCAATGCAGGTCAACCCTTCGTTGCACGCTTGATGATGAAGCTATTAGGAGCAAGTGCAGAAATTCAGTATCAACCTCTTGGAACTATAGGAATGATAAAACCTTGGAATTTTCCAATAAATCTTATTATTTCTCCTGTAGCTCAGGCGTTTGCTGCTGGTAATAGAATTATGTTAAAACCATCAGAAATAACTCCTAAAACTTCAGCCTTAACAAAAAAAATGTTCAATGAATTCTTTGATAAATCTGAAATTGAAGTTTTTTTGGGCGGTCCAGAAATTGCTATAGCTTTTGGTAATCTAAAATTTGATCATCTTCTATTTACTGGATCTACTCAAAATGGACAAAAGGTAATGGAATCTGCTTCAAAAAGTCTGGTTCCAATAACTCTAGAATTAGGAGGAAAATCTCCAGTCATTATGGATGATAATTGCGATCTAAGTACTTCTGCCACCAGAATAATGAGAGGCAAAACAATGAACGCAGGTCAAATATGTATCGCTCCCGACTACATGATGATGCCTAAAGGCAAGGTAAATGAATTTATTGAAGAAAGTGAAAAAGCTATAAGTTATATGTTTCCAGATATCAAATATAACGAAAATTACACTTCAATTGTAAATGAAAAACATTTCGAAAGAATTAATCATCTAATAGACGATGCTAAAGAAAAAGGCGCTGAAATTAGAACTATTAATCCTGCTGATGAAGATTTTGAACAACAGGAAGGGCATAAAATTCCTCCTACTTTTGTAATAAATCCTACTGATGATATGAAAATTATGCAGGAAGAAATATTTGGTCCCGTTCTACCAATAAAAGAGTATGACAATATTGAAGAAACCATAGATTATGTTAATTCAAATCCTAGACCTTTGGCTTTATATTACTTTGGTAAGAACAAAGATTCAGAGGAAAAAATACTAAATAGAACTACTTCCGGTGGAGCTGCTATTAACGATGTAGTTTGGCAATACGGTCAGGAAGATATGCCATTTGGCGGAGTTGGAGATAGTGGAATAGGTTCGTATCATGGCGTAGAAGGCTTCAAACAATTTAGTCATCAAAAATCTGTACTAAGACAATTCAAATCAGATCTGATTAAAGGAATGATGCCTCCTTACGAAGGTAAGATGTTTGAAAATACTAAAAATCAAATAATGAAAAAATAGCTTTGTAGCTTAATAAATGTCTCAAAACTATACGCCTCTATATATAGCTCTGAGATATTTAAAAGGAAGAAAATCAGGTTTTCTTTCCTTCATCTCTTCTTTAGCTTTTGTCTCTACTTCTTTAGGAGTGGCAGTTTTAATAATTGTTTCTTCTGTTATGAATGGGTTTGAAAAAGAACTTAAAGAAAGAATTTTAAACGTAATTCCTCATGCCTCTATATATGGTGTAAGTCCAATTCAGGATTGGAAACAAGTTGAACTTAACCTTAGAGAAGACAAAAATATTGAAGGTATCTCTCCATATATAGAAACGGAAGCGCTTATAAAAAGCAAGTCATCTGTAGTAGGGGCAAGAATAAATGGCGTAGATTCAAAAAAAGATAAATCTGTTTCCGTTATAAATGAATTCATTGAGTTAGGTGATCTAAGTGAAATAGAGCAAGGCGATAAAATTATTTTAGGTTACATTTTAGCTAGAAAATTAAATGTTGGTTTAGGGGACAAAGTTTCTTTATTACTACCTGATAGTAATGCGTCTTTTGCTGGGTATTTTCCAAAATCTAAAACTTTTCAGATCGGAGGGATTTTTAATGTCGGATCTAAAGAGCTGGATGAAGTTTTGGCTTATATTTCTCTGGAGAATGCAGCATCTTTAACTGGATTAAAAGATAAGATTCATGGATTTCGCATCAAATACGAGAATTTGTTTGATGCTCCCTATTTAGTATGGCAATCATTAATATTTGCTGAAAAAGATTTAATTAATTTATTAAACGCAGAAGACTGGTCATATACATATGGTCCACTGTTTGAGGCGATAATGATGGAAAAGAGTTTGGTTTTACTTTTGCTTTTCTTAATAATTATTGTTGCAGCATTTAATATTGTTTCGATGTTGATGATGCTCATAAATGAGAAAAGAGGGCAAATCGCAATATTGCAGACCATGGGTATGACAAATCTAGAGATTTATAAAATATTTTTTTATTTGGGATCAATTATTGCTTTTATAGGAACATCCTTAGGCTTAGCTTTAGGATTGATATTAACTTTTTTAATAGG
Organism: Gammaproteobacteria bacterium; assembly: GCA_003331625.1. Classification (GTDB taxonomy): domain Bacteria; phylum Pseudomonadota; class Gammaproteobacteria; order Magnimaribacterales; family AG-339-G14; genus MEDG-81. Next base: position 38,466 of record QOPF01000005.1, on the reverse strand, counting down.
CTCATCTTTTTTCGAATCACAACTTTCCTCTTTAATGGAATATTTTGGTACATATTTCATATCTTATTTTCCATATGATATTCGACTGTCCTGGATTCTTTATATAATTTTCTTTAGCCTTTTGATCACCATTCTTTCTGTAATTTATCCTGCAAAAGTAGCAAGTAAACTTCATCCTGTAGAAATATTAAGAAATGAATAGCTTAATAAAAACAAATAATCTTTCAAGAATTTATCATCAGGGATCTTCCAAAATTAATGCGGTACAAAATATTAATTTTGAATTGAAAGAAAAAGAGAAAATAGTAATCTACGGAAGATCGGGGTCAGGAAAATCTACTCTACTAAATTTACTTTGTGGTATTGAAAAATTTTCAGATGGAGAAATTTTTTATAAAAACATTCCGTATAAAAATGATCATAAGAAATTAACAAAGATAAGAAGAGAGAATATGGGATTTGTTTATCAATTTCATTTTTTATTAAATGAATTTACAGCAGCTGAAAATGTCTCTTTAGGAGCTATGATATTTGGAACTAATAAAAAGGATTCAATTTTAAAAGCTAAAGAAATCTTAGACAAATTTGGGTTAGTTTCGCGATTAAACCATTTTCCAGGCCAACTATCGGGCGGAGAAAAGCAAAGAGTTGCGATGGCCAGAGCCCTTATAAACAAACCTGATGTTGTCTTTTTAGATGAGCCTACCGGAAATTTAGATAATGACACAGCAAAAGAGGTTATTAATTTCTTAGATTCTTCAGTAGAAGAATCTAATGCATCGGTTGTTGTTGCAACTCATGATTCTGAGTTTAGGAGTTTTGGAGATAAAATTCTTACTATGGATTCAGGTAATTTCGTTTAGAATATAGATTCCATGAAAAAGAGTCCCTATTCTAGGATTATTTCTTATGTCCTTCCAAATTTAGGATTTTTTATTCTAAGTTCTTTTGGATATTTTCTTTTTGCAATATCTCAAGTTGGAATAGCTGATTGGTTCAGACAAATAGTAGATTACATATCACAACCTGATTCTTCTTTAAATCTTTACCTGCCAATACTTTTATTAGTTTTGGCTTTCGGGAGAGGAATAGGCTATTTCATAGGAAATTTTTTTATGGCCCTTGTTTCTACAAGGCTTGTATATGACTTAAGAAAAGATCTTTTTAAGTCATTAATATATTTACCATCAAACTTTTACGACACCAATAACAGCGGACATCTTTTATCTAGAATTACTTTTAATGTTTCGCAAATAAATGAAGCAGGCACTGCAGCTATAACTATTTTAATAAGAGAAGGCCTAATAGTTCTAGGCTTGCTAAGTTATCTTTTGTATTTAAATTGGCAACTAACAGCGCTTCTTTTTCTTGCCTCTCCCTTTATTTTATTTGTTGTCTCAATTGCTGGTAAGAGAATGAAAAGAGTAAGTACAAGAATACAAAATTCAATGGGTGATGTTACTCAAGTTAGCTCTGAATCAATAAATGCTAATAAAGAAGTAAAAATTTTTGGACAACAAGAAAGAGAAATTAATAAATTTAATTCAGTAAATAAAAATAATAGAGAACAAAATCTTAAATTAGAAACTACTAATGCACTTCAGTCGCCGATAATACAAATATTCTTAGCTATGGCTCTTTCAGTAATTACTTGGGTTGCATTGGATTCTTCTTTTTTTGAAAAAATGTCTCCTGGAACTTTTATAGCTTTTTTTGGAGCAGCAGCAATGCTTCCAAGACCAATAAGGCAATTGTCTATGACAAATTCTATGGTACAAAAGGGATTGGCAGCTGCTGAAATAATTTTTTACCAAATGGATTTAGATCCAGAAATAAATAATGGTAATAAAGAAATTAAAGATGCAAAAGGCAATATAACTTTTAAAAATGTAAATTTTTCTTACTCTGAAAATGAAAAAATAATAAACAATGTTTCTTTTGAAGTTTCGAAAGGAAATACTTTAGCAATAGTTGGGCAATCTGGATCTGGAAAAAGTACTTTGGTAAATTTAATACCAAGATTTTATGAACTTAGTGATGGAGATATTCTGTTTGATAATACAAATATTCAAGACATAGAGATTGAAAATTTAAGGAGTTTTGTTTCTATAGTAAGCCAAAATACTGTTTTATTTAATGACACTGTTAAAAATAATATCCTTTATGCTAATCCAGAGGCAACGGAAGAACAAATCATTGATGCTGCAAAAAAAGCTAATGCTCATGATTTCATAACAAATTTACCAAATGCATATGATACAAGAGTGGGCGATGATGGAACGTTATTATCAGGAGGGCAAAGACAGAGATTAGCAATAGCTAGAGCTCTTCTGAAAGATGCGCCGTTATTAATTCTTGATGAGGCAACTTCTGCTTTGGATTCGGAATCAGAAAAATTAATTCAACAAGCTATCGACAACTTAAAGATAGGAAAAACAACAATTGTTATAGCTCATAGATTATCTACTGTAGAAAAAGCTGAGAATATTATTGTTCTTAAGAATGGAGCAATTGTTGAAAGCGGTTCTCATGAGGATCTTATGAATCAAGGTGAGACCTATTTCGAACTTTATAAAAATCAATTCAAAGACGAAAAAGAACCAGAATACTTAAGAAAAACTCCTATCTTGAAATCAGAATTTTCAATGTCCGAGTATAGAACTTCTAATTTTATAGAAGAAGCTTGGTACGAAAATAAAAATTGGATAAAAATCTTTATTCCTCTTTCATGGCTATATAGATTTATCTTTAAAATCAAAAGAAGAAAAGACATTCAAAATTCTTGGAAGCCAAAGGTTAAAACTATTGTAATAGGTAATTTAACTGTTGGTGGAACAGGGAAAACACCATTAGTAATTTGGTTAGCAAAAATGCTTAAAAGTAGAGGCTATAAACCAGGAATTATCTCTAGAGGCTATAAAAGTACAGCTAACATGAATTCTTTTTTGATCAAAAGCAATTCAAATGCAAATCAAGTTGGAGATGAGCCTTTAATAATTTCGAAAAATACACTTTGTCCAGTAGCTGTTGGTCCCAACAGAATTGCTTCAGCTAAACTTTTATTAAAAGAAAATAATTGTAATGTTTTGATTAGTGATGATGGTCTTCAGCATTTTAAATTAGGACGAGATATAGAAATTGCTATGATTGATGGAATTAGAAAGTTTGGAAATAATAAATTATTACCAGCTGGTCCCCTTAGAGAGCCAATAAAGAGATTAGAAGAAGTAAATTTTGTTGTGAATACAAATAGTTTTTATTCAGCTGATGCTGAAGAAAATAATAAAAATTTTCTAATGACTTACAAGCCAGCCGCATGGGTAAATCTTTTTACTGGACAATCCTTAAAAATTGAAGATTGGAGTAAGGATAAAATAATTTATGCTATTGCAGGAATTGGAAATCCAAGCAGCTTTTTTTCATTATTAAGAAGTCTAAACTTTCATGTCATAGAGAAAATATTCCCAGATCATCATGAATTTATTGAAAGTGATTTCAATCAAATGGAAGACTTACCTATTGTTATGACTGAAAAAGATGCAATTAAATGCAAATTCTTAAAAAATCCTAATTGTTGGTATTTAAAAATAGAATCGAATTTATCTGATGATTTTCAATCTCAAATATTAGAAAAGATATCAATTTGAAAAAAGTAATAATAATTCCTGCGAGGCTTTTATCTGAAAGATTACCTGAAAAGCCTCTTAAGATAATTTTAGATAAACCAATGATTAATTGGACTCTTGAAGCGGTGGAAAAATCTTCTGCAGATATAGTTAAGGTAGCAACAGACTCAAAAAAGATTGTTAATTTGTTTGAAACCTCACCTGAAAAAGTGGTAATTACTTCGTCAAGTCATATTTCTGGAACAGATAGAGTTTTTGAAGCTGCCAATTTACTTGAATTAAAAGATGAGGATATAGTTATCAATGTACAAGGTGACGAACCTTTTATAAACGCAAAAGATTTAGATAACTTGTTCAATTTATTTGATGATAAAAAAAATAGAATAGCTACCCTGTATTCAAAAATACGAAATCAGGAAATTTTTAAAGATAAAAATATTGTAAAAGTAGAAATTAATAATGGCTTTGCATCAAAATTTATGAGGATGTGCTTAGGAGGGAATAATATATATATTCATCAAGGTGTTTATGCATTTAATTTTAAAACTTTAAAACAATTTATTAACTTAAAGCCTTCTAAAAATGAAATAAAATTTAAGCTAGAACAACTAAGGGCTTTAGAAAATGGAATTTCTATAAGGGCTATTGAATCTGTTTCAGAATTTCATATTGGAGTAGATACTCAAGAGGATTTAAAAAAGGCTAATGAATTTGCAAAAAAAAATTATTCTAAATAAAAACTTAATTGATTTAAATTCTTTAAAACTTTCAGTTAAATCCAAGTATTTTATTGAATGTTCTAATGATCAAGATTTAAAAAGTGTTCATGCTTTTTTAAAAAATAAAAAAATAAAATTTTTCATATTAGGTGAAGGAACAAATATAGTTTTTAAAAAAAATTTTGATGGCTTGGTAATAAAGAATTCTTACAAAACTTTAAAAAAAGTTAATGGAAATAAAATAAAGATATCTAGTGGATTTAATTGGGATAAGTTTGTTCAATATTGTTTAAATAATTCTCTTTATGGTGTTGAAAATTTATCAGGTATTCCAGGCTCTATAGGGGCAACGCCTATACAAAATATAGGAGCCTACGGAAAAGAAGTTTCATCCTTAATTGAGAGGATTGAGATTTTTAATCTCAAAACAGGGAAGAATGAAGAATTTTTAAAAAAAGATATGGTTTTTAAATATCGAGATTCAATTTTTAAAAAAAAACCTCATCTATTTATTAAAAATATATGTTTTTCCTTGAATAAAGATTTCATTCCGAACACATCGTATGATGATTTAAAAAATATAAAATTTGATAATGCAATAGATGTAAGAAAAGAAATCTTAAAAATTAGAAAGAGAAAGTTAGAAAATTATAAAGTAAATCCTAATGTTGGAAGCTTCTATAAAAACCCAATTATTAATGAAAAAAAACTCAAACAAATATTATCTATCCATGATGATTTAAAATTTTATAAATATAAAAAAGACTATAAGGTTTCTGCTGCTTGGTTGATAGATAGGTGTAACTGGAAAGGAAAGCAATTAAAGAAATCCTTTGTTTCTAAAAAACATGCTTTAGTTCTAGTTAATAAAGATTCTAAAAGCTCCTCTATTTTAGGTTTATCAAATAAAATCAAAAAAGAAATAAGTAACAAATACAAAATAAAGTTAACAGAAGAACCAAGAATTATTTAATGTCAAAAGAAGTTAATACATCCTCTTTATTACAATCGATAGTAGAGGCACAAAAAAAGGATAAATTACCGCCTGTAGAAAATTGGAATCCTCCATTGTGTGAAAATGTTGAAATGAGGATATCTCGAGATGGCAAATGGTTTTTTAAAGATTCTCCCATAGGAAGACAAAAAATGATAAATCTTTTCAGTACTGTCATTCGTTACGATGATGATGGATCTTATTATCTGGTAACTCCTGTTGAAAAAATAAGACTAGAGGTTGAAGACAAGCCATTCATCATTACTACATTTGAAAAGGAAATGCTTGATGGTCAAGATGTCTATTTCTTTCGAACCAACGTTAATGAAATTGTAAGACTTGGTAAAAATAACCCCTTGAGGGTGGAAATTAATAAAGATACTCATGAACCGTCGCCTTATTTGTTAGTAAGAAAAAACTTAGAAGGTTTAATATCTAGAAATGTATATTATCAATTAGTAGAAGAGGCTACTCTTAATGAGAAAAGCAACCAATTAGAAATAGTTTCGGAGGGAAAAACATTTTCTTTAGGAAATATTTAACTTAGATTTCTAAACTTGATCCGCATTGAATCATTTTAAGGGCTTTTGCTCCTCCATTAAGCAATGGTTCCATGACATCTGCTAATCCTGTTTCTGCACGCCATGATGCATATTTTGTATGATCATCCAATGTTTCCCAATCCTCTATTAAAAAAATAGTGTTTGAAGATTCTTCTTCGTAAGTTTCAATAGAAATACATCCCTTAAAAGCTCTTGTATCAACTAAAGCTACTTTTAATGTATTTTTTAATTCTTCAAATTTATCTTCTTTAGCTGGAAAAACAACAATAACTAAATTTTTCATAATTTTTTTTATTTTTATATTAATATTTATTTTTATTTAAACATTAAAAGGAGAAATTTATGAAAAAATTATTTTTAATTGTTTTGTTAACAATAACGAGTAATATTTTTGCTGGTCCTGTTGTTGAAATTTTTGAATGCCAAATCAATAAAGGTAAAACTTTAGAAGATTTATCAAATATGATGGATTCATTTTCTGAATATCTTAAAAAAGCTGGATTAGAAAACTCTTACAAAGCTCACGTAGGATTTCAACAAATACCAATAAAACCTGGCTCGGTTAATTGGATTGGTATTTCGCCAACAGCAGAAGATTTTGGTAAAGCTATTGAATGGTTTACTTCATCAAAAGATGGTCAGACTTTCGGGGAACTTTATCAAGAAGTTTATACCTGTCAGGAATCTTTTTTGACTTACGTTACGGCGTCGTCTAAATAAAAAATAAAGTAAAGGGCTGAAAACTTTCAGCCTTTTACATATTTGGGTAGTTTGGACCGCCCATTCCCTCAGGAGTAATCCATACAATATTTTGACTAGGATCTTTGATGTCACAAGTTTTACAGTGAACGCAATTTTGGGCATTAATTTGAAATTTCTTTTCGCCATCCTTTTCCACAACTTCGTATACACCGGCAGGACAATATCTTTGTGCGGGTTCATCATATTCGGGAAGATTAACCGATATAGGAATCGAAGCATCTTTTAAAGTTAAGTGACAAGGCTGATCTTCCTCATGATTTGTATTCGAAAGAAAAACTGACGATAATTTATCAAAACTTACCACTCCATCTGGCTTTGGATATTCAATTTTATTACATTCAGAAGCTTTTTTTAAACAAGCGTAATCCGGTGTAGGATGATTTAGAGTGAATGGAAGTCTTCCTCTAAATAATAATTGATCTATTGCAGCAAAAGCGACTCCAATTAGACCTTTAAAACCCCATTTGAGTCCATTATGAAGAAAAGGACCCCAATTTCGTGATTTATAGAGTTCAGTATTTATCCAAGAATTTTCAAATTTTTCCTCATAAGAAATTAGATCTTGTCCAATTTTATTTTCTCCGAGCGCTTCACATATTATTTCAGCTGCAATCATTCCGGACTTCATTGCTGTGTGTGTTCCTTTAATTTTTGGAAAATTAAGAGTTCCCGCGTTATCTCCAACGAGCAAACCTCCTGGGAAAGACATTTTAGGTCTTGATTGATAACCTCCTTTTATAAGAGCTCGAGCTCCATAGGCGATTCTTTTCCCTTTCTCTAGGACCTTTCTAACATCTTTATGATTTTTCCACTGTTGAAATTCATCATAAGGACTTAAATGAGGATTTTCATAATCCAGGGGTACGACATAGCCTAGGTAAACTTGGTTATTTTCTCCATGATAAAAATAAGAACCAGATATTGTGCCATTACTTGGCCAGCCCATGGTATGCATTACAGTACCTTCTTTGTGATCTTCAGGAGAAATTTCCCATATTTCCTTGAAACCAATTCCATAGTGTTGAGGATCTTTATTTTTATCTAAATTATATTTATTTATTAGCTGTTTCCCTAAATGTCCTCTGCATCCCTCAGCAAAAATTGTATATTTTCCTCTTAATTCCATAGAGGGCTGATATGAAGCCTTTTTTTCACCGTCTTTAGAAATGCCCATTTCTCCAGTTAGAACACCCTTAACTATATTATCTTCAAAAATAATTTCTGCTGCAGTGAATCCAGGAAAAATTTCTATTCCTAGAGATTCAGCTTGAGTGCCTAACCATCTAGTGAAATTAGCCAAACTCATAATGTAATTCCCATGATTATTAAAAGTTGGTATTAAAAAGCTTGGAAAGGGAACGTCGAAAGATAAACTGTCGGATATCATAAATTTAACTACATCTTTAGTAGCAGGAGTATTTAAAGGGGCACCCTTATCTTTCCAATCTGGGAATAGCTCATTTAAGGCAGTAGGTTCGAAAACATTTCCAGAAAGTATATGTGCGCCTATCTCTGACCCTTTTTCTAGAACACATACAGAAATATCTTTGTTTTCTTCGCTTGCAAGCTGTTTTATTTTTATAGCAGAAGATAAGCCAGAAGGGCCTCCTCCAATAACTAAAACGTCATACTCCATGACATCTCTTTCTACTTGTTCACTCATTTTTTCATCTCTTAGTAAATAATTGAGCTTATTATTAATATATAACCCATTAAACAAGAGTTATTTTAACTCTTTGAACGATACTCATCATCCTATAGAATATATGATTCTTGAGTTATTCCACTAACCATTATAAGGGTAAAGTATGAAAATTTTAGTACCAATAAAAAGAGTTGTAGATTACAACGTAAAAGTGAGGCCAAAAGCTGATGAATCAGGCGTTGATTTAAATAATGTTAAAATGGCCATTAATCCTTTCTGCGAAATAGCGGTCGAGGAAGCTGTTCGTCTCAAAGAAGCTGGCTCTGCTACTGAAATCATAGCTGTAACAGTTGGCGCTACTAATACACAAGAACAATTAAGAACTGCTCTTGCACTTGGAGCAGATCGAGCTATATTGGTTGAAACAGATATTGAAGTTGAACCGCTGGGGATCTCAAAAGTTTTAAAAGCTATAGTAGAAAAAGAATCACCTGATTTAATTATCATGGGTAAGCAAGCAATTGACGGTGACAATAACCAAACAGGGCAGATGCTTGCAGCTTTAATGGGATATCCTCAGGCAACTTTCGCTTCAGAATTAAAAATTTCTGATAATAAAGCAGAAGTTATTAGGGAAGTAGACGGTGGATTACAAACAATCTCCATAAACTTGCCAGCCGTGGTAACTTCAGATTTAAGGCTCAACGAACCTAGATATGCATCTCTTCCAAACATTATGAAAGCAAAACAAAAGCAATTAGACGTAATAAATTCTGGTGATTTAGGAGTTGATTTAAATCCACGTATTTCTACAGTTAAAGTATCTCCTCCGCCAGAAAGAGAGGCGGGTATAATTGTTGAATCAGTTGACCAGTTGGTTGAAAAATTAAAAAATGAAGCAAAGGTGATTTCATGACAGCATTAGTAATAGCAGAACACGACAATAATGAGCTCAAAGTATCCACACAGAATACAATAAGTGCAGCTCTTAAAATAGAAGATGATATTCATATTTTAGTTGCGGGACTAAATTGTAATAGCGTCGCTGAAGAGGCAGCTACATGTGAAGGAGTATCAAAAATTCTCTATGTTGACTCTAGTGAATACGAAAATTTCTTGGCAGAGAATATGTCTTCACTCATTAAGAATATTAGTACAGATTACTCATCGATTTTAGCTCCATCAACTACGAATGGAAAAAACTATATGCCAAGAGTTGCAGCTTTAATGGATGTTTCTCAGGTCTCAGACATAATTTCAGTAGAATCTGAAGATACTTTTCAGAGGCCTATTTATGCAGGAAGTTGTATCGCTACAGTTAAATCATCCGATTCTGTAAAAGTAATAACAGTAAGAACTACAGCATTTGATGCTTCTCCAAAAGGTACTGGTTCAGCTGAAATTTTAAAACTTGAAGAAGTTAATGATGCTGGATTATCTCAGTTTATTAAAGATGAGCTTGCAAAATCAGATAGGCCTGAACTTACCGCCGCAGAAATTGTTATTTCTGGAGGCAGAGGCATGCAAAATGGAGATAATTTTTCTTTACTAGAAGGAATAGCAGATAAATTAGGTGCAGCTATTGGAGCTTCTAGAGCAGCTGTAGACTCTGGTTTTGTTCCTAATGATTATCAAGTAGGTCAAACAGGAAAGATAGTTGCCCCAGATTTGTATATTGCTGTAGGAATATCTGGAGCCATTCAACATCTTGCCGGAATGAAAGATAGTAAAGTGATTGTTGCTATCAATAAAGACGAAGATGCTCCCATTTTTCAGGTTGCTGATTATGGATTAGTTGCTGATTTATTTACCGCTCTCCCTGAAATGGAGTCTAAAATCTAGAAAATGTCTAACGTTTCAATATCTGACTCTGCGATAAAATATTTAGAAAACCTTTTAGACAGTCAGGATGAACCAACAAACATCAGGATTTTTGTTTCTGATCCGGGTACGATGAGAGCAGAAACCTGCATCGTTTATAGCAAGGTTGGTGAAGAAGAGGAAGATGATATCTTAATGGAGATTGATAAAATTTCTGTCTTTCTTGAAAATGAAAGTTTACCCTTCCTTGAAGATTGTAAAGTAGATTACAACCCAGATAAATTTGGCGGTCAATTAACTATTAGAGCTCCAAATGCAAAGATACCAAGCCTTAAAGAAAATAGCTCTATTGAAGATAAAATTAATTATTATTTATACAGCGAAGTTAATCCTTCTCTAGCCTCTCATGGCGGCGAAGTAAGTCTTGTAGAGGTAATAGATTCTAGCAAAGCAGTCTTAAAGTTTGGTGGTGGCTGCCAAGGTTGTGGCATGGTCGATTTAACTCTCAAAAATGGAGTTGAGAAAACTCTTATAGATAATATTCCTGAAATTACAGAAATTATTGACTCTACCGATCATACTTTTAAAGATAACGCTTTTTACAAATAACGTCATTAATTGACGCTTCATTCCTTTATAATCCTTCAATGACTTCTCAAGAAGATTATTATGTTTTTTACGATACAGAGACAACTGGTCTTGATATAAATTTTTCACAAATAATTCAAGTTGGATGCGTTCTTACAGACCATGATTTTAATATTATCGAAGAAGTAAATTTAAATTCACAAGTTTTACCCTGGATTGTTCCTTCCCCAGATGCTTTTCTTGTTCATAAACAAACTAATTGTCTCGATAGTGGTTTATCTCATTATGAGATGATGAAAACACTTAGAGATAAATGGTTGGCCTGGGGAAAAAATAAAAATTTAATTTTTGTGTCTTATAACGGTCATAGATTTGATGAAGAACTAGTTAGAAGGCAATTTTACTGGAACTTATTTGATCCTTATATTACCAATACGAATGGAAATAGAAGGCTAGATTTGATGAGTCTTTTTCAAATAATTGGAAATTTTTTTTCCGATAAAGTAAAGGTTCCTTTAGACAATGATGGAAACGTAAGTTTGAAGCTTACGGACTTATCAAAAGAAAATAAAATCTCGGTTGAAAATGCCCACGATGCAATTGTTGATTGTATGTTGATGTTAAATTTAATGAAAATCATTAAATCTAAATCTCCTGAAGCTCTAGAGGCGGCTGTCCGCGGGTCATCAAAAAATGGAAATATAGAACTTAGCAAATCCTTGCCTTTTACTCTTTTAGGAGAGATATATAGAAAAAAGAAATATATATATCCAGTAATAGCATGCGGTCAAAATCCTAATCAGACTAATCAAGTTGCATTAATTGATTTATATTTTGACCCAATAAAAATGTTTGAAATGTCTGATTATGAGCTCTCAGAACAATTTGGTTCTGGCGGAGGAATAAAAACTATTTCTATTAATAAGAGCATTCCTCTAATTCCAGCAGATAATATTCCAAATATAGAATTATTTTTAGATTCACCAAAAAAAATATTAGAATCAAGAGCTAAATTAGTATTAGAAAATACTGATTTTCAAGACAGAATTTGCGAACTTCTTTCTATAAATCAAAGAGAGTATCCTCCAAATAAATTTATTGAACAGAAAGTCTACGAAAGATTTCCTTCAAATAGCGACAAGTTATGGATGGAAAGATTTGAAATATCTCCATGGTCAGAAAAGAGTAAATTATTAAACGGCTTTGAAGATGAAAGGTTCAGATTATTATCTCAAAGGTTGATTAATTATTTAAAACCAGAATTTTCATCTAATAAAGATAAAGATAATTATCATGAATTTCTTAGAGAAAGATTATTAGTTAAAGGTCCTTGGAAAATGAACTTAGAAAAAGCAATATCAAGAACTAACACTTTAAAAGTTGATGCAGAAGAATCTAATAATCCGGAAGATTTAAAAATAATTGAATCTTTGCTTATTCATTATCAAGAGAAGTTAGCTCTCTCTGAGCTTTAGTTAATTTAACTAACATTCCAAATTTTGGATGATCAACATAATGAAGTTCGCCACTTCGTAATTTCTTTTCTTGACTTACTTCATGCAAAAGAATTTGATTTTTATTTTCAAAAATATTAAGTTCTAAATCATCATTATTTATACTTTTGCCTTTAATAATATGGGAGTTAGTTTCAACAAAAAGGTCTTCCTCTGATAAATAAATAGTTGAAGAAAAATGTAAGAAACGCTCTTTATATAATTTAAGGTAGCCAAAAATTCTATTTCCTTTAAAAAAATCTGTATCGATAAATACTGTTTCAGAATTATTGATGTCTTGAATTTTTTGAAACCATGATTTTGTTCCAATAACCCTAAAGTCTCTACTACGTGCTATTTTTTTTACTTCATCGGATAGCGTAAAGATTCTTGCGGAATCAACTTCAAATTCAGATTTTTCTTTATTCAAAGTAGGAATTAAATTAAGTAAATTTGAATCTTCTTCGCTTTCTATTGAGTCTAGATCATCTTCAAATTTAATAGATAAAAATAAATCTTGATATTCGTAATTTAGATTTAAAGGCAGGGGACTTATTTCAATTTCAGGATATGGAAATTGGGATAAAAAAATTACATTATCTTTTCTTTCTAAAGAAGGTACTAAAAAATTTTCTTCAGATACGTCTTCTGGTAAATATTTTAGAAATATTAAATCCACAAGGTAGATTTGTTCCTGACTAAAAATATTTAATGAGTAAATTAAACAGATTATTTTAAAAGCGTAGCTAAATTTCATCCTTTGTTAAAAAACTTTCTAATTTGGCTATTATAAATGTAAGACGATCACTTTTAATATTATCTGCTTTAATTTTAATTTCTCTAATGTTTGAAGATGGTGGAATCAATCTAGAAGTATCCAAAAGTTTTAAAGTAAAAATCTCATTACTATATTTGATTCTTTGAATGTTAAGAATTCTAGAAATATTTTTTAATTTTGATAATTCATAAAGATTGGTAACCTCTGTGGACGCCTCTCCAAATCTATCTCTAAATATTTTTTTATTTTCATTCAGAATTTTATTATCTGTGATAGAAGAAATTTCTTTATAAATACTTAATCTTACTTCTGTTTGAGGAATTATTTCTTCTGGAATAAATCCATAAACACCTATGTCAATATCTATTTCTGACTGATCAATTATTTCTTCTCCTTTTAATAATTTAATAGAGTTTTCAATCATTCTTGAAAATAAAGTTAATCCAACTAAATCAATAGCTCCGCTTTGTTTTTCTCCAAGTAATTCTCCAGCTCCTCTAATTTCAAGATCTCGCATCGCTAAACTAAATCCTGATAATAAAGATTCATTTTCTTGAAGTGCTTCTATTCTCTCTAAGGCTTTATTTTTCAAATCTTTATGCTCGTTTAGTAAGAAATAGGCGAAAGCTTCTCTGTTCGATCTTCCAACTCTTCCTCTTATTTGATGCAATTGTGAGAGGCCATAATTTTCAGAATTTTCTATTATAAGAGTATTTGCATTTTCGATATCGATACCACTTTCTATTATTGTAGTGCATACAAGCAAATCAATTTTTTTATTGATGAAATCATCCATTACGATTCCTAAGTCCTTTGGCTTCATTTGTCCATGAGCAATTGCAATCTTTTGATCTTTAAACTTTTTAGATATTTCTAAGCATTTTTCTTCCAGCAAACTAACGTTATTTATTAAATAAAAAACCTGCCCGTCTCTAGAAAATTCTCTTTGAATTGCCTCATTCACTAGACTTTTAGAATATCTAGAAACAAGAGTTTTAACGCTTTTTCTTCCTTTTGGAGCTGTAGTTATTAACGAAATGTCTCTAACCTTTGAAAGAGATAAGTTAAGAGTTCTAGGTATTGGAGTTGCTGACAAAGATAGAACATTTATACCTTTTTTTAACGATCTAATCTGTTCTTTCTGTCTCACTCCAAATTTATGCTCCTCATCGATTATTAATAAATTTAAGTTTGAAAAATTAATCTCCTTATTAAACAGGGCATGTGTACCAATAATTATTGAAAAATGATTTTCATTAATTTTTTTATAAATTTTCTCTTTTTCACTAGGGGATTGTTCTCTAGTCAAAAGACAAATTTTATAAGGAAAGTCGTCAAACCTTTTTTTAAAAACTTCAAAATGTTGCTTAGCCAGCACTGTGGTTGGAGCTAATAGGCAAACTTGAAAATTATTATCGGCGACTATAAATGAAGCGCGAAGAGCAACTTCAGTTTTACCAAAGCCAACTTCGCCACAAATTAATCTATCTTGAGGTTTTTTTGAAATTAGATCTTGTATTACCTCTTTTATGACGCGATCTTGATCTGGTGTTTCTGTAAATTTAAAGTTATCTGAAAATTTTTCATAAGCATTTATATCAAATTTTATTTCAGGAGAAGATTCGAGATTTCTTTTTGCTTCTGCTTCTAAAATTTCTGTGGCTACATCAAAAGCTTTAATTCTTGATTTATTTGATTTTTCTTTCCATTTCTTTTTACTTAACGAGTCTAAAGAAATATCTTTAATACCAACATATGGGGTAATTTGAGATAAGGAATTTACTGGAACATATAGTAATTCACCATTGTCATATTCAATTAAAAAACATTCTGTATTATTTAAATTTTTTAATCCCCTAAATCTCCCTATTCCAAAATTAGTATGTACGACGAGTTCATCTTTTTTAAAGTTTAATAAAGAATCAAAATCCTTCTCTTCTTTTAAAGATATTTCTTTTATTTCTTTAATTTTTTGAACTTCAACATTTGCTTGTTGTTTTGGCTCGATCTGAATAACTTCCGCATTTTTTAAAAGCATGGATACTTCATCTAAAGAGTTAAATATTTCTATGGGTTTTAAAATAGGCCTATTTTTAATATCTATAAACTCTTCGTATCTATCATTTATTAGATTCCAGTATTTTTTTGATTCTTCTTTAGAATTGCCAACACTAAATATTTTAAAATCATCAAAGTAATCTTTGAGGAGGGGCTTTTTCTCATAGAAAAGAGAAGAATAAAATTCAATACCGGCAAAAAAATCGCCATTTAAAACGCTATCGAAAATATCTCCATCTACTTCAAACCTTGATCGCCATTTTTTTTTGAAGATAGTTATTGATTCTTTATTCAGAGCAAAACCCTTAGAAGGCCTGATTACAAAGGAAGATATCTTTCTAATTGTTTTTTGTCTCTCTTTGTCAAAAATATGAATGGATGAAATTATCTCATCATCTAAATCAAGTCTAATAGGATAGCTGCTATTAATTGGAAAAATATCTATTACAGATCCTCTCAATGCAAATTGAGAAGGTTTTGAAACTAAATCAGATGTCTCGTATCCATTTTCAGCAAGATTGTTAAGTAATGAATTTCGATCAAGAGATTGATTTTCCTTAAATTCAAAAAAAAGGTTATTAATGTTAGCTTGATCAAAAAGAGGTTGAAATAAAGCAGGAATAGTAGTGAATACATTTACTGAGGATTTCTTTAAGATATCTCTAAAGGAGATTAGTCGATTAGAAGAAACTTCCGGGTGAGGAGAGAAATTATCATAAGGTAAAACTTCTAAGTCAGGGATGATAATATTTTTTTTATTTTTAGAAGACTCAATCGCTGTTTTCAATTGAGAAGTGCTACTACAAATAATTAAATTTTTTTCATAACCAAATGTTATTTCCATAATGATTTTTACTTCGTTTGAACCGATAAATGTTTGTGTATAATACTGACTTCTATGAATAAGACTACAAAGAGGTTTTAAATGAATTTATCTTTTTCAGAAGAAGATCTTAAATTTCAAGACGAAGTAAGATCTTTTATTGCAGATAACTATCCTGCGGACATTAAAAATAAAATGGACAACGGAATTCCTGTTTCTAAGGAAGACATACAGACTTGGCAAAAGATCTTAAGTAAGAAAGGTTGGTTTGCTATAAATTGGCCTGAAGAATATGGTGGTACTGGATGGACAGTTACTCAAAAGCATATCTTCCAAAATGAATTAGCAAATGCCAACACGCCAACATTGGTTCCTTTTGGAGTCAGCATGTGTGGACCTGTAATTTATAGTTTCGGAAATCAAGAACAAAAAGATAAATTTTTACCAGGAATAATAAATAATGATGTCTGGTGGTGTCAGGGTTATTCGGAACCAGGTTCTGGGTCGGATTTGGCTTCTCTTAAGACCAAAGCTGTAAAAGACGGAGATCATTACATTGTTAATGGAACAAAAACCTGGACAACAATGGCTCAACATGCAGATTGGATATTTTGTTTAGTTAGAACTGAAACAACTGACATTAAACAACAAGGAATTAGCTTCCTTTTGATTGATATGAAGACTCCAGGAGTAGAAGTGAAGCCAATCATTACTATAGACGGTTCGCACGAAGTTAATATGGTATATCTAGATAATGTAAAAGTACCTGTTGAAAATTTAATTGGAGAAGAAGGCGCTGGTTGGAATATTGCCAAATTTCTTCTAGCTCATGAACGTACTGGTATTGGTGGAATCCCTACTTTGAAAAGAGAAATTAGAAGGCTAAGAGAGATTACTTCTGAGCTGCCTTTAGGAGATGGATTTTTAAAAGATGATGACTTATTCATGGATAAGCTTAATAAGCTAGAAATTGATCTATTAGCAGCTGAATATAGTGAATTGAGAACACTGGCTGCAATGTCAAAAGGAGGACATCCTGGACCTGAATCATCTATTCTTAAAATTAAAGGTACAGATTTACAACAAGGTCTTTCAGACTTATTTGTGGAAGCAATTGGCTACTACGCTCATCCTTTTATGTCCGAAGATGATTTAGCATCAAATGAAGGAAGAATCGGTCCTGATTTTGCAGCAAATATCATGCCTCATTATTTGAATATGCGAAAAGTTTCTATTTATGGTGGAAGCAATGAAATTCAAAGGAATGTAATTGCTAAAGCAGTTTTAGGAATATAGATGGATTTTTCATTATCAGAAGAGCAACAACTCTTAAAGGACAGCATTACTCAATTTGTAGACAAAGACTATCAATTTGATATTAGACAAAGAAATGTTTCATCTGACCTGGGTTATAGCTCAGAATTCTGGAAAACTTTTGCTGATCTGGGCTGGCTTGGGATGCCTTTTTCAGAAGAGGATGGAGGATATAACGGAGGTCCAACAGATTTAATGGTAATCATGGAATCTCTTGGAAGAGGACTTGTCGTTGAGCCTTATATTCCAAATGTAGTTTTAGCAGGCGGTCTGATTAGTAGGCTTGGTTCTAGTGAACAAAAATCAAATCTTTTACCAAAAATTATCTCAGGCGAAAATCAAATGTCTGTAGCTTTTTCAGAGCCACAGAGTAGATTCAACTTAAGTGATGTTATTACTTCAGCTAAAAAAGATGGTGATAATTATATTTTAGATGGATATAAATCTGTAGTTATGAATGGGCCATCTTCAAACTTTATAATTATTGTTGCCAGAACTTCAGGAAAACAATTAGAAGAAAAAGGTCTCACTTTGTTTCTATTAGACCCTTCGCTAGAAGGAGTATCTTTAAGAAACTATTCCAATGTAGACGGGTCTAAAGCTTCAGAAGTCACCTTGGAAAGTGTAACTGTTTCTTCTTCTACAATGTTAGGCAAAGAGGGTGAAGCTTATAACTCACTTGAAGAAGTAATCGATTTAGCTACTTTAGCTATATCGGCTGAAGCCATAGGAATAATGGAAAAGATGAATGAAATTACTTTGGAATACACTAAAACAAGAGAACAATTTGGTGAAACTTTAAGTTCTTTTCAAGCTTTGCAACATCGGATGGTTGATACTTTCATGGCTTATGAACAAACAAAATCTTTATTATTAATGTGTGCGGCAAAACTAACAGATAAAACCGAAGATGCTTCAAAATCTGTTTCTGCCTTAAAATATCAAGTTGGAATTGCAGCAAAACATGTTGGCGAAGAAGCTGTTCAGTTGCATGGTGGCATGGGAGTAACTGATGAAACGAACATTGGTCACTATTTTAAGCGTCTTACGACAATAAGAGCTATTTTTGGAAATACTGACTACCATCTAAAAAGATATTCTGATTTGTAATAAATGACATCAATCAAATCTGACTCTAACCCAGATAAGAGGGGTAGAGCAAAACCAGATAATTATCTAGAAAACTGGATTGAGAGACAATCGCTCGTGGAGTCGATGGTCCCAATAATAGGTAAATTTCATCGAGAGAAAAATGTTCGTATACTTTTATACGGAATACCTCTTATTTCTTTGTCAGTAATTGAAATAATGCAAGCTCATAGAACAGTCAGAGAGGTTGAAGAAAACGAACTGAGTGAATATGAGACTTCAATGATTTTAGCTAGTTTGGAAAAATTAGATTTAGGTCCTGCACAGATTGACATTGGAATTTTAGCTGCAGCATTTTTATTTGATGACCATGGACAGAATATTGATGAATTTGTTACTGATCAAACTTCAAAGGCTATAGGTAATCATTCTCCAGTTTTAGAAAAACCTCAAGATGTAGTTCTTTTTGGATTTGGAAGAATTGGAAGATTAATAAGTAGATTGATACTAGAAGACACAGGTGCTGGTGAAACTTTTTCTTTGAAAGCAGTTGTTGTAAGAAAATCTAAATCTGAAGATCTTACGAAAAGAGCTGAGCTCATGAGAAGAGACTCTGTTCATGGTCCTTTTAAAGGCACTATCAGGGTAGATGAAGATTCTAATACGCTTATTATGAATGGTAATCCCGTAAAATTTATCTATTCAGATGATCCAGAAAACATAGACTATTCAAAATTTAATATCAAGAATGCAATCCTGATCGATAACACTGGAATTTCAAGAGATAAAAAAGGACTTTCTAGACATTTAAATGCAAAAGGAATATCTAAAGTTCTACTTACTGCTCCAACTAAAGGGGATTTAAAAAATATTGTATACGGTGTGAACCATAAAAATATATCCGAAGAGGATAATATTATAGGAGCAGCATCATGTACTACCAATGCGATAGTTCCTCTCTTAAAAGCTATTACTGAAGAATTTGGAATTGATAATGGGCATGTTGAAACAGTTCATTCATATACAAACGATCAAAACCTTATAGACAATTATCATGATAAGGCCAGAAGAGGAAGAAGTGCTGCTCTAAATATGGTTCTAACAGAAACCGGAGCTGCTAGTGCTGTTTCTCAGGTTTTACCAGAATTAAATGGGAAACTTACAGCAAATGCTATAAGAGTTCCGACTCCAAACGTTTCAATGGCAATATTAAATCTATATCTAGATAAAGAAACTAATCTTGATGAGTTGAATTCTTTTTTAAGAAAAACTGCTTTTCATAGTATTTTTAAAGATCAGATAGATTATACGAACTCTCCTGAAACAGTATCATCGGATATTATTGGGAGTAGGTTTGGTTGTGTAATTGATTCACAAGCAACAATTTGTAATAAAAAAAATATAGTAATTTATGCTTGGTACGATAATGAATTAGGTTATTGTGCTCAACTTCTACGAGTTTTAAAAAGAATGGCGGGAATAAAGTATCTTAGATTGCCTCTTTTTCTTTAAGCATGAATTACAAAATTTCAAAGGGATTAAACTTATCTCTAGAAGGAGAGATAACAAATCATATCTTGCCTATAAATAAGTCATCAACTAATAAAGTAGCCATACTCGGAAGAGATTATCACGGAATCAAACCTACAATGTTTGTTTCAGAAGGAGAAGAAGTGTCTCAAGGAGATAAGTTGTTTGAGGATAAGAAAAATCCTGGGTTTAACTTTCTATCGCCAGTAAATGGAAAAATCTTAGAAATTAATAGAGGAGACAGAAGGGCTTTTTTATCTTTGGTGATAGAAAAATCTAACGAAGAAAATACTTATGAAATAGATAAAGATTTTGAAATAAACTCTAAAAATGTTGCTAATTTTTTAATTACTTCAGGATGTTGGAATTTGTTTAGAACACGTCCATTTTCTAAAGTTCCTGAAGTTAACTCTACTCCAAAAAATATATTTATTTCCCTTATAGATTCAAATCCGCTTGCAGTTAATCCAGAAATAATAGTTAAAGAAAACTTTGAAGCTTTTAACTTGGGACTTAAATATCTTTCTGTCATTCCTGAAAAGCATATCCATTTAAGTCAAGATTCGTCTTCTGATTTAGATTTAAAAGATTTAGAAAAATTAAAGATACATAAGTTTTCTGGTATTCATCCTTATGGCTTGGTCGGCACTCAAATAAATAAAATTTCTCCTGTTTCATTGATAAATCAAGCTTGGACTATTGGCTATCAAGAAGTAATTACCATAGGAAAAATTTTACTTTCTGGTTATTTATCAAATGAAAAATATATATCGTTATCAGGGCCTCAAGTATTTAGTCCAGAGATACTGCTAACAGAATATGGTTCAAGTATCTCAGAATTAACAGCAGGAAAAATTATTGAAGGTGATAATAGAGTTATTTCAGGGTCGGTACTGTGCGGTCATAGCTCTGAAGGTGCGGAAACATATCTTTCAAATTTTTCAAATCAGATAAGCGTCATCAGAGAATCTAATAAAAAAGACAGAGAATTTATGAATTGGATAAGACCAGAGATAAAAAAACACTCGTCTTTAAGGATGTTTTTTACGTCATTTCTTAAAAATTATAAATTTAATTTATCTTCATCTATAAATGGTGGATTTAGAGCTATTGTTCCAGTTGGTATTTACGAAGATGTTTTTCCAATGAATTTAATGATAACCCAACTACTCAAGGCAATTGTCACTGAGGATACTGAATTAGCTCAAAATCTAGGAATTTTAGAATTAGATGAGGAAGACTTGGCTATATGTACTTATAGTTGTCCAAGTAAGTATGATTACGGATTAATATTACGATCTGTTTTGGATAAAATTGAGAAAGATGGCTAAAAGCATAATATAGAAGAATATCTTCTAAAAGCTGTTTTCGGTTATCTAAATCTTTAAAATTAACGAGCTACTGAGATGAAAGATCCATTAAGAAATTTTCTTGATAAAATCAAGCCTTCTTTCCAAGGAAAGGGTGGCCTCTCTTATTATTTTCCAGTTTTTGACATTATAGAAAATTTCTTTTATTCCTCAGATAAACGAACATCTGGCTTGACTCATATCAGAGATGGTTCGGATATCCAAAGAATAATGGTTGTTGTTTGGCTTGCAACTTTTCCCACTATGTTTGTGGGAATGTATAACTTAGGCTATCAATCTTTATTTGCCTTAGAACAAGTTGCTTTGTCGAACGGAACTTTTGAAAAAGATTGGCATTGGCCTTTGATTACCTTTTTTACGTCTCTTAATCCAAATAGCTTTATGGATTGTCTTGTCTATGGCGCTATATATTTTATTCCAATTTACGTCGTAGTCTTTGCTGTTGGAATAGGATGCGAAATAATTTTTTCCTTAGTAAGAGGTCATGAGATAAGCGAGGGAGCATTTGTTACAACAGTATTGTTTTCTCTTTCGTGCCCACCTAATGCGCCTCTATGGCAGGCAGCTTTAGGGATTGCAGTAGGCTTGGTTATAGGTAAAGAAATATTTGGCGGTACAGGAAAGAACTTTTTAAATCCTGCCTTGACGGGGAGAGCTTTTTTATACTTTGCTTATCCTGCATCTTGGTCTGGTGATATGTCCTGGATAGCGGTGGACGGTTATACAGCTGCAACCATTTTAGGCACAGCTGCACAAGAAGGATATCAAAGCCTTGCTTACTCTTGGTCAAATGCATTCTATGGATTTATACCAGGCTCAATTGGGGAAACATCTACCTTAGCAATACTAGTTGGTCTAGCCATTCTTTTATATACAAAAGTTGCATCATGGAGAATTGTAGTTGGAATTGCTATAGGCACTATTTTAACAAGTTATTTATTTAATTTTATTGGTAGCGACACTAATCCAATGTTTGCTATGCCTTTTTGGTGGCATATGGTAATTGGAGGCTATGCATTTGGTTTAGTTTTTATGGCTACTGAACCAGTTTCCGGCTCTCATACTAATAAAGGAAGATGGATATATGGGATTATTATTGGAGTTATGGTCATCCTAATAAGAGTTTTAAATCCAGCTTTTCCTGAAGGAATGATGTTAGCAATTCTATTTGGTAATTTACTGGCCCCATTAGTAGATCATTTTGTAGTTCAGCAAAATATTAAAAAAAGATTATCTATACAAAATGTTCAAAATTAACAAAGACAGCACATTAAATATAACTTTAGTAGGAATAGGTCTCTGTTTGGTATGCAGTGCCATTATTTCACTTATAGCAATTCAACTTAGATCTCTCCAGATTGAAAATGCTGTTTTGGATCAACAAAAAAAAATAGTATCGTCTGCCGGCTTAAAAGAAGTTTATGGCTCTGTAGAAAATGCAATGTCTAATATTAAATCAATTATCATTAATTTAGACGAGGGTGAAATAGTTGATTTAAATCCTCAAACGTATGAACTTGCTAAAGAGCTTAGAGAGGACGGTAAATATAAATTTTTATCAGCAGAAGAAGATATTGCCTCCATTAAGAAAAGAGAAAAATTTTCTAAAATATATATTGAGTACAAAGACGATAAAATAAATACTATTATTCTTCCCGTTAGGGGTTACGGATTGTGGGGTATTCTTTATGGATATCTCGCCATAGAAAATGACTTTAATACTGTTGCAGGATTAGAATTTTATGAACATAAAGAGACTCCTGGTTTAGGAGCAGAAATAGATAACCCTAAATGGAAATCGCTTTGGAAAGGTAAAAAAATATACAAAGACAATGGGGAAGTTTCTTTAAAAGTTATAAAAGGTTCTGTGTTAAATAATAGTATTAATTATAATTATGAAGTAGATGGTCTTTCTGGAGCTACCCTAACTTGTAATGGTGTTTCTAATTTAATTGCTTATTGGATGGGAAATGATGGGTATCTAAATTTCATACAAAAATTAAAAGAGATAGATGTCTAAATACACTGAAATATTATTCCGTCCAGTTTTTAAAGAAAATCCTATTGCGTTGCAAATGTTGGGAATCTGCTCAGCCCTTGCTGTAACGAGTAAACTGTATCCTACGTTAATCATGTGTGTCGCTCTCACTGTCACAGTGAGTTTGTCTAATTTCTTTATTTCTATGATCAGAAATTTAACTCCTTCTAATATTCGAATTATCGTTCAGATGACTATTATTTCTTCATTGGTGATTTTAGTGGATCAAGGTTTGAAAGCATATGATTATGAAACTAGCAAAACTCTTTCGGTTTTTGTTGGTCTCATCATCACTAATTGTATAGTGATGGGCAGAGCGGAAGCCTTTGCTATGCAAAATCCTCCAGGAGTTTCTTTTTTAGATGGTTTTGGAAATGGTTTGGGTTACAGCGTGATCTTGATAATTTTAGGCACAATTAGAGAACTTTTTGGTACAGGAACAATATTAGAGTACGAGATTTTTCCTCTTGTACAAAATGGAGGTTGGTATGTACCAAACAATTTCTTTTTACTTCCTCCTGTATCTTTTATTTTAATCGGTCTAATTATTTGGGCTTTAAGAGCATGGCAAACAGATCAAATCGAGGAACCAGAATTTAAAATGGCCGAAAACTCGCCAGTCGTTATTCCTAATCCTCCACCCATACCCTCTTCAAAAGGGACCTCAGCATGATTGAAAATTATCTTAATATTTTTATAAACGCTATCTTCATTGAGAATCTTGCTTTATCAGTTTTTCTAGGGATGTGTACTTTTATAGCAATATCAAAAAAGATTGAAGCTGCTATTGGTTTGGGTATTGCTGTAATTGTAGTTCTAGCCATCACAGTTCCCATCAATAATCTAATTTACAATTATATTTTACGAGATGGAGCATTAGCTTGGGCCGGATTATCAGATATTGATTTAAGTTTTGTTGGCCTTATAAGTTACATCGGCGTTATAGCCGCATGTGTCCAAATTTTAGAAATGTTCTTAGATAAATATGTGCCAGTTTTATACAACGCTTTAGGTATATTTTTGCCTTTAATCACAGTTAATTGTGCAATCTTAGGGGCTTCTCTTTTTATGGTAGAAAAGGATCTTTATTTTGGAGAAAGTGTTGCTTATGGACTAGGCGCAGGGGTTGGCTGGGCCTTAGCAATTACTATTCTTGCTGGGATAAGAGAAAAACTAAAATATAGCGATATGCCTGAAGGCCTTCAAGGCTTAGGTTCTACATTTATAATTGTTGGTTTGATGAGCTTTGGTTTCATGTCATTTGGAGGCATTATCCTCTAATGATTACTGAAATTGTTCTAGGTATTTTATCGTTTACTGTAATTGTTAACGTCATGGTTGCGATAATACTTTTAGCTCGTTCTCAATTAGTTTCTACAGGCGATGTAACTATTGAAATTAATGATGATCCCGATCAAATCATAACTGTTCCTGCAGGAGGGAAGCTGCTTCAAACGCTAGCTGCAAACAACCTCTTTTTATCCTCAGCATGTGGTGGGGGTGGTACCTGTGCTCAATGCAGATGTCAGGTTTTTGACGGTGGTGGATCTATTTTGTCAACTGAAGAAAGTCATTTTAATAACAAAGAAAAAAAAGATTCATGGAGATTATCCTGCCAAGTGCCAGTTAAAAGCGATATGAAAATAACTATTCCAGATGAAGTATTTGGAGTAAAAAAATGGGAAACAACAGTAAAATCTAATGATAATGTTGCAACCTTCATTAAAGAACTTGTTTTGGAACTTCCTAAAGGAGAAGACGTGGGATTTGAAGCGGGAGGTTATGTTCAGATGGAAATACCTCCATACAATGCTGACTACAAAGACTTTCATATTCAAGAAGAATATACGTCAGACTGGGAAAGATTTGACGTTTTCAATAACGTGTCCAATGTTAAAGAGGAAGTTATAAGGGCTTATTCTATGGCAAATTATCCAGAGGAGAAGGGTATTATGAAGTTCAATATAAGAATAGCTTCGCCTCCTCCAGGAACTTCTGTTCCTCCTGGAGAAGCCTCTTCATATCTATTTAACTTAAAGCCCGGAGACAAACTGACTATCTTTGGTCCATTCGGAGAATTTAAAGCCAAGAAAACAAATGCTGAAATGGTTTTTATTGGTGGAGGGGCTGGAATGGCACCTATGAGATCACATATCTTTGATCAATTATTGACAATAAACTCTTCAAGAAAAATAAGTTTCTGGTATGGAGCTAGAAGTCTTAAAGAAATGTTTTATGTTGATGAATTTGATAAATTAGCAAAGGAAAATGAAAATTTCTTTTGGCATGCAGCTCTTTCAGATCCTTTGCCCGAAGACAATTGGGATGGTCTTACAGGTTTTATAAGCCATGTCTTATACGATCAATATCTCCAGAATCATTCTTCACCTGAAGATTGTGAATATTACCTTTGTGGACCTCCGATGATGATGTCAGCAGCTTTTAAAATGCTTGATAGTCTTGGTGTAGAGCCTGAAAATATAATGTTTGATGACTTTGGTAGTTAAGCTACCTCTTGTCTTTTTTTACTCAGCTCTATTACTTTTAGCAGCTTGTTCCAAAAACCCTGATTTAATTTCTTTGAAAGGTAATGCCTTTGGAACTTTTTACGACATCAAGCTTGTTACAAATTCTGTATCTGTGTCTAAAATCAAAAAAACTTTAAATGACTCTATCGGAGAAATGAATAAATGTTGTTCAACATATGATGAAGAATCGCTCGTTTCTCATGTGAGAGATAATAAAAGCATTAATTTATTTGATCTTCGGTTAATAACTATTTTTGATGAAATAAATAAAATATCAAAAGCAGTAAATGTAATAACCCAAGGATTTATTTTATTTGATAGCTATGACCATTTTAATGCTGTGGCAAAGGGATATGCGGTAGATTTAATTAGCTCTGAATTCAAAAAGCTTAATATTGAAAATTTCTTTATAAATATTGGTGGAGAAATTAAAGCTCAAGGAAATAAAAATGATATGTCTTGGAAAATTGGTATTGAGTATCCAGATGAAGAAAAACAAGAAATTTTTAAAATAATAAATCTAAATAATTTATCAGTTGCTACTTCTGGAAATTATAAAAACCCTGGGCATATTTTAGGAAAAAATAAGAACACAGTGATACATAATATTCTTTCTATATCTGTACTTGATAAAGGTTCTACTGCAAAAGCTGATGCATTAGCAACGGGTCTTTATGCGCTTGAAAGTTTAAAAGAAGTGAAAAAGATCATAGAAAGAAACGACATACCAGCACTAGTGATTTTCATTGATGATGAAGAAATAAAATCTTTTCAGTCCAAATACTGGGAAGAATTGTTAGAATATTGATATGACAACAGCAATTCTAGCGATATTAATAGTGATTTTATCTATAGCGGGTATGTCAATAGGTTTAATTTTTAGAAACAAACCCCTCCAGCCAAGTTGTGGAGGAATTTATTTAGAAAAAGGTGATACCTGTAAAGTTTGTGGAAAAACAGCAGACTAAAACTGGTTCATAGTGTTGTCTTCACCGCCAGCTTTAAGCGCATTATCTCCAGAGAAATATTCTTTATGAGTATCTCCAACAGTACTGCCTGCTAAATCCTGATGTTTAACAGATGACATATCTCTTCTAATTTCTTGTCTCTGAATTTCTTTAACGTAAGCTAACATTCCAAGGTCTCCAAAATAGCCCTCAGATAGAACAGAGGTTCCAAGAGCAGTCTCATGATAAGTTGGCAATGTAATAAGATGATGAAATATCCCAGCTTCTCTGGAAGCATCTTTTTGAAAATTTTGAATAAATTTATCAGCCTCAATAGCAAGTTCAGAAGAATCAAATTTTTCATCCATTAATCCTTTAGGATCTTGTGAAGGATCTGGATAGTCTGAAACATCTTTTCCTGAATCTACCCATTCTTTATAAACTTGCTCTCTAAAAGATAACGTCCAATTAAAAGAAGGAGAATTGTTATAGACAAGTTTCGCTTGTGGTTGTTTTTCCCTAATGGCTGAAACCATTTCAGCAATTTGTTTTACATTTGGCTTTTCTGTCTCGATCCAAAGAAGATCTGCTCCATTTTCAAGACTAGTTACACAATCTAATACGACACGATCAAACCCGGTATCTTTTTTAAATTGATACAATCCGTTAGGAAGTCTCACAGGTTTAACTAACTTCCCGTCCTGGTGAATAGTCACGTCATTATCTTGTAGTTCGCTTATATCGTGAATTTCTTCTGATTCAAGAAAATCATTATATTGATCAGCAAGATCTCCTGGATCTTTTGAAACTGGGACCTTTTGAGTAAGACCAGCGCCGAGAGAATCGGTTCTTGCCACAATAACCCCATTTTTAATACCCAGTTCTAAAAAGGCATATCTAACGGCATTAACTTTTGAAAGAAAATCTTCATGAGGAACCGTAACTTTTCCATCTTGGTGGCCACATTGTTTTTCATCAGAAACTTGATTTTCAATCTGGATAGCACATGCTCCAGCTTGAATCATTTTTTTTGCAAGTAAATAGGTTGCTTCTTCGTTTCCAAACCCTGCATCTATATCGGCAATAATTGGTACTACATGCGTTTCAAAATTATCAATCTTTGTAATGATTTCATCTGTGGATTTTCCAGCTGCTTGAGCTGCATCAAGTTCTTCGAATAAATGTTGCAATTGAACAGAATCTGCTCTTTTTAAAAACGTATAAATCTCTTTGATTAAATTTGGGACAGCTGTTTTTTCATGCATACTTTGATCGGGTAGAGGGCCAAACTCAGAACGTAATGCAGCAATCATCCATCCACTTAAATAAACGTATCTTTTCGATGTAGTTTGGCAAGATCTTTTAATTTCCATCATCATTTGTTGAGCAGTGAAACCATGCCAGCATCCTAAAGACTGAGTATATGATGCAGTATCCTGGTCATAGTCTTTCATATCAGCATGCATGATATCGGCAGTATATTGAGCGATATCTAGCCCTGTATGAAATCTATTTTGAAGACGCATTCTTGCAGCGGAAATAGGATTAATATTTTTATAGATATTAGGATTTGACTCTTTAAGATCCTCGTATTCCTTAACAATTTTTTTATACTCAAGCATAGTTTTCCCTTTAGGTTAGAAAGAAGATTTTGCTAATTTTTCTGCCAATCCAATGTATTTTTTTGGAGTAAGCTTAGAAAGTAGTTCTTTATCTGCTTTATTTATTTTTAAGTCGTCAATTATCTTTATGTAGGACTGATAATCAAGCTTTTTTCCACGTGAAATGGATTTAATTTTATTGTAGCTATCTTCGTAACCGTTTTTTCTTAAAATCGTCTGAATAGCTTCGGTTAAGATTTCCCAGGAATTATCAAGGTCTGCGCTCATTTTTTCTTTATTTGGAAGAATTTTATCAATGCCTTTTTCTAACGATGAGAGACTGATAAAAATATAAGCAAATAATGCACCAATATTTCTTAATACAGTCGAATCTGATAGATCTCTTTGCAATCTAGAAATTTGAATTTTGTTTTTAATCGCTATTAACAATCCGTTTGCCATTGATAAATTTCCTTCAGCATTTTCAAAGTCTATTGGATTGACTTTGTGAGGCATTGTTGACGATCCCACTTCTCCAGATTCTAAATTTTGCTTGAGATAATTTTTTGAAATTAAAAGCCAGATATCTTGGGAAAAGTCGATTAGGACATTATTCAAATTATGGATATTTCCTAGCTGACTAGCCATAGCATCTTTTAATTCAATTTGGGTAGAGTGTGATGAAAAGTTTAGCCCCAGGGAACTAACAAACTTTTTAGAAAGATTTTCCCAATTAAAATTTTTCTTAGCAAGAACGTGCGCATTGTAATTACCAGATGCGCCATTGAACTTGCCTTGTTGTTTGATAGAAGAAATCATCTCCTTATTAAATTTTATTCTCGATGTAAAATTAGAGAATTCTTTTCCCAAAGTTGTTGGAGAAGCCGGCTGCCCATGAGTAAAAGCAAGCATCGAAATTCTTGACCACTTTTTTGCAAGAGAATTGAATGATCTTTGAAGAGTATTAAGTCTAGGTAAAAACTCTTTATCTACAAAACGTTGCATCATTAGGGAATAAGAAAGGTTATTTATATCTTCTGAAGTACAGCCAAAATGTACAAATTCACAAAGTTTTTTTAAATTTAATCTATTTAGTTCTTCAACAATGAAAATTTCTACTGCCTTTACATCGTGATTTGTCCTAGTTTCAATCTTTTTAATTTTTTTAGCATCGGCAAGTGAAAAATCTTCTGAAATTTTTAAAATAGCTCTTTCCTTAGCAGTAGAGATTTCAGGAATAAATTTTAAAGATTTTGTTTTGGCAAGAACAAGAAGCCATTTGATTTCAACTTCTAATCTAGTTTTTATTAAAGCAAATTCGCTAAAATAATTTTTAAGCGGTTCTGTTTTAGAAGAATATCTTCCGTCGATGGAAGTTATAGAAAGTAAATTATCTTTGGGCATTAAATGGTTTATTAATAAGTGATTATATATCTATCTCTCCGCCACCTAAACAAATTTCATCTTCATAAAAAACGATAAATTGCCCTGGAGTTACCGCTCGCTGAGGATTTTTAAATTTAACATAAAGATTTCCTTCTGCTTGATGTATTTCACATTCTTGATCTTCTTGTCGATATCTAATTTTTGCAGTTATATTTTTTTTATTCGGCTGTTTTAGCCAATTGATATTAGATACTTTTAATTCAGAACTAAATAAAAGGGGATGGTTATTATCTTGCACTACTATGAGGTTATTTTGATCGAAATCTTTATCAGCAACATACCATGCTTTTTCATCTCTATTTTTTACTCCTCCAATTCCTAAACCTTGGCGTTGTCCGATTGTATAAAAATATAAGCCTTTGTGTTCGCCAATTTCAATACCATTTTCATCAACAATAGATCCTGTATTGACAGGTAAGTATCTATTTAAAAACTCAGGGAAAGGTCGTTCGCCAATAAAACAGATTCCGGTGCTATCCTTCTTGTTAAAAGTTATTAAGTTCTCTTG
This sequence comes from Gammaproteobacteria bacterium, assembly GCA_003331625.1. Classification (GTDB taxonomy): domain Bacteria; phylum Pseudomonadota; class Gammaproteobacteria; order Magnimaribacterales; family AG-339-G14; genus MEDG-81. The sequence continues at coordinate 8,225 of QOPF01000005.1, read as the reverse complement.
TTCCGCTATTTTTCTCACTTCAGATTTTAAAATACCTCCTAAAGGAAATTCTATTTTTCCTAATAAAGACTTATCTATTTGGCTTAAAAAATATGTTTGATCTTTTGTTTGATCCAATGATTTAGCTAAATAATTATTACCATTATCTTTTAAGATATTTGAGTAATGTCCTGTTGCCACGGCATCATAATTATTTTTAAAAGCAAAATTAGTGAATTCTTTAAACTTAATAAATTTATTACAGTAAATATCAGGATTTGGTGTTCTGCCTTTATTTAATTCGTTTAAAAAATAGCTAAAAACTTTTTCCTTATATTCTGAAGCAAAATTCATTTGAACTAAATTAATATTTAATTTATCTGCCACCTGAGCTGCATCTAAAAAATCTTCTTTAACACTGCAATAGGGACTTCCATCATCATCTTCCCAATTTCTCATAAAACCTGCAGTGACTTCATGTCCTTGTTCTTGTAAAAGATATGCAGCAACAGACGAATCTACGCCTCCTGATAGTCCCAAAAGAATTTTCATAATTTCTATAGATACCTAAAAAGTGCTATGATACCGCGCTTTAAAGGACTTTAATAATTTCTATGGCTTATAAACACATAAAAATTCCAGAGGATGGAAACGCGATAACAATTGATGATTCAGGTGAACTGAGCGTACCTAATAATCCCATAATCCCCTTCATTGAAGGCGATGGTATTGGTACCGACGTCACCGCTGCAATGCTTAAGGTTGTCGATCATGCTGTAAACATTGCCTACAATGGCGAAAGAAAAATATCTTGGATGGAAATATTTTGCGGAGAAAAATCCATTAGTGTTTATGGCGAAGACGAATGGTTGCCTGATGAGACTATAGATGCACTAAAAGAGTACGTTGTTGGAATAAAGGGTCCTTTAACAACTCCTATTGGAGGAGGCATCAGATCCTTAAATGTTCGTTTAAGACAAGTATTAGACCTTTATGTTTGTCAGAGACCGGTTAGATATTTTGAAGGAGTACCGAGTCCAGTAGTCATTCCAGAAACTACTGACATGATAGTTTTTAGAGAAAATTCTGAAGACATATATGCCGGTATAGAATTTGAAGCCAACTCAGATGATGCTGTTAAATTAATTGACTTTCTTACCAAAGAAATGGGCGTTAAAAATATCCGATTTGAAGAAGCTTGCGGTATTGGAATTAAGCCAATCTCAAAAGAGGGTACTGAAAGACACGTAAGAAAAGCTATTCAATATGCTATTGATAATGATCGCTCCTCTGTAACCATAGTTCACAAAGGAAACATTATGAAATATACAGAAGGCTCTTTTAAAGAATGGAGTTATTCTCTTGCAGCACGAGAATTTGGAGCTACATCTCTAGATGGTGGAGAATGGATGAGTTTTAGGAATCCAGTTACGAAGAGATTAATAATCCTAAAAGATATTATTACTGATAATTTTCTTCAACAGATTCTAATTAGACCAGGTGATTACGATGTTATTGCAACAATGAATCTTAATGGAGATTTCATTTCAGATGCTTTAGCAGCTAAAGTTGGTGGCCTAGGATTGGCTCCAGGTGCAAACCTTGGAGACAAGGTCGCTTTATTTGAAGCCACACATGGTACTGCTCCGAAATACGCTGGATTAGACAAAGTAAATCCTGCTTCATTAATTCTTTCAGCTGAAATGATGTTAAATCATATGGGATGGCATGAGGCTTCGGAAAATATTATCAAAGGAATTAGTTGGGCAATAAAGAATAAGTTAGTAACTTATGATTTAGAAAGATTGATGACTGGCGCAAAATTACTAAAATGTTCTGAGTTTGCAGAACAAATTTGTAATGGTATGTCTTAATTAATTTTCGAGTGAATGGAAGAAATTTTTTTAAAAAATAAATCCGAAGATTTTGAATCTAACACCTCATCCTTAATAGAATTAGAGGAACCGAAACTTAAAAAACCTTCTCTTTATAGAGTCATACTACTAAACGATAATTACACTCCAATGGAGTTTGTGATCTACGTACTGCAAACCTTTTTTAGCTATGATAAAGAAAAAGCTACACAAATTATGTTGGCAGTGCACACAAAAGGAAAAGGTGTATGCGGTATATATACAAAAGAAGTTGCGGAAACTAAATCCAACCAGATTAATAGTTTCGCGAAACAAAATGAACACCCACTTGTTAGTGATATAGAACCTATTGACGAGGATTAACAATGTTAGAAAAAAAATTAGAAGAATGTCTTAATAACGCCTTTAAATTTGCTCATGAAAATAATCATGAATTCGTTACTACCGAACATCTGCTTCTTTCTATCTTAACCAATCAGGATGCGCTTAATGTTCTGCTTGCTTGCGAAGTAAACGTTGATATCCTCGAAGCCGAGCTAAAAGAGTTCATAAGTAAAAACTGTCCTGAAAAAAAAGACGATGCTATAGAAATTCAACCTACCTTATCTTTTCAAAGAGTTATTCAAAGAGCTGTTTTTCATGTGCAATCCTCAGGCACAGGAGAAGTAACTGGCGCTAATATTTTAGTAGCTTTGTTTAGCGAAAAAGAAAGTCACAGTGTCTACCTCTTAAAAAAACAGGGAATGAATAGACTTGATGCGGTTTCATATATGAGCCATGGAGAGGGAGTTAGTGATGATGAAACTTTTGAGCAAACAACTGAGGAGGTTTCAACAACAGAAACAGGCTACTTAGGAAAATTTGCCTCAAATTTAAATAAAGAAGCTGAAGCAAATAAAATTGATCCTTTAGTGGGTAGAGATAACGAAATAGAAAGAATTTCACAAATTCTTGCTAGACGATCAAAAAACAATCCAATTCTAGTTGGTGAATCAGGTGTTGGAAAGACAGCTTTAATAGAAGGATTGGCTAAAAATATTGTTGAAAAATCAGCAGCACCTTCCCTGCAAGAAAGTACCATTTACTCTTTAGATATGGGTTCTCTTTTAGCGGGCACTAAATATCGAGGAGACTTTGAAAAAAGATTGAAAGGTATTCTTAAAGAACTCGAAGATATTCCTAATGCAATATTATTCATTGATGAGATTCATACTATTATTGGTGCTGGAGCAACATCCGGTGGTGTGATGGATGCATCTAATTTAATGAAACCTGTCTTGGGAAAGGGTGGCATTAGATTTATCGGCTCAACAACTTTTAAAGAGTACCGAACAATTTTTGAACAAGATCGTGCTTTATCGAGAAGATTTCAAAAAGTTGATTTAGTAGAACCTTCAGTCCAAGAAACAATAAAAATTCTTGAAGGGCTCAAGAAAAAATACGAACAACACCATGAACTGAAGTATTCTCAGGCTTCGCTCAAAGCCGCAGCAGAATTATCTGCGAAACATATAAACGATAAGTTTCTACCTGATAAAGCCATTGACGTAATCGATGAAGCAGGAGCAAGACTCAGATTAAATTTAAGTACCAAAAGAAAAACTGTAAATGAGCAAGATGTAGAAAGAGTAATCTCCTTAATGGCGCAAATTCCAGAAAAAAGCGTTTCAACGAAAGATAGAGTTTCCCTGGGTAAATTAGAAGAGGATTTAAAAAGAGTTATTTTTGGTCAAGACGAAGCTATAGGAAAGCTTTCAAACGCTATCATGATGTCCCGTGCTGGTCTGGGAGAAGATGAAAAACCTATTGGATCTTTTCTGTTCTCAGGTCCCACGGGTGTTGGTAAAACCGAAGTATCTAGGCAGCTTGCAAAAATTCTTGGTGTTGAGCTTGTAAGATTTGACATGTCTGAATACATGGAAAGACATACAGTCTCTCGATTAATTGGAGCTCCTCCAGGCTATGTTGGTTTTGACCAAGGTGGTTTATTAACTGAATCTGTCTCAAAAAATCCTCATTCTATAATTTTGTTAGATGAAATTGAAAAAGCACATCCAGAAGTTTTCAATGTTTTATTACAAGTCATGGACCATGGAATGTTGACCGATAATAATGGACGCAAAGCAAGTTTCAGAAATTGTATTTTGATCATGACAACTAACTCCGGAGCTTTAGAAATGGCTAGAGAGTCAATGGGTTTTCAAAAACAGGATAATACTTCTGATGGCTCGGAAATAATTAAGAAGACATTCAGTCCAGAATTTAGAAATAGGCTGACTTCAATTGTGCAATTTGGCGCTTTGAAATCTAATATCATTAAAACTGTAGTCGATAAATTTTTAACTGAACTACAAGCTCAGCTTGATGAAAAAAGAGTTGTCTTAGAAGTCGATTCCAAAGCCAGAGCTTGGCTTGCAGAAAATGGCTATGATGAGAAAATGGGAGCTCGTCCCATGCAAAGACTCATCCAAGACGAGATAAAACAAAAATTGGCAGAATCTATTCTTTTTGGGGAACTTGCTAAAGATGGTGGTATAGCAAAAGTTTCAGTTAAAAAAGATATTTTAGATATTAAGTTTTTACAGCACGAAAAGAAGAAAGCAATTACTTAGAGTTTTATTTTTCTCTAAAAGTAATTCTGCCTTTGGAAAGATCATATGGCGTAAGTTCTACTTTGACTTTATCTCCCGTAAGTATTCGAATGTAGTTTTTACGCATTTTTCCAGAAATGTGTGCGGTAATGACATGGTCATTTTCTAGCTTAACTTTGAAGGTTGTATTCGGCATCGTATCGATTACCTGACCCATCATTTCAATTAAATCTTCTTTTGCCATAAATATTGTTCATAATTATGCCCTATGAACAAGGAAGATAAAAAATTTAATTTAAAAGGACTTTTGATAGTAATAGTTGTTGTCAACTTATTTTTAGCGCTAGCTGCGTATCTTATTGATTTAGCTTTCTAAAAAGGTATATTATTTCATATAAAATATATTATTTAGTGACGTAAATTGAAGGAGAGAATTATGAAAAATATATTAGGAATTTTATTTTTGCTTGTTTTCCTAGCTTCTTGTGGTGGCGGTGGTGGTACTGCTTCCGGTGGCTCTGGAGCAACCGGTGCTGGAGGAAATGCTCCCTTGGGAAGTTTTGCAGGTCAGGTAGATCCTGTACAGGCAACTGATTAAATAAATATTTTAGGAGAATTAATATGAACTTTAAAAAAACACTTTTTTTAATTTTAATATCTATGTTTGGAATCAACTCGATTTTTGCTGCAGCTTATGACGATGACGCAACAGAGGTTGATTATTATGTTCCTGGCATCTTAGCAAACGATGCAATGGGTCAGGTTAATTTCCTTTTATGTTTTATGGAAAGTATCAATTTTTCTACTTTTGTAGACAAAGGAGTTTATAAAGCCCTTGTAGATGAAGCCAAATGCGAGTCAGCCAGTGGGGCTGATGCTTCAGCAGATGCTGCCTCAGCAACTGGTGGTTCTGCAGATAGTGGGGGCGGAGCTGCTGCTAATACGGTGGATGCAATTGAGTATACTCCTGGTATTTATCAAGGAGTTACTTCAGGTAGTACGGTTACTGGTAAAGGTTGGGTTGATATAAACATGGAAATGCAAAATGATATTGAAGTCCCTTTTACGGCTCTGATCTCAACTGAGGTAACGGCAGATAAAAGCGCAACCAATAGATTTGGTTCATTCATTATGCGTTATGATCTAAGGAATAAAGCTGCAAATAATAGTGCTGGATTACCGCAAGCTAATCTTGCTGTAAATCAAGGATATTTAAAGGTTGATAATACAACCATCGAATATCGAGAAACAGGCATGCAAGGTCCGGATAGAATTATTGTTGTTGATTTAGCCAACGCTAATAATATTCAAGGTCATATGCAAACTATTCTTAGAATTGCTACTGGAGGAGGATCTACAACCTATGGGGTCAGACATCAAGTTCAGGTCAATGAAGGCTCTGATAGGTATTGTCAAAAATTTATAAGTGCCAATGCATATTCTCAAGGTGGCACAGGCCTTTGGACCGAAGGTTCAGCTATAACTGAATCTGATCTTGCTACAGCAATTACAAATGCTCAAAATGGCGGGGGTTTCATCCAGACTGATGGAGGCACCTCAGCAACTATCGCAGGTGAACATTGTTGGAATACGAGTAGATCTCAAGCAAAAAGAGTTATTTACGAATATGGAACTTATAAAAATTCTGATGGTTCTAGAGCTGACTTAACAACACCATCAATGTCTTTGGAAGCTAATACAACCGATAATTCGCTCACTAATCCTATCTGGTCTCACGCAAGTTATTGGGGAGTGCACGTTAATCCCTCCGATCGAACGAATGTGAGTGATTCAACTATATTTAAGAACAAAAGAGATTCAAGTGATAACAACGAATATAATTTAAAGAAAAATTATTATGAGGTTGTTAAAAGAACCCGTCAGTATCTAGCTTTAGACCAACTGGGTGGAGTTTCTTTTCAATTTTATGCTAATAATTTTAGAGACGGGGGAACCTTCCAAACAAAGTTAGGCAATCTTAATTTTCCAAATGCTGGCTCATGTAATACATCACAAGGTAACTGTCCTGAATATTCAGGAACAATATCTGTCAGTGGTGGTACCGTAACTTTTACTGTCACTCATGGCATGGACTGGGGAGCAACACCTCCAAAAACGCCTTTTGAATTGACTACTCCTTTCTCTTTTACTGCTGCTAATTGGGCTACTCAAATGACCGATTCAGGCTGGAATAGAAGAATGCATTTCTGGGATCCTGACTCGCATCAGAGTTACTCAATTCCTCATGCTGCCTTTGCTGATCCCGATTCTACATCTAATTCTTCTCAAGTAAGTACAAGAACAGAAGAACGAATAAGTATCGATACATTGGCTACAGAAATTTCTACTACTGGTGATAATGCAACAGGATTATTGTGCATAAGAGAGTGTCTTGATGCAGCAAACATGAATTCAGCTATTGATGCTGCCTTTACTGCTGTAGCAGCTGAAGCTTCTTCGGGTCCATTAAGTGTTACTCCTTATAAAAATATAGGAGCTTGGTGGACAGAAACGGTTTATTACGACGCAAACGGTAATGGAGACCAAGAAGGTGGAGAAGCAGATATCGCTGTAGGTAATTATAATAATATTGGCGGCATTAAAGTAGCCGATGCACCGCAATACACCGTTGTTAATATTGGTGGTACTAATAAACTTAGGGATGGTACTGCCGGTACAACTTATATGGACTATAACGGTACCAACCAGCCTAAAGTTGATGCAAGAAACCATGACGATAATTTAAAAAACTATCGTTTTTATATGAAACCGGCAACTTACAACAACAACTGGACAAATAGTTTTGGCTGGGCTTTTCACATGCGAGCTGTAATTAATTCCGATACTAACAAAGCGGCACTTCTTTGCGATACTTCTGGAGGTAATGCAAGAGGTTATAACGTCAGATATAGAGCCAAAGATGATAATGCATCAATGCATGCTACTGGTGCTGCTTCATATTATTGTGAGAATAAAATGAATGAAGGAGTAGCAACAACATACGATATTAGAATTAAGCAAATGCCTGATTATAGGTTGTACAACGGCACAACGAGTCAGTTCGTAAATGTAACTGCGCCTCAAAATGTTGTATTTACCGTTCCGGCTTCTGGTATTACTTACAACTTTGCTGGGACAAATTTAGCAGGAAAAAAATTCAAATTAAAATTTGAAGGCTATGGAGAGCTGCATAATATTCCTGGAAAAGTTGTAAATACTTGTACTGGAGCAATATTAGGAAGATATGTAACTGGTGGTTGGAACGAATGTTATCGTTACGTACATGAATTTGTCATTCCGGATGGAACCGTGCTCACAAATGTAAGCGGTGGAGACGATCTTAAAATAAGAGCTCTAAGGGGTGATGAATATTTACTTAAATTAAATCCTCCTTATAACAATGTAAGTTACACAACTCCTCCAGCCACTTTTCCAGCATCGAGTAATATTCAGGATTTATTTTCTGGAACAAATTCAATTGGTAATGTTTTAGCGACTACTATACCGTCGGCAGGTAGTACGGATCCTTCTGTAATCCATGGAAAAACGGTAATTACACCTTCTAATTAAAGACTGTACTTATCCAAAAAAAACCCTTCTTAAAGAAGGGTTTTTTTAATGTAAACTAGTCTTAATTATTTTTTGGGAGAAAATTATGTTCCGTCTATTTTTTTGTTTATTTGCGTTATCAGTACTTCTAGTGAACTGTGGATCTGGATCCAGCTCTTCTGGAACTTCGACATCTACCATTACTGGTTTGCAAGGTGAAATTGAGGCTATT
>QOPF01000004.1 GCA_003331625.1 Gammaproteobacteria bacterium | reverse complement strand
CCTGGGAAAGGAGGTCTATCCATTCTTGGTAAATCTTCTTTATACTTTCTGCAAAAAACAGTATTTTTCATAGGTAATTGTTAATAAGTTCTTTTATTGGCTTTGGTATACCCATTTTAACTGAATCTGATTTACTAACCCAGATGGAATGAGATCTATCTATTTTCAACCTATCTTTATTTTCAATCGAGTACTTAAGAGTTGATATGTTTAATTTTTGATGTGATAAGTTATGAGTAAAAATTGGGAGAGATTCTTTTTTTTCAAGTAAACATAAGTTATCTTTACTTAAAATATCTTTTTCTGGAAAAAGCCATAAATTTTGCCATATACCCTTATTTTTATTTCTTTTAAGCAATACTTTGTTTTTAGAAAAAATAAAAAACCAATTTATCTCTTTTTCTTTTTTTGGTTTTGAATCGGTTTTGAAAGGAATTTCATCTTGATAGTTGAGTTCAAAGGTCTGGCAATTTTTACTTACTGGACACTTTTTGCATAAAGGATTTTTTGGTACACATAAAGTAGATCCTAGGTCCATCATTCCTTGGGAGTAAGCTCTAAAATCTTTTTTTGGAAGAAGATTTTTCGCGAACTTTGTTAGGTTTTTCAGAGTCTTAGTATTATTGATAGGCGAGTGATCTCCAGAATATCTAAGCAAAACTCTTTTGACGTTTCCATCAAGAATTATTCCTGGTTTTTCAAATGCTAGTGTGAGGATTGCTCCAGCTGTGGAGGCTCCTATGCCTGGAAGACTAATTAAATCTTCATACGTATTTGGTAAAAAACTATCAAATTCTTTTTTTAGAATAATTGCAGTCTTAAGGATATTTCTAGCCCTTGTGTAGTAGCCAAGTCCAGACCACAAAGCTAGAATTTGCTCTTCTTCAGCCTTCGCTAATACTTCAATATTAGGAAAATTTTTTATGAATTTTTGAAAGTAAGGAATAACGGTATAGACTTGCGTTTGTTGTAACATTATCTCTGAAATCCAAACATGGTAAGGATTTTTAGTTTGCCAAGGCAGATTATTCCTTCCATATTTTTCTTGCCAGTTAATAACTTTTTTTGAGAATGTCGACATCTGATTTATTTTAACCTTTTACGTCCGTTATAATGATGCCTTAAAAGAGATAATTATGAGAAATGCAAATATAGAAAGAATAACCAAAGAAACTCAAATATCACTGAGTCTAGAATTGGATGGAACTGGAAAGAGTTCTCAAGGCGTAGAACTTCCCTTTTTTGCGCATATGCTTGATCAAATTGCTAAACATGGCGATTTTGATATAGATTTAAAAGCCACTGGAGATTTAGAAGTAGATGCTCACCATACCGTTGAAGATGTAGGAATTACAATGGGTGATGCCTTTAATCAAGCCTTAGGCGATAAAAAAGGAATTACCCGCTATGGCTATGCATACGCACCTTTAGATGAAGCTCTGTCTAGAGTAGTCATTGATTTTTCTGGCAGACCCGGCTTGATTTGGAATGTAAACTTCACCAAGCAAACTATTAATGATTTTGACCTGCAATTGATAAAAGAGTTTTTTCAAGGCTTTACAAACAAATCATTGGCTACAATTCATATAGATAATTTGAAAGGTGAAAATGCTCATCATCAGGCAGAAACAATCTTTAAAGCTTTTGCTTTAGCATTGAAACAATCTTGTTTACTTGATCAAGCAAAATCAGGACAAATTCCTTCGACCAAAGGATGCCTCTAAGATTGATAAAATTATGAAGATTGGCGTCATTGATTATGGTGCGAGTAATATATTTTCGGTTGCTAGGGCTTTAAGATTCCTTGGGGCGGATGTAAAAATAGTTGATGCTCCTGAAAAACTAAAAAACATAGATAAATACGTTTTTCCTGGCCAAGGTTCCATGGGCTCTTGTGTAAAAAAGCTTAAAGCTAATGAAATGTTCAATCCTTTGATCAATGAAATTAAATCTAAACCCTTTCTAGGTATTTGCCTTGGATTACAAATCCTTTTTAATTCCAGTGAAGAAGATAGTGAAAGTGGCTTTGGCTTAATTGAAGGCAAAATAAAAAAGATTAAAGTTTTAGATGAACAAAATTTAAAGATTCCTCATATGGGCTGGAATCATGTTTCTTTTTCAAAAGATCATAATCTTTTTAAGGGTATTAAAAATAACCAGTTTTTTTATTTCGTGCATTCATATGTTTCTTATGACGCTAAAGACAACATTATTGCCAACACTACTTATGGAAAAGAATTCATTTCCGCTCTTAGTTCTGAAAATATTTTTGCTACTCAATTTCATCCTGAAAAGAGTGGAAAAATAGGCCTAAAGTTACTTGATAATTTTATTAACTGGAAAATATAGAATGTTACCCATTCCCGCAATAGATATACAAAATGGCAAATGCGTTCGCCTAAAAAAAGGCGACTTATCGTCTGCAAAAATCTACTTTGAAAAGCCTATAGATGCAGCCTCATTTTTAGTTGAGGAAGGGTCTGAAAATATTCATCTAGTTGATCTAGATGGAGCTAAATCTGGAAGTTCAGAAAATTTGAAAGAAATTTTAGAGATAAAGAAAAAGTATCCTCACATAAATTTACAACTGGGTGGCGGAATAAGAGATTTGCAAACTTTAGAATTAATTTTTGAAAAAGGTATCGACAACATAATTCTTGGTAGTTTAGCAATAAAAGACAGATCTACTTTTGAACAAGCTTGTAAAAGTTTCCCAAATAAAATTATTTTAGGCGTAGATGCATTTAATGGATTTTTAGCATCTGAAGCATGGACAGAATCTTCTAAAATATCTGCCAGTAGCCTTATAAATTCCTATAAAAATTTACCTGTTAAAGCAATTATTTATACGGATATAGATAAAGACGGAATGCTAAACGGGCCTAATTTTATAGAAACCGCAGAGGTTGCTAAAAAATCATCCTTTCCGGTTATAGCTTCTGGCGGTGTAAGAGACATAAATGATTTGCTTAAACTATCAGAAATACCAAATGTAATTGGAGCAATCTGTGGAGTATCCATTTATGAAAAAAAATTAGATTTAAAAGAAGCTCTGCAAAAATTTAAATAAAAATGACTTTAGCAATAAGAATTATTCCATGTTTAGATGTTAGAGACGGAAGGGTAGTAAAAGGAATAAACTTTAAAGATATTGTTGATGCTGGAGATCCCGCAGAAGCTGCTAAAAGATACGACCTTGAAGGAGCTGATGAAATTTGTATGCTTGACATTGATGCTTCTTATGAAGAGAGATCCACTACTATAGAAACAGTAAAATCAATTGCTTCTCAAGTTTTTATTCCCTTTACAGTTGGCGGAGGTATTAATACTCTCAATGATATTGATATGCTTCTAAAATCAGGTGCGGATAAGGTTTCTATAAACACAAGTGCCATTCAAAACCCTAAATTAATTATGGATGCTTCTAAAGAGTATGGCTCACAGTGCATAGTTTTAGCTATAGATGCAAAAAAAGAAGGAGATGATTGGATTGTCTACACTCATGGAGGTAAAAATAAAACAAATCTTAATGCCGTAACTTGGGCAAAAGAAGGACAGGATTTGGGAGCCGGAGAAATTTTAATGACGTCCATGGATAAAGATGGAACAAAAAGCGGCTTTGATAACGATTTATATCATGAATTATCTAAAATTCTTTCAATCCCGGTAATTGCCTCTGGAGGCGCTGGTGAATTATCTCATCTTGTTGATGCGGTCAAGGAAGGAAGAGTTGATGCACTTTTAGCAGCAAGTATTTTCCATTACAAAGAAATTTCAATTACAAAGGTCAAAAGGGCACTTAAAGAAGCCGGTTTTGAAACAAGAACTTAGATTTTATATATCTCTTTATTTTTGACTTTATAGAAAATTGGCTCGCCTGTAGCAATCTCGAGTTTTACAATTTCTTCCGAAGAAATCTCTTCAATATGCATAACAAGCGCTCTTAACGAATTTCCATGGGCACAAATAAGAATATTATTATTTTCTAAATTCGGTTTTATCACGTTCTTGAAATAAGGGATAACTCTTTCAGCAGTATCTTTAAGGCTTTCTCCTCCAGGAGGAGGTTCATCAAAAGATCTTCTCCATGTATGAACCTGTTTTTCGCCCCATTTTTTTCTTGCATCATCTTTATTCAGACCAGAAAGATCACCATAATTTCTTTCATTAAGAGCAATATTTTTGATCGTCTTAATTGATTCTTGTTTCAGAATGGAAAGAATAATTTCTCCTGTTAATTGTGCTCTTTTTAATTCTGAAGTGTAGTGAATATCAAAAGCTATATTTTTACCCTTTAAATTTTCACCAGTTTTTTCAGCTTCTTTTTTACCCTTCAATGTTAGCGAAGGATTTTTCCATCCTGTAAATAAGTTTTTTTGATTCCATTCGCTTTGACCATGCCTCACTAACACTAAGTCGGAAATATTTTTTGTGGATTTCATAGTTTCAAATCGTATTTACGTTTATCATATCGCGCTTATGCCTTATTTTATTGAATTTTTAATCGACAATTGGTTTATTGTTATACCTTTGATATTTTCCTTGTTTGCTTTATTTTTGCTAGATAAAATTTCTAAAGCAATTAATTTAGAACCTCATAAAGCCGTTGTTTTAATAAACAAAAAAGATGCTGTCATAATTGATATTAGATCTAGAAAGGATTTTGATGAAGGAAGAATAAGTCAGTCCGTAAATGTTGGACCTGATTTGGCAGCTTGTAAAAAAGAACACAGTAAAGCAAGCGGCAAACCATTTATTCTTGTCTGTCAAAACGGAAGTAATTCTTCAAGAATGGCTTCTGATTTAAAAAAAGAGCAAATTGAAGTCTTTATTCTAAAAGGCGGTATCAATAACTGGATTGCAGAAAAATTACCTTTAGTAAATTAAAGGTCAAGTTCAGTAATTTTTCTTGCTAAGGTATTTCTTCCCCAGCCTAATAATTTTGCTGCTTCACTCTTTTTTCCTTTAGTAACTTTTAAGGCAGCTTTTATCATTGTACTTTCAAAAATTGGAGTAGCATTATTTAAGATATGATCTTCACCCTTTAGAAGTCTTTTTGAAGCCCAAGACTCCAACATATCACTCCAACTCATTTCAGGCCCCTTTCTCTGTAAAGAAAGGTCTTTAGGAATATCGCTGATAGTAACTTCTTGACCAGAAGACAGTAATGTTAAGGATTGACATACGTTTTGTAGTTGCAAGACATTCCCAGGCCAAATAAGGTTTTCAAATAATTCTTCTACTTCTTTGCTAAGAACCTTTACTTTAGTTTTTGCTTCCTCTGAGAATTTTTTTAGGAAATAACTCGTTAGTAAAATAATATCTTCTTTTCTATCTCTCAAAGGAGGTAGATTAATTTTTATAACATTTAAGCGATGATAAAGATCTTCTCTAAAAGATCCATTTCTGACTTTGTCCTCTAAATTTTGATTAGTAGCAGCTATAATTCTTACATCAACTTGAATTGGGCTGTTCCCTCCAATTCTATAAAATTCTCCACTTGACAATACTCTAATGATTCTAGTTTGGGTTTCTAAGGGCATATCTCCAACTTCATCTAGAAATAGAGTTCCTTTATCAGCCTGTTCGAATCTTCCAATTCTTTGATCTCCAGCTCCTTTAAAGGCACCTTTTTCATGACCGAACAATTCAGACTCTAAAAGTTCTACTGGAATATCAGCCACATTAAGAGAGATTAATTTTTTCTTAGATCTTTCAGAATGCTCAAAGATAGCTTGAGAGACTAATTCTTTACCAGTTCCAGATTCGCCTACCAATAAAACTGTACTATCTGAATGAGAAAGCTTTCCGATTGAATTAAATAAATCTTGCATGGCAGGAGACTTACCTAAAATTTTTCCTTTTTTTAAATTAAGTTCTTCTTTCTCAGAAAGCTTTTTGTTAATATTTTTTCTCTCTGAAATAGCCTTCTGTATTTTTTCTATTGCTGTGTTTAAATCAAAAGGCTTAGCAATGTAATCCCATGCACCTGCCTCAAAAGCATCCACGGTGGTATCTAGATCTGAATGAGCGGTCATTATTATGATAGGTATCTTTTTATGATCGTTTTTAAAAGTCTCCAATAAATCCATACCATCTCTTCCTGGCATTTTTAAATCAGTAAGAAGTAAATGTGGAGAATCTATATCAAGTTTATTTACGACTTCGTTACCATCCTCAAAAGTAGAGACAGCAAAGCCAGCTTCAGACAAACCTGACTCAAGAACGAATCTTATTGACTCGTCATCATCAGCAATCCAGATTTTTTTATTTTTAGCCATTTAGATTTTGTTTTAAATTAGTTTTTTCAAAATTTGTAGATGTAATGGGCAAAAGTATTGTAAAAGTCGTGCCCGCATCATCACTAAAACAGTCAATTGATCCACCATGTTGATTTATGATTCCTTTTACAATTGACAAACCCAAACCGGAAGCAATTTCTTTAGACGAAACGAGAGGAAAGAAAACCGAGTCAATAATATTATCTGGAATCCCAGGACCGTTATCTATAAAATCCACCTGGCAAGCCGTTTTGAATTTCTTATTATTTATATAAACCTCATAAGCAACTCTACTTCTAAGGGTAATTTTTCCTATGCTATTTATTTTTTTAAAGGCTTCCAAAGAATTAGTTGTTAAGTTAAAAAATACTTGAGAAATTAGTGAACTATCTAACTCTATTAAAGGTAAGCTGGGATCATAATCCTTTACGATTTTTACTTCTTGGTTTTTAATATTTTTAATGAAAGCAGGTATTTTCTCTAAAATTGTATGAATATTCTGAAAGCTTTGGTCTAATTTAAAAGTGTTATCTGAGACTTTATTAACTATATCGGTTAAGCGATCTGATTCTTTAAGAATAATATTGGCTAGTTTCTTCTTTTGAGGGTCTTCAATTTTTTGAGATAGTAATTGCGCAGCGCCACGTATGCCGCTCAAGGGATTTTTGATTTCATGAGCGAGTCCTCGAGAAAATGCTTGCGTTATAGATGCAGCAGTTCTTTTTTTCATTTTTTCAGCCATAGATTTAGGCTTAATTTTGTCAAAAAATTCAAAAATAATTCCTTTGAAATCATCGTTCGAAAAAAAAGACGCACTAAAAGAAGCTCTTTTTCGTAGATTATCGTTAAGAAAAATTGTTGTTATATGTCTTTTTAAAATTTTCTTTTTTTCAATAATTTCGCTAAATTCTATTTTATTATCAATCTTTTCTTTAAAAACTTTACTAATGTCTTTTCCTTTTGCTTCATCTTTTAAAATGCATAAATAATCTTCAGCTGATTTATTTAAAAAAACCACATTTAACTTTTCGTCAACAATCAAAAGCTTTGCGGATAATTCATTTAGGATTTCTTCAGAAAAAATCATGTTTCTTCGTCAAGGAACCTAACGAAAGGTCAAGTTTGATAAATCTTTCCGCTTAATGCTAAAACTTAAATATTTTCTATAATCTGAGCCGGCAGCAACAGTTAAATGCTGTTGCTTGCCTGTAATAACTATAAATTTTATGACTAGCCAAATAGAACTAATTGACTTCGTCGTTATTAAAAATATAGACATTTATAACTCTTTGCTCTCAGATTAATTATTTCGTTAAAGTTCCAACAATATGAGACAAAATTTTGTATGGATCTGCATTGGAAGCCGGTCTTCTATCTTCCAAGTAACCATTCCAGTTATGTTCTACTGTGTACACAGGAATACGAATACTAGCCCCTCTATCACTGACTCCGTATGAAAATTGGTCAATATTTTGAGTTTCGTGCTCACCAGTAAGTCTCATTTCATTTCCAGAACCATATGCGGCTATTCCATCTTTATGAACTTCACCTAATTTGTCGCACATTGATGAAAAGAGCTCTTCAGATCCTGCGGTTCTCATTTCTTCGTTGGAAAAGTTACTATGCATTCCTGAACCATTCCAGTCTCCAGTTTTTGGTTTAGGATGAATATTTACACCAACGCCAAATTCTTCTGCAATTTTGAATAAAAGGTATCTGCTTACCCATAAGTCATCAGCAGCTTTTATACCTTTTCCAAAGCATTGATACTCCCATTGCCCTAGAGCAACTTCAGCATTTGTTCCAGTGAGCGTAATACCAAGATCTAAGCATGCATGAAGGTGAGCATCAGAAATTTCTCTTCCGACAACGTTACCAGCTCCTACTCCACAATAATATTCTCCTTGCTCTCTAGGCGTTCCTTCTTCCCATCCAAGAGGCTCTCCAGTTTTTGGATCAGTAAAGAAAAATTCTTGTTCAAATCCAAACCACCATTCATCTGTTACCACTTCAGCTGCAGCAGCTCTAAAATTTGTTGGATGAGTAGTATGGTCAGCAGATTGAACCTGTGTCATAACTAAGTCATGACCATTGGGATTTATGTAAGTCTGCACAGGAAGAAGAAGACAATCAGAACTACCTCCTTCAGCTTGCTTAGTTGATGAACCATCAAAAGACCAATCAGGAGGGGTCTCGTCATCGGTAGCTTTAACTTTACTTCTCATGAAAGGTTCAGGCTCATAGCCATCCAACCATATGTATTCAAATGTATTAAAATCAGTCATTTTTATCTCCTTAAAATATAATTAGAAAAAAATTTTAGCAAAGTAAATGCTATAAAATAGTGCATTTTTTGTATTTAATTAGCGCTTATTTTGCACTATTTTAGAACAAAAAGTCGTTAATTAAAGAAATTTTTTCTGAAAAATCCTCATAACTATGATTTCCTTGATTTTCCGTGATTACCAAAGAGTTTGAAAAATATTTTAATGTTTTTTTATGATCAAGAACTTCGTCTCCAAGCTTGATAAGACATAAATGATTTAATGGATGTTTTAGATTATTTAAGGCTAGTTTCTTTAATTCAGAAAAATTTTTATTTGAAAAAAAATATTTTTCTCCAGTATGAAAATTTGTGTGTTGGCCTATTAATCCACTCATTTCGTTTAAATGGCTAGTTACCACTGGATTTATTACTACTGACTTTAAATTAAATCTTTCAGATGCATAGGTGGCATACAAACCTCCGAGCGAACTTCCAATAAGGGCAACATTTGATTTACAACTTTTAATTAAATTTTCTATCTGTTTAATAGCTGTATTAGGAGAGACTTTCAAATCAGGACATATAAAAGAAATATCTTCCCTAGCTTGAAAATAGCATTCTAATATTTGCGCCTTTGTAGATTTTGATGAACTATTAAATCCGTGGAGATAAATAATTTTCAACTGAAAGTCCGTGATGGATACAATAATTTAAAAATTGATTCATAAAAAGATTCCATTGAATTCTTTCGTCTTTTTGAAGACCATATTTATTTTTTGAAAAGATAAGCAACAAATCCTTATGGAAATTTTGAAATTCTATTACCTCTATCATTTTTGCCTCCTTATAGATTCGACATTTTAATGAAATGTTTTTTATGTGAATTGGATCTTCTATAAAGAAATCTAGTTCATCAGTGAATTTAGAAAGTTTAATTTTTTTTATTTCAACTAAACTAGATTGTTTACCAACTTCAAAGTTAAAAGAAAAAAAATCTTCCCTGTCTAACTGACCGGAAATTTTACTTAAAAGAATAAAATTTTGCTCATACAAATTATGTAAATTTTTAAGATTGTTATAAGTTTTGAACATATTAAGAGTCTATCTTTCTTTTAATTTATTTAAAATCTTAATCATAAGATGCCCATAACACGTTTGCCACGGTACTTCTATATGGTCGCCATTTTTGAGATATTTTTTCCATTTCAATTTCAGTAGGCCGTTTTTTAAGTTTTTTTATCCTTTTTACAGCCTCCATAAGACCGAGATCTGCAACCGGCCAAATGTCACCTCTTTTCAAACAAGCCAACATATAACATTGAGCTGTCCAGGGACCAATTCCCTTTATTTTTGTTATTTCAGTTATTAGATCATCATCACTTAGTTTGTTTATCTTATTGAAATTTATATCTTTGTTAATACAATTTTTAGCTAATCCCGATATGTAAGAAATTTTTTGTCTACTTAAACCGCACTCTTTCAAAGAGGCATGATTTAGATTAAGGATTGATTCAGGAGAAATACTTAGAGTTTTTTTTAAAAGTTTTCTATAAATAGCATTCGCTGAAGCAACAGATAATTGCTGTTCAATGATTAGCTGTAGCAATCCTTTAAAATTTTTTTCTCTTTTGTATTCTCCAAAATCAGAGTTTTCGATAAAAAGATTCAAAAGATCTTTATCTTTTGAAACAAGATATAGAATTGCTTCTTTTGATTTATGATTTTTAAAGATCTTTGAAAGGGAGATATTTGCTTGTTGCTTTGACATAAGCTCCTATGTGTTTTTCTTCTTTATTTACGAAGTCTTCGATAGCGTTTTTGAAATTAGGTTCAGATATCCAATGAGCTGAATAAGTTAATGTTGGCTTAAAACCTCTTTTAATTTTATGTTCTCCTTGAACACCGGGATCAAATCTTTGCAATTTATTTTTGATAGCAAAGTCTATACCCTGATAATAGCAACATTCGAAGTGCAAACAATCGTATTCTTCAGAGCATCCCCAGTACCTCCCGTAAAGGTTTTTGTTATCTTTAAAAAACATTGATCCTCCTATTAAAGCATCTAACTTTTTATCTCGAGCCAACACTAAAACAATATTTTCTTTTATTTTATCTAGGCAGGTTTCAAAAAATTCTTTTGTTAAGTATCCTAAATGACCACTTCTTTTTAATTGAGTTGAAAGATAAAATTCATAAAAACTCATCATTAGATTTTGATTTAATTCTGAGCCAGAAAAAGTCTGAATTTCTATTCCTTGGCTAATTATTTTCTCTCTCTCTTTATTTACATTTTTTCTGTGCCTTGATCTAAAAGTTTCTAGAAATTCTTCAAAACTAGAAAAATTTTCATTAAACCAAATGAATTGTGCATTTTTTCTAATACTAAGAGATTTGTTTTTAAAAATACTCAAATCACTTTCTTCTGGAAACAATACATGCCATGAAGAAATGTTATTCTCTTCACTAAGCTTTTTCACTCCTGATAAAACTAATGAAAATATTTTATCTGGCGATTCACCTTCATCACATAAAATTCTAGGACCTGATGCCGGAGTAAAGGGAATTGAAGAAACTAACTTTGGATAATAATCTAATCCATTTTGGTAGAAGGCATTAGCCCAGGAGTAATCAAAAACAAACTCTCCTGATGAGTCAGTTTTAATATATAAAGGCATGGCTCCAATGGGAATAGAGTTTCTCTCAATTAGTATATGAGCTGGATGCCACCCAGTATCCTTTCCGACGCAATTGGTTTTTTCAAGTAATTCAAGGAATTCATATTTTAAAAAAGGGTAATCATCTTCAGGAACTAGTTTGTTCCAACTATCTTTTGTAATTGATGAAATTGAGTTATGAAACTTTATTTCTTCCATTTAAATATAAGCCACAATGAAACTTAGAAATATTCCAAATCCAAGCCAATTATTTCTCTTAAAAAATAAAGAGCACTCAGAAGGCTTATTAAAATTGGTTGAAAACATAAAAAAGATAATTAGAGAAATATTTAGTAATAAAGTTAGAAAATATAATAACGAAAAGGAATTAAGAATTCCTATCAAAAAAAGAAAAGTTATAAGTAATAAATAACAAGCCCATAGCAAAACAAGCTCTTTACCTTGAAAAAAAATAGCTGAACTTTTAACTTTAATGGCTAAATCATCTTTTCTATCTGATATGGCATATACGGTGTCATAGCCAAGAACCCAGAAAAAATTTGTAAAAAATAATAGCCAGCAACTTAACGGGAAAGAATTTTGATAATTAGCAAATGCCAAAAAAATTCCCATTGAATAACAAACACCAAGATAAAATTGAGGAGCAAAGAAAAATCTCTTCATTAGGGGGTAAGTTCCTATTAAGACAAGACAGAATAAGGCTAAATAAAAACTTAAAAGGTTTAAAAAAAGAAGTAGAAAAGCAGCTGCTATTAACAATAAAATCAGAAGAATCCATGCTTCGATATTTGAAATAGATCTATTGGCAATAGGTCTGTTAAATGTTCTCAGTACCTTTCTATCAATTTCTTGATCTAGAATATCGTTTACAACAACTCCTGCAGATCGCAAAAGTAAGCTTCCAAAGCAAAATATAATTATTACGTCTAAATCTGGAACACCAGAGGAAGCAAGCCAAAGTGCAGATAAAGATGGCCAAAGAAGTAAGTAAACACCTATGGGTTTATCCATCCTTAGAAGTAAAAAATAGTTTTTTAAAGCGTTGAACATGAATATAATCTTCTTCTCTTAAGAGATGACATACAATTATTAATTATGGAAGAATACATTAAGTGGGAATGCATTGTCTGCGGTTTAATTTACGATGAAGCTGAAGGCTGGCCTGAAGATGGAATCGAGCCCGGAACTAAATGGGAAGATGTTCCATTCGACTGGATTTGTCCTGATTGCGGAGTAGGCAAAGAAGATTTTGAAATGGTTCCCCTAGAAGGCGGTAAAAGTTACTAAAACTATATGTCTTTAACGTCAAAAATTTTGATTGGAATGGCTTTAGGAGTTCTTTTAGGAAGTTTTTCTAATAACTTTTCTTCCGATAACTTATCTTTTCCAATAATTTTTTTAAGTGATTTCATTGATGCTCTCGGAAGCATTTTTCTTTCATTATTAAAATTACTTGTGGTGCCTTTAGTTTTCGTTTCTTTAGTTGTGGGCATATCAAATTTAACTTCTGATAAACAGTTAGCATCTATAAGTTTTAAGGCAATCAGTCTTTATCTTTGTACAACTGCAATTGCAATTATCAGCGCTTTATTCGTAAGCTCTTTTTTTGACATGTCTAATGAAATAAGTCTTAGTTCTGCAGCCACTTTTGAACAAAATGCTATTCCTTCTTTAAAGGATACATTTATTAATTTATTTCCTAGCAATCCTATTCAGGCTATGGCTGAGGGTAATATGATCCAAATAATCATCTTTGCTATTTTATTTGGATATGGAATTAATAAAATTTCTAATGAATCCTCCAAAGTAAAATCGTTTTTCTTTGATTTAAATGAAGCTATTTTAGCTATTGTTAATTTTGTAATTTGGCTTTCTCCTTTAGGAGTATTTTGTTTAATATTTACTACTTTTTCTTCTTTAGGTATTTCAATAATTTTTACACTAATCAATTATTTTTTTATTGTAGTAGCTGTTTTAATTTTTCATGCTTTTTTTACATATAGTCTTCTTTTGGCCTCACTAGCAAAGATAAATCCTCTAAGATTTTTTATTAAAATGAAAGAAACTATGTTGTTTGCTTTCAGTACTTCTTCAAGTAGCGCAACGATGCCTATAACCTTAAAAACTGTAGAAGAAAAACTCGGTGTAAATAAATCAATAAGCTCTTTCTGTATCCCTCTAGGAACTACCATCAATATGGATGGAACTGCAATCATGCAGGGTGTTGCGACAGTTTTTATTGCTCAGGTTTATCAGGTTGACCTTTCTATGATGGAATATTTAATGGTAATCATTACTGCAACTTTAGCTTCTATAGGGACTGCAGGAGTTCCCGGAGTGGGCTTAATAATGCTAGCTATGGTTTTGCAACAAGTTGGATTGCCAGTAGAAGGTATAGCTTTAATTATTGGTGTTGATAGATTGTTAGACATGCTTAGGACAGCTGTAAATGTATCTGGGGATGCAACAATTTCTTGCATTGTTGCAAATTCAGAAAATCAATTATCGAGAAGAGATTTAAATAGTTAAAAAATACTAACTAATCTGTTAAATTACGCTTTTTATTCTTGGGAGAACTTTTTATGGAAGCATACTTATCTATACCGCCAATTTTTGGTGCTTTTGGCCTTTTAATAGCCTTAGTTATTTATTTTATTGTAGTTAGTTATGATGAAGGTTCTGAAAAAGTAAAAAAAATAGCTGATCAAATCCATCTTGGGGCAATGGTCTTTATGCGCCGAGAATACACATATTTATTTTTCTTTGTTCTAGTTCTCATTGGACTTTCATATGTAGCTCTTGGTTTTAATACAGCATTAGCTGTAACTGCTGGAGCAGTTTCTTCTTCCTTAGCAGGCTGGTTGGGAATGTTTTCTGCAACCAAGGCAAATTCTAGGACAGCTACTGCTGCTTCAGAAAAGGGTGCAAAAGTAGCTCTTTCAATAGCATTTTATGGCGGATCAATAATGGGATTATGCGTTGCGTCTTTGGGATTAGTAGGATTAGGAGGCTTATATTTTTATTTTGGGGGAGATCCTGCAACAGCAAGGGCAATTGAGGGTTTTGGAATGGGAGCTTCTTGTGTAGCTTTATTCTCCAGAGTAGGTGGTGGAATCTTCACTAAAAGTGCTGATGTTGGAGCCGATTTAGTAGGAAAAATTGAAGCTGGCATTCCTGAAGATGACCCCAGGAATCCTGGTGTCATAGCAGACAATGTTGGTGACAATGTTGGCGACGTTGCGGGTATGGGTTCAGATATTTTTGAATCATACTGCGGAGCAATGATTGCTTCTATTGCTATAGCTTCAACTTTGGATGATTCTGGAAGAATGTTGCTTCCTCTTGCCTTAGCTTCCGTTGGCCTTGTAGCTTCAGTTTTAGGAATAATAATAGTTAAACTTTTTTCTTCACTATCTCCTGATGCCGCATTGAGAACAGGAACTATTGGATCCGCAATCATATTCATAATTGCAGCTTATTTCTTGATTCAAATGATAATAGGCGAAGGCTTTGTAAGCGTCTGGCTGGCAGTCTTAACTGGTGCAGTTGGCGGAGTATTAATTGGCTTGATAACTGAATATTACACTGGAAGTAAACCGATAAGGCAAATTGCTAAATCAGGTGAAACTGGTCCGGCAACAGTTATGATTACAGGGTTGGCTGTAGGGATGCAATCTGTCGTACTTCCTATTTTGGTTTTGGCAACAATAATTTGGATTTCAACCACTTTAACAGGGCTTTACGGCGTTGGAATTGCTGCAGTTGGAATGCTAGCAACGGTAGGTATAACTATGGCCATAGATGCATATGGCCCTGTCGCTGATAATGCTGGAGGAATCGCTGAAATGGCAGGCATGGGTCCAGAAACGAGGGAAATTACCGATGGATTAGATGAAGTTGGTAACTCCACCGCAGCAATAGGAAAAGGTTTTGCAATAGGTGCTGCCGCCCTTGCTGCCTTAGCAATCATTGCAGCTTTTGTTGAAACCGTAGCTCACAATAAAGGTGATTTTGAACTTCTCCTATCAGACCCACGCGTTCTGGTTGGAATGTTTATAGGAATTTCTATACCTTTTTTAATTTCATCCATAACTATGACCGCAGTTGGCGATGCCGCTTTTGAAATGATTAATGAGATTAGAAGACAATTTAAAGAAATACCAGGCTTGCTTGAAGGAAATGCTGAGCCAGATACCGCTAAATGTGTTGATATTGCTACTTCCGCTGCTTTAAAAAGAATGCTTATTCCTGGAGTAATTGCAGTTGGAGCTCCTGCCGTAGTGGGCTTTGGTTTAGGCGCAGAATCATTAGGTGGAATGCTTGGCGGAGGATTAATTGGATGTGTTGCTATGGCCTTAATGATGGCAAACGCTGGAGGAGCCTGGGATAACGCAAAGAAATATATTGAAAAAGGAAACTTAGGCGGAAAGGGAACTGATACTCATGCTGCAGCAGTTGTTGGCGATACAGTAGGCGATCCATTTAAAGACACTTCTGGACCAGCAATGAACATTTTAATTAATGTTATGGCTATTGTAAGTCTAGTTATTTCGCCTTTATTGTAATAATTCTTATTGGGCGATAATCAGGTTTTGTTTATCGCCTATCCATCTATCAAGAAGAACTTTTGACATTTTTTGGTCTACATTTTTCAGACCATCTACTAGTTTTTCAGCTTTCTGTATTAAGTGAGCATCTCTCGAGAGATCCGATATTTTTAATTCAACACCGCCCGATTGTTTTGTCCCAAGAATTTCACCAGATCCTCTTAGTTTCATATCTATTTCAGATATTTCAAAACCATCATTCGTAGATTTCATGGCTTCTAATCTTGCTTTAGCTATTTCTCCTATTTCACCTTGATAAATCAACACACAAAAAGCGTCTAAATCTGCCTTTCTTCCAACTCTTCCTCTCAACTGATGTAATTGACTGAGACCAAGCCTTTCTGCATTTTCTATTACGATTAGGCTAGCATTTGGAACATCCATTCCAACTTCAATCACTGTGGTACAAACTAAAACATCAATTTTTCCACTTCTAAACTTTTCAATAGCTTTATCTCTTTCATCTTTTGATAACTTGCTATGAACAAGTCCAATATTAAGCTTGCTTGTATTTTCTTTTATCCAGATTTTTGCTTCTTCAGCAGCCTGAACATCTAAGTTTTCGGACTCTTCAATCATGGTACATAACCAAAAAACTTGATTTCCTTTACTACAGACATTTTCTAACCTTTTAACAATTTCATTTTTCTTTTTATCACTAAAAACAAGTGTTTCAACTGGTTTTCTTCCAGGAGGCATTTCATCAATTTTTGAAACATCTAGGTCAGCAAAAATTGTCATAGCTAAGGTTCTGGGAATAGGAGTTGCCGTCATAAATAATTGATGCGGCATTATTTTATTTGAGCTTTTTTTCACTAAGTCAAATCTCTGCTTAACGCCAAATCTTTGTTGCTCATCTACAATTACCAATCCAAGATTTTTCATTTTTACCTTATCTTGAAAAACTGCATGAGTACCAATTAATATATCTATTTTTCCTTCCTCCAATCTTTGATAAATATCTTTCCTTATCACAGCCGACATTTTCCCTGTTAAAAGTTCAATTTTAATATTCGTATTTTCAAACCACTCAGTAAAATTTTTATAATGTTGTTCTGCTAAAACTTCAGTAGGACAAAGAAGCACAGATTGAGAGTTATTTTTGGTTGAAATATACATGCTTACAGCTGCAACAACTGTTTTTCCTGACCCTACGTCTCCTTGAACTAATCTCCTCATTGGCTTAACTTTAGATAAGTCATTTGAAATATCATTAATTGTTCGAAGTTGAGCACCAGTAAGTTTAAAGGGAAGTTTTTCAACGAATGAACTTAAATCCTTTTTTAAGATTTCCATTTGTTTTGCCTTAAGTTTATTAATTTTTTCAGAGGCAATTTTTACACCAATTAAATTCGTAGCTAATTCTTCAATAATTAATCTTTCTTGAGCTTCATCTTTATAATTATTTATTTTTATAATATCGTCTGAAACAGATGGAGCATGAATCTTTAAAAGTGCATCTTTGATAGACAGCGAGCTTATTTTTTTTTCTTTAAAAATAGAATCAATTTCTTTTTCGTTGAGGTTTATCTCTTTTATTTCTTGAAGACATCCCTTAATGATATTTCTTGTTCTAAATTGAGTTAACTTACTTGAACCTAAAGAATAAATAGGTGTGAGGGTATTATCTAAGATAGGTCTTTTAGAAGATTCAAAGATCTTATAGCTTGGATGAAAAACTTGCGTGACCGAACCATTGGTTCTAATAACTCCATAACCACGTAAAGTGAGACCAACTTTAAAAGCTTGAGCCTGAGCATAAGAAAAATAAAATAACCTAATCTGTAAAATTCCCGTGCCGTCTGAAATTTTTGCTAGAAAAGACCTTCTTCCTGGATAAATTGTTTTGCTTTCAAGAATTTCTCCTTCAAATTGAAAGGCATCCCCAGAAATTAAATCTTTAATCTCAGTAATTTTAGTTCTGTTCTCATATTTTTTAGGTAAGAGAAAAAGAGCGTCTTGAATAGAATTTATACCTATTTTTTTTAAATCTTCTTTTACTTTCGGACCTACGCCCTTTATTTTATCAATCGGTTTATGGAGGTTTTCAGTTTTCACTCTTTGAAAGCAATAGTTTCTATTTCTATAGAACTTCCTTTTGGAAGTTTTGAAACTTGGTAAGCAGCTCTAGCTGGGTAGGGCTGTAAAAAAATCTCAGACATAATCTTATTTACTAGTTCAAAATTACTTAAATCATCCAGCAACACTGATAGCTTTACTACATTTGAAAAGTTCATTTCTGCAGCTTCCAAGATGCTTTCAATATTTTGAAATACTTGTCTTATTTGATTGTCAATTCCATCAACTAGCTCCATAGTTTTAGGGTCCAAAGGTATTTGACCTGATACAAAAAGAAAACCTTTGCAAAAAACTGCCTGTGAGTAGGTGCCGATAGCTTTCGGAGCGTTTTCTGTACTAACGATTTTCACTATTCACTTCTTCAATGATTGGCAAGGTTGCATTTCTTTGTTCCCAACTGTGCATTCTTGTTGCAGATAAGACAAAATCTTTCCGACGAAGTCTTCTTAGAATTCTTGCTAAATTGTTTCTATTAGTTACCGCTAGCAAAATGTATAAATCTACTTTTTCACCAATAGGCGGGTCACTTTTTATACTTTCAATATTTGAAGAGTATTCTGCAATTACTGCAGAGACCTCAGCTAAAATTCCTGCTTTATCTTCAGCAACTATTTTTATCTCAACAGAAAAGTCTCCTGATAAAGTATCCTCCCACTGCACAGGCGAGCATAAAGCTGGATCGTGTCTAATAGGCAAAATATTTTTACACCTTTCTTGGTGAATAACTATCCCTCTGCTTTTAGAAAAATGAGCTATTACATGATCTCCAGGAATTGGTCTACAACAACTTGAATAAGTTACTACAAGTCCTTCAGAACCAGTTATATGAAGATTTGAAAACTGAACTTCGTCTTTTTCTTTATCATCAAGAAATTGCATGATTTGATGAGCTACTACTAAACTAGACCTTTTTCCAGAGCCAATATTTTCTAATAATTCTCTAACACTTTTAATATTTAAAGAAGTTAAAAGTCTTTTAATTTTATTTTTTGGAACATCTCTTAATTTTGTTTCATGAACATTAAGAGATTGCTCAAGTAAATGTTTTCCAAATTTTCTTGCTTCAGAATCTTTTAAGCTTTTCAGGTTATGTCTAATAGCAGATCTAGCTCTAGACGTCCTAATAAATTCTAACCAACTAGGATTTGCTTGGGGGACTTTATCAGTAATTATCTCTACGGTCTGACCACTTTCTAAAGGAACGCTTAAAGGCGCAAGATTTTTATTTATCCTGCAACCACTGCAATGAAGCCCGATATCAGAATGAAGGGCAAAGGCGAAATCAACCGGAGTAGAATCTCTAGGCAAATCAATAATATCTCCTTGTGGCGTGAAAACATAAACCTCATTCGAGACTAATCCAGTTTTAATTACCTCAACAAAGTCTGATGCACTCTCAGAACGTTCATTTATCTCCATTAGGCCGTTTACCCACCTTCTGGCTCTGGCTTGCGCAGGGTTATCTTTTTTTCCAGACTTATATGCCCAATGGGCAGCAATTCCAAATTCTGCAAGTTCATCCATTTCATTCGTTCTAATTTGTATTTCAACAGGCAATCCCTCAAATGTGATAATTCCAGTATGTAAGGATTGATATGAATTAGACTTTGGAATCGCTATATAATCCTTAAATCTCCCTTCAATAGGGTTAAAAGCATTGTGAATCACCCCTAAGGTTTTGTAACAATCCATAGCATCTGAAGTAGTAATTTTTAAAGCATAAACATCTAAAACTTCGTTTAGAGTTTTTGATTGTTTCTTCATTTTTTTATAGATTCCGTAACAATGTTTTCTTCTACTAATTATGGAACAATTCAGTCCATTCTCATTTAGTTTTTGATTTATAGAACTTTCTACTTTTTTAAGAATTTTCTTTCTTCCTCTA
The DNA here is from genome assembly GCA_003331625.1 of Gammaproteobacteria bacterium. Taxonomy (GTDB): domain Bacteria; phylum Pseudomonadota; class Gammaproteobacteria; order Magnimaribacterales; family AG-339-G14; genus MEDG-81. The sequence continues at coordinate 73,886 of QOPF01000004.1, read as the reverse complement.
GAATTTTTTTTAATAGCTTGATCAATAACTTTGTATCGGTATGGATACAAGTTTTGAAATGCTAAATCTTCCAATTCCCTATAAATTTGATGCATTCCTAATCTGTGAGCAATGGGAGCGTAAATTTCAATAGTTTCATTTGCAATTCTATTTTTCTTTTCGTGGTTCAAATATTTTATAGTTCGCATGTTATGTAGTCTGTCTGCCAGCTTCACCACAATAACTCTTATATCTTCTGACATGGCAAGAACCATTTTTTGAAAACTTTCAGCTTGGATATCTTTTTTTGAAGATAATTCAACTTTATCAAGCTTGCTTACACCATCGACTAGATTAGCTACTTCTTTATTGAATTCCTTTTTTAAAAAAGTTTTTGGAATTCCGGAGTCTTCAATGACGTCATGAAGCATTGCTGCTGATAAACAGTCTTCATCCATTTTTAACTTTCCAAGAATTTCAGCTACAGCAAGCGGATGAGAAACATATGGATCCCCACTAACTCTAAATTGCCCAGAGTGAGCATTTGCTGCAAAAAAATACGCTTTTTTTACTTGTTCAAGTTGGTCTTGGCCCAAATAAAGGCCAAGATTTTTTGTAAGTTTCTCAAGGTTTTTCGTCTCTGTTGCCATAAGCAAAGAGAGTTTAACAAAAAATAAGTTAGTCTAGGTTTTCTTCGTCGTCTGAGGTGAGTTGATCAGAGAGTTCCTCTTCTAGGGCATCGAAGTTAAAGCTATCTATATTTTCAAGGGTAACGGTGCCCGCTGCTATTTCTCTTAATGCAATAACTGTAGGCTTATCATCTTCTGGGTCTACAGTAGGCTCTCTGCCATCTATAGCCAGTTGTTTTACACGCTTGGCGGCAAGTTTGACCATCTCATATCTGTTAGGGATTTTTTTTAAACAATCTTCAACTGTTATTCTAGCCATTCATATCTCTCTGAAAAGAAATGGATTCTACTTAATTTCCTTTAATTATTCCACTAATCTTTTGACGTGATTTTTTGAAACTCTAGATTTAAAATTAATCGACGAAACTTCACTAAACAAAATTGTTTTGAGCTCTAATAACGCTTCATCAAAATTATCATTTAAAATCAGGTAATCAAAGTTATCTGCCTTTTCAATTTCTAATTTTGATTCTTTCAGTCTATTTAAAATCACAGTGCGTGAGTCTAAGTTTCTTTTCTCTAAGCGTTCCTCTAAATCTTTAATAGACGGCGGCACAATAAATATTAATTTTGCTTGGTCATAAATTTCCTTAATTGCAAAAGCTCCTTGCCAATCAAGTTCTAAAATAAGGTTTGATTTTTGTAATTTTGAACTAACTTCTTTTTTTGAAGTTCCATAGAGGTTATCAAAAACTTTTGCGTGTTCTAGATATTCTTCTTTTTGAATTCTTGTTACAAATTCCTGCTTAGAAACAAAATTATAGTCTAAGCCTTCTTTATCTCCCTCGCGCTTTTTCCTAGACGTATCAGAAATAGCAATATCAAAATCAGCTGATCGCGAATCTTTAAAAACTTCTTTGATTAAAGATGTCTTTCCTCCTCCCGAAGGACTAGAGATAACAAAAAGTTTGTGGAGTATTTCAGGCATTGTTAAAGTATTAATAAATTGAGATTAATTATATGCAAGATTTTTTAGAAAAAGCTATTGAATTAGAAGCTTTAAAGTTTGGAAGTTTTAAACTTAAATCTGGAATAGATAGTAATTACTTTTTTAATATTTCTGCATTCTTTGATTCCGAATCCCTTTCCTTTTTAGCGGAGTGTTACGTTTCAGAAATAATTAAATTGGAATTAGATTTTAATTTATTCTTTGGCCCTGCTTATAAAGGGATCCCTCTAGCTTCAGCTGTAGCAATAAAATATTTTGAAATAACAAACAAAAAAATACCTATAGCCTTTGATAGAAAAGAAGAAAAACTTCATGGAGAGGGCGGTCTAATTATGGGAGATATTAAGAATAAAAAGGTTTTACTAATTGATGATGTTCTTACAGCTGGTACTGCTATTAAAAACTCTATAGAAGTTATTGAAAAAAATGGTGCTTCTTTCATCGGAGCTTTAGTTGCACTTGACCGAGAGGAGAAGTACGATTCTGACAAATCTTATAAAGAATTTTATAAGCATCAAGGAATCAATATATATTCACTCGGAAAAATTTCAGATTTAAAAGTTTAAAATTAAAAATATGTTTAGCGGAATAGTACAAACAACTTCTAAAAAAATTACCTTTGAAGTTAAAGATTACGGTTATAAGTTGTCTATTCTTGTGTCCGAGACTTTTACAAAAAAGATAAAAAAAGGAGATAGCGTTTCAGTAAATGGAGTGTGTCTAACAGTTGTGGATTTTAAAAAAAATCTTCTTATTTTCGATGTTGTACATGAATCAATAAAGCTCACCAACCTTTTAGAAAGTTATGAATCCAGACCTTTTAACCTCGAAAGATCTCTAAAAGTAGGAGATGAAGTGGGTGGTCATTTCGTTTCTGGTCATGTCCATGATGTAGCTAAAGTAATTAGTTTTAAAAATGACAAAGAAAAAATTTTGAAAGTTAAAATTCCAAAATCTATAAAGGATTATATCTTTAAGAAAGGCTATATTGCTATTAATGGCATAAGCCTTACTGTAGTTGAGGTCAAAGCAAACTTTTTCACTATGTCGATTATTCCAGAAACTTACTCTTCAACGAACTTAATTTATCTTAAGAAAAACGATTTTGTAAATGTCGAAGCCGATCAACAGACCATTTCAATCGTAGAGACTGTCAAAAAATTAACTTAGCGCTTCTTTAACTATTTTACTAACAATTGCTGAATCAGCTTTTCCCGCCGTTTGGGATTTTAAAGAACCCATAACTTTACCCATATCTTTCATGCTTTCTGCATTTAGATCTGAAACTACCTTAGATACTAGCTCAAATATTTCTTCGTGTGTCATTTGTTCTGGTAAAAATTCCTTAATACATAATATTTCTAATTTTTCTTTATCAGCCAACTCTTGCCTATTTGCTTGTTCGAATTGAGTTATTGAATCCTTTCTTTGTTTAATCATCTTTTCTAAAATGGAAATTATCTGATTCTCATTTAATTCACATTTCTCTTCAATTTCTAATTTTTGTATTTCAGAAAGGATCATTCTTAAAACAGATGTTTTAAATTTATCTCCTGACTTCATAGAAATTGGTACTTGAGTTTTAATCAAGTTTTTTAAATCTTGGGACATTTAGACTCTAGCTCTTTGGGGAGGCATTTTGCCAAATTTCCTTCTTTTGGCTTGCCTTTTTACAGCTGCTGCTGCTTTTCTTTTCTTGACTGAAGTAGGTTTTTCGTAAAATTCCCTTTTTCTTATTTCAGCAATAATTCCTGCTTTATCACAAGATCTTTTAAATCTTCTGAGGCCAGAATCAAAGGATTCGGTATCTTTTAGTTTTATAATAGGCATTTTTATATTAGGGTGGCAATTCTATATAGAGATAGGATATTTTGCAAAATTACTTTTTAAACTAATGATGATTTTAGGTATTGAAACATCTTGCGATGAAACAGGTATAGCATTGTATGAAGGTAGTTCAAATAAAATTATTTTTGAAGCTTTATATAGCCAAGCAGAAAAACATAATCTTTACGGAGGAGTAGTTCCCGAATTGGCTGCTAGAGATCACATAAACAGACTTTTACCTTTATTAAAAAACAAATTAGATGAAGAAAAAATACAAATAAATGAAATCGAGGCTATTGCTTACACAAATGGACCTGGCCTAAGAGGACCCTTAATGGTCGGAGCTGGATTTGCTAATGCCTTATCATATTCTTTAGACATACCCTCCATACCTATTCACCATATGGAAGCACATTTAATAATGGCAAAATTTGACTCGCCACAATTGGACTATCCCTATGTCAGTCTGCTAGTTTCCGGAGGACATACTTTGATAGTGAAAGTTTTATCAGCAGAACAGTATAAAGTTATTGGCCAAACGAGAGACGATGCCGTTGGAGAAGCCTTTGATAAAACAGCAAAACTCTTAAATCTTGGATATCCCGGCGGACCTCAAATTGAAAAAAGGGCTTTATTGTCTGAAGACAAGTATCCTTTTTCTTTCCCTCGACCAATGATTAATTCAAATGACCTTGACTTTAGCTTTAGCGGATTAAAAACTTCAGTTTTATACAAAGTAAATGATTTAAAAAAAGAAAATAATTTATCGGAAAACGTGATAAACGACATTGCTCATGAATTTCAAAATGCTGCTGTCGACTGTTTGATAGAAAAAACTTTAAGAGCATGTCATGTTGAAAAAAGTAAATCCTTAGTTTTATCTGGAGGAGTTGCAGCAAATAAATATTTAAGAAAAAAATTAGAAGAAAAAAAAGGGAACATAAAACTTTATTACCCAGACTTAAAGCATTGCACCGATAACGGTCTTATGATTGCATTTGCTGGATATCAAAAAATTAAACAAGGTAGAAAAAACTATTTTATAGAGGTAACCCCAAGATGGAGTTTAGAAAATGTCTAATAAAATTTTTGTAAAGGATCTTGATGTGGAAGCCGTTATCGGAATCTTCAATTGGGAAAGAGAAGTGAAACAATTAATTAGAATTTCATATGAGGTCGAGGTAGAAATAAGTAAAGCTTTTGATTCCGATAAAATTGAAGATACATTTGACTATAAAAAAACTTCCAAGAGAATCATTAATTATGTAGAAAAATCATCTTTTCAACTAATTGAAGCCTTAGCTGAACAAGTTGTAAAAATAATTTTTAGAGATAAAAAAGTAATCTCTCTAAAATTAACAATATCAAAACCAGGGGCTTTGAGAGGCTCTCGAGAAGTTGGTCTTACAATATTTAGAACAGTTTAATGGCAATTTTTTATTTAAGTTTAGGAAGTAATATTCATCCTGAAGAAAACTTAAAATTAGCTAGAAAGTATTTAAAAAAAAATTTCTCTTTACAGAAAGAATCAAAAATCTATAAAACGAAGTCAGAAGGTTTCGTGGGAAACGATTTTCTAAATCAAGTTTTATGTCTTAAAACGAATAATTCTGCTGAAAGTATTATCGAGATACTAAAAAATATTGAAAAGAAGATAGGAAGAAAAGAAAGAAAAGAGAAATTTTCGGAAAGAGAAATTGATATTGACCTTTTGATATACGATCAGATCGTAGGCCAGGTATCTGGAAAAGAAATCCCTCACAAAGATATAGATCTTTATAGATTCGTTCTTGAGCCTTTATTAGAGATAGCACCAAATCTAATTCATCCTAAACATCAAAAAAAAATATCTGAGTTGTGGAATGAGAATTTAGATAGGTTCTCCTAAAGCTCTAGCTTTATCGTATAAATTCTCTTCATCCTTCTTCAGATATCGACAAGCAATGCTTAAAAGTATAATTGGGATTATCAAAACTATAAGAGTTAAAGCCAAAGATTGTTTGAGTGCAATTGCTTCTGAAGTAGATTTTAATATCCCATCCGCTAAAAATTGGACCGTATAAATATCACTCACCATACCAGCTAGGTAGGGGCCTAAAGCTAAACCGATCATACTTAGCATCAAAATAAAAAAAGCACTCGCTACTGCTCTCATTCTAGGCAAAACTAGCTCCGTCACGGTAGAAGCAGCACAACCAAGCCAGGCTGTAGAAAAAATATGGTAAAAGAACTTCCAGGTGAAGGAGATATTTGCTTCTGAGGAATAAAGTAAACCTAGGGCAGTAATAGCCGTGCCTATTGCTGAAGCCATTATCAAATATAACTTTCCATTAACAAATTTTTCTCTAAGCTTATCTCCTACTAGGCCTCCTCCAATAACTCCGATCATAGAGCCAAAAGCTGTTATTAGTCCATAAACAACACCAACTTCTGAGGCTGTCATATTAAAATTTCTTATATAAAAGGCAGGACCAAACGCTCCTAAAGCATAAGTAACAAAAGTTATGAAAGGAAAGGCGATAAATCCAAGCAAAAGAGCCTTGCTTTTAAACATTAAAGTAAAGGCAACTTCGTCTCTAATTCTCAATCCTTGAATCCAATTACAAACAATATAAAAACCTATCCCAAAAGCAATCCATTGCAAGTAATCCCCAGTAAATTGAATCAACCAGTAGCAACTAAAGAACACAAAACAAAACAAAATTAGATTTCCAAATAATTCTTTATATTTGTTCTTTGATTCAAAAAGACCAATTGGAGATAAACCAACGAATTCTTTAAAAGCAGCTTTTAGTGGATTTTCTTTTTTAATGTCTTTGATACCCTCACTAAGACCCCTAGGAGGTTCTTTTATTTGCCAGGTTAATAAAGCTAAGAGTATTCCAGGAAGGCCAACCGCCATAAAAGCTACCTGCCAGCCTTTTAAACCAAATGGAGCTTCAGTAATTATTGGAAAAGCTTCATTCCAGTTATCAACTATTAAACCACCTAGAAAAATACCTATTCCTGATCCGATATAGAGCCCACTGGCATAAATAGATATGACAGTTGCTCTTACCTTAGGTGAAAAATAGTCAGACAATAAGGAGTATGAAGCAGGAGACGCGCTTGATTCTCCGATACCAACTCCAAATCTGTAAATTGAAAGTGATAAAAAGGATTTTGCTGTCCCAGATAAAAATGTCATTAAACTCCAGAAGGCCAATCCAAGACTAATAAGGTTTTTTCTATTCCACGTATCTGCTAGCTTACCCATTGGAATTCCAACTACAGAGTAAAAAACAGCAAATGCTGTGCCGTATAAAAAGCCAATATCGCTATCAGAGATATTTAAATCTGCTTTTAGGTCTTCTGCAAGAATTGTAAGAATTTGCCTGTCTATAAAATTGAAGACATAAACTATTACAAGAAGTATTAATGCGAATTTGGCACTACGTCCTCCAACTTCAGGAATTGAAGTATTTTTCATCAATTTCTAGCCTAAAAGCGCTATCGCAGAACCTGTTATAACAGTTACATCATCTTGATTCTTGGTCTCGATTGATATTTCTGCAAATGATTCTCCATCTTCTTCTTTGATGCCAATAATAGTTGCTGTGCTCTCTAGAGAGTCACCGGGCCAAACTTGATTTGTAAATCTAACGCCATACTTTTTTAGAGTCCCATCACCAACGAAATTTGTAAGCATTTTCCCCGTCATCCCCATCGATAACATTCCATGAGCAAAAACTCCTGGATAACCAGCTATTTCTTTTGTAAATTTCTCATCAGAATGCAGTGGGTTATAGTCTCCTGAAGTTCCAGCATACTGGACAATTTGCGTTCTTTTGAGATCTTCAACTATTTTTTCAGAATAAGTATCTCCAACTTTTATTTGATCTTTTTTTAACATTACTCGCTCCTAGTTTTCCACTGGTTTTTCAGTTACGACACCTACCGAAGTAGCTGTAATAATCAAATCACCATTTTGATTTCTGTACTCCGTCACACTTTCACTAAATTTTAATTTTCCTGCTCTTTTACTCTCTTTTTCCCAAGAATTTCCTACTTTGACTTCCGCGGTAATAACATCACCAACTTTTAGAGGCTGATGATATTCATAATGTTGTTCAGCATGAAGACCCATTGCCGCGCCTCCGCCTCCTCCTCCAGATGACTTCATTCCTGAAGATTCTTTTCCCGATCCAAACCAATTTTCACCTCCAATTTTAGGCCTAAGAAAATAATCAGGATCAAATTGCGCACTTGCTTGAATAAATGTTGGGGGAGCTACAACATCATTACCATCTTCTTTATAATATTTTGGGTTTGAATCCCCAATAGATCTTGCAAACATCATGATATGACTTTTTTCTATTGGCATTTTTATTTTTGACATACTTACCTCACTCGTTAATTAATTTCCATGCAGCATCTGCCATCATAATCGCATTTTCGCCAAAAGAATTAGCATTTTTTCCTGCTGCGGTTCCATCTCTTACTCTGCCCATTATGCCTTGACTAATTGCTGCTAACTTAAATAGGTTAAAACCCATATACAAATTCCATTCCTTAGAAATTTCATAACCCGTTTTTTCTTCATACATCGCTAGGTATTCTCTTTCAGTTGGAATCCCCAAGGACTTACATTCCTTTTCGTTAGAGAGAACTTCATTTAATTTATATTGAATACAATGGTAGCTAAAGTCTGCCGCGGGATCGCCTAAAGTAGATAATTCCCAGTCCAAAATAGCACAAATTCCAAAAGAATTTAGATCGATCATTACGTTACTTAAGCTAAAGTCACCGTGAACAAGTTTGGTCCCTTTTTCAATAGGTAAATTTTTCGGCAACCATTCCATAAGATTATTCATTGATTTTATTTCTCTAGTTTCAGAAGCTAAATATTGTTTAGACCATCGAGCTATTTGTCTGCCAACATAATTTCCAGGTTTTCCAAAGTCTTCTAAACCAATGCTAACGTGATCCACACTATGTAATTTTGCAATGGTATCGTTCATGGATTGATATATTTTCTGTCTTTCTGTTTCTGAAGCTTTTGGTATGTGGGGCTCCCACATTACTTCTCCTTCTACAAAACTCATCAAGAAAAACTCAGTTCCGATAACAGACTCATCCTCACAATGTAGGTAAGCTTTAGGAACAGGCACATCAGTTTTGTTTAAGGCTGCAATTACTTTATATTCTCGATCAACTGCATGGGCTGACTTCAAAAGCTTCCCTGGAGGTTTTCTTCTTAGAACATAGGATTCCGATTTTGTTTTAATTAGATAAGTCGGATTTGACTGACCGCCAATGAATTCTTCAAGAGAAACTATATCCTCAAAGTTTTTTAATTCACTCTTGAGATACTTCTCCAAATCTTCTTGGTTAATCTCATGTCTTTCAGACACTGATTTTGTTCCCGAATATTCCCCTTTGAATTTAGTATTCATAATTTCCTAAAGAAACTTAATATACATCAATTTAAAGATCTTCCGCCATCAATTTTAAGGATTTGCCCAGTCATATATGTGAATTTTGTAAGGCCTAAAACTGCGTCAGAAATGTCTTTTTCTGAACCAATTCTCCCTAAAGGTATCTCATTAATCAGTTCTGCTTCTTGAGAAGAGCCGTCCGAAGGTAAAAGAATAGCTCCAGGCGCAACACCATTGACCCTAACATTTGGAGCCAACTCTCTTGCCAAAGTTTTCGTTAAATTCTCTAACCCAGCTTTAGCTATTGAATATATGACATAATTTTTCATACCTCTACTTATCATAGCGTCGGATATATTTATTATTGAACCTTTACTTTTAGAAAGAATCTCTAAATTATACTTTGCCAAAAGAAGAGGACCTCGCAAATTAGAATTTATTAGATCGTCCCAATCTGTCTTTTCGTGATTTGTTAAATTTGTTTTAAAAAAAGAAGATGCGTTATTTACCAAAAGATCCAGAGAATTAAATAACTGTTGAGATTTTAAAGCAAAGTCTTCTAGTTTTTCATAATCATTAAGATCAAATTTTATAATTTTACAGCTGTCCTTTCTTAATTTATTGAGCTCAGATTGAAGGTTTTCCGCAGCAGATTCTGAACTATTGTAATGACAGATGATATTGTATCCATCTGCATGAAGTGTTTTGCATATCCTGTTGCCAATTCTCAATGCTCCCCCTGTAACAAGGGCTGTTTTATTTGACATATTCAAAAAGGGATATAGTTTTTAATCTTTTTTCAAAAAGCATAGATTTAATTTCATTGGGTTTAAGATTTTTTACATTTATCTTTACATCTTTAAGTTCAATTAGCATCTGTTTCCAAGCCTTAAGTTCTTTTGATGATATTATTTTTAATTCTCTCAGTAAAAGAAAAGAAGTAATTATCAGAGTTTCATCCCTAAAAAAGTTCATTTTGTTTAAGCCGGTTAAAAGTTCTTTTTTAGTGACATTTCCATTTTCTTGGAAAAGATAAATCTTATTAAAAGTTTTTCTAAAATTAGATATTTTTTTTGGAATTTTTATCTTTTGTTCTAAATCTTCAGCTAACTTTGAATTCAAATTCATAATAGCCCATTTTTCAGAAATTCTATTCTCAGAATTATCAAGAATTTCTAGCAATTTTATGTTTTCCTTATAAACACTATCTAAGCCATCAAAGTATTGAAGGGCATTTATTTTTTTTAAAGTTTTAAAATAATTACTAGAATTTTTGTAAGAAAGTGCTTTTTGTGTTTCATCCCAAATTCTTTCCCCTGAAAGATAATTAACTTCTTCGTTATCAGACATTTCTTTTAATGTTTTTATTGTTTCTTCAGTAAGGGAAAATTTAAGCTCAGAAAGTTTTGCCTTGAATCTTGCAACCCGAAAAATTCTCAAAGGATCTTCAAAAAATGCATTAGATACAATTCTAATTTTTTTACTTTTTATATCTTTAATTCCTCCATAAGGATCATAGAGCTTCCCACCTTCATCTTTGGCTATTGCATTAATAGTAATATCTCTTCTTTTTAAATCTTCTTTCAAAGATATTTTTAAATTAGTATCAAATTTAAATTTCTTATGGCCTTTGCCAATTTTTGTCTCTTTTCTTGCCAGAGCATATTCTTCTTTACTTTTTGGATGCAAATAAACAGGAAAATGTTTTCCCACCTGTTTAAATCCTTTCTCTAGCATTTCTTCATGAGAGCTATTTACTACCAACCAATCTTTCTCTTTGAAAGGGATTCCTAAAAGCTCATCTCTTACTGCACCTCCCACTAAATAAATTTTCATTTTTGTTTACTTTGTACTTTAAATTCTTTTTTATCTTCTAGCCTTAAAAATGTTAGTTCTTTTCCCCAGCAACATCCAGTATCTAAAGCCCTAATGTTTTCTACACCCGTTTTTCCTTCTAACGCCGCCCAATGACCAAAAACAAGATAATCAAGATCTTCCATCAACTTTAGTTTTTTATCAAACCAAGGAAAAGAATTCTTAGATATATTATTTTTATTTCCTTTATAAGAGAAATCCGGCTTTCCATTTCTTTTTACTACCCTTGCTCTAGTAAAAAAATTGACGGTATCTATAAAAACCTCTTCAATAAATCCTTCTTCATTTTTAAAAATACTTTTCAAAAACTTTTTTGGGTTAGACAATAATTTCATTTTTATGAGCCTTGATAAAATTTCAACTTTTTTTAGAGACATATCTAATGGAATTCCAGCATGCACCATACCTACCGACTGAATTTTTTTATCAATAAAGATTTTTTTTGAAAATACGAAAGGTTGATTTAATAGGTAATTTGCTAATTTAATTACTTTTTTATATTTCATTAAAGAATCAAATGTATCCTCTTTTCCAATTGGTATTTTATTAAAGAAACAGTTTAAAAAATGCAGGTCATGATTACCCAAAACTAGATGCATTGATTTTCTGTTAGCGTAAACATACTTTAAAACTTTTAATGAATCTGGACCTTTGTTTATGAGGTCGCCAGTAATCCATAAAAAATCTCGGGAAGTGTCAAACTTAATTAATTTCAGGCCTTCTTTGAATTCCAAAAAGCATCCTTGGATGTCTCCTACAGCGTAATTAGGCATTTTCTTCCAATTGAGACGCTAAATGTAAATATTTATCTAAAGATAATTCATCTGGTCTTAAATCTAAATTTATATTTATTTCGAGATTTTCAAGAGATTTTTTATCAAAAATGTCACTTAAAGAGTTAGATATTTTTTTTCTTTTTTTATTGAATAAAATTCTTGTAATTATTTTTAAGTTATTTAATTCCCCTGGTAAATAAGTATTTTTTTTGGGAGTAAATCTTACAAAAAGACTATCTACTTTTGGCTGAGGAGAAAAAAAAGATTTATCAACTTCTTTTAAAATCTCCATATCGTATAAGTAGTTACAAATTACACTTAGCCGACCATATGATGAAGTATTTTCATTTCCAGAACACCTTAAAGCAAATTCCTTTTGCAGCATAAAGTGCATATCGGAAATCATTTCATAGCGTTGCTCACACCAATCCAACAAAGGACTAGAAATATTGTAAGGAATATTTCCCACGATACGAAACTTGCTTTTATTGAATAATTTTTCTGCTTCAAATTTAAGAATATCTTCGTTGTGAAATATTGAATTTTTATTTTTAAATTTATTTTCAAGTAATTTAAATAAATCTTTATCTATTTCAATACCGTGATAGTTGTTACATAGATTTAATATATTTTCAGTAAAGTCTCCTTTTCCAGGGCCTATTTCTAGAAACTTATCTTGAGGTAAGATTTTCAAGCAATTCGTAAGCTCACTTAAAATTTGTTTATCTTGTAAAAAATTCTGCCCAAACCTTTTTTTTGGTTGCATTTTAAATAAGAGAAAAAGAAACTTTCAATGCTTCGTTCATGCTAGAAAAATCAGCAATATTCTGACCTGCAATTTCGTAAGCTGTTCCATGGTCAACCGAAATTCTAAAAAAAGGAAGGCCCAAGGTTATGTTTAGAGTTTTACCAAAACCCATAGATTTGATGACTGGCAAACCTTGGTCATGAAACATAGCTAAAAAAATATCATATTTTGATATGTTGTTTTCAATGAATGCCGTATCTGCCGAAATTGGACCATATAAATTTCTTTTTGAAGACTTTATGAAGGGTTTCAATATTTCCTCTTCTTCTTCACCTAGATAACCTCCTTCTCCAGCATGAGGATTCAAACCCAATAAACAAATTGCAGGATTTTTAACCTTCCAAGTATTTTCTAGTTCATATGAGATTATCTCTACCGTATCTTGAAGATTTTTTTGGGTAACTTTTGAAGGCACTTCAGATAATGGAATATGAGTAGTAAGAAGAGCAATTTTTAGCTTCTCATTCATTAATAGCATGACAACCTTTTTTACATTTGAAATATCTGCAAGAAATTCAGTATGACCAGAAAACTCAAATCCTGATCGATTAATTAATTCTTTATTGATTGGTCCAGTAATAAGACCTTTAAATTTTTTACTCAGACATCCCAAAGCACCATAAGATAAAACTTCAATAACATAATTTGCATTAGCCAAATCAGGTTTTCCAAGCTTAACTTCATTGCTAAGAGGAAAGTGTCTAAAACTAATTCCTGATCCTAAGGATCCTTCTTCTATGAGAGTTAAATCTAGATTGAGGTCTTTTATAAGGTCTTCAAAGAAGTTGCCATCTCCTAGAAGGATAAATTCTTTTTGAATATTTTTATTTATAGCAAGGGCTTTTAATGTTATTTCGGGACCAATACCAGCAGGATCGCCTGGCGAAATACAAATTTTGGTCATGAAGAAATTTTAATATCTACAAAAGCTTCTGACCTTATTTCTTCAAGAGTATTTTGAAGTTGTTCTCTGTATTTTCTTTGAAATAAAATTCCATAAGCCTTATCTTTTAAAAGGTCATCAGAAATATTTTTTTCTCTTCTATCTAATACTTTCAATACATGCCATCCAAAGCTACTTTTGAAGGGCTTACTGAGAATATTAATTTTGGAGTCATTCATCACTTCTTCAAATTTTTTATCATAGACTCCCGATGGGGCCCAATCTAATTTACCTCCATCAAGTTTCGAGCCAGGATCATCAGAATAAACTCTAGCTAATATTTCTATTTCCTCTCCATTATTTGCTCTTTCGTACAAACTATTAATCAGGTCTTCTGCTTGCTTTTCACTCCTAATTTCTGACTCTTTAATTAAAATGTGCTGAACAAGAGACTGAGGTTCAGTTTTTATGGTCTCACCTTTAATGTCTTCAAGCTCGATAATGTGTATGCCAGCACCACTTTTTATGGGGCCATGAACATCATTCTTATTCATTCTAGATATGTGCTCTATAAATAAACTGGGCACCTCAGATTTTAGTCTCCATCCTAAGTTTCCGTTTGTGTCACCATCGTAAAGATCAGAATATTTTTCAATTGCTTCCAAAAAGGAAAGATTATTTTTAATTTCTTCAATAATCTTTGTTGCTTTGACTATATTTTCTTCATTATTAGCGGCATTGCTTTTCAAAAGTATTTGATTAATTTTATACTCTATTGAAATCAAACTGAGACCTTCCGCTGAGTTTATATAATTTTGTAGTTCTTGATCTGAAATAATTATTTTAGGCCCAACAAGTCCAGATTGAACTCTTCTTAAGATCATTTCTTTTTTCATTGCTTCTCTAAAATCTTTGAAAGAGTTATTACTTTCTTCTATTTTTTTTCTAAATTCTTGTAAAGTTAAACCATCTTGTTCAGCAAATAAATTTAAAGATTCATTGAGCTCTTGATCACTAATTCTTATTCCAAATCTATCTGCTTTTTGTAAAAGAATTTCATCCATAATTAATCTCTCAGCAACTTTATTGAATAAAATATCCTCCGGCGGCAGCGTGTCACCACTAGCTTTGAAATTAGTTATTGTATTTTCAAGCGCATCATTTAATTGAGATTCCATGATAATTCCCTCGTCAACAATAATAGCAATACGATCAATAAAATTGACTTCCGAGTAAATGACTTTTGCAAAAAGGCAAAGGATTAATAAATAAATTTTCATAAGTTTCTTCTTTTTAAATAACTCTCTTTTGGCTTTCCAATTGAACCAAGACCTTTGAGTTCAAAAAACAATCTAAACCTATCTTTATGATAATCTTTAAACGTATCATTTTCCAAAATACTTACCCAATCAAGCTCTAAAGATTTCATGTAGGCAAGTCCTACCACCATGCCCTTATTTTCATAATCTATTGAAAGTACACTATTTACATTCTTTTTTTGTTCTAGATCATTTATAAATTTAAATCCTCCGCTCCAATTTTTAGCAAGATGTACACTTGCAGAAAATTCAAATGAATTTATTTTTTTTTGTTCTAAAGAATTATTATTTAAATTATATATTTCTATATTTCTAGCAAAATAATGACCTATTAATATCTTATACTTATTGAAATTTAGGCTGATAGAGTTTGAGGTTAAATTAAAGTTATTTTTGCTATCTAACGAAAGATGGGACTTAAAAATAATTCCATTATTTGTTTTATATTTTAGTTTCAAAGAAAAAGGTTCGGGTAAATCTATTCTTTTTTCTTCAATAAAAAGAATTTTTTGACCTAAAGTAGACAATTTTGCTATTTCAAACTTAAAGTGATTATTGGCTTTATCTGTATGAGTTAGTTTCGTGCCAATCATGATGTCTTTTTGGTTGCTTAAAAATAAGCTGCCAAATTGTTGTTTATGTTTGAACGGATTAAATCTTAATCCTGAATCAATCTTCAATTTATTTATTATTTTTTTTTGATCTGAAAAAGCAACATTGATATATGGTTCTAAAATAATCTTTGTTGTTTTAGATAATTTAAAAAATTTCAAAGAATTATTTAATTCGAAAAGCGGAGAAAGTTCTGTATTTTTATTTCCCTGATGATTTTTAAATTGGTAGAGCAATGAAATACTAGATTCTAAAAAATAGTTTTTTTGATTATATAAATATGAGGCTTTTGGGTTGAACAAGACTCTTGATAGGGACTCTTTCTCATTATTTCTAAATGAACCCCCTTTGTTAAAATATGCAATATCTGAATTGAGTACGAGCTTAAAATTATTTTTATTAAAAAAATAATTTAATTTTAAACCCGGTAATCTTTGAAATTGATTCACAGCAAGAGGATTCGTTAATTTAAAAGAGTTCAGGTCAAGACGCATTGAAAAATCTTTTTTAAAATATGAAAGAGAAGCTTGCTGAGGTAAGTATAAAGTTCTCGAAAGACCGCTCATAAAACCACCCAAATCGGTAAGATAGAAAGGATCACTCGTTGAAGAAGTATTAGTCTCAAAAAAAGTTGATTTATTAAGCCTTTGTTGATGAAGAAAATTAAAGGACCATCTCAAATTATCCGTTTCTAACACTTGAAAAGATTCTTTATCGTCTTGTAGGAAGGAAGAATTAAAAAAACCATTATGATTCTTTCCAAGATACCTAAGTTCATTTGTTAAACCATAGCCTCTTTGGGTCATTATTCTAGGCTCAATTGTTAAATCTAGATTCTCTCTTAAGTTGATATAAACGGGTACTTTTATATCAAGTCCAGATCTTTCATTTATGGCAATTTCAGGAAGAAGAATGCCACTTTTTCTTTCAGAGCTAATTGGAAAATTAGCCTTTCTAAGATAGGCAAGAGTATTTCCTTGGACAACTATTTTGCTATTTATTGAAGAGACTATCTTCTCTTCGTTATTGAAGCTAACTTCATCGGATTCAATCCACCAAATTTTTTCTTCACAGGGACAGGTAGAAAATTCAACCTCTTTCAGTGTTAATTTAGTTTTTGAAAATTCAACAATATTCGCTGCACCATAAAAAAAATTATCTAGTGAAGAAAACTTAAGCTCATTTCCAGAAAACATATCATTTTTTTTATCAAAAAAAATTTTATCTGCTTCAAAGATTAAAGCCTGATATTTCAAAGAGACATTTCCTTCCAACTCAAGAATTTCTTTCTTTGAATCTAGCAAAGTTTTATCTGCATTAAATTCAATTTCTACAGCGTATAATCCCTGAAATAAAAGAGCGTATAAAAGGATAAGAGAAAATTGTTTATTCAAGTCTTTCATTTTAACCTTTTATATAATTTAATTTTAGAGATATACAGAATTTATATTCTGTTTAAAATAATTATTTTGAGGGAACAAACATGAGTAATTTAACGAATAAAACTTTATTTATTTCAGGTGCATCTAGGGGCATAGGATTAGCAATAGCAAAAAGGGCTGCGCAAGATGGAGCTAATATAATTTTAGCAGCTAAAACAGCAGAGCCCCATCCAAAGCTTCCAGGAACGATTTATACCGCCGCGGATGAAATTGAAAAAGCTGGAGGAAAAGCTTTCCCAGTATTGTGTGATGTTAGGTATGAAGATCAATTAGAAACAGCTGTAAAAAATGGTGCCGATCATTTTGGAGGCATAGACATATGCGTGAATAATGCCAGTGCAATACAATTAACAAATACTCTTCAAACAGATATGAAAAGGTACGATTTAATGAATCAAATAAATGCTAGAGGAACCTTTTTGACTTCAAAAAAATGTATTCCCTATCTGCTAAAATCAGAAAATCCACATATATTAAATTTATCTCCACCTCTAGATATGAATTCAAAATGGTTTTCAAATCATGTCGCATATTCGATAGCAAAATTTGGAATGAGCCTCTGTGTTTTAGGAATGGCAGAAGAATTTAAAGAAAAAGGAATTGCAGTTAATGCATTATGGCCAAGAACAGCCATTGCAACAGCTGCTGTGAAAAATATATTAGGCGGAGAGGAATTAGTTAAGGTTTCGAGAACTCCAGAGATTATGGCTGATGCTGCCTATGTAATTCTTACCAAGGATTCAAAAGAATTTACTGGTAATTTTTGTATAGACGATAATCTACTTGCTGATAATGGAGTCACAGATTTTTCAAAATATGCTGAAGTTCCTTTTTCCCAATTAGCTCCAGATTTCTTTGTTCCTGACAACATCCCTCCGCCGGATGCTGCGAAGAATAGTTAGAAGTGGATTTGGTCTCTGAAGATTCCTCCTATTGGGTAAGTTCCTGTTTCGAGACAGAAAAAAAATTTAATTTCTCTAAATTAAGAACAGAATCTAGCCAAAGAGACTATTTTAGATTTAATTCTGAAGAAAAAACTTTTATTTTAATGTATGTTCCGAGCGGCATAGATGAAAGTATTAATGCTTTTTGTGAAAAGGCAGATGTATTTAGATCTTTCAACGTAAAAGTTCCAGAAATTTATTTTAGGAATGATGACTTAGGGCATTTAATTATCGAAGATTTCTCAGATAATTTATTTCAATTTAACATTAATCATAACAATGCTTCTGAATATATAAAATCAGCAATTGATCAAATGATTCTCATCCAAGGTGTTGAGATGAACGAAAATATATTCGATAGGTTTGATTCAAAAAAATCTCTGTTAAATAAAGAATTATTTATTGAATTTTTTTGTAAGAAACACCTTGGGATAGAAGATAAAAAAATACCATTTCAAATTATCAATGAAGGATATGATTTTATTTTGAAAAAATTTTATGACATGCAATTGTGCATATCACATTATGACTTTGAAACTAGAAATCTAATTTATCTTGAATCCTCAAAAACAGGAGTCTTGGATTTCCAAGATGCCATGATAGCTCCTTATGCTATTGATTTAGCTTCAATAACGAAAGATCTTTATATGGAATGGAGTAAAAGTCAGATCGATGAGTGGTTGAACTATTACTTAAAAAATAACTCGAATATAAAGGTTTCTTCTTTAAAAAAATTAAAAGAGGATATCGAAATATGTGCAATGCAAAGACAAATAAGAATCTTAGGAAAACTTTCTCAAGTTTCTTCTACTCTAAATAGAAAAGATAGATTGAAAGATTTTCCGGTCATTTTAAATTATCTCATCGAATCGATGAGTTCATATGAAGAATTAAAAGATTTTTCAAATTTTCTTAAGATAATAAAATGAAAGCCTTCATCTTATGCGCAGGGTTTGGATCAAGAATGGGCTCCCTAACAAAAGACAAGCCAAAATGCCTGATGCAAATAAATGGCGAAACTCTTCTAGAAAGGCACTTAAAAAACTTAAAACTAGCAGGAATTGATGAGGTAATTATTAATCTCCATCATAAAACAGAGGAGGTAGAAAAATATTTAATTGATAACAAATTCTTTGAGATGCAAATTTCTGTTTCTAAAGAAATAGAAATAATGGGTACCGGTGGAGCACTTTTAAAAGCAAAAGAATTAATAGGCACAGATCCTTTTCTGTTGATATCAGGAGATATTTATACAAATTATTCTTTTGTTGATCTAATTAAACAAGACTGGAGTGAAAACTTTAATTTATCTGATCGGGTAATTGCAGCACATTTACTTGCAATTGGATATTCTGATGATTTTAGATTCAAAGGTAAAAATTCAGATTTTTATTTTATAAATTCTAATTCAAAGAATAATTTTGGTAATTATCCCCAATTCATTAAGCCATATGATTCAGCATTGGGTATAGAGGGCTTTACCTATTCAGGGATTTCAATTATCAATCCTCTTTTAATTCAGGATTCTTCAATTTCAGCCCCCATAGAACTTTGGCGCGATTACCTTTTTAGCGCTGCTTCAAATAATTTAGTCACCGGTGAGATATACCTTGAGAACTATAAAGAAGAACAATTTGAACAGGGTATTTTTATAAATATTAATACTCAGGAAGATGTAAAAAAAGTAGAATCTCTTTTAAAAGTATATGGCAAAACAAAATAATATTATCGCTCCATCAATTCTCTCTGCTGATTTTGCTAATTTAGGCAAAGAAGTCGAAAATGTATTAGAAGCCGGTGCCGAATGGATTCATTTTGATGTCATGGATAACCACTTTGTCCCGAATCTAACTATTGGACCTATGGTTTGTAAATCTTTAAGAGACTATGGAATTGAAAATCATCTAGATGTTCATCTGATGGTAGAACCAGTAGACGATCTAATTAAAATGTTTGCAGACGCAGGAGCGTCATCCATAACATTTCATCCAGAAGCTTCAAAAGATCCTGAAAAATCTCTATCGCTTATTTCAGATTTAGGCTGTAAACCTGGTTTAGTTGTAAACCCTGATATTTCTCTTGACGTCCTAAATCCATATATTGAAGATTTATATATGGTTTTATTGATGAGCGTCTTTCCAGGTTTTGGCGGACAAGCTTTTATCCCTGAAGTACTTGATAAGATTTCAGAGCTTCGTAAAACCATTGATGATTTAAATAAAAAAATAAGGTTAGAAATAGATGGAGGAGTAAAAGTAGATAATATATCTAAGATTTCAGAATCTGGTGCGGATACTTTTGTTGCTGGATCAGCAATTTTTAATGAAGAAAATTATAAAGATACAATCACAAAATTTAAGTCTTTAATTGATTAACTTATTCGCTCTCTTATTTTTCATTTCTATTTCATATGCAAATGATAAAGAAGAATGCAAACCCATTTCTATTGGGAAGGTCGATTTATGCGTAGAATTAGCTCTAACAAAAGCTGAGAAGGCCAAAGGTCTAATGTATAGAAGGAAACTAACTGATATTGATGGAATGCTATTTATTTGGAAAAAAGAAGAAAAAAGATGCATGTGGATGAAAAATACTTTTATTCCATTAGATCTCGGATTCTTTCGAGAAGATATGAGTTTGATTGAAATGAAAAATTTATTTCCAAAATCTACTAAATCTGTATGTTCTTCAGAACCTGCTAAATATGCCTTGGAATTACCAAAAGATTGGTTTTTAAAGAATAAAATCAGAAATAATGCAAAATTAAGCTTAAATTGAATGGAAGAAAAAGAATTTTATAATAATAAAGGTACATATAATCGTGTACCTTTATCAAAAAAAATTAAGGCCGAAACCCTTTTGCCTATTGATATTTTTGAGAAATTTAAGTCTAAAGGCTCCTATTTTCTTGAATCTGCAGAATTAGACATGAAATGGGGTAGATATTCAATTATCGGTTTACCTTCAGATTCTTCAATTAAGGTAAAAAATGATGAAATTTACCTAACTATTAACGGAAAAAAAGAAAAAAAATCAGCTACAGACCCTTTAAAGTTTATTGAAAACTACCTTAAAGAAAATTTTTACCCTGAAAACGGAAAATTACCAATTTTTTCTGGAGGATTAGTAGGATTTTTTGGCTATGAAACCATTAGATTGATAGAAAATAAACTTTCGGAAAACTCTTCTAAGCCGAAACATGAAATAGAAGATATAAATTTACTTATATCTGACAAAGTAATGATTTTTGACAATTTAGAAAAAACGCTCGAAATTGTTTTCTTCGTAGATCCTGCAATAGCAAATTCTTATGAAAAAACTTTTTCTGAAATTGAAGCCTTAATTAAAGAACTCGAATCAATAGAAACTTTAGAAGAAATTAAAATGTTAGAAAAGAAAGAAATTAATTTTGAATCTAATATGAATTTCGAGGAATATTCGAAGCGTATTAAAAAAATAAAAGATTACATAGTTGAAGGCGATGTAATGCAAGTTGTATTTGCTCAAGAAAGATCTGCAGATTTTGATCTACCTCCTTTCGAGCTTTATAAATCTCTTAGAAAATTAAATCCTTCCCCTTATATGTTTTTCTTCGATTTCGGAGACTACCAATTAGTTGGGTCTTCTCCAGAAATTTTAGTGAGACTTGAACGTGGCGATATTACAGTCAGGCCAATTGCAGGAACAAAACCCAGAGGAAAGAATGAAGAGGAAGATAAGCAACTTGAAAATGAACTTAAAAATGATCCTAAGGAATTAGCAGAACATTTGATGCTGATAGATTTAGGACGAAATGATATTGGCAGAGTTGCTGAAATTGGCTCAGTAAATACTAATGAAAAAATGATAATAGAAAGGTACTCGCATGTTATGCATTTGGTTTCAAATGTTGTGGGAAAAGTTAGAGATAACATATCTCCCATAGCAGCATTAAGAGCAACATTTCCGGCTGGAACTTTGACTGGTGCTCCTAAAGTTAGAGCTATGGAAATTATTGATGAACTGGAAGTTTCTAGAAGAAGAATATATGGCGGAGCAGTAGGGTATATATCTTGGTCAGGAAATATGGATACTGCTATTGTGATTAGAAGCGCAGTCATCAAAGATAATAAAATTTACGTTGGAGCAGGCGGCGGTATAGTTGCAGATTCTATTGCTGAGAAAGAATGGGAAGAAGTGAATAATAAATCCATGGCAATAGTAAAAGCGATAGATAATATAGGTTCATAAATGTTGTTGATGATCGATAATTACGACTCTTTTACTTACAATTTAGTCCAATACTTTGGAGAGTTAGGTCAAGAGGTTCATACCTTTAGAAATGACCAAATAACAATAGAAGAAATAAAGAAACTAGACCCAAAATATATCGTAATTTCCCCAGGACCTTGTACTCCAAAAGAGTCTGGGATATCTATGCAAGTTATTGAATCTTTTAAGGAAAACAAGCCTATTCTAGGCGTATGTTTGGGACATCAAGCCATTGGCGCAGTCTTTGGTGCAAACATCATAAAAGCTAAAGAACTTATGCATGGTAAGACCTCTGAAATACTCCATGACGGCAATTATCTATTTCAAGATATGTCCAAAAATTTCACTGCAACCAGATATCATTCATTGGTTATTGAAGAGAAAACACTTTCGAAAGATTTCATAATCAATGCTCGAACTAAAGATGGTTCTGTCATGGGAATTCAGCATTCGAAATTGAACGTTAGTGGAGTTCAGTTTCATCCAGAATCAATCATGACCGAAGATGGGAAAAAGCTTCTTTCTAATTTTTTAAATACAATATGAACTCAACTGAAATCATATCTAAAGTTTCCTCAAAAAATCTTTCTCAAGAAGAAACCGCTCATGTCATGCAAGAAATTTTTTTTGGAAAGATTTCAGATCAAGAGATTGAAAACTTTCTTCTTAGTCTTTCGGCAAAAGGAGAAACATCAGACGAATTAACTGGAGCTGTTTTAGCTATGCGAGCTGCTTCCTTAAAAGTTGATTTGAAAGTGAGAGACAATCTTGTTGACTGTTGCGGAACAGGAGGTCTTGGGAAAAGTATGATGAACGTATCTACAACAGCAGGTCTGGTATCAGCAGCGGCAAAAGTAAAAATTGCAAAACATGGTAATAGGACTGCAACTGGAAAAAGTGGAAGTGCTGACGTCTTAGAAGTAGCTAATGTGAATTTGAGTCTTAGTCCAAATCAAGTTGCAAAATGCATTGAAGAAATTGGAATTGGATTTATGTTTGCTCAAAATTTTCATCCGGGAATGAAATATGTAATGCCAGCAAGAAAACGAATTGCTGATAAAACTATATTCAATTTACTTGGGCCACTTACAAATCCCGCAGGTGCGAAAAGACAATGTATTGGAGTTTATGATCCTAAATGGGTTTTACCTGTTGCAGAATCTTTAAAGAACCTTGGAACCATCAAAGCAATGGTTTTTCATTCTAAAGATGGTCTTGATGAAATTAGTTCGGCAGATAAAACATTAGTGGCGGAATTGGAAAATAATAAAATAAAAGAATATGAAATTAATCCAAAAGATTTTGATATTCATCAAGAAGATTTAAATGATCTACAAATAGGCTCCCCTTCAGAGAGTCTGGAACTGATAAAAACAACTCTTCAAAACAAAGGTTTTAAATCTGGAGAAGATATAACAAGTTTAAATGCTGCTGCTGTAATTTATGTATCTGACTTAGTAGGTAGCTTTGAAAAAGCATTTGAGATAGCAATTGATGTAATAAAGTCAGGATCAGCTTTAGATAAGCTTAAAGAATTAGCTACCTTTTCCAACAATTTCAATGAATCAGCTTAATAAAATAATAGAAACTACTAAAGAAACAGTTAAAAAGTCTAGTTCATATAGGCCGATTTCATCTTTAGAGGAAGATTTTGAAAAATATGAGAAAAGAGGCTTTATTGAGGCAATTTCAACTAAAGTTTTTAAGGAAGAAACAGCTATTATTGCTGAAATTAAAAAGGCATCACCCAGCAAAGGCCTTATAAGGCAGGATTTTGAACCAAAAAAGATTGCAGAAGATTATGAAGTAAATGGCGCTACTTCTTTAAGTATCCTCACAGATGAACCATTTTTCCAAGGAAAATTAGAGTACCTAGATATGGTAAGAAACATCTGTACATTACCAATTTTAAGAAAAGATTTCATGATTGAGCCATATCAAATATACGAAACTAAAGCCTCAGGAGGAGACTGTATACTTTTGATAGTTGCTGCCCTTGATTTAGTCCAGTTGAAGGACTTTTCTCAATTGGCAGAAGAGTTAAATCTGGATGTTTTGATTGAAGTTCACTCGGAAGATGAATTAAATATAGCTTTGTCCATCGATCCTAAGTTGGTCGGTATCAATAATAGAGATCTGACAACGTTTGAGGTCGATAAAAATTTAGCAATCGAACTAGCTAAGCAAATATCCAAAGATGTGGTTGTAGTTTCTGAAAGCGGTATTAGTACAAGAGAGGATATTTTATCTTCCAAAGAGCAAGGCATTCATAGCTTTCTTATTGGCGAAAGTTTTATGCGAGAGCCAAGTCCGGGCAAAGCCCTTAAAGAAATTCTTGTCTAATATTTACTGATTTCTTTTTCCAATGTCTTTTCTATAAAAGGCGCCATTCCAACTAATTTTAGAAGTTACTTCATAGGCTTTTTCAAAAGCAGCATCTAAATTATTTCCTAACCCAGTGACACAAAGAACTCGACCACCATTTGAAAGAATCTCTTCACCTTCTTTTTTAGTTCCACAATGAAATACTTTGGTAGTTTCATTTTCTTCATTTATTCCCATGATTGGAAAACCAGTCTCATATTTCTCAGGATAGCCTTTTGAAGCCATGACAACACCTAAAGCAAATCTTTCATCCCACTTAATCTGCTCTCCTTTTAATTCCTGTTTTGCAGCCTTTAAGCATAAATCAAGAAAATCACTTTTCATTCTCATCAATATTGGCTGAGTTTCTGGATCCCCAAATCTACAGTTGTATTCCAAGACCTTAATTTCTTGCTCATCGATCATCAAACCAGCATATAAAAAACCTTTATAGGCTATATCTCTTCTTTTAAGCTCAGCTAAAGTCGGGAGAATTATTTCCTTCATAATTTCTGCATTAAATTCTTCTGTAATTAAAGGAGTAGGGGAATAAGCTCCCATTCCGCCTGTATTTGGTCCGTGGTCGCCGTCATCTCTTTGTTTATGATCCTGAGAGCTTGCTAAAGGAATAACACTTTCACCATCACATAGCACAATAAAACTTGCTTCTTCACCTTTTAAAAACTCTTCAATAACAAGATTATCTCCAGCAGATCCAAGTTTTTGTTCGATCATTAAAGAATTAAGTGCTTCCAAAGCTTCTTCTCTAGAAAAAGCAACAATCACACCTTTCCCACCTGCAAGTCCATCAGCTTTTAAGACAATAGGAATGTCACACTTTTCTAGAAATTCTTTTGCTAGCTTTGGATCCGAAAATACTTCATAAGTTGCAGTAGGAATGTTCCCTTTTTTTAAAACATCTTTCATGAATATTTTGGAACCTTCCATTTGAGCAGCGAGTTTATTCGGACCCAAGCAAAGTAGATTATTTTTTTCGAATAAATCGATTAAGCCAAGAACTAAAGGAGCTTCTGGACCAACAATTGTAAGATCTATTTCTTTGGTTTTTGCAAAAGCAAGTAGACCATCTAAATCTTCGGAATTTAAATCAACATTTTCTGTTTTGGGTTCATCAGAAGTACCGGCATTTCCTGGAGCAGCATAAATTTTTGTACATAAATTACTTTGGGCGAGTTTCCAAACTAGCGCATGTTCTCTTCCTCCAGAACCTATGACTAGGACTTTCATTATTAATGTCTAAAGTGACGCATGTTGGTGAAAAACATAATCATGTTTGCTTCATTGGCTGCTGCTATGACTTCTTTATCTCTTATAGAGCCACCTGGCTGAATCACACATTGGATACCATTTTTTGCCGCCTCATCAATACTATCCCGAAAAGGAAAAAAAGCGTCTGAGGCCATCGTGGCTCCTTTAAGGTTAAATCCTGCTTTTTTGGCTTTATTTACTGCAATTTGTGCACTATCAATTCTACTCATCTGTCCAGCACCTATACCAAGTGTCATATTATTTTTTGCATAAACAATTGCATTGGATTTAACATATTTTCCAACACGCCAAGCAAATAGAGCGTCATTGATTTGTTTTGAGGTAGGTTTTTTCTTAGTTACAACTTTTAAATCCTTTTTTGTTACAACTCCGTCATCAACATTCTGTACCAGAATACCTTGATTCATTGTTAAGGTTTTAAAACCGGTTGGTTTATAAAACAAATCTTTAATCAATAAAAGACGCACATTCTTTTTTGTAGAAATAACCTTTTTTGCTGCAGGATTTATAGCAGGCGCAGCAATTACCTCAACAAATTGATTTTCGATAATCTTCTTTGCCGTAATCTTATCTAAAGGTTTATTCAGTGCAATAATTCCGCCAAATGCTGAGGTTTCGTCGCAAGAAAATGCATTTTCATATGCCTCTAATAAAGTCTTTCCGGATGCAACTCCACAAGGATTTGCATGTTTGACAATTACACAAGACGGCTTCTCAAAATTTGAGACACATTCTATTGCAGCATCAGTGTCGGCAATATTGTTGTAAGAAAGTTCTTTACCTTGGATTTGTTTTGCTGAGGTGATTCCTGCTCCATTCGACCCAGAATTTATATAAAAATTTGCGGATTGATGAGGATTTTCTCCATATCTTAACTCTTGTTTAAGTTTATGACTGGTGAAAAATTTCTCTGGTACTTGATCGTCAAAGCTAGATAAAAAGTTAGCAATTGCAATGTCATAATTTGCTACATGTTCAAAAGCTTTTAAAGATAACTTTCTCCTAACTTCGTAAGAACACTTACCAGAATCACTTTTTAAATCGGAGATGAAATTTTTATATAGACTTGAAGAGGCAATAACGGCGACATGAAAAAAATTTTTTGCTGCCGATCTAAGCATCGTAGGTCCTCCAATATCTATATTTTCTATTGCTTCTTCAATAGAAATATTCTTTTTCTTAATTGTTTCTTCAAAGGGATAAAGATTTACTACAACTAAATCTATTTCTTGGATGCCATGTTTTTTTATTTCTTCTTTATCTTGATTTCTTCTAGAGAGAATGGCTCCATGAATTTTTGGAACTAAGGTTTTTACTCTCCCATTCATCATTTCAGGAGATCCAGTAAATTCTTCTGCTGTAATAACCGGAATTTTATTTTTTCTTAAGAGCTTTTCTGTTCCTCCGGTAGAAATAATTTCAATATTCAGTTTTTTAAGTTCTTTTGCAAATTCAACCAGGCCAGTCTTGTCTGAAACACTTAGTAGTGCTCTTTTTATTTTAATTTTCTTATTTTTTGCCATTATTCAAATCGTATTGTTTTAATTTTGTTCTAAGAGTAACTCTATTGATACCTAAAATTTTACTCGCTTTGGTTTTATTACCGTCACAAAACTTCATTACTTCTTCGAGCATAGGTTTTTCAACTTCTTTAGTTACCATTTCAAAAACATTAGTGGCTTTACTTCCATCAAGTTCTTTAAAGTATCTTCTTAAAGCTAGTCCAACCTGATATTTTAAAGACTTTCTGTCTTGATTATTAGAATTTCTATTTTTCATTTAGTTAATATGAGTTTGAAGCTCATCTCCCAAGGATATTAATTCTAATTCTCCTTTATCTTTCCTTAATTCCATTATCGAGCAATTATCTGGATAAAAAGAAACAATTTTTTTATTTTTGTTAAGTGTGCTTGCGACAATATTTATCACCATAAAGTGAGAAAAGATTATGCTAGGGTTTTTTAGTTCTTTTAGGGAAGCTATGATTTTTGATTGCCAAATTTGTTGAGGCTTTTCTAATTCATTTAATTCTTTCTTAAAGATATCTTGCAACCAATCTTTTCTTTCTAAAAGAGAAATACCTGGCGAAGGAATTTCCTTGAAAGCCTCTTTGATTTGAACTTTTTTTTCTAAATTTTCTTTAAAGGGATTGGCTGTTTCCTGAGCTCTTGATAAGGGGCTAGAGATCAAATTAAATTCTTGTAAATCTTCTTTTGAATTTAAATTTTTAAAACATTCTATAGCTTGTTCTCTTCCTAGATCGCTCAAGCTAGGGTCGGGTGATTGATCCCAAGATTTAGCTGCTTCGCCATGTCTTATGATAAATATTTTCATAAAAATTAAAACAAGATAATTAATTACAGTAAGATAAAACTATGAGAATACCACGAATTTTTCTCGATCAGGAACTGGCTGAAAATAAATCCTATCTCTTAGACAAGGAGAGTTCACATCACCTTACAGTGATAAAAATAAACGATGGAGAGATGGTTGAATTATTTAACTCTAAAGGTCAGTCTGTAATAGGCAAGGTAATAACTAAAGAAAAAAACTCTTATAAGATAAATGCCAAGTCTCCTTTAAAATTACAAAAAAAAGAATTACCCAAAATCTCATTAGGCATTGCTGAAATTAAAAATTTTAAAAAAATTCTAAACGAAACGACTCAATTAGGAATTTATCAAATAGATTGTTTGGTTACTCAAAGATCAAAATTCAAAAAAAAACCATCAGAAAAAAAAATTCAGAGTTGGCATAAAATCCTACAAAGCTCATGCGAACAATCTGGAAATAATTGGATGCCTAAACTTAGTTTTAATAAACTTGATCAGTGGCAAGAAGAAATAAAATCTAAAAATAAATATTATCTACATCCCGGAGAGAATTTAGATTTAAAATCTCTTACAGGTTTAAATGAGATTTTTATAGGTATTGGGCCAGAAGGTGGATTTTCCCCTGAAGAGATTAGTTCATTTAAGTCAAAGGGTTTTCAAGGAGTTTCTATTGGCGATTTGATTATAAAAACTGAGACGGTTCCAACTGTTTTGTTATCAATGTTAAAAGTAATATAAAAAAATGAAACTCGCTTTTGTAATGGATCCAATATCAAAGATTTCTTATAAAAAAGACTCTACTTTAGCCATGATGATAGAAGCACAACAGTCAGAGCATGAAATTTACTACGTTGAACCTAATGACCTCTATTTTGATATGGAAATACCGAGTTGTATTACTTCTTCTATTTCAGTTCAGTACAAAGCATCTGGGTGGTTTCAAAAAGATACTCCCTTTGTAACAAGCCTAGATTTTTTCGATGTTATTTTGATGAGACAAGATCCGCCATTTGACATGAATTACGTCAATAACACCTATATTTTAGAAGCTGCCTTGAATTTAGGCGTTAAGGTTTTTAATAATCCTGCTGCTTTAAGAGATGATAATGAAAAGCTTTCAATACTTAGGTATCCAAATTTAATTACCCAGACAATAGTATCTTCGTCTAAATCAATTATAGAAAAATTTATAAACAATCATAACGAAGTAGTCATAAAACCCCTTGGTTTAATGGGAGGACAGGGCATTGAGAGAATTAAATTAGGAGATAAAAATTTAGATAATCTCTTAAATAAAATAAGTGAAAAACAAGAGAAAATGATGATACAAAAATTTATTCCAGAAGTATTTGAAGGAGACAAAAGAGTCCTCTTAATAGACGGAGAAGATTGTGGATTTGCAGTTTCAAGAATTCCGCAGGGAGACGATTTTCGCGGTAATTTAGCAGCAGGCGGAAAAGCAGAAGTAGTGGAATTAAATGAAAGAGACAAAGAAATTATTCAGTCTATAAAACCAGATTTAGAAAAAAAAGGAATTATGATTGCGGGTATAGATATTCTGGGAAATTATTTAACTGAAATAAACATTACAAGTCCAACTTGTTTCAGGGAGCTAATGGACATAAAAGAAATAAATCTTGCAAAAAAATTAATAGAAAAAATAGAAAGTAATTTTAATGGCTAACATATTAGGCATAGATTACGGAAAAAAATTTGTTGGTTATGCAGTTGGGAATAATATTTCATTATCTTCCTCAACTTATGGAACAATTTTTTATAAAAACCAAAAAAATTTATTTACAGATCTTAAAAAATTAATTAATGACTGGGATATTCAATATATTGTAATTGGATTGCCTTTAAACATGGATGACTCAGAAAGTGAAATGTCTCTTTTCATTAGGAAGTTAGCAAAAAGAATACAAAAATCATTAAATATAAAATGTAAACTTCATGACGAGCGCTTAACAACCTTTGAAGCTAAAGAATTAATGATTGAAAATAAAAAAAGTTCTAAACAAGTTATTTCTGATAACGATGGAATAGCTGCAAAATTAATTTTAGAGTCTTGGCTTAGAGAAAAAGAAGAGAGCGATGTCTAATTTTATTCCAGATGAATTTATCCAAAAAGTTTTGGAAGATACTGATATTGTTTCTTTGGTAGATTCTTATGTGCCCCTCAAAAGAAAAGGGAAAGATCATTGGGCCCTTTGTCCTTTTTGTGAAGATGGAAATAATCCGGCATTCAGTGTTAGTGATCAAAAACAATTCTATTACTGTTTTAAGTGCAGGGCTTCTGGAAATGCAATAGGATTTTTAATGAACTATCAATCTAAAGATTTTGTTGGTGCTATTGAAATTCTTGCAAAAAATCTTGGACTAGAGATACCACAAACACAGTCAAACTTTGATAAAGAAAAATACGATGAACTCTATAACTTCAACGAGATTGCAAAGAATTTTTACGTAGAAAATTTAATAAGGCCAAACGAAGGTGAAGCTGTAAGAAAATATTTAAAAGAACGAGGTATATCTGAAGAAATTTCAAAAGAGTTTGAATTGGGAGTATGTTTTGACGGATGGGATAATCTTCTAAAACATTTTGAATCAAAAAATATAGAAGTTAAAGAATCTTCAAAACTTTTTAAAATTGGTAAAAACGAAAAGAAATACGATGTTTTTAGAAAAAGATTAATTTTTCCAATTCAATCTAAAAGAAAAAAAATAGTTGGCTTTGGCGGCAGAGTTTTAGACCAAGAAGATATTCCTAAATACTTAAACACTCCTGAATCAGATGTATTCAAAAAGAGTAGAGAGTTGTATGGGCTTCCAAATGTTTTAGAAAGAAATGCTAGGCCTCAAAAAGTTTTGGTGGTCGAAGGATATATGGATGTTTTATCCTGTTTTAGTTTTAATTTACCAATAGCTGTAGCAACTTTAGGTATTGCAACAAATAAACTTCATATTGAAAATTTATTTCAAAAGACAGATGAAATTATTTTTTGTTTTGATGGAGATGAAGCAGGTAGAAATGCTTCTAAACTGGCTCTCGAGATGGCAATTCCAGTTATCAGTGATGGAAAGAGAATTAAATTTCTCTTTTTGCCACAAAATCATGACCCAGCTAGCTTCCTTTTAGAGAAAGGAAAAGAAGCTTTTGAGAAACAAATGGATGAATCAGTGAATTTGTCTGATTTTCTTTTTAAAAATATCCTCGACAAACATGATGATTCTCTAGAAGCAAAAGCTTCCGCATCTAAAGAATTTATGTCCACAATTCGTCCGATGCCTGAAAGTAATTTCAAAACTATTTTGATTAAAGAATTTTCAAATAAGATGGGTATTGATTTGAATGCATCAACTCCAACTAAAAAAGAAATTAAATCTCATACAAAAACTAAAGAAGAAGAAGTTGATCTTGATAAAGTTACGAAAAGTTTAATTAAGTGCATTATTCATAATCCGGAGCTGGCCAAATCTGAATATCTTGATTTTTTTATTTCTAATAAAGAATTTCTTATTAGCCCATTAATTTCTTTTCTAAGAGGCAAGAAGAATATCTCTTTTTCAATGATCATTCAGGAATTTCCTGAGCAAAAAAATATTTTGATTGACCTTTCTAATGATCCAAATCTTATAAGTTCCGATGAAGGTTTAGAGTTTGTTAAACAAGCAGTTCGGTATATTAAAAAAAATGATAAAGAAAGTGTTCTTAAAAGCCTTAAATTAAAATTTGCAGAAAATTCACTAGATCTAAATGAAAAAATAGAGTTAAAAAAAATACTTACTCAAAAATTTGAAAATTTATCGGAAGATGAACTATCTTTGTTTAGAAAGCTCTAATAGGCAAATTATATTAGTCTAGGTATTCAAATTTATATATAATCAACCTCCCAAAATATGATTGACGACGATTTAGAAAATAGTGGCTTAAGAGAGCTAATCGAAAAAGGTAGAGAACAAGGTTACATTACCTTTGCCGATATCAACGACTATTTACCAGACGAGGTATCTGATCCCGACCAATTAGACGAAGTCATCCAAGTTATTAATGACTTAGGTCTTCAAGTCCTTGAAGAAGCTCCAGAAGAAGGCTCTGGCTTTACCCCGGCAAATCAAAATACTCCAGAACAAGCGCCTACAGAAAACGAAATGGGAACTATTGAATCTGAAGTAGGAAGAACTACAGATCCAGTAAGGTTGTACATGCGAGAAATGGGCTCTGTAGATTTGTTGACCAGAGAAGGCGAAATAGCAATAGCAAAGAGAATTGAAGATGGTGCAAGAGACTTGCTTCATGCATGTGCTTATTACCCAGGAATTATAGAAGACGTTCTCTTAGAATATGAGTTGATTAAAAGAGAAGATAAAAGAATTACCGATTTAGTAGTTGGCTTCATGGACGAAGAAGAAGAAATTCCACCTTCCGCCAGTCAACAAGCAGCTCTAGCTAGTGAGAGTGACGACGATGAAGAAGAAAATGTTGGCATCGATATGGAAGAGCTTGCTAAAAGATTGTCTTCAGTAAAAAGACAGTACAACAAGTCACAAAAAACAATCGCAGCTTCTGGACGAGAAAATGAAAAAGCCCAAAAAGAACTTGATAAGTTAGGGGAGGCATTTAAGTTTCTTAAACTTTCTCCTAAAAGATTCGAAACCATATCTCTAACTGCCAGAGCTCTAGCAAAGTCTATAAGAGATTCAGAAAGAAAAATCTATGATATTTGTACTCAAGATTGCAACATGCCTAGAAAAGATTTTTTAGAAATTTTTAGAGATAATCAAACCAATCCAAAATTTTTAGACAGCACCATTCGTTCAAAGAAAAATTACGCCAAACTTTTAAAGGACGTCAAAGATGATGTGAATAAAATTCAAAAAAGAATTACAGCTTTAACCAATAATGTTGGTATGACAGTTGCAGAACTTAAAGACATAACTTCAAAAATGGCCAAAGGAGAGACAAAAATACGTAGAGCCAAAAAAGATATGATTGAAGCTAACTTAAGATTAGTCATATCAATTGCTAAAAAATATACAAACAGGGGTTTGCAATTTTTAGATCTTATTCAAGAAGGAAACATTGGTCTTATGAAAGCAGTTGATAAATTTGAATATAGAAGGGGATACAAATTCTCAACTTATGCAACTTGGTGGATTAGACAAGCAATCACAAGGTCTATTGCTGATCAAGCTAGAACCATCCGTATTCCTGTTCATATGATAGAAACTATTAACAAATTGAATAGAATTTCTCGACAAATGTTGCAAGAACACGGCAAAGAGCCAACCCCAGAAGAATTATCCGAAAAGATGGATATGCCTGAAGATAAAATAAGAAAAGTTTTAAAAATAGCCAAAGAACCTATTTCAACAGAAACACCAATTGGTGATGAAGACGATACAACTTTGGGCGACTTTATTGAAGATCCCCTTCAAGATTCACCAATTGATGCAGCTACGGAAAATAATCTACACGACGCAACTGACGGTGTTCTCTCAAGTCTTACTGCGAGAGAAGCTAAAGTATTGAGAATGAGATTTGGGATCGGCATGAATACCGATCACACTCTGGAAGAGGTTGGTAAACAATTTGATGTTACTAGGGAGAGGATCAGACAAATCGAAGCGAAAGCACTTAGAAAGTTAAGACATCCATCAAGATCTGGTCATCTTAAGACCTTTTTAGACGAGTAAGTCTTTTATGCAGCAAGTTTTTTGGGCCTGTAGCTCAGTTGGTTAGAGCAGCGGACTCATAATCCGTTGGTCGGAGGTTCGAGTCCTCCCGGGCCCACCACCTTATTAATTAAAAATAGGATCCGTGGATAAAAGTAGTCTTTCGCCTATTCCATGAGGCGATCTATGAACAACTCCTTGAAAATTTGTATTCCAGTCTCCTCCTTTAAGCTTCTAATGGGTAATAGATTATTTTTTTTGTAAAATTTTTAAGAAAGCAAAATTATTCAGGGTTTTTAACAGCACCAACCCAATCTATAAAACTTTTTGGTCTTTGTTTCTCTGTAAGTATCTGGATTCCGTATTCTTCCCTTAAATCGCAAATTTTTCTTTCTAAGTAAGATTCGGGAACTTTCAAAGGCCACTTCTTTTTTATTTTGAATCGAAGTTTTATAACCGCTACGATAGACTTTGTTATAAAGAATAAAGAAACAAATAATTTTTTGATTCCAACTTTCTTAAGTAAGTATTTCATATGCTCTTTTAGCCATGGATCTTCAAAATAAGCGAGATAGTCTTTCCATCTAAAAGAACACAAAATTAAATTATGAAAATCATTCAAGGCCTCTTCCTCAAAAGTAACTCCATTTCCAAAGATGACATGAGTAGAGTCATGACATTGCCAGACCTTATAAGCATTATCAGACTCATCTATTCCTACCGTCTTATTATTTTGCCTAAGATAATCTAGATAAATTTCTATCCCCTCTCTTAAGGTAAGGTCACAATCTTGCTTTTTAAAAGCTAACATATTGATTAGTATAGGCTTTTATAAAGCTTGGTGTTTGCCTAATTCATGTCGAGCCACTGCTCGCCTGTGAACCTCATCAGGACCATCGCCAATCCTCAAATATCGAACTGAAGCATACAAAGATGCAAGTGGGGTATCCTGTGAAACTCCTGCTCCTCCATGTACTTGAATAGCTTTGTCAATTACTTTTGTTGCCATAAGCGGTATGGCTACTTTAATTTGAGCTATTTCACTTTTAGCGATCTTATTTCCCGCTGTATCCATCATGTATGCTGCTTTAAGGGTCATCAACCTACACATTTCTATTTCTATTCTACAGTCGGCAATTACGTCATAATTTCCTCCGAGTTCGGAGAGTGTTTTGCCAAAAGCTGTTCTACTTATAGATCGCGAGCAGAGTAAATCCAAAGCACGTTCAGCTACCCCAATAATTCTCATGCAGTGATGGATTCTTCCAGGCCCCAGTCTTCCTTGCGCTATTTCAAAACCCCTACCTTCTCCCAATATTAAATTTTCTTTAGGAACTTTAACGTTTGTAAATTTTAGGTGCGCATGGCCATTTGGCGCATGGTCGGCACCGTAAACATTTAACATCCTTAGATTTTCTATACCTGGAGCATCTGAAGGAATTAATATTTGAGATTGTCTTTGATGTTTGGGGTTTTCTGGATTAGTGATACCCATAAAAATAAGGACTTTACAGTCAGGTCTGCCGTATCCTGAAGTCCACCATTTTTCACCGTTAATAATGTAATCATTACCATTTTTCTCGATGCTACTTTCTATGTTCGTTGCATCGGAGGAAGCAACCTTCGGCTCTGTCATAGCAAATGCAGATCTTATTTCACCATCCAAAAGAGGATTTAACCATTCTTGTTTTTGGTAATCTGAACCAAATTTATCTAGAACTTCCATGTTACCGGTATCGGGTGCAGAGCAATTAAACACTTCAGAAGCAAAGCCTATTTTACCCATCATTTCAGCTAGGGGGGCGTACTCTAAATTAGTCAATCCATATCCATTTTCACTTTCAGGAAGAAAAAAATTCCAAAGTCCCTTATCTCTTGCTTTTTGTTTTAATTCTCCAACAATTTTTGGAACTTGCCATGGATTTCCTTGCTTACGAAAATCTTTCATTTCAGACGCATAAACTTCTTCAGCCGGGTAAACAAAGTCTTGCATAAAGTCAGATACCTCTCTGATTAGCTTTATTGTTTTTGACGAGTGTTTAAATTCCATTTTTAGCTTTTTTCAAACATTATATTGATATTTTAAAAGGTATTTTAGAAATCTTTTCTAAATAAAAAAGACCTTAATGGGTTAAGATAAATTGGGGATGAAACAGAAATTAATAATTTTAGGGTTAGTTTTTTTAGCAAACTTTTCTTTTGCTGATTATCATTTTGAAACGATAGTATCTGGTCTCGACGACGCCTGGAGTTTTGATTTCTTAAATGATGATCAAGTCATACTAACGGAACAGCCGGGTAAGATTAAAATAATTACCATTTCTTCAGGAAAAATTGAAGAAGTCAGTGGTGTTCCCAAAGTTCAATATGCAAGTCAGGGAGGCCTTTCCGAAATTGCTTTAGATCCTGATTTCAAAAAAAATTCACTCTTATACCTTAGTTATTCAGCTTTAAATCAAAACGGTAAATCAACATTGTTTTTGATGTCAGCAGAACTTGAAAACAGCAGACTGATCAATAAGAAAGTTATCTTTGAAGCCAAGGCTTACCGAAGGGTTCCAATTCATCTAGGTGCAAAAATAGACTTTCTGCCAGATGGTACCTTGCTTTTAACAAGTGGAGATGGTTTTGACCATAAAGAAAAAGCGCAAAATTTAGATAACCATTTTGGAAAAATCATAAGAATCAATAAAGATGGATCTGTTCCAAAAAATAATCCCTTTATCGATAATAACAATGCTTTGCCTGAGATATTTAGTTACGGTCATAGAAATATGCAAGGTCTAGTAGTCATGGAAGATGGGACGGTATATGAACATGAACACGGACCTAGAGGAGGGGATGAGTTCAATATCATCCAGCCTAAAAAAAATTATGGTTGGCCTGCAATTACTTATGGAATAGATTACTCAGGCGCTGTGATTAGCCCCTTTACAAAGATGTCTGGCATGGAACAGCCTCTAAAATATTGGGTACCATCCATTGCCCCGTCAGACATGATTTATTACTCAGGAGACCTCTATCCTGAGCTTAAGAATAGTTTTCTGATAACGGCATTAGTTTCTCGCGATGTTAGAAAAATTCAAATATCTAATAACGCTCTCTCAGAAGAAATTATTTTTACAAAATTAAAGACTCGTCTTAGGAGCATTGGTACTTCTCCCAAAGGCGAGCTTTATCTCTTAACGGATGGTAGGAAAGGAAAGCTTTTAAAAATTCTTAATTCAGACTAATGAAGATAGCAAAGTATCCTCTTGCAACTTTCTGCGCAGCTTTGCTAACGGTTGCCTTAACCACTCCAATTTCTTCTTTTACCAACATAGTCTGGCTTTCTTCAATGAACGCTCCATTGGGCTTTTTTTCTGGTTTAGAAATAATTCTATTCGATTTTCAAAGACTTGGAATTCTGCTTTATGGAATAATTATTATTGAATTTGCGATCGCTTTTTCTTTTGCCGGAATTGTAAATAAATATTTTTATAAGAGTGATTATGCCTATGCAATTGCTGGAGCAATTGTTACGGGATTAACATTATTCCTCATAACAGAGTTAACCACTCAAACAGAAGTTTTAAGCGGAAATAGAACTTTGATAGGCAAAATACTTCATTGTTTAGCGGGATTTGTTGGTGGTTATTTTTTTTCTAAACTTATTTCAAAGGACAGAAACATATCATTTGCAATTAGAACTTTGGGCGTAATATTTGCTTACGGACTTTTAGGGTTAACTTTAAATTGGGCATTTCAACCAGAATTAGCAGCTTCCGGATTTGGATTTAATTTTTCTGAACTTTCCTTAGATGCTAAAAATGCTTTGATAAGAGATTTTAATGCTTTTTTTCTAGCAAGCTTTGTCTTTGCAATCTTAGGCGTAATCACGCTTAATTCAGCTTGGTTTTTTTCCTCTGGCTTCTTGTACCTTTTCGCAGGTGTTTTTAATCTTCTGGCAATCTATGGTTACGAAACAGGATTCAATCAAATTTTTATTTTTGAATTTATTATGGGAGCTTGGCCCACAGTATTGGGTTTAGTTATTATTTATCATAATAGAAAATCTCTATCCTAGAATATGAAAAATTGGACTAGTGAAGCACTCAATACTGCTCCAGATTCTGAAAATCAAATCCACGGTGATGAGCTTGCAAAAAAATATGGATTTCGAGGAGGCCTTGTTCCTGGAGTTACAATCGCGTCTTATTTGGTTCATCCTGCAATAGAAATTTGGGGAAGAGATTGGCTTGAAAGAGGGTATGCAAATTGCCGTATAACTTCTCCTCTATACGATAAGGAAAAATTCTCTGTTTCCACAGATCAACTTAGTGCTCATCATATGAATTCTACTTTGGTGAACAGCCTCGGCTTAGCTACAGCCAATGCTGAAATATCATTGAACAATAATTTACCTAGCCAGCCTAAAATCAGAGAAGACTGTCTAGTAGAGAGTTCTTTTAAACCACCCTTAGCTTCATTGAAAGAATGGGAAAGGCTTAAGAAGGAAGGATGCAAAGCCTTCAAATTTCATTGGGGAGGGGAGGATCCCTTGCTTTATCTTAAATCTGAAACTCTTCTTCCCAAAATATTACAGCCCAGCAAGGATGGCTATGCAAATTTATGTTTTCTTTTAGGATGTTCCAATTGGATTTTAGCTGGAAATGCTTATATGAATCCTTGGATACACCTACAAACAAAATCACAAAACTTTATACCGGTTTCTTTCGACACTAATTTAATTGCTGAAATGTCTATAAACGAGGCTTACGAAAAAAAGGGGCATGAATTCATTGATGTGGATGTCAATTTATTTGACGAGAAAACTTACGCTTGCGCAATGAATATTAATCTCTTGGCAATTTTTAAACTAAGGGATAGTTAATAGTTAAGCTACATCTACTGGTTGAGCAGTGTGCATTAATGTTGCTACAAGTTTATTCTTTGAATTATAAATTCTCCCTTCAGAAGTAGCACTTTGTCTTCCCAATTTAATTATTTTTACCTTCATTATTGCTGAACCCAATTCCAGAGGTCTATGGAATAGCACGTGTAAATCAGTAGTCATTGGAGCCTTTTTTTCTTCATACCCGGAAATCATTGCTGCTGAAGTAGCGTCATCTAAAGCTGCAGTTATCATACCGCCTTGAACAAATCCCATAGGATTAGAACATTCAGCTTTAAAATGACAGGAAAAAATCATTTCTTCATCTTTTGTTTCGAGATATTTAAGACTCAAAAATTCCATAGACTTTCCAAAGAATTCTTCGGAAAATTTTTTTAAATTATCTTGACTCAATTTATCTCCTTATTTAATTAATTCGCTAATGCCACTTCCCACAACAATTATGGTGACTACAAACCATATTGACCAACTATAAGGCTTAAGCGGACTATCATTATTCATCCTTAAGGAGAATAAAGCCATATAAGAAGCCATTAGCCAAGCCATGAGAAGAAAATAAAACATAATTTACAAAAGCCTTAATAGCCTTCCACTACGGCATAGAGCCTTTTTGCTCCGCCATCCAATACGTTAAGAGCTTCCTGGTAAGCCTCGCTTTCGTAGGCTTTAAGCGCATCTTCATATGATGGAAATTCAACAACAACATTGCGCATGTATTTTTCACCTTCCTTAGTTTCTTGCTCGCCACCTCTTATTAAAAACTTCCCATTAAAATTTTTAATGACTTCTTCAGCTAGCTTTCCATAACTCACCTGTTTTTCTTGGGAAATGATATTTGCCTTTGCTACCCAATATCCTTTTTTTTGTTTATTTTCAGTCGACATTATTTTATGAAGCAATTGAGAGTTTATTTAATTATTTAGCTTTCATCACATCGATAACAAAGTCATCGGTGGTAATTCCACATGCAGAAGCGATTTGGTCAAACATATTTGACCATTTTTTATTACCTGCTTGCCATTCAAAAGCATCGTCCATGGCTTTTTGAGAAGCATGTAAGTCTACTGCCCCCACAGATTTATCTGACCAAGTACCTGGCGCAGAAGAATACTTGATAGGACTGTTTTTCTTTTCATAAGAAATTATTTCATCAATAAGTTTCATCGCTTTCTTTGGATCTCCTTTTTTACAGTCTGCTTTATATGTAACGACCACTTGTCCAGAGGCAGCAACTGGGTGAAGACCTTTTTTTTCATGGTCTAAATGACCCATAGAAAAGATACTGCCAGATGTAAAAAGTATTATGTAAAGAATAGATATTTTATTCATTTTTTCTCCTAGTTTTTTAATTCAATAGTATAAATTTTATTAAAGCAGTATGACTTTTCTAAAACTTTTTTCAATTATATTTCCCTTTTTTGAACTTACTTCATAGGAGTTTTTATCTTTTCTAAACACTACTGATTTAAAGTTTTTCTCATTTTTAATATGTAGTGCAACTCCGCCATCCACTGCGTAAATATTCTTTACCTTATTAGCAAGAATTAATTTTTTTACTGTAGGCTTTCTTTGTGGTTCTTCATCGTAATGCGGACAGCAAGTGCCCTTAATAAAATTCATACAAGGCATAATCTTCAAATCGGCAGCCCATGAGTCAGTTATGCCATTTTCAAACCAGCATATAGCACCAGCACTGACGCCACTCATGACAGTTCCTTGTTTGTAAGCTCTTTTTAGAAGTTTATCCAAACGCCATTCCTTCCAAACAGCCAACATGCTTTTTGTATTTCCGCCGCCTACAAAAATGGCGTCTTGAGTTGATATTAATTTATTTAAATCAGGAGTTCTTTTGAAGAAATCCAAATGGGTAGGATTACACTGCAGCTTAGAAAAAGTTGCATAATAATTTACTTTATAAGCTTCGTTATCTCCAGTTGCAGTAGGGATGAAACAGATATTTGGCCTCTTTTTTTTGGTTTGTTTCAGAATGTATTCTTCAATAATCCCTTGCCCTGGATTTGCTCCAAAACCTCCACCACCGATTGCAATAATATTTCTTTCTTTAGGCATCAGCTCCCCTTAAAACATCTTTGGGTGTTTTAGTAGTTAAATAAAATGTAAACAATGCCGCTATCAGTCCAATCATTAAAACAGATCCCGAAGAGCCAATAAAAAGTACTTCCCAGTAAATTTTAGGATTTATCTCAAAGACAACGCTCTCAATAAAATAGGTAGCAATCAGAGCTAGGAAACTCCCTAAAACTCCCGCAACCATTCCTATGGCCAAGTACTCTAAAAAAGTATTTTTCTGCATAATTTTTCTATCTAGACCTAATGTTTTTAAAATTGCGTTTTGTTTTTCTCTTTGTTTGAAACTTTCTTGTATTGTTGCGAGCATTAAAAATAAAGCAGAAATAATTGTTAGTCCTAATATTAATTTTAGAGCTTCAGAAACTCTAGAAATAATAGACTGTACTTCAGAAATTAATGCGTCAAGTGAAATGACGGAAATGGTCGGAAACTTCTTAATCAATTCTGTAGAAAGAATTTTTTTGTCTCTCGGAATATGGAAAGATGTAATGTAAGTCGAAGCAACTTCTTCAAAGTTTGAGGGAAAGCCTATTGCAAAGAAATTAGGACTGAAGTTTTCCCAATTTACTTCACGAATGCTTTGGATAAAGCTATTTATCCTTCTACCAGCCACATCTATGACAATTTCATCATTAAGCTTTAAATCATATCTTTCAGAAATTTCAGAAGAAATTGAAATACCATTGTTATCCTTAGCAAACCATTCGCCCTCAATAACTTCATTTCCCTCCGGCAGGGAATCCATCCAAGTAAAATTAAATGTACGATCTATTTCTTTTCCAGAAGAAACTCTTTGAAATCTTGCACTCGTAACAGGATAAATTGGTTGAAGATCTATTTTATTTTCCTTTAAAAATGATAAGAGCTGTTCTCTTTCCCCTTCGTATACATTGAATAGTAGGTTGTTAGGGGCATTTTTTGGAAGAGAATTTTCCCAAGACGAAACTAGGTTTGTTGAGGCTGAATATGCTACTAAGCTCAAAGCGATGGCAACAGTGATTGCTACAATTTGCAAAGAATTAAAAAGTTTTCGTCTGCTTAATTCGAAAGCAATCATCTTTAATGAATTTAATGGATTTAAGCCCAAAGGTTTAATAAAACTAAAGACACCAAAAATAAAAAAGAAGATTAAAAGCGTAAACCCTAGTATTGAAAAGAAAATAATATTTGTTAAGGCAAAGTCTCTGATAAAAAATATTAATAGAAAGTAAAAAGCCGACAATCCCGCGATGAGGTAAATACCAGAATTAAAAGAGGTAACAGTCCTTTCTGATTTTCTTAAAATAGCATTTGGAGATAATGTAAATAAATTTCTAAGCATGGGGAAAGCAAATCCTATAAGACAAACAAACGCCGTGATAAACGAAATTAAGTATGGGTCTATTCCTGGCAATGGTAGTTCAGTAGGGAAATAATCTTTCAGCAATCCAATAAAAGAAATTTGGACAATCCACCCTAAGGAAATACCTATTAAAAAAGAAAATAGCGTCATTAAAATAAAGATCAGAAAATATGTATTTCTGATTTGATTAGGCGAAAGTCCTAGAGCTTTAAAAATTGCTACATAATCAACATGCCTTCTTGTAAATTGAAGAGAACAGATTGCTATCGCTAAAGATGAAAGGATTATTGCAAGCAAGGCACCTAGTAAAAAAAAGTTAGAGGCTCTGTTTATTGCTCTACCTAGAGGACTAGCTTCATTATCAGGCATCATAATTTCATCTCCTGGTTTCTTTATCTCTTGAAAGTAATTTTCCAAATTCACTAAATCTTTCGAAGAAGCCTTAAAAAGATATGAATATCTGACTCTTGAACCCGGCTTAATGACATTTGTTTTTTCAAGGTCTAATGAGTTTATGATTCCTTTGGGAGCAAAAGCAAAAGATCCAGCTCCTCGATCTGACTCAGCAATAATTATGCCCTTGAAGGTGAAATCTTTTTCACCCACACTAATTTTCTCTCCAAGAGATACTTCTAGTAATCTTGCTAAACGTTCGTCCAGCCAAATTTCGTTAGGATTAGGCGGTGATTTATAAACTTTCTTACTACTATTTTTTTCAAGTATCTCTATTTCACCTACAAGAGGATACGAAGTGGCAGCGGACTTAATTGATGCCAATTGAAACTTATTATTGGTAGCTAAAACTGTGGCAAATTCATGAACTTTAGAATAGACATATTCTCCTTCTGGAAAAGCCGTCTCGTCTAAAGAAGAACTTGATTCATATTTTAAATCTCCACCCAAGAATTGTTTTGATTCTGCAATCAAAGAACTATCCAGACGATCGGTAAAAAAAGTTATTGAGGCAACAATTCCAACCGCTAAAGAAAGCGATAAGAACATTAAAAGCAGTTGGCCGGATTTAAATTCTCTAAAAAAAATTTTTAATGCCAGAGAAGCTATCGTCATAAAATTTTGCCATCTAATAGTTCAATTTTTTGGTCACACCGATTGGCTAATGTTTCATCATGAGTAACTATAATTAAAGCACTAGAAGATTCTCGAAAGGCTCCAAATATTAAATCGGCTATCAAATCGCTATTATTAGAATCTAAATTCCCTGTAGGTTCATCGCAGAATAAAACCTCTGCTTCACATGCAAATGCCCGAGCTATTGCAACTCGTTGTTGTTCTCCACCAGAAAGTTGTTGAGGGTAGTGCATAAGGCGATTTTGCATATCAACTTTTTCAAGATAATTAATTGCAATTTCTTTAGCACCTTTATTACTTTTAAGTTCCAAGGGAAGCATGACATTTTCTAAGGCAGTCAAGCCAGAAAGGAGTTCAAAATTTTGAAAGACAAAAGCTACAGAATCTTTTCTAACTTTCGCTCTAGCTTCTTCTGACAATGAATGCAGTGGGTTTTTATTGATAAATATCTCACCGCTTGTCGGGGAATCAAGACCAGCCAAAATCCCTAACAAAGTTGATTTGCCGGAACCCGATGGCCCTATGACAGCTAAAGAAGAAGAGGCACTGACGTTTAAGTTAATATCATCTAAAATAATAATTTCTTCATTATTAAAAATAACCTTTTTTGACAAATTTCTTGCTTCTATAATCATTAAATGAATTGTTTAAGAATTTTCAGATTTAAAATGGTTTTATTAGCCTTTCTAATCTTTTCTTATTCTATCACTGCAGAAACGAAGAAGCTTTTGATTTTAGGTGACAGCATTTCAGCTGGCTACGGAATAAAAGAGTCTCAAAATTGGGTTCATTTATTCAATAATTCAACTGACGCAAAAAACATGAATTTATATATGATTAATTCCAGCGTCTCTGGAGATACAACGATTGGCGGTCTATCAAGAATAAGCAAAGATCTTAAACAATACAATCCAGATTACGTATTGATAGAGCTTGGTGGAAACGATGCTTTGAGAGGTTATCCTTTAAAAAAAATTAAAAATAATCTAATAAAGATTGTTGATGCTTCTTTAAAAGCAAAGGCTGTTCCCTTAATCATGCAAATAAAGATTCCACCAAACTATGGACAAAGATATGTTGAAGTTTTTGAAAATATTTATGTTGAAATTTCAAATGAAAAAAATATTCCTTTGCTTACTTTTCTTTTAGAAAATGTAGCTCTGGATCAAAGTTTGATGCAATTAGATGGAATCCATCCCAATGAAAAAGCACAACCAATTATAGTTGAGCAAATTAAAATGGAATTATCAAAGATTATTAAATAAAAAAAAGCCTCTGCTAGCAGAGGCTTTTTTTAACAAGGCAATATCTATTGCATATTGTAAGTAAATCCAACCTTAAAGTATCTTCCCAATGGGCTGTGAGTATTCGGATCATAACTCATTTCCCATAAAGTAAATGGTGGTTGCTCATCAGTAAGATTGTATGCCGAGAAAGACATACTAAACTCATCATCCCAACTATAAGTATAGGTAGCATCCACTGTCGTGTGAGGTGTTATCTCAACACTTGAACGCCTATCCTCATAAGATGAAATATGATTTATAGCTCCATAAAAATTATGTTGATCAGTTACATAGTTCACAAATGCTTTTGACTTAAGGTCAGGCATAGATCTACATGTGTTGTTGATGTTGAAGTAACCGGCACATTCATAAGCACCTGCTATTTGTGCACC
Organism: Gammaproteobacteria bacterium; assembly: GCA_003331625.1. Taxonomy (GTDB): domain Bacteria; phylum Pseudomonadota; class Gammaproteobacteria; order Magnimaribacterales; family AG-339-G14; genus MEDG-81. Next base: position 29,358 of record QOPF01000004.1, on the reverse strand, counting down.
GCCTTTAGAATAAGCAGCTACACTGTAATCAATAACATACGCAGCTTCCATACCAGCTGATAATGTTCCTTCAGCATAGTCGTCTTCCCATTTGACAAATAAGTCAACACCGTCCGTTTCGGTTTTAGGACCGTTAACATATTGAGTTGTTATTCTTGCAATTTCAGAAGCAGCAAAAGTACCATCAGTTACGTAATTAGGACCACCTCTAACTTGACCTTTAATGGCATCAAAAGCGGCAGTTTGAGCAGCTGTTGGGCTTGCACCTTTTCCAGCAGCATAAGCTGCAGCTATTTGCGCATATGACTCTGTGATAATCGGATTATCAAATTCAAATTTATAATAATCTACTGTTGCCGTCCAATTGTCAGTACCAAAGTCGGTAATGACACCGAAATTAAAGGTAGTTGCTTCTTCAGGATCAAGCGCAGCATTACCTACTGCATCAATTGCTTTAAATGCTCCTGTTTGAGCAACATAGGCAAGCGATGTAGATCTTTTATCCCAAATTTCATCTGGGTTAGGAGCTCTAAAGGTAGTTTGTCCTGTAAATCTAAAAGTAAGAGCATCAATTGGCGTCCAACGCATTACAACTTTAGGATCGACCGAATCAACGTTGCCGTAATCTTCGTATCTCAATGCCAATTGCATGTCAAAGTTATCTAGAATTGGAAGTGCGAATTCTGCAAAGAGTGAATCTACTTCTTGGCTTTGATCTCTTCCATAGTTAGGTGCTAAGAACATAAACAAACCTGCAGGATTAGTAGCTAAACAGGTTGCTCTTGCGGCAGCATCTCTATTATCTTTAGGTAGTAAACAAGGGTGCTTATCTCCATCGAAAATGTCATGAGTTGGTGAAAGCGAAGTTCCGGCAATTGCAGGTAGCGATTGCTCAAGGTTGTACTCTCTTCTTTCATAACCAAAAGCCCAAGCAGCATCTCCACCGGCAAGAGCTCCCATCGAACCTTGCATAGTAAAATCTACAGTCATCAAAGAAGATTTAGCTTCGATTTGACCTCTATCTACTAACCATCTTAGAAATTCTGGGCTATTTGCATGCGCTGCTTGGTAATTAGGATTTACGCCGACTCTGTCTTTAAGAGTAGAACCAATCTGCGCATCTCCAGTAAATGGATTTGCTTGGGCATGATAAGCCTGATTACCGTGTTGAACTGAATTAGAGAAAATGTTCAGATAGCTACAGCCTGTTGGACGAGCGGCAGCTAAATTTGCATTACCAGTTACTCCATCAGTATGCGTCATAGTTGGCACACCCGTTGCGCTTAGTGCAGTCATTTCGTAAGGACAATTTGGCCCACCGAAACCCCAAAGGGAAGCATTGTATTTATTTTGCTGAGTATCTGAAAAAGTATAGTCTCCTTCGCTTTGCGAATAAGTCAATCCTGTACGGTAGTCAATCCCATCGGTTAAAGAACCTTCAAAATCAAAACCAAATCTTACAACGTCATACTTTCTGAACTCAATTTCAGCTCCATTAGTATTTCCGTTAGGATTTCCTGCAACTGCAAAGGGTCTTGCAAACATAGCATGTGCTGCTCTTTGGTCAGTTCCAGTTCCACCAAATGCAGTACCTTTTAATGTGTTCGCAAAATTTGGATGTTGTAAATACAAAGCCTGTAATGCAGGGTGAGAATTAGGAACAACCGTTGCAGTAGGATTGTTTGGAGGATAAGAAGGAGAAGTTGCATAGTTTGGAACATTTGTTTTTCCGTAAGAAAATTCAACGTGAAAATCGTGCTCACCATTTACATCTCCATTAAATTCCATCCATAGTTGAGAATTCGTTTGTTCTTCTTGAACGTTATCAAAGTATGCGTATTGGTAACGACACAAAGTATGATAACCGTTTGTATTCGTTTCACTCGTTACGTTTCCTTGAGCATCTTTATGATCTATTTTGCCATCTGCAGAAAGCATTTGAGCATAACCACCGGCTGCATTACAACCTGGATCTCCGAGGTATGCAGTTGGAGCTGCTGTAGCAGCATTACCATCATCTAGTTTGAAGACAAAAGTACCGGGGTTACCGAAAGACGACCAACCTCCAACACCATTTTCTGTAAAGCTTCTTCTAACGTAATCAGTATTCGCTGCACGTAATTCTCCTTTTTTCTGCGAACCAAGAGATAACAAGAAGTTAGTTCCATCGTCTAAAGCAGTTCCGTATGTAATAGAGAACTCATTGCCGTCTTGTTCAGTATTCGCAATACCTTTTCCAGCAACGTTTACTCTCAAACCTTCGAAAGTTGAATCAGTAATAAAGTTAACCACTCCAGCTATGGCATCAGAACCATAAGTAGCTGCAGCACCCTCTTTAAGGATCTCTATTCTGCTTAAGGCAGCCATTGGTAGATCGTGTAAATTAACCGATCTTCCAGCTCCAGTAGCAATAGGAACAGTAACCTGTCTTCTGCCATTAACTAAAACTAAAGTTCTGTTAGTTCCAAGACCACGTAAATTCACGTTAGCTATTCCTTCGGCTGCGTTTGAACCAAATTGGTTAGCTTCTCCGTCCATTCCTGAACTTCCTGGAACCATTTTTATCAACTCCACAATATTTAAGTTACCTTGAGCACCAATTTCTTCGGCACTAAAAGTAGATATTGGAGAGCCAGTATCAATAGGCGTACCTTTTATCAAAGAACCTATCACTGTTACTTGTTCGTCTTGAGCAAAACTCAAACTCGAAAAAAACGAGAGCAGGGCTCCCGTAAGCAATACTTTTTTAAACATTTTTATCCCCCCTTGAGATATTTAATATGTAAACGAATAGTACCCTAAAATTCTGTTATAAGTCGAGTGATTGAGAAAAAAAATCTTAAATCAAAATCATAGATAATTTGCTTGTATTTATAATGAGAATCGTTATCATTTGCATCTAAAACCCATATGAAAATTTCATGAATGAATTCATTATCTTATTTAGAGAGACTTTAGAAGCAGCTTTGATAGTTGGAATTATTTACTTATTTTTAACTAGTAATGGTGCCTCAACAAAAAAATTATGGCAGGCTGTCATAGCTTCAATTATTGCCAGTATTTTAGTAGCTTATTTAATAGTTACAGCTCAAAATGCGCTGGGAAACAATTCTTTAAAAGCTCTGTTTGAAGGTATTTTTATGTTCATAACGGCAGGTTTTATTTGGTATGTAATTTTTTGGCTTTCTAAGCATGTTAGCGATAGAAAACAATTAGAAGAAAAGTCAGTAATTGCTATGAGCTCATCTTGGGGAATATTCTTTTTAGTTTTTTTCTCTATTATTAGAGAAGGCTTTGAAACAGTAGTATTTTTGATTGCTAGCTTTTCAATGACTAACAGTTTTTCATATTTAGGTTTCTTTTCAGGCATAACAGCAGCATTGATTCTTATTTATATATTCGTCATTCAAGGCAAAAGATTCAATATCAGATCTTTTTTTAAAGTAACAACCTTGCTCTTAGTTTTTTTAGCTTCAGGAATGATTGCTTACGGAACTCATGAGGTTGAAAGTTATCTGGTTAAATCAAATAACCTTCAAATAGTTGGACTAGAAAGTAAAGAAGATATTTCTCGATCTTGGAATATTTTAGAACCAAAAAAAGAACTTAATGATGATGATTTCGCATATCTTTATTCTTACAACATCAAAGGCAAGGAAAACTTTACTCACCTTTTTCATGATAGCGGTAGGGTAGGAGCTTTTTTAAAAGGTTTTTTTGGATATAACAGCAATCCAAATTATGTAGAACTCTTTGCTTGGATAATTTCTCTATTAATCGGCCTTTCTTTTTGGCGAAGATCCTACGGTAATTGATAGAAAAGGGATAAGCTAATTCCTTTATTGAGAATAATTCTCATTTCTATTTAAAATGATAATCATTATCATTATCATTATCATTTAGACACTAATTTGTATTAAGGAGATATTTTCGTTATAAAAAAATTTATTTATATAATTGCCATGGTAGTTTCTACTTCAGCAATTTTCGCTCAAGACGAGCAACTTGAAGTAAAGGGGAAAGTTCTTTACAAAGATCAAGTTAATTCACTTAAACCCCCTGTACCTATTTTGGATGTGCCACAGTCAGTGTCTGTAATTACTGATGAAGACATCAAACTTCAAGGTTTCAGACAAATTGGCGATCTTATTCGTTACACTCCAGGAGTTAATACTTCTCAAGGCGAAGGCCACAGAGATGCTGTTGTCTTTAGAGGCGTTAGATCAACTGCAGACTTCTACCAAGATGGCGTAAGAGATGATGTTCAATACTACAGATCTCTTTACAACGTTGAGCAAGTTGAAATTCTTAAAGGTGGTGATGCGCTTTTATTCGGTCGAGGTGGAACTGGTGGTTTAATCAACAGAGTATCTAAAACTGCTCAAATTGGTGAAACTTTCAGCTCTTTTGACACCGGTGTTGATTCTTTTGGTGGCGGAGACTTTGCTATTGACGGAAATATGATAGTAAGCGATAACGTTGCTTTTCGTTTAAATGTTCATGTTGATTCACTTGCCAATCACAGAGATATGTTTGATGGCGATAGAGTAGGCGTTAATCCAACTATGAAATTTCAAGTTAACTCAGCAACAACTATAGATTTATCCTATGAATACGCTGATCACGAAAGGTTTGTTGATAGAGGTATTCCAACTGATGATGTATCAGGTGGAACCATGCGTCCAATAGAGGCTATGAAAGACATCGTTTTTGGAACAAAAGACTTAAACAAAACTACTCTTGAAGCAAATATTCTCAAAGGTTCGCTTAATCATAACTATTCCGATACTGGAAAACTTAATTTAAGTGTTACTGCAAATGACTTTAGAAAACTTTATCAAAACTTGTATGTTTCTGACTACACAGCATCTATGGGAGCTAAGATGGACGGATACCGTGATGTAACTATGCGTGAAAGCTTAGTCATCTCTTTAAGCAACATAAATGAGTTTGATCGAGGAACATTAGCTGTAGGTTTTGAAATGGTTGATACAGAAAATAATAACTACCGTTACAACACCTATTTTTCTTCTACAAGAGACGATAATGAAATCTTTATGCCTGTTAGAGGTATGAATTTTAATGTAGCAAATGGAAATCTTACAAACAGACGAACGCTTGAAACAGGTGGGTTGACAGACGCAGACGTCACTCAAGACCAAGTAACTTATGTTGATTATATATCTGATTTGAACAATAAATCTGATACTGATATCGAAGTTACTTCTGTATATCTTCAAGGAAATATAGACTTAGCTGACCAATGGAAAATGATCCTAGGTGGTCGTTATGACGAAGTAGAAACTACCATCAAACAGTATGGCAAAACTACTGATGCTTTAGGTAGAGGAGCTGAAAATGGAACTAATCCTAGCGTAACGAAAAAAGATTCACTTTTCTCCCCGCGTTTTGGATTGATTTTCAAGCCTCAAGAAAACATGTCTTTATATTTAAGCTACAGTGAGGCGTTTCAACCTCGTTCGGGCGAGCAGTACAAAACTTTTTCGGGAGATAGTGATAAATTTAATCCTGATGTGTTTGAAAATACTGAATTAGGTTTCAAATATGACATGGACTCAGGCCTCTCGCTTGCAGTAGCTTATTTTATGGGTGAACAGACCAAAGCAACTGCTTACGATAATGGAACTGGTGAAGTAACTTCAGAAATTGGTCTAGAAATAGATGGTTTCGAATTAACTCTTAACGGTCAAGTCAACGATAACAATGCCATCAGATTTGGTTTAGCTTCAGTAGATGCAACTGCATCTAAAGGAGTAGGAGCTGCAAGAGAAATTCCTGAACTAACCTATTCTTTATGGTACACACATCAAGCTAGTGACATGTTTGCAATTAGCTTAGGTGCAACTTATCAAGACGAATCTTTTGTAGGTTCAGAAACCGGCCCTGTATTGCCTGATTACACAAGGCTTGATATGGCTATGACCATTACCCCGACTGAAAACGATGTAGTGAGAATTAATATTGAGAATTTAAGTGATACTACTTACTACCCTCACTCTCACTCAAATCATCAGGTTTCAGTAGGAGAATCTCAAAATGTAAGAGTTTCTTACAGTAAGAGGTTCTAAGTAAATTTTAGGAGAGAATTGAGTAGTGCATTCAAATTAAAAAAAGTTAAGGACGGCTTTATTGAGATGAACGAATTACTCTTTCTTCAAAAGATAAAACGTAATATTTGGAGCATAAAGATTTTTAGAGCAGCCTTTTCATTTCATCTCATGGCTAAACTCAAAAAGATCTCCCCCTAGTGCTCAGGTAAAAGTTTTTTTGGAGAGAAAGGAATCCCGCTTTACAGCGGGATTTCGCTTTTTAAAAACTAATAAATTTTAGAGACTTGAGCTTTTTCTTGGGCAGAAAAATCCTCACGTCTTAACTTCAATTTATTCCACACATCATTTAAGGACGCAAGGAATCTATCAATATCTGAAGCCTGATGCTTAGGAGTAATAGTAACTCTGAATCTTTCATCTCCTTTAGGAACAGTAGGGAAGAAAACCGGTTGGATATAAATTCCATGTTCTTCAATGAGGAGATTAGCAGCTTTTTTACAGAGCTTTGGATCTTCCAGGTGAATTGGAATTATATGACTATCGTTGTCTAAATGAGGAATACTGTAGTTTTTAAGACCAGCTCTAATTAAATCAGAATTCTTTCTAATATCTTCTCTGAGATTTTCTGATTTCTTGGAAATTTCAATGGCTTTGATAGAGGCAGCTGCAATACTTGGATTAGCAGAAGAGGTAAAAATAAAACCAGGAGCAAAGCTTCTAACGAAATCAATAATATCTGAGCTTGCGGCTATGTAACCCCCCATTTGGCCAAAAGCTTTTGAAAGAGTTCCGTTTATAATATCTATATCATCACTGATTCCTTGTTCTTCGGCAATTCCTCTGCCTTCATATCCATAAAGACCAACAGAATGAACTTCATCCAAATAAGTTAAAGCATTAAATTCTTTAGCCAATGAAACAATCTGCTTGAGTGGCGACCTTAATCCTTCCATTGAATACAAAGACTCAAGAACAATTAATTTTGGAACGCTTGCATTAGAATTATTTAATAGTTCCCTAAGATGGTTGACATCATTATGTCGAAAAATATGACAAGGCACGTCAGCGTTTTTTATACCTTGAATCATTGAGGCGTGATTTAACTCATCGGAAAAGACTTCTATGCCCTCCAGTTTTTTACAAAGTGTCCATAAAGTAGACTGGTTTGCTGTGTAAGCGGAAGGGAATATAAGACTTGCCTCTTTATGGTGAAGATCAGCAAGTTCGCGTTCTAGATCTGCATGATACGAAGATGTTCCAGAAATATTTCTAGTTCCACCTGATCCTGTACCCAGTTCTTTAACAACTTCAATTGATTCGGCTATGACTTCTGGGTGCTGACTTAGATTTAAATAGTCATTACTACACCAAACTTCAACAGCCCGTTCTTTTCCTTCAAATCTTTCAGTTGCTTTTGGAAAATGTTTTTTGTCTCTATTGATTTCTCTAAATTTCCGATAGAGACCTTGAGATTTGAGAGAGGTTAGTTCGTCGGAAAAATATTTTTTATAATTCATTTCATCTCTTGAAGAATAGCTTTTGAACATTACTATAGACTCAAAAACTTACAAATTAAATATGAAATCTTCAGAAGATTATAATAATGTAATTGTTTATAATAACTAGTTATATGAAAACTTTAACTATTGTGTCGAGAAAAAGTGTTTTAGCTCAACTTCAATCCTTTGAAGTAGCTGAAGCAATTAAAGAAAATTTTCCCGATATTGAAATAAATTTTTTAACCAAAGAAACTACTGGCGATATAGATTTAACAACTCCACTGCATAAAATGCCTGAAATGGGAGTATTTACTTCTGATATAAGGGAAACACTTTTATCGGGAAAAGCTGACATTGCAGTGCATTCTTGGAAAGACTTGCCTGTGGAACTCGAATCAGGAACTGAAATAATTGCCACCATTCCGAGAGCGGATTTAAGAGATGTTTTGGTTTTCAAACCAACCTCATTGAATAAAAAAAATATAAAAATTTTTACCTCATCACCAAGAAGGAAAGAAAATCTAAATAAGTTTCTTCTAAAAGCATTACCTTGTGAGATATCTTCGATTGATTTTGAAGACATAAGAGGAAATATTTTAACTAGGTTACAAAAATTACTAGATTCAAATTTAGATGGTTTGGTAATTGCTAAAGCTGCTCTAGATAGACTATTAGGTGCAGACGAAAATTCATTCACAGAGCTCAAAAAATTTAAGAAAAATATTAACGGATTAAATTGGATGGTGATTCCAAGTTCTAAAAATCCCTGTGCGCCAGGACAAGGAGCTTTAGCGATAGAGGTAAATTCAAAAAACTCTAAGGTAAAAAAAATTATCAATAAAATCAATGATTTAGATACCTTTAAAAATGTAAATTTTGAACGGGAAAGTTTAAAAAAATATGGTGGAGGCTGCCATCAAAAAATTGGAATAAGTGTAGAAAATATAAATCTGGGCAAAGTAATAACAAAAAAGGGGCTGACGCCAGATGGAGATGAGATTAACCACAGGTATTTTCTACCTCATAAAAAAAATCTAAATACATTGACCGCACCAGTAAACAATTTTTATCCAAAAACTAAAAAAAACTTTAATCTCTTCGATAGAGAGCCTCTCAAAGAGGGAGTTAATAACTTGAATAAAATTCGTAATTCTGGGCTTTATATATCTAGAGCAAGCACAATCACTGACGAAATAAGTATTGATTCTTCAAATATAGTTTGGACAAGTGGAGTAGTAAATTGGTTTAAGCTTGCAAAAAAAGGAATATGGGTCAATGGTAGCTCAGATAATTTAGGAGAAAAACAATCTCTTCCTGAGAGCATCAATTCCAAACTTCAATGGTTCTTGGTTTCGCATTTAAAATCACGTCAAGATGGTAAAAATTTAATTGCCACATATGAATTAAAAGCAAAAGCTAATATTGAAGATTTTTCAAAAAACTCTCATTTTTTCTGGATGAGTTTCAGTTCTTATAAATTAGCAGTAAAACTTTATCCTGATATCAAAGATGCAGAACATTCCTGCGGCCTGGGAAAAACTTTTGATGAACTAAACGAAATTAATCCTGGAAAAATAAAACCTTTTTTGAGCTACGAAGACTGGCTGGAAAAAGTTAAAGAAGCAAAGTAAGCTTACGCTCCTAAAATCAAGAGATGACCAATTTTAAAAGAAAATATCCAGCAACTAGGCTCAGAAGGTTAAGAAGAAATAACTCAATCAGAAATTTGGTAGCTGAAAACGTTTTAACTAAGGACGACCTAATTCAACCTGTTTTCGTTAAAGAAAACCTCAAAAAAATGGAAAGTATAGATGCTTTGCCGGGTATTTTTCGTCATTCAGAAGAATCAATTATAAAAGAAATCAAAGAGCTTATTTCACTTGGCATTAAAGCTGTTGCAATCTTTCCTGTAATAGATGAGAAAAAAAAGAATGAAACTGGTTCTGAAGCCATAAACGAAAACAATTTTTTAAACTCTGTAATAAAAAATATAAAAAAAGAATACCCAGAAATTATTATAATTGCTGACGTGGCTCTTGATCCTTATACAAATCATGGACACGATGGCGTACTTAATGAAAATGGCGATGTTGCTAATGACGAGACTATCAAAGTCCTCGAAGAACAAGCATTAAATCTCGCTTTGGCTGGCACAGATATTATTGCTCCTTCGGATATGATGGATGGAAGAATTGGTGTTATCAGAAAAAAATTAGAGCAAACAAGTCTTTTTGAAACAGCGATTCTCGCTTATTCAGCTAAATATAGTTCAAAGTTTTATGGTCCTTTTAAAGATGCTGTGGAGTCAACCAAATTTTTTGGTAACAAAACTAAGGATGCTTACCAAATGGCCGTTGCTAATATTGACGAAGCTCTTCATGAGGTCGCTTTGGATATAAATGAGGGAGCAGATATAGTTATGGTGAAACCTGGTATGCCTTACCTAGATGTAGTTAGAGCAGTTAAAGAAACTTTTAGGATGCCTACTTTTGTTTATCAAGTTAGCGGCGAATACTCTATGCTGAAAGCTGCCATTGAAAATAATTGGTTGGAAGAAGCGGTTATGATCGAATCTCTTCTGTCCTTCAAAAGAGCAGGAGCCGATTGCATCTTAACTTATGCCGCAAAAGAAATAGCGAAGAAATTATAATTATTCTATGCCTAACGTTAGGTTTCAAAATGCTCTAAAGCGGATTCCACAAGCAATACCGCCAATATGGTTTATGCGTCAAGCTGGAAGATACCACGATCATTATCAAAATCTAAAAAAGAAAAATACTTTTGTAGAACTTTGCAAAAATCCTATCTTGTCATCAAAAACAGCTTTAGGTCCAATAGAAGATTTTGATTTTGATGCAGCAATTCTATTTAGCGACATACTTTTTCCGCTTGAATCATTGGGGATGGATTTGAGATATGATCCGGGTCCAATTTTTAAAGAAAATTTAATTGAAGAGAACTTTCAAAATATTCTTAAAAATACAAATCCTGTTTCATCTTTAGAATTTCAGGGTGAGGCTATCGAAAGAACTTTAGAAATTCTTCCCAAGGATAAATCAATGATTGGCTTTATAGGAGGGCCTTGGACATTGCTTGCATTTGGATCTGGGCAGAATAAAAAAGATAAAGTAAATAAACTAGAAGCTTTTCAATGGCAGATTCTTGAAGATTATATATATCCGTTATTAAAAGAGAATATTGAACTTCAAATTGAGGCTGGAGCAGAGGTAGTGATGATTTTTGATTCTTGCGCACACCAATTAGAAGACCAAGATTTGTTAAAATATTTAAATAAAAACTTACATTACTTGGTAGAGCCTTTCCCTAATAAAATCGGTTACTACGCAAAAGATGGTATATCTTATGAGAAAGTTTTTGAAACAAATGATAAAGCTAAAGTTTCTTTTGCAGGAATAGGCATAGATTCCAAGGTAAATATTGTTGATATCTTTAAACAAAGAAAGTCAGGTTTTATACAAGGTAATTTCAATGAAAACTTCATGACAAAAGATTTTAATCATTATGAAAAAGCTTTAAATGAGTTTTTAGAAGATTTATCTTTATTAAGTATAGAAGAAAGAAATGGCTGGATCTGTGGTTTAGGACATGGAGTCATTAAGACAACTCCGCAAAATAATGTAAAACACTTTGTTCAAAAAGTGAGGTCTTTCTTATGAGCTTTATTGGCGAAGATAATTTTACACATGATGATAAATCGAAAATTGGGGTATTGATTTGTAATCTTGGATCGCCTGACAGTTATTCTACAAAAGACGTTAGAAAGTATTTAAGGGAATTTTTATCGGACACACGAGTGATAGAAGTACCAAAAATTATTTGGTGGCTTATTTTAAATTTATTAATTCTTCCCTTTAGGCCTAAGAAATCTGCCGCATTGTATAAATCTGTCTGGCTAGATGAAGGTTCTCCGCTTATCGTATATTCAAAAAGATTTATGAAAAAAATAAATAAGCTCAATGAAAATTCTGAAAATTCTGAAAATATTGAATTTGAATTAGCTATGCGATACGGGAATCCAAGCATAGAAAGTGCTTTGCAAAGCTTGAAAGAAAAAAACTGTAGAAAAATACTTCTTTTACCTTTATTCCCTCAGTATTCTGCGGTCACAGCAGCAACTATATTTGATAAGGCAAGCAAAATACTTTCCAAGTGGAGATGGATTCCAAGTCTACATTTTGTAAATGGTTATCACGATAATCCGGGATATATTGAGGCTCTAGCAAAATCTATAGAAAATCACGAACAATATAATAAACAAGATTTAATTATTTTTTCTTATCATGGTATCCCGAAAAAATACTTTGATTCAGGAGATCCGTATCAATGTTTTTGTCAAAAAACCACAAGATTAGTAGCCGAACATCTAGGACTAGGTAAAGATCAATACATGATAAGTTTTCAATCGAGACTTGCCGCTGCCGGAAGAGAATGGCTAAAACCCTATACAAGTGAGGTTATGAATGAACTACCAAGGAAAGGAGTCAAGAAAGTTTTGGTTTTATCTCCTGGATTTAGTATGGATTGTTTAGAAACAATTGAAGAGATAAAAGAGGAAAATAAAGAAATTTTTATTGATGCCGGAGGAGAGTCTTTCGATTACGTTCCCTGCCTAAATGATAACGATGAGCATGTAAAATTTATCAATGACTTAATCTCTGAAAAAATCGAACAATTATGAAAGATAAGCTAAATCAAAAAAAAGAAATAGCTTCTAACTGGTTTAGATCGTTAAGAGATCAATTCTGCAAAACTTTTGAAGAAATAGACGGAGGTAAATTTGAAAGAAAAAAATGGAGTCATAAAGGTTCTGGAGGTGGAGAGATTAGTATCCTCAAGGGCGATATTTTTGAAAAAGTTGGCGTAAATATTTCTACTGTGTCTGGAGAGTTTTCTGAAGATTTTAAGTCCCAAATCAAAGGAACAGAAAAATCAGCAAATTATTGGGCCTCAGGAATAAGTTTGGTAGCTCATATGCAGTCACCTAAGATTCCTGCCTTTCATTTTAATACGAGATTTTTAGCTACCGGTGAAACTTGGTTTGGAGGTGGAACAGACATGACTCCATCCATTCCAGATAAGAAAGAAACAGAATATCTGCATTCTCAGTTAAAAGAGGCATGCGATGCAGCTGATCAAAAATATTATGAAAAGTTTAAAAAAAATTGTGATGAATATTTCTTTCTTCAACATAGAAACGAACCAAGAGGCGAGGGCGGTATATTTTTTGATCATCTAAACACTGGAGCTTGGGAAGCAGACTTTAGTTTTGTTCAGGATGTAGGAAAAAAAACTTTAGAAGTTATAACAAATATTGTTAAGCAAAAAAAAGATTTTAAATGGACGGAAGAAGAAAAAGATCAACAACTCATTAAGAGAGGGCGATACGTTGAGTTTAATTTAATCTGGGATAGAGGAACTTTATTTGGATTAAAAACTGGAGGCTCTACTGAAGCAATCCTCATGTCTATGCCTCCATCTGCAAAATGGAAGTAACATGAAAAATACCCTCATCATTTATTCTTCGATAGATGGTCACACCAAAAAAATCTCTGCCAAAATTGCTGAATATTTGAGTGAAAAAGATAATGTTGATTTAGTTTCTTTATCGGATGCAGATACATTAAGCCTAAAAAATTATCAACAAATCATAATTGGAGCCAGTATAAGGTATGGAAATTACCGCAAAGATCTATTTGAATTTATAGATAAGAATCTTGAAGATCTCAACGAAAAAGAAAATGCATTCTTTAGCGTTAACGTTGTTGCTCGAAAAAGTGAGAAGAATTCAGCTGAATCAAATCCATATGTGAATAAGTTCTTAAAAGCTACAAAATGGAAACCAAAAAATATAGATGTATTTGCTGGGGTAGTGGATTATCCAACTTATAATTTTTTCGATAAGTTCATGATTAGGCTAATAATGTGGATAACTAGTGGCCCAACAAATTCAAAAGCTCGATTTGAATTTACAGATTGGAATAGAGTAAAAAGATTTGCAGAAGATTTAACTAAATTCAATTAATTCTATACGAATCAATAGATTTATTAATTTTAAAGCTCAGTGGCGAGCTCAATAAATTTATTTTTTAAAAAAGTAAGTTTATTCGTAAGACTAAACGCATGACTTCTAATGAGTCTTATCCAGACATTTTTTTGCTCGAAACCTCTTTTGAAGGCTTCCATGGCAGCTGCTAAGGCTAAATTAATTGGAATTCTTTGTCGGTTATACTTACCCTCAATTTGTTTAACCTGACTCAAACTTTCAGGAGTTATTAAATCCGAGAGAAATTTTACATCACCGATTCCTGCGTTTAATCCCAATCCTGCTAATGGGTGAATATGATGAGCCGCATCTCCCACAAGAAAAATATTATTTCTGGCAAAAGTCTTTGCAGAAAGGTGTTTCAATGGAAATGACTGTCTTTTGGCTGAGAATTTTATTTCTGGAAGCTTTTCCCCAAAAGATTTATGAATTTCATTTATAAAGTCATCCTCATTCATACCCAGGTAATCGTATGCCTTAGCATCGTCAATGGACCATATCATAGTAAGTTCAGTCTCATTCATTGGCAGCAAAGCAAGCGGTCCCACAGAGGTGAAAGTTTGTCGAATGCATGAGTCTGTTTGGGGTACAGAAAAGTTGGCCACTATCGCTGTCTGGTTGTAACTCCAAGTTCTAGAAGAAATTGAAGAAAGATTTCTTACGCTTGATTGAATGCCATCTGCACCTATTAAAATTTTTGTTTCCAACTTTCCCTTTGATGTTTCGCAATGAATATTTTCATCAATTTTTTCTATTTTTTCTAAATTACAACTCCACAAAAGATCTTTTGAATCAGAAACGAGAGATAAAAGAGAATTTTGAATTTCTCCTTCTTTTACTATGAAGCCAATATTTGGAATATTTTTTTCTAATTCATTCACATTGAAATCAATGAATCCTGTACCTTCTTGATCCCAAACCTTTATTTGGTCGTATTCAAAAGCGGTTTTTCTTAAATCATTCCAAGCATCTAATTCTTTAAGAAACGACATACTTTTATTATTTAATGACAGATGTCGATAACTATTCGGTGCTTTATCTCGACCATCAATTAGTCCAACTTTTATATTTTTATTCTTTAATGCAAGAAAAAGCAGGGTGCCAGTTACGCCAGCACCAACGATTAGGACATCATATTTCATTAACTTGCCATCAGCTGATGAATATCATCAAGTTCTTTAATGGCTGAACTAAGAACTTTTGGCTGGTTATTTTCAACTAACACATCATCTTCGATTCTTATTCCAATGCCTTTAAATTTATCAGGCACATTTTCTTTCTTACTGATGTATATCCCTGGCTCGATAGTTGTAATCATCCCATTTTCATAAGACCTTACTTTGCCATCTTTTTCATAGCCGCCGACATCGTGCACATCAAGCCCTAACCAATGACCAACACGGTGCATGTAGAACTTTGAATAGGATTGAGTTTCAATGACTTCTTCTTTAGTGCCCTTTAACAAACCTAAGCTTAATAGTCCTTCAACAATCACTTCTAAAGATTTTTTATGTGTATCAAGAGGGTTAGATTTTTCTGAAATGCTTTCAATAGACTGTTTTTGAGATTCCAAAACGATTTCATAAATAAGTTTCTGTTCTGAAGAAAATTTTCCATTAACAGGAAAAGTCCTAGTGATATCACTCGCATACCCCTTATATTCACAGCCTGCATCAACAAGAACTAAATCACCGTCCTTAAGCAAATCTGTATTCTTGTTGTAATGAAGAATGCAGGCATTTTCTCCGCCACCAACAATTGAAGGATAAGCACACTCCATTGCACCATTAATCATAAATTCGTGCAGATATTCTGCTTCAAGTTGGTATTCGTACATCTCTGTTTTTACAGCTTTCATTGCTCGTTCATGAGCAGATGATGAGATATCACAAGCTTTTTGAATAATACTAATTTCTTCTTTAGATTTTATAAGCCTTAACTCGTGTATAAAAGAATCAACGTTCTTAATACTTTTTGGATTTAAATCAAAATTAATCTTTTTGCCTTTTAGTCCTCTAGACAGCGCAAAGAATAATTTTTTTTGACTTTTGTTTTGACAAAATAAATGGTCTGCGCCACCAAGAAATTCGACAGTTTTTAAAATAAGATCGTCAATTTTATAACCACTCTCAAAACCCAGCTGGGAAACATTTTCAGGACCTAATCGAGGTCCTTCCCATTTTTCTCTTAGTTCATCTTTTTCCGCACAAAAAAGATGAAAAATCGTATTCCCTTTTTTTTCAATAATTAACGCAGCATCGGCTTCATTAAAATTAGTTAAATACAAAAAATCACTATCTTGTCTGAAAGAATAGTCGGTATCACCGTTTCTAATTTTTTGATTAGCAGAATGAATAACTGTTATAGATCCTTCGGGCAGAGAATCAGCAAGTTTTTTTCTTCTTTCTAAAAAGATGTCCATCGGTAGATTCTACTTCAATATAAAGTCTTTATAGAAACGATATTCATATAAGAATAAAATAATAACTATGGCAGATAGAGATCTAGAAAAAAACCTAGCGGAACTACTGGAATTATCCAAAAAGTTAAGGGAAGCCAATAAGGATTTAAGAAACAAAAACTTAAGGTTGAAAAAAGAGAATAACTATTTGAAAGATAATATAGAATTATCGAAAAGCAAGTTAGAAATATTAATATCTAAGTTGGAAGCATTATGAGCGAAGATAGCCAAGACATTGTTAACATTAAAATAGCTGGTATCGAATACCAGCTTTATTGTCCTCCTGAAGAACAATCCACTCTTTTGGAAGCAGGAGAAATTTTAGATAAACGTATTAAATCTATAAAACGTAAAACTAGAAATCTTCCAATAGAAAGGGTTGCAGTTTTGGCTGGTTTAGATATCACTAATGAATTTCTAGTAAATAATTCTCCTATAAAAGAAAGTCCTGATAAGGAAGAGGATAAGACTCAAGGCAGTTCTTCATCAGACTCTCTTGAAGAAAAGGATAATCCATCAGAGGATGATAATTTGAGCTTAAAGCTCGTCGATGAAATTTCAGAATTATCTAAATTGTAAAAAATTGTTATAATTTCTAAGCTTCCTGGCTTATTTGCTAGTTAAATAACACTTCGAGCCGATGCAAAATAAATAGGGAATTTGATACTTTTCTTGTTGAGCGCCCTTAGGGCTGCCTGATAGAGGGTGATTCTTCCCGACCTGAACTTTACGGTTCGGGTTTTATCTGACAGCGATAACTTGGGAAGCACTTTTAATAATGGATAAAGAAAAGGCAAGAGATTTTATTTCAAAAAATTTCTCTCTCACTTCTGATTCTTTCAAACTTAATACAGAAAACGCTCACTTAGATTCTTTAAAGTCTTACATCAAGAAAGGAGATTTTTTAAACATAGGAAGTTATGTTTCTTTGGAAAGTGAAGTACCAACGAGAAGGATCAATGAATTTTTGATGGACTCTAACTTTAATTTATTCCTTCCAAAAATTGATGATCTAGAGGATAAATTAAATTTTATTTTATGTAGTAAGGGTACAAAATTTAAGAAAAATTCGTATCAAATTTTAGAGCCTTTAAACAATGAATCTATTCATCCAGATAACCTAGACTTGGTTATTGTTCCTTTAAGAGCTTTTAATAAAGATTTAAAACGTTTGGGTTTTGGAGGGGGATATTACGATAAAACTTTTCTTGCTAATTCAAATCCTAAATATTTAGGGTTAGCGTATGATTTTCAATTTTTGTCTAATTTAAAACTTGAAGATTTTGATTTGAAACTTACGAATGTTATTACAGAAACAAAATTATTTTAAAAAAGCCTTATAGCCAAAATTATCTGTTTCCCTTGCAAAAGGATAAGAAATTCTTAACAAATCTCTTTCAAGTTTTTTATGCTCTCCTTTTTTAATTGTAAATCCGACTAGTGCTCCCCCGTATATTGCACCTTGATTTTTATAGTGAAATAAAGAAATATCCCAATTATCTTTAAGCATCGTTAGAAATTCTAATAGTGCTCCCGGCTTTTCTGGAAAATCTACATTGTATACTTCCTCTATTAGTCCAGATTCTAATTTTGGACCTCTTCCACCATTCATAAATTTTAGGTGTTTTTTAGCAATCTCATCGTTGCTTAAATCTGAAAGAACATATTTTTTCGATCTTAAGGATTTTAAAAACATTTCTTTTGCTTTTCTTTTTTCTTGTAGCTCAATACCTAAAAGAATTTTTGCTGAAGAGCTAAGATCTTTTCTATAGCTAAACTCAGTTATATTTTTTAAACCAATATCTTTACATAATTTTTTAAAAGAACCTTTTTTTTCAGGAATATTGATACCCAAGATAATTTCTTTCTTTTCTCCAATCTTAGATCTTTCGACAATGTGACTTAAAGACTCAAAATTAAGATTTGAGCCACAATAAGTTGCTATAAGATTTTTTTTCTTAATTCCTTTCTGTTTTATATATTTTTTTAAACCCGCTAAAGCAAGAGCACCAGTTGGTTCCGGAACTGTTCTTGTTTCAATAAAAGTATCTTTAACCGCAGCGCAAATTTCATCCGTATTGACAGTAATAGAATCATCTAAAATTTCTGTTATGAGCTCATAATTGTGCTTACCAATTTGTTTTGCAGCTGCTCCATCTGCAAAAAGTCCAACTTCCTTTAATTTTATTCTTTTTCCGGCTTTCATTGATGCATTCAAACCAGCTGAATCTTCTGCTTCTACTCCTATAATTTTTACATTGGGAAGCTTAGCTTTTAAATAAGATCCTATGCCAGCAATCAGTCCGCCACCACCAACAGCTACAAAAATAGCATAAAGTTTTTCAGGAAATTGATTGGCTATTTCCATTCCCACTGTTCCTTGCCCGGCAATGACAAGAGGATCATCAAACGGATGAATGAAACTAATTTTTCTCTCTTTGCAAAATATTCTTGAAGCCTTTAGCGCATCATCAAAGTTATTCCCAACTAAGATGACTTTTGCTTTCAAACTTTTAACGGCGTTAACCTTAATGGCCGGAGTGGTTTTTGGCATAAATATGGTTGCATTTATCCCCAAAGCTTTTGCAGAATAAGCGACACCCTGAGCATGATTACCTGCAGATGCAGTAGCAACTTCTTGAACTTTTTTATCAGCAAATAAATGAGCGATTTTGTTATAGGCACCTCTAATTTTAAAAGAATGGGTAGGTTGTAAATCTTCTCTTTTTAAATAAATAATATTTTTAAATTCTTTAGAAATACTTTCAGCTTTAGTCAATTCTGAAATATTAGCTACTTCATAAACTTTTGAATTCTCAATGGAGCTAATATATTTTTTAACGATCTTTTTCATAAATTTTTTATTGAAAGCGAGGTATTATACGTAGACTTATCACAGATACCATAAACATGGAAAATTCTAATTCAGAAATCAAAAAAGTTATAGCCAAGAAAGCATTCGAATATTTAACCTCAAAGCTACATAAGGATTCTATTTTGGGCATTGGAACTGGAAGTACAACAAACTTTTTCATTGAAGAGCTGATTGATAAGAATCCAACTTTAAAGGCGATTGTCTCAAGCTCCAAAGCCAGTACTCAGCTATTAGAAAATGCAGGTCTTGAGGTTTCTGAATTAAATGATGTTGGCGGACCAGATTTTTATGTCGATGGCGCAGACGAGATTAACGAAAGGTTAGAAATGATAAAAGGAGGGGGAGGGGCTCTTACAAGAGAAAAAATAATCGCATCAGCTTCAAAAAACTTTATTTGTATTTGCGATGCGTCAAAACAAGTAAGAAATCTGGGAAAATTTCCTCTTGCTATTGAAGTTATTCCTATGGCAAGAAGCTACGTCGCAAGACAGATAGTTATCATGGGAGGAACACCGGAGTATAGAGTAGGATTCTTGTCAGATAATGGTAACCAGATCATTGATGTGAGAAATCTAAAAATGAAGGTTCCTTATGAAATTGAGGAAAAAATTAATAATATCCCTGGAGTTGTTGCGAATGGTATTTTTTCTTCGAGAAGAGCTGATTTACTTATTGTCGATAAAAATGGAGAGCCTACAATCCTAAAGTAATCCTTCTATTGCTGAAATAATTTCTTTGCTATCAGGTTCAATATTTTTTGAAAAAGGTTTTAGGACCTCACCATCCTTAGATATTAAATATTTAGTAAAATTCCAATCTGGAGATTTCCCAGTAATTAATGCTAAATTTTGATAAAAACTATTCGCCTTTTTTCCTTTAACGCTTGAAGTTGCAAACATTGGAAAAGACACGCCGTATTTAGTGTTACAGAACTCTTTAACTTTTCCTTCATCATCGAACTCTTGATACATGAAGTCTCGAGAAGGAAAACCTAGGATTACAAAATCTTCTTCCTTATAACCATCAAATAAATTTTGAAGAGCCTCGTAT
Organism: Gammaproteobacteria bacterium; assembly: GCA_003331625.1. Lineage (GTDB taxonomy): Bacteria > Pseudomonadota > Gammaproteobacteria > Magnimaribacterales > AG-339-G14 > MEDG-81. Next base: position 9,338 of record QOPF01000004.1, on the reverse strand, counting down.
TGATAAGTAAAGCCACATCTGCTTGCTACATTCACTGCAAGAATTACTTTGTCTTTATGTTTGCATAAATTAATGACTTCCTTTGAATCTAATAATCTAATTTCATGATTTAAAATCGCAGGACATCCTTCAACTGGTATTTTATTTAAATCAGGCTGGAAATCATACGACATAAGTTTTTCAGCATTGTTACTTTCTTGAGAACAGCCTAAAAAAATTAATGAAACTGTAATAAAAAGGATTTTCATTGTATTAACTTAATTAATAAGGCTCAGTAAATCAATACCTGGGTACCTTCTCTGACTCTATTGAATAACTTTATAACGTCCTTGTTCTTCATTCTTATGCAGCCTAACGAAGCAGGTTTACCAATTAAACCTTCCTCAGCTGTGCCATGAATGTATATATAGCGACTTTTTGAATCTACGTTTCCTCCTCTATTCTTTCCCAGTTCTAAACCATCAAGCCAAAGAATTCTTGAAGTAATTACGTCATCCTTAATATCAATCTTTTCAATTATTGGTTTAATGACATTACCAGTGAATTTCCTAGCTTTGAATACCGAACCTAACTTTGCTCCCTGACCAATTTTTTCTGAAATTACATGAGCTCCAAGAGGAGTCTTAAAACTGTTTCTTAAACTACCAATACCATAAGAAGAAGAAGAGATTGGGAAGGTTTTTTTCGAATAAGGACTTTGTATTATAAGTTCTTGATTAGATAAATTTATTAGAATATGCGTCTTATTTTTATTTAATTCGCTAAATTTTTGAAGATCAATATTTTCGTAATTAGAAAAATTCAAAGGAACTAAGCTGCATCCAAAGATAAACAAAACTAACAGGAAGTATGAAGTGGATTTAATTATCAAAAACATTATTTCTAAATTTTAATATCGTAGATACAAAAAAGATAATAATTAAAAAATATATAAAAGGATTTTTACCCATTTTCGAAAAAGGAGTTTGTCCTGACTTTAAGATAACTTTTTCTTTTAAACTTTCAGAAGGAACATTCTTTTTTGCAATATTAGTTTTACTAATAATTTTTCCTTTATCGTTTATAAAGGCACTTATTCCGGTAGATGTAGATCTTATTAAATACTTTTGATTTTCTGCAGCCCTGAATCTTGCAATCTGAAGATGCTGATAAGGCCCAATGGTTTTACCAAACCAGTTATCATTGCTTGCATTGAAAAGTAAGTTTGAAGTATCACTATTTTTCAAATAGGTTTCTTGATAAGCAATTTCATAGCAGATAGCAGGGGATATTTTAATAAACTCATCGCCTAGAAGACTTGTGCCTTCTCCAGCAATAATAGAAGGCCTATTAAAGTTAAAAAAATTAAAGAATCTATTAAATACCCCTGATAATGGAACGTACTCTCCAAATGGTACAAGATATTTCTTATCGTAAATTCCTTTGATAGCTCCTAGTCCAATTAATGAATTTTTAAGTTCACCAGATTCACTAATAATAAGTGTTCCTAATAGAACTCCTAAAGAATCATTATTTTCTAATAATTTTTTTTCTAATAATTCAATCTCTTCAACGTAAAGAGGATCGGTTAAAGTAACTTCAGGCCAAAATAATACTATTTTCTGTTTTTTTTCTGTTAAAAGGTTTTCACCAATTTTTTTTTGGATATCTTTATTAATTTTTTTTCTTCCTTCCGCGCTCCATTTCTTATCTATATCTATATTAGGTTGCACTATTAGGGCATCAAAAGATCCTGAGGTTTTCGTCCATTCTTTGAGCTTCAAAGATTCATTCATGACAAAAACTAACAGAATTAAAATTGTACTAGTAAAAATTACTTTCTTATTACGGTTGATTGAAGAATCAAAAAGCGAGATAAAAATACATTGTGATATTAATACCGTCATAAATCCTGTACCAAACACTCCAAGAATTGGAATAAAACCTTTAAGTAAAAAATTATCTATAGTCGTATAACCTAAATACAACCAAGGAAAGCCGGTAAATAAAAATTCTCTCAGCCATTCACCTAAAATCCAGCATGCTGGAAAAAGAAGAAAGGCATTAAAAATATTTTTATTTTTAAATATAAAAAAAAGAGAAAAACTAAAAGCTTGAAAGAAACTTAAAAAAGCTGCAAGAATTAATGTAAGAAAAATCCCTACAAAAAAGTTTGCTCCCCCATATACGGTGATACTATTTTCTATCCAGAATATTCCCCATGCCCACAAACCAAATCCAAAGGAATATGAAATAAAAAAAGTTTTTTTAAAATTTTCATTTCGAATCAACACGTATAAAAGTCCAGGCACTAAAAAGCTTATTGGCCAATAGCCAAAGGGCTGGAAGGATAAAATTAAAATTGCACCTAAAACAAAACTAGTAATGAGTTTGATAAATCCCATCAATACATTTTATCTGAATTAAGTATTCAAAGATTAAGCCAATAACTAATGTTTTTTTGCTTTAAGATTTTACAAGTTTCTTGAATTGGTAAACCTACGACATTGCTGTGACTACCTTTTATAGAATCAACAAATAAAGCTCCGTATCCTTGAATACCATATGCGCCTGCTTTATCTTTGGGTTCACCAGTTGCCCAATACTTTGCACATTCATTTGCTGTTAAATTTGAAAATGTTACTTCTGTAGTAATTACATCGAAAGCCATCTTAACATTTGAATTCTTTTCGGAATCCATTTCCCCGAGACAGATACAAGTCATTACAGAATGCTTTCTGCCAGAAAGTTCCAATAACATTGAAATAGCATGATCTTTATCAGCAGGCTTTCCAAAGATCTTTCCGTCCATTGAAACAATGGTGTCCGCGGTAAGTACGGGTTTATTTGTGAGATTACTTTTTTGTCTAAAAGCTTGGGCAGTTAAACATTTTTGTTGAGTATTTTTTAAAACAAAATTTTGTGGATCTTCTTCGCTGAAATTGTCTTCGTTAAAGTCGCATTTTAAAAGCTCGAAATTTACCTTTAGATTTTTTAGAATCTCAAATCTTCTTGGGGAGCTAGACGCTAGGTAAATGTCAAAATTATTTGATTTTTTCTTCTTTGTAGATGACGTGTTTTTTGACTCTAGGGTCATACTTTTTTATTTCTATTTTGTCAGGAGTTTTTGTTTTATTTTTGTCAGTGGTATAGAAGTGGCCAGTACCAGCGGAGGAAACTAATTTTATTTTTTCTCTCATATTTTTTCTCCTCTATCTCTAATTTCTTTAAGTACTGAATCAATTCCTTTTTTATCAATGATTCTCAGACCTTTAGTTGAAACAGTCAGGGTAATATATTTATTTTCAGATTCTACCCAAAATTTATGACGATGAAGATTAGGCATAAACTTTCTTTTTGTTTTATTGATAGCTTTTGAAACGTTGTTTCCAGCCATTGGAGTTTTACCTGTTACTTGACACTCTTTGCTCATAATAATCTCTTTCGAGTAGAGCTTTATACCAGAATCCTAAGCCCAAAGAAACCTATCTGAGTTATAATTTTTAAATGAATCAACTTGCTAATAAGCAAATTCTACTTTGCGTTACCGGCGGAATAGCTGCCTATAAGGCAGCCGAGCTTATAAGGCTTTTCAAGAGTTCAGGCAGCAACGTAAGAGTGTTGATGACAGAAGCTGCAAAAGAGTTTATTACGCCTCTTACGATGCAAGCTTTATCCGGCAACGAAGTCCATTCAGACCTACTAGACCCTAAAGCAGAATCTGCAATGGGCCATATAGAACTTGCTAAATGGGCTGACGCTATTGTTATTTCACCTTGCTCGGCAGATAGCTTGGCAAAACTGGCTGGGGGAAGAGGAGACGATTTAATGTCAGCAGTATGTTTAGCTGCTGATTCTAAAATATTTTTTGCTCCTGCTATGAATCAAGCTATGTGGAAAGATAAGCGAACTAAAAAAAACCTAGCCTCGCTTAAACTGCCTATCTTTATTCAAATAGGACCAAATGAGGGAGATCAAGCATGTGGTGATATTGGCCCTGGCAGAATGTCAGAGCCAAAAGAAATTATCGAAATAGTTGGAAAAGAATTTTCTTCGGGATTGTTAGCAGGAAAAAAAATACTAATCACTGCTGGTCCAACAAGAGAAAAGATTGATCCGGTTAGGTATATTTCTAATAAAAGTTCAGGAAAAATGGGGTTCTCATTAGCTAAAGCAGCAATGGAAGAATCCGCCATTGTTCAGCTAATCACTGGGCCAGTTAACTTAGAAACTCCCGAAAGAGTTAGTCGCATCAATGTTGAATCTGCTCAAGAAATGTGTGAAAAAGTTATTGAAAGCATTCCTGAGATAGATTTGTTTATCTCCACCGCGGCAGTTTCAGATTTCAAAATGAAAGATATAAAGAAAAATAAAATAAAAAAAGAAGATAGTAAAAGCTTCAATTTAGAATTAGAAAAAAATGAAGATATTTTGAAACTAGTTTCAAAAGACAATCCTGAACTAAAGATCGTTGGTTTTGCTGCAGAAACAGAAAACTTAATTGATAACGCAAAGAAAAAACTTATTTCAAAAAAACTCAATTTGATTGTTGCCAACGACGTTTCTGATAGTTCTATCGGATTTGATTCTGATGAAAATGAGGTATTCTTGATATCTGAAAAAGAAGAATTAAAAATAGCTAAAACTTCAAAAGAGAAAGTTTCTAGAAAAATAATTCAATTTATCTCCAAGAACATTTTAGATGATTAGATGGATTTTATTGAAACTGGTAGGGATCTTCCTTCCTTCCTTAATTTCTAAAGCAGTAAGGCCTACCTCAAAAAAAAATTCAAGTAATCCATTAAATATCGAGTTTAAAGTATTAGATAAAGATCTTGGAGATAAGATACCTTTTCCAAGTTTTAGCACTTCAGGTTCAGCAGCTTTAGATTTAAGAACAAATATTAAGCAAAATAAAATATTAGTGCCGGGAGAAACCTTTCTTTTTTCAACAGGATTTGCAATTCATATAAATAATTCAAAATATGCAGCTTTTATTCTTCCAAGATCTGGTTTAGGCCATAAGAATGGTATCGTCTTAGGAAATCTAATTGGCTTAATAGATTCTGACTATCAAGGAGAGATAATGGTTTCTTTATGGAATAGGTCAAATGAGCCTTTCGAGATCTCTCCTGGAGACAGAATAGCGCAGATGATGTTTATTGAAATCACATCACCAAACTTTAAAATAGTTTCTGATTTTGCTTCTTCAGAACGCGGAGGTAAGGGATTCGGATCTTCAGGAAGAAAATAGAATAATTTAAAAAAATCTAAAACCTAAATTCTTTTTTTCTTAATCTTATTGCGCTTGGAGTTACTTCTACTAACTCATCTTCTTCAATAAACTCTAAAGCTTGTTCCAAAGAATGTTCTATATGAGGGACTAAAATTAAGTTTTCATCTGTTCCCGATGCTCTAACATTTGTGAGCTGTTTTGCTTTGGTAGGGTTTACAGGTAAATCATTATCTCTTGAATGAAGCCCTACAATTTGCCCTTTATAAACTTCCAAACCATGACCCACAAAAAGCTTTCCTCTATTTTGTAAGTTAAAAAGTGAATAGGCTAAAGTTTTTCCTGCAGCCATTGAAACAAGAACACCATTCTGTCTGGTAGTAATTTCTCCTTTTTTAGCAGGACCATAATGATCGAAAATACTGGTCAAAATTCCTGTACCACTTGTTATCGTAAGGAAATGAGATCGAAAGCCAATCATTCCTCTTGAAGGAGCAATAAAGTCAAGCTTAGTCCTTCCATTTTCATTAGGCTTGATATTTTTTAACTCCGCTTTTCTCAAGCCCATCTCTTCCATAATCGAACCCTGATGCTCATCTTCGATATCTATAACGATTTGTTCGAATGGCTCATGTATTTCTCCATCTACTTCTTTTTGGATTACTTCTGGTTTAGAAACTCCCAATTCAAAACCATCCCTTCTCATGCTTTCTATGAGCACAGAAAGGTGAAGTTCTCCTCGTCCAGAAACTTTAAATTTATCAGCACTTTCTCCAGGCTCAACTCTTAAGGCAACATTGCTTAAAAGCTCTTGATCTAGACGATCTTTAATATTTCTTGAAGTTACAAATTTTCCTTCCTTACCCGCAAAAGGTGAGTCGTTAACTTGAAATGTCATACTTACTGTAGGCTCATCAACTGAGAGAGCGGGTAATGGATCTACATGCTCGGGATCACATAAAGTATCTGATATAAATAACTTTTCCAATCCAGTTACGCAAACAATATCTCCTGCTTCAGCTTGAGGGACTTCAATTCTTTCTAAACCATCGTGACTTAAAACTTGCAAAACTTTTCCACGTTTTTCTACACCCTCTGAATTAAGGACTGTGACTTGGTCATTTGGCTTGATGTTTCCTCTTGAAATTCTTCCTATGCCGATTACTCCAACATAACTATTACTATCTAATGCGCTTATTTGCATCTGAAAAGGATCACTTGGACTGACTTGTGGCTCACTAACTTCTCTTAAAATTAGATCCAATAAAGGAGACATATCATTCTCAATTTTTTCAATTTCCATGCCAGAAGTACCATTCAAAGCAGAGGCATAGATTGTTGGAAAGTCCATTTGTTCATCATTTCCTCCCAATCTGTCAAATAAATCAAAGACTTGATCCAAAACCCAATCAGGACGCGCACTAGGCCTGTCTATTTTATTAATTACTAAAATTGGATTTAATCCTCTCTCAAAAGCTTTTTCAGTTACAAATCTTGTTTGAGGCATAGGACCGTCAACAGCATCTACCAGAAGTAAAACTGAATCAACCATAGAAAGAACTCTCTCAACTTCTCCACCAAAGTCTGCATGTCCAGGGGTATCGACTATGTTTATCTTATGATCTTTCCATGTAATGGCAGTATTTTTAGAAAGAATGGTTATCCCTCTTTCTTTTTCTTGATCGTTAGAATCCATAATTCTTTCAGATCCAATATTTTTTCTATCAAGAGTCCCAGACTGTTCTAGTAATTTATCTACCAGTGTCGTTTTTCCATGATCAACATGAGCAATTATTGCAATATTTCTTATATTCTTAGGATTCATTAATAGATTTCTAGATAAGATTTTCGCTTATCAAACTTATAATTTTTAAGGTATTTATTCTTTAGAAGATTCAGTTGATGTATCTTCTTCTGATTTATTTAAGTTATCTTCTGAGCTAGAAGTCAATTCTGAAGCATCTTGTTTGTCTTGATCCGTTGTTGGATTATCCTCATTGGATAGAGATACTTCGGGAGTAATTTCTTCTACGACCTCAGCACTATCGCCTTTTTTTTCTTCCAATTCTGGATTTGATACTTCAGCAATAGTTTCCTTGCTATCTTGAGCAATCTCTTCTTTCACAACAGGTTTATTTTTAGAAAAACGTTTTTTAAATCTTTCTACTCTTCCGCCAGTATCAATTATTTTTTGTTTTCCAGTATAAAAAGGGTGAGATGCAGAAGACACATCCAAAGGGCAGTATGGGTAAGTATTACCATCTTCCCATTCTCTTGTTTGGTCGGTGCTTAAAGTTGAAGGAATAAGAAAGTATTCATCCACACTTGTATCGTGAAATAAAACTTCTCGGTATTCTGGATGAATTTCTTTTTTCATTTGATAATCTTGAAATTAAAAATATGCTGGCGCACTATACCAGAAGACAATTTATTCTCAAATATACTTAAATGGAAAATTTTTTTTACGACATATCATTACCTCTTCCTTTAAGACAATCTTTTACATACCAACACAACGATAAATTAGCTAAAGGTACAAGAGTAGTTGTACCTTTTAGAAATAGAAAATTGGTTGGATATGTCTTAAGAAAAAAAACTAATTCAAAAATAAAATCAATCAAAAGAATTGAGAAGGTATTAGATGAATATTCTTTGTTAGATATAGCATCTTGTGATCTTATAAATTGGATCTCCGATTACTACAAAGCACCAATTGGCGAAGTCTATAAATCCTTTTTTCCTCCTTTGCTTAGAAAAGGAAATTCAATAGATAACTCTATTGAACTTTTCAAAATCACAAACTTAGGTTTGTTAATCAATAAAGATTCTTTAAAAAGAGCAAAAAAACAATCTGAGGCACTTGAAGTTTTTCAGAGCAAAAAAGAACTTTCTGTCTCTGGCTTAAAGGCTCACAATATTTCTAGAGCGATTGTAAAAGAGTTAGAAAGAAAAACTTACGTAGAAAAAAAAGTTTCTGTTAAACAAAATCCTGTATCTAAAAATAAGATTAATAACAAATTCTTTTTAAAATTAAATAAGGAGCAATTAAAAGTTTATGAAGACATAAAAAAAACAGCAAAGACAAACCTAGCGCATTTAATTTTTGGTATTACAGGCAGTGGAAAAACAGAAGTTTATTTTAATTTAATTAAAGATTGTATTCTTCAAGAAAAACAAGTTTTACTTTTAGTTCCTGAGATAGGACTTACCCCGAATTTAAAAGCAGAAATAGAAAAAAGATTTGGGACAGACAATGTTGCTTTGATGCATTCTGCCATGACAGAAAAGGAAAGAGCTCTTTCGTGGAGTCTCATCAATAAAGGACATAAGTCAATCCTAGTTGGTACAAGATCAGCTGCTTTAACACCCTTCAAAAACTTAGGACTAATTATAGTAGATGAAGAACATGATTCTTCTTATAAACAATTTGATGGTTTTAAGTATTCAGCAAGAGATGTAGCGGTTTTCAAATCAAATCGAGATAAAATTCCTGTGATTTTATGTTCTGCAACACCAAGTTTAGAAAGCCTGAAAAATTGTAATGAAAAAAAATATTCGTTACACCTTATGAATAGAAGAGTTAAGAATGCGAAGCATCCTAAATTCGAGATATCTGATCTGAGATCATCTGAATTGAAGTCAGGTTTAACAGAATATAGTTTAGGCGAGATTACGAAAGAAGTTGAAAAAGGAAATCAAGTATTAGTTTTTTTAAATAAAAAAGGTTTTGCTCCGATGGTTTTCTGTAAATCCTGCGGCTGGACTCCAGAATGCAGAAACTGTGATGTATCTATGGTATTTCACATAAATCCTGAAAGATTAGTTTGTCATCATTGTGGAGAAACAAGGCAAATAAAAAGCTCTTGCGAAGTCTGTTTCGAAGAAAATTTAGAGTTTTTCAGTGCTGGAACAGAAAAGTTAGAGGTTTTCTTAAAAAAAAGGTTTGTTTCTTCGCCAGTATTTAGAATTGATAGAGATAACTTTGATAAAAAAACCTTAAAAGAAAACAATTTTTTTCCAAAAACAAGTCAGTCGATGATTCTGGTTGGAACACAAATATTAGCCAAAGGTCATCACATACCTAATTTAACTTTAGTAGTTGTAGTTGATGCTGATAGTGGGCTTT
>QOPF01000003.1 GCA_003331625.1 Gammaproteobacteria bacterium | reverse complement strand
AGCTGAATCTGACTCAGATATTGCTATTGATTTAAAGAAAGTAATATTTCGAGATTTAAAAAATGGTAGCTCCCCTCAAGAAATAAAGAATAAATTAATCAGCATATATGGCGAAGGAATTCTATTTATGCCACAAAATAAAATTTCACTTTTCTTTTTATATGCTTTTCCCTTATTACTAACTTTTATTGGATTTATCCTTTTATTAAAATTTTTAAGAAAATGACAAAAACGATTTTTTCTTACCTTACAATTTTTATTTTTACTTTTACTCTATTTTTTATACTTCAAGGTTATGGTTCGTTTAAAAAACTATCCTTTCAGGATTCTTATTATGCTGAGAACAATTTAGATAAATCCTTTTTTAAGCAATTGAATTCAAATTTTTTAAATTCTTCTGAAATTATGTTATCAGCTAAAAGATTTTTCTATGATGAACAATTTAAATTGGCTATCGAATGTTTTAATTTTTTTATAAATAATTATCCTGACCGGGTTGATTCAAGTGTTTATGCTTTTCTAGCAGAGTCTAATTATGAAACTAATCAGATTTTTACTTCTGAAATCATAAGTCTTATCGATAAATCTCTTTATCTGGATCCTTCTGATACTAGGGCGCTCTCACTTAATGGCCTAAGGTTTTTTAAAGAAAGAAAATTTAAAGATGCTTTAAAGAATTGGTCCATAGCTCTTGAAAACTCATCTAATTTAAAAGAAAAAGAATCCTTGATTCTTGCGATGAATCTTGCTCTGAAAGAATTAAATAAATAAAAAAAATCAGACTTTATAAGGTCAAATCGGTTAAAATGTCATCCCAAGGATGCGATTAAAAAACATCAGTCTTTCAGGTTTCAAGTCTTTCGTGGATCCCACGAAGATTCCCTTCCCAAGCAGCATGAGCGGAGTAGTTGGCCCCAATGGTTGTGGAAAATCAAACATAATTGACGCTGTTAGATGGGTTATGGGAGAGATATCCGCAAAAAACCTTAGAGGAGAGAGCATGGCGGATGTAATTTTCAGCGGTTCATCCTCAAGAGCTCCCTCAAGTCGAGCATCAGTTGAATTACTTTTTGATAACTCACTAGGAAAGCTTGGTGGAGAATATTCTAGTTATTCAGAAATTTCTGTAAGAAGGGTTTTAGAAATTGATGGTCGATCTATTTATTACTTAAATGGTTCCGAGTGTCGAAGAAAAGATATTACTGACATTTTCCTAGGAACTGGACTTGGCCCGAGAAGTTATGCGGTTATTGAACAAGAAATGGCAACGAAATTAATAAGTTCTAAACCCGAAGAGCTCAGAATGTATATCGAAGAAGTTGCTGGTATTTCTGTTTATAGGGAAAGAAAGAAGGAAACTGAATCGAGAATAAAAAAGACAAAAGAAAATCTTAGTCGTGTGAAAGACTTGAAAGATGAAATAGAAAGGCAGCTTCTTAAACTTAAGAGACAGGTTAAATCCGCAGAAAGATATAAATCACTCAAGGAAGAAGAAAAAAACAAAAAAGGACTCCTCAAAGCACTATCTTGGCAAAAAAGGAAAGAAAAAATCTCGAAGATAAATTTAACTATTAAAGAATCCGAATCTAATTTAGAAAAAGAAAGAACACTAAAGATATCTTTAGGTGCTGAAATAGATAAATCTAAAGTTAACCAATCTGAAATACAGCAAAAAATTGATAAAGTTCAGCAAGATTATTATTCAAGTGGAGCGGACCTTACTAATTCTGAACAAGAATTAGCTTTGCTCAAAGAAAAGAAAAAAGATTTATTGCTTGAAAAAGATCAAATAGAAGAAAACCTTAAAAGCTTCTTCGTAGAGAAAGAATCTCTTGTCGAACAACAATCCAAGCTTGAAATTGAACTTTCTCATAAGGAACCTGAACTTCAAGCCTTAGATGAAAGTTTTGCTCAGCTAGAAGGAGCAATGTCACCTGATTTTCTTGTTGAAAAACTTTATCTAGATGTATCAAATTTAACGATTTCTCTTGAAGAAGTTGTCAGTGACTACGCAAGTAAAAATGTTACTGATATAAGTGTTATACATAACTTTTCTATAGAAATTAAAAAGAAGCTAGAAAAATTGAAAGAATCACTAAAGCATCAGTCTCAATATCAAGAAGAAAAATTTAAAGCTCAAAAAATAGAACTCCTAGCGCTTAGTTCTGAAATTACTTCCTTTAAAGTAAGTATCGCAGAAATTAAAAGCAAGTTAGGCGCTTTAGAAAAAACCAAATCTGATTCCGAGACAAATAGAACTTCTATAGAAAATAAGCTAATTAATCTTGAAGCTCCTATTCAAAAAATAGAAGCAGAAATCAAGCCTTTACTGGATTCTAGAATTGACGTTGAAGGCAACTTATCTAACTTAAGGGAAGAATTCAATAATCTAAATGAACTCATAAGAAATAATGAGAGAAAAATACATCAAACAGATTTATCACTAGAAAGTTTTAATGGAGAAATACAAAAATCAAAATTAGAAAGGCAGGGTTTAATTTCTGAGTCTGCTATTTTTGAAGAGCAGTTAAAAAATGATAATTACGAAATACAAAGTCTACTTGACTCTTTAAGAGACGATTTAACAGAAGATATGCTTATTGATGAAATATCTAGAATTGAGAGTTCCATTGAAAGGATAGGGCCTATTAATCTAGCAGCTGCTGAAGAGTATAAGCTCGAAGAAGAAAGAAACTCTGAAATAGATGTTCAGCTTATCGAGTTAAATAGTGCTCTCGAAACCCTCCAGAGTGCTATAAAAAAGATTGATCTAGAATCTAGAACAAAGTTTAAAGATACTCTTGATAAGTTAAATATAAAATTAGCCGAATTGTTTCCTAAATTATTTGGCGGCGGCTTTGCTAAACTAGAACTAACAGAAAGCGATTTACTAGAATCTGGAGTTTTATTTAAGGCTATGCCTCCTGGAAAGAAAAATGTAAACGTTTCACAATTATCTGGAGGTGAAAAGGCTTTATCATCTATCGCACTAGTGTTTAGTTTTTTCTCTTTAAATCCTGCTCCATTTTGCATACTTGATGAAATAGATGCTCCCTTAGATGACTTTAATACCTCTAGGTTCATTAATATGGTTGAAGAGATGTCTGAGAAGGTTCAATTCATCTTTGTAACTCATAACAAAATATCAATGGAGAAAAGCAAACATTTAATGGGAGTTACCATGCAAGAACCAGGAGTTTCTAGATTGGTTTCCGTAGATGTCGATGAAGCCTTAAAAATGGCTGCTAGTTGATGATGATAAATGAATTAATTGTTTTAGTTTTTGGGTTAGTTATTGCTGTAACTATTCTTTTAATGTTTAGAAGAATATTTTTTGGGAAGAGAGCAAATTTAAAAATTAATAAGAAAGTAAATTCTAGGGAGTTATTTGAACCTTTGGATAATGAGCCAGCTGAGTTTCAAGACGACAATGTCTCACGAGAGGAAGAAACTATTCAAAATAGCTTTAATGAATCCCATAACAACACCGAAGCCTCTGAAACTTCTGAAAGTTTGTTTGTAATAAATCTTGAAAGTGGAGAAAACAAAATATCATACAACGAATTAATCTCTTTTTTAGAGGAGGTTAGTTCTAATTATTCTAATGAAGGAGGGTGGTTTAGGGTTTTTTCAGATGATCATTTTTTCTCACTGGTGAATGGTTTGAATCCTGGTAAATTTGATACTTCAATTGAAGATGATGAAACTTCTGCATTAACTTTAATATTAAGCCCAATATCAGGAGCAAATACCATCAGCAACTTTCATCAAATGGTAACTTTTGCTGAGTTGCTCGCTTCAAAACTAAATCTAAATCTTTATGATTCAGACCGTAATCCTCTAACACAACAAATGATAGATCATTATTCACATCTTGCTGAAGATTTTGATTTAAGAAATTTTGCTTAATACTTATGGCTAAAAGCCTAAAAGTAGAAAAGGAGTATCAAGCTTTAAAAGAAGAGCTAAATAAACATAACGATTTATATCACAATCAAGATTCTCCAGAAATTTCAGATCAAGATTTCGATCAATTATTTAGAAATCTTCTTGACCTAGAAAATAAATATCCCGAGTTAAAAACCCTAGATTCTCCAAGCGAAAGAGTCGGGTTCATTCCTGTTTCGGATCTAAAACCCTTCAAACATAAATTACCAATGCTATCTTTAGACAATGCTTTTAGTGAAACCGATATAGATGATTTCCAAAAGCGACTTTTAAATAAATTAAAAAGAGATGAAAATCTAACTTTTTCTTGTGAACCAAAAATTGATGGAATTGCAATTTGTTTGGTTTATGAAGATGGAATTTTAATTAAAGCGGGCACAAGAGGAGATGGTTTATCAGGAGAAGAAGTTACGCACAATATAAAAACTATTAAACAAATACCTTTAAAACTTTTTAAAAGTGAATTTTCATTTCCTTCAGTAATAGAAATTCGAGGTGAAATATATGTAGAAAAAAATGACTTTGATCTGACAAATAAAAGATATGAAGATGAAGGGCAAAAGATTTTTGCTAATCCTAGAAACTTTGCCGCTGGAAGTATGAGACAGTTAGATCCAAAAATAGCAAATGACAGACCTCTTAAAATATTCTGTCATAGTCTAGGGTATGTAAGTATGGAAAATAGCTTCAAAAATCATTCTACTGTAATAGAGGCTTTTAAATCCTGGGGATTACCTACCTGTCCTGAAATTTCTTTGGAGTCTAGTTTATTTGAAGTAAACCAAGCCTATAAAAAAATTGCAGATACGAGAGAGATACTTCCCTATGAAATAGATGGAGTAGTTATCAAAGTAGATGACTTGTCTATTCAAAAAGAGCTAGGTTTTTCTTCCAGAGCACCTAGATGGGCAATTGCTAGAAAATTTGAGGCAGAACAGGCTGAAACGATAATTAACTCAATTTCCTTTCAAATGGGAAGAACAGGCGCTTTAACACCAGTAGCTAACTTAAAACCAGTAAAGGTTGGTGGTGTGACTATTTCAAATGCCACTCTTCACAATATGGACGAGATTGAGAGATTAGACGTAAGAGAGAATGATCATGTGCTTATAAAAAGAGCCGGTGATGTTATACCTAAAATAGTTTCGGTTATTATAGAAAAACGCCAAGGGAAAGAGAAAAAAATAAAATTACCTGTTAAATGTTCATTTTGTAACAACGAAACATCTTCTTTTGAAAAAAATACGCCTTGCCTAGACATTTCGCATTTAAAAATTACAGACCAAGGTTGTTTTGGTATTAGTCAATTTAAAGAATCTTTAAAACATTTTGTTTCAAGAAATGCCATGGATATTGAGGGTTTGGGATCTAAAACATTGGACTCTTTAATTAATAAAGAAATGCTCATTTCTATTCAGGATTTATTTAAATTAAAAAAAGAACAGCTTTTAAGCCTTGAAGGATTTGCCGAAAAATCAGCTGAAAATCTTATTAATTCAATTTCAAAAAGCTTAGATACCGAGCTTTATAGATTTATTTATGCTCTTGGAATAAAAGAAATAGGGCTTCAAACCTCAAAAAATTTAGCAAAAAGATTTTCTTCTTTAGACCAAATAAAAAAAGGAAGTTACGAGGATTTTATTGATATTGAAGATATCGGAGAAGTAGCATCCGAAAATCTAGTCAAATTTTTTTCAAATAAGAGGTACTTGAAAATTTTAGAAGAGTTTATTGAATTAGGAGCAAATTTTAAAGTCAGAAAAATCGTTACGGAAGAAACTCATTTAACTGGAAAAAAAATAGTCATAACAGGCAAATTTAATAACTTTTCCAGAAATGATTTAAAGAATTCTTTAGAAAAAAAGGGGGCAAAAGTAGCTTCTTCTGTTTCTAAAAATACAGACTTTCTTATTTCTGGAAGTGAACCAGGTTCAAAAATTGATAAAGCTAATAATTTAGGTATTCAGATTGTTTATGAAAACCAAATACCTAATTTGCTAAATGATGAATAACAAATATTTTATTTATTTAATTTGTCTGGTTCTTTTGTCATCGTGTGTGGTTTCCCCTCCAAAAAAAACATCAAATATTTGCGACATATTTTATGAAAAAAGGAGTTGGTATAAAGCCGCCGTAAAAACTGAAAAAAGATGGGGTAGTCCAGCATATGTAACTTTAGCTTTTATTAAACAAGAATCTGACTTCCAACAAGGTGCAAAACCTGAGAGAACAAAGTTACTTGGTTTTATTCCTTGGAAAAGAAAAAGTTCAGCTTACGGTTATGCTCAAGCAATAGATGGAACTTGGGACATATATAAAAAGCAAGCAAAAAAACCTTTTGCTTCTAGAAGAAGTTTCAATGATTCAGTAGATTTTATTGGTTGGTACAATAAGAAAAGTACAAAGCTACTAGGCATTCCTAAAAATAATGCTCGACTGTTATACCTTGCTTATCACGAAGGGAGAGGAGGTTATAAAAAGGGAAGTTACAAATCTAAACCATGGCTGCTTTCGGTATCGTCAGACGTACAGAAGATGTCTAACAGATACCAAAGTCAGTATGATAAATGTAAAAAGAAACTAAGAAGTCCTTTTTACTTTTTATTCAATTAGTTCTTAGAGCCAGTAGGAATTTCGTTGAATGGAACGTTTTTATCAACTCTAATATCCTGAGGCATACCGAGTACTTGTTCGGCAATAATATTTCTAAGAACTTCATCGGTTCCCCCAGCAATTCTTATTAAAGGAGCTCCCAGTAAACTACCTTGAAAAATAGCTGTATCTTCATCGCGAGCGATAGAAGCGTTATCCATAAGATCCATACCAAAGTTTGCTATTTCCTGAAGTTTATTAGCACTTACGATTTTAGTTATTGAAGCTTCAGGTCCTGGAGTACTTCCTTGAGATAAAGCAGAGATGTTTCGCATCTTTGTATACTTAAGACCTGACTGCTCACAGTACCAATCAGCTAGTTTTTCCCTAACAGAACCATTTGAAATTGCAGCATCTCCATTAAAATCTTGTTCCTTAGCAAGTTCAAAAATTTCTTGAAAATCAACACCTGATGCATCACCAACTGCAAGTCTTTCATTCATTAGTGTTGTAAGAGAAACCTTCCAACCATCACCAACTTCACCAAGACGTTGAGAATCTGGTATTTTCACATCGGTAAAATACACTTCATTAAAATTAGCACCACCAGTAATTTGTTTGATTGGTCTAACCTCAACACCTGGAGATTTCATATCTAGAAAGAAATAAGTAAGACCTTTGTGTTTAGGTGCAGAGAAATCACTTCGAGTAACTATGATTCCATAGTCACTATAATGAGCACCAGAAGTCCAAACCTTTTGACCATTAATAGTCCAAGTGTCTCCATCTAATTCTGCCTTGGTTTTAATTCCTGCTAAATCTGAACCCGCACCAGGTTCACTAAAAAGCTGACACCAAATTTCTTCACCTTTAGCCATAGGAGGGAGATATCTTTTTTTCTGCTCTTCGGTTGCGTATGACATCAATACTGGCCCAGCCATACCTTGGCCAATCTCAAAGAAACCACCTGGGACTTTAAACTTAGATTCTTCCTGACCCCAAATTACTCTTTCCATTGGAGTGGCGTCACGACCACCATAATCTTTAGGCCAGTGAAGACATGCCCATCCAGAACCATATTTTTTTGCCATCCAATCTTTTGCATCTTTCAGTGCACTAGATTCTCCAGATTCATTTTCACTGCTCATTTCGGAAGGACGGTAAATGTCTTTAGCATGTTCCTTTTTTTCAGCATTAGCGGATAACCAATTACTTACTTCTTCTCTAAACTTTGCTTCTTCTATAGTGTCATTAAAATCCATAACTTACTCCTTATTACTTTATTGTTAATTTTATGATGGGGAATTACTTTTTTCTAGTGATGTAATTAATTTATCTTTCCATATACCCTGACTGCCAATATTACTTGAAAGCAATCTAGCTCTCCTGTAGAAAAGGTGACAATCAAATTCCCATGTCGCTCCCATTCCACCATGAGTCTGAATGTTTTCTTTCGAACATTCATAAAAAGCTTTCGTTGCACTTACTCTAGCAGTAGCTGCAGCAGTAGGTAATTCAGGTGCGTCGTTACTCAAAGCCCAAGCTCCGTAGTAACAATTTGAACGTGCTAATTGAAGTGAGATATACATATCTGCAACTTTATGCTTTATTGCCTGGAAGGAAGCTATTGCTCTACCAAAAGCGTATCTGCCCATTGCATATTCTTTTGCTTGATTCATTGCTGCTTCAGCACCACCGACTTGCTCAAAGGCAAAGAGAACAGCTGACTGATTGAGAAGTTTTTCTATATTTTCCCAAGCATCATTAGACAATTCCTTTGCTTCCGCATTGTTGAATGTTATGTCAGCATGAGATCTTGAAGGATCAAAGGTTTCTAAAGAATTAATTTCAACTTCTTTACTAGATAAATCAACAAGGAAGAGGCCTATTTTATCGTTATCAGTTTTTGCAGAAACGATAGCAAAATTTGCAATATCTCCATCAGGAACAGCTATTTTTTTTCCTGAAATTTTTCCAGATTTACAAGAGACACTAATTCCTGATTCACTAGGAAAGGTAGTTTTTTCTGAATGCGCTAAAGTTCCAATAATATCTCCACTTGCCAATTTTGGCAGATAATCTTTTTTTAATTCTTCATTTGAAGTATTTAATATTGCAGTTGTTGCTAAGTAAACGCTTGATGAAAATGGCACAGGCGCAATTCCTCTTCCAAGTTCTTCAGCAATAACGCAAAGCTCTAAGAAACCCATTCCAATACCACCATACTCTTCAGGTATTGTTGTAGCAGTTAAACCCATTTGAACCAACTGACCCCAAAGTTCTTTATCGAATTTTTCATCGCTTTCAAGAACGTTTCTGTTTCTTTTTACAGAATTTTCTTTATCAAGAAGTTTTTTTACCTCTTCTTTCATTAATAATTGATCTTCAGAAAAATTAAAATTCATTTGCTCTCCTTTTTAATAGCTTTCTATTCTAACCATGAATTAAAATAAACAAAATAACCAATCTAAACTTTATGAAAAAAAATCCTATCTCCACAAGAAGAATATTTCCTTCAAGTCAGGTACCGCCTAGCTCATTTATAACTTATGCAGTGATCGTTCTTATTTTTGTTTTATTCATTTCTTTCATGCTATTTAGAACATCTTCTCAACAAGATAATTTAATTAACATGAATTCTAGGTTAATTGAATTAGAGCAAACAGTACAAAAGTCTGTTCAGTCTTCTGAAGTGACCGTAGAGTCTTTAGCTGATGACTTAAAAGATGCCAATAGAGAAATAAGAAAACTTTGGGATCTGAGTAACAAAGGAAATAAAAAGAGAATTACAGCATTGGAAGATAAGTTTGAATCAATAGAAGACTCAATTAACGAAATACTCACTCAATCACAAGATATAAGGCTCATTTCAAAGGAATTTGCTAAATCTATTTCAGATATAAAATCTAGAGTTGCCAGATTAGATTCCTCATCACTTAGTTCCTCAGATTATGAAATTAGAATCAAAGAATTAGAAGAGGCTACTAAGTCGATGGATTCTTTTAGAAGACAGACCAATCAATCATTAATTAAACTAAGAAAAGATCTTGAAGAATTTGAATCTAGTAAAGAGCAAGATTCACAGTAATGTCTTGCCATCAGATAAGTAATTAATATACTAAACAACTACGCGGATATGGTGGAACTGGTAGACACGCTAGATTTAGGTTCTAGTGCCGTAAGGTGTGGGGGTTCGACTCCCTCTATCCGCACCAAAAAGTAACTCTAAAGATGCTCAATCAATAAAGTAGGGACTTTTAAACAATGGGACTTAATTGTTGCTACAAGAGTATTAGGTTTTCTACCTTCTTTTATATCAGTAATATTTACTCCAGCACTCAATAATCTTTTATGTGTTTTTTTAATATCTTTTGTTGTCCAAGCTAAGCCCCACAAAAAATCTTTTGGGGGACCATCCTTTTTTATGCCAATAGCCTCAATGGTTGTTTGGTTTGTTCTAAAGAAAAGCATTCTTCCTCCCCATTGCTCTACAAATTGGTCCAAAGCTAGTCTGATTCCATATTTATCTCTATAAAGCTCAACCAAGCCATCAGGATCATTGGAATTAATGACGACATGATCCATTCTGGTAATAAATGATTCGTCAGACTTTTCATCCTTTATTAAAGTTCCTTTTGTATGCTCGATTAGAAGAGTAAAAATTCCTCTGGAAACTTTTTTAGGAATAAAAATATTCTTCCAGCATCTTTCCTTCTTTGAAATAATGTTTAGGCCTTTTCCATCTGAAATTTCTAAATTTATATTTAACCTTGTTGATAGATCTATTTTAGCTTTTTCTATGTCTTCTGTTTCTAGAGCCAGACCAAAAATACCCTCTCCGTAATTTTTAAGATGTTCTGTAACAGTTTCTGCTAGAGGACCTTCATCATTCTCATTTTTGGCAATCAATTCAAGATACATATTTTCAAGAGGAAACAGGGCATTTTTCGTTCCTAATGTTGGATGCTCACCTAACCAGGTAGGAGCAAAGCCAAAAATCGTAGAGTAGTTTTCTACTGCTTTATCTAAATCTTCTACAGCTACAAGAATATGGTCAATCGTCTTTATCATATAAGCATTATTATTTTGACATATAGGCTGTCAAAGTTTTCAAAAACTTGTTAATATTTTTTTTCTAAAATAGAGGACACAACATGGAATTTCAACATACCGATAAAGTAAAAGATCTTTTAGAAAGAGTAACAAAATTCATGGACGATCATGTTTATGACGGAGAAAAGATATATGCCGAACAAATGGCTGAATTCAGAAACCAGGGAAATCCATGGCAGGTCCCGCCAATTTTAGATGAACTCAAAGAAAAAGCTAAAGCTGAAGGTTTGTGGAATCTTTTTTTACCAGATTCTCAATGGGGACCAGGTTTAACAAACTTAGAATATGCACCTTTGTCTGAACAAATGGGCAGATGTGGAATTGCCTCAGAGGTATTTAATTGTTCTGCGCCTGATACTGGAAACATGGAAGTGATAGATAAATATGGAAATCAAGAACAACAAGAACAATGGCTAAAACCTCTTTTAGATGGAGAAATTAGGTCAGCTTTCGGAATGACCGAACCAAATGTAGCTTCGTCCGATGCAACCAACATTGGCAGCACGATTGAAGACAAAGGCGATAGATATGTTATCAATGGCGAGAAGTGGTGGACATCTGGAGCTGGAGATCCTCGTTGCAAGATTATTATCTTTATGGGCGTAACTAATCCAGATAATCCTAAACATCAAAGACAATCTCAAATATTAGTCCCAATGGATACTCCTGGAGTAGAAGTCTTAAGGATGATGACTGTCTTTGGAAGCGATGATGCTCCTCACGGACATGCTCATATGAGATTCACAAATGTTGAAGTTCCTAAAGAAAACCTGTTGCTAGGAGAAGGAAGAGGCTTTGAAATAGCTCAGGGGAGACTCGGTCCGGGAAGAATTCACCATTGTATGAGAACTATCGGTTCTGCGGAAAGAGCTTTGGAATTATTATGTAAAAGATCCTTAAACAGAAAAGCTTTTGGAAAAACCTTATCCGAACTGGGTGGAAATTATGACATTATTGCCGACTGCAGAATTGAAATCGACATGTGTAGGCTTTTAACTCTTAAAGCTGCATACATGATGGATACAGTAGGTAATAAAATTGCTAAAAGTGAAATCGCTCAAATTAAAGTAGCTGTTCCAAATATGGCTCTGAGAGTTATTGATAAAGCAATTCAAATGCATGGTGGAGAAGGTGTCTCTCAAGATACCCCTTTAGCGAGACTTTATGCTGGAATGAGAACTCTTCGTCTGGCAGATGGACCTGATGAGGTACACAGAAGAACTGTTGCAAGATTAGAATTAGGTAAACATCAAGCTAACGAAGCTAAAGCTGAAGAATATATCGGCAGACCTAGTTAATTCTCAATGACTGATCATACAACGTATGGATTAGTCTGTTCAGAACTCTCCGATGATTTGTCTAAAACAAATCTAGGAGAGCTAAAACTTGATTCTTTTGATTCCAATTCAGTAAAAATAAGCATAAAAGCGGCATCGTTAAATTTTCCTGATCTGTTAATGACACAAGGAAAATATCAAAATAGACCTGAACTTCCCTTTGCCTTAGGAATGGAAGGTTCTGGCATAGTAGAAAAAATAGGTTCTGAAGTATCTTCTCTTAAAGAAGGAGACGAAGTTATGTTTGGTGGCTGGGGTCATGGCGCTATTGCAAAATCAATAATTCTTCCCGAATCTTTGGTATCTTTAAAACCAAAAAAACTCAACTTTTCTGAAGCAGCATCTTTTAAAACAGCATACCTTACGGCCTATGTCGGCTTGATTAGAAGAGGTGAATTAAAAAAAGATGAAACATTGTTAGTGCATGGCGCCTCAGGTGGAGTAGGAATGGCTGCTGTTCAAATGGGAAAACTCTACGGTGCAAGAGTCATAGCAAGTGGCACCTCAGATGAAAAGTTAAAAATTGTAAAATCATGGGGTGCTGACGAAGTAATTAATACTGGTTTTGAAGGATCTGTCTCGTTTAGAGAAAAAGTAAAAGAACTAACTAATAATAAAGGAGCAGACGTTATATACGACCCTGTTGGAGGAGATGTCTTTGATGAATCCATAAGGTGTATTAATTGGGGAGGACGTTTGTTAATTATAGGATTTACTAGCGGAAGAATTCCCACTGTTCCAGTAAATTATCCTTTGATTAAAGGTTTTTCTGTTATTGGTGTCAGAGCAGGAGAATTTGGCAGAAAAGATCCTTTAAAAGGGAAAGAAAACAATGAAATTATTATGGAATTAGCAGAATCTGGAAAATTATCTCCTCATATTTGTAAGGAGTTTCCTTTAGAGCAAGCTAAGGAAGGACTCAAATACCTTAAAGAAAGAAAACTAGTAGGAAAAGTTACTGTGCTAATGTCTTAGGCTTATTTCTTCTACAACGCTCGCTGCAATACAAGACTTCATCCCAATCTCTTTCCCATTTTTTTCGCCAAGAAAAGGGTTTTTTACATACCTTGCAAATTTTTTCACCTTTATTCATATGGTATTTCTTTCAATGAAGTCTTCAGCTAGAGAAAAAATTCTCTCTTTTCTTTCAGGATTCATTTTATCCAAAGATCTGGTTAGAATAGATAATCTTGGATTAGATTCATAAAATTTTCTATGTTTGTCAGTAAATCTCCAATAAAGTCCATCCAAAACTTCACACCAAGGACCTTTTTTATAATTACTCATTTTTAATACGTAATTAGATCCACAAGTGTATGGTTTGGTAGACATTAATCCTCCATCTGCAAATGTTCCCATTCCAAAAACATTTGGAACCATTACCCATTCAGAGGAATCTACAAACATTTCCATGAACCATCTATAAATTTCTTTTGGATCAATTTCACATAAAGTAAAAATATTTGAAAGTATCATTAATCTTGGAATGTGATGTGTATAACCGTATTGATTTACCATTTGAATAACATCATCTAAAGGAGCAAGCTGTGTCGAGGCTTCATACCAATTGTTATTCATCTTTTTTTTGTGATTCCAAAAGTTTTCATTCATTTGAAACTCACTTTTTTCTTGATAGATACCCCTAATGAATTCACGCCACCCAATAATTTGTCTGATAAATCCTTCTAAAGAATTTAAAGGAACTTCATTATTATCAGCATACTTAATAGTCTCGTTCACTACTTCTTCGGGAGTTAATAAACCTATATTAAGTAAGGGAGAAAGAAGACTATGAAATAAAAAATTTTCATTTTCTTGCATTGCATCCTCATAAAAACCGAAATTTTTAAATTTTGTATTTAAAAAATGCTTTAAACTTTTTTTAGCATCTTTTCTTGTTGTGGGTAGCCAGTAATTTAATTCTCCAGGATGGTCTCCAAAAAAATTGTAAATTACTTTAGTCACTTCAATTTTATGTTTTTCTTCAATAAAATCCTGATTCACAGGAATTTCAAGACCTTTTGGTATTTTTTTTCTATTATCTTCATCATAAGACCATTTTCCGCCGATAGGTTTTTCATCTTCCATCAGCAAATTTAGATCTTTCCTCATTAATTTATAAAAATTTACCATGCGAATGATTTTTTTATTTTCAGCAAAATTTTTAAACTTTTCTCTGCTACAGAAAAACATTGGAGTGGAAAGAATTTCAAATGGAATTTCTAATTTTTTGAGAAAATTTATAAGTCTTTTTTCAAAAAATTTGTCTTCAATTTCAAAGAATTTAATTTTTTTAAAATTATTATCTTTTAAATAAGCATCCAAGATATCAATGTATCTTTTATCTCTATTTTTAATATCTAGATGATTATAAAAAACTTTATATCCATCGCTTTTCAACTCATCCTTAAAGCATCTCATTGAATGAAGAAAGAAATATAGTTTTTGTTTATGGTAGTTCTCTTCAGTACATAGCCCAAAATCTTCCGCCATAAAGACATTTTTTATTCCTGCAATAGATATATATTTTTTATCAAAAAGTTGATTGCCAAGGATAATTAATAAAGTATCATCTCTCATTCTTTAAATTTACTTTATTTAAAGTTTTTTTATTCACTTAATAACTATTCATTATTTTAATAGGCTATGAAAAACAAATTTCCTTATTCCGGAACTAGCAAAAAAGTTACCGAAGACATGTGTGATCTCAATGGTCACATGAATGTTACTTTCTATACAAAAATATTTGAGGAAGGTTCTTATGAACTGTTTAACAAACTAGGTATGGGATTTGACTATATAGAATCTGGATTTAGTACTTTTACACTTGAACAAAATCTAAGATATGTAAAAGAAAATCTCCTGGATGATAAAATTTCAACCCATTACAGAATCGTAAATGTTAATCGCAAATTGATTCATCATGTAGGCATTCTATTAAATAATGACAAAGAATTAAGCGCGATTGAAGAAATTTTATTGATTCATGTTGATATGAAAGAAAGAAAGTCTAGCCCTATGCCAGATGATACTTTCAATAAGGTTCTAAAAATGAAGGAAGAAAACGATTCCTTAGGGGAATTAGATTTCGATCTAAGATTTAAAATTAAATCTTAATCTCCAGTAAAATTTGGATTTCGTCTTTCCAAAGAAGCTTTAATTCCTTCTTTAAAATCAGCTGTCTCTCTCAATCTATTTTGTTCAGCCAGTTCCCATTTAACTATCTTTTCTATTCTTTCTACAGAATCTCCTTTTATTGTCTCTCTGATAGCTTGGACCCCTAAAGGTCCAGCTTCGTTGATTTGATTAGCTAATTCTTCAGCCTTAATTAAGAGATCTTTTTGGGGAACTAGAAAATCTGCCAAGCCAATTTCAAGAGCTTCTTTTCCTTTTACTCGTGCACTTGTAAGTAACATCCATTTAGCTTTTTGATCGCCAACAACTCTTGGTAAAGTAACCGTTGTACCGAAACCTTGATGGAAAGCTAGTTTAGAGAAATTCGCACTAAATCTTGACTCATCACAAGCTATTCTAAAATCTGCTGACAAAGCAACTCCTAGCCCTCCGCCAACGGCAGCACCTTGTATCGTAGCTATAACTGGTTTTTTTGTTTTAAATAACCTTACGGCTTCTTGATATAGCCTTTCATAAGGATCTGACTCTTCTTTGTAAGATGATCTCGTAAAATCTGCACCAGCACAAAAGTGCTTTCCTTCCGAAGATAGAATGATAGTACGACAATCTTTGGATTGATCCATTTCTTCTAGAAAGTCAGCAATTTGTCCAATCAGTTCCGCATCAAAATGATTGTTAGGAGGTCTATTTATAGATACATAGCCAATGTTATTAGCTAATTTTGTTTTTAAATCTTTAGTGCTCATTGTGAAAATAAGTCTAACATGAACAATTAAAGTAAAATATGATCATGAATTTTTTAAAGACCGTAGCTTCAAAGATAGACATCACTTTATTTATAATTTATGGTTTTTTAGGTTTTGGAAGTATGTACTTAGCTTCTTTCATAAGAAGTGTTACGAAATTAAATTTCTGGGCAGAACTTTTAATTTGCTTTTTAATCATTTCTCCCATTTATTTTTTAGTTAGGGTTCTTAAAAAGAAATATTCAAAATAATGCTACGAATAATAATTATTTTATTTTTTCTAGTTGGGACAGTTCTTTTGTTTTCTTATCTTGCTACATTTTTAGTAAAAAAATTTGGAAAACTTATTGCCATATCTTCCATACTATCCCTTGGCTTAATTATTAGTGCTGTTTTAATCGCTCACGAGGATGGATGTGTTTTAGAAAATGAAAGCAACCAAGCTTTAAAGGTATGTTGGTTAAAATGAAATCTTTTCAAGAGCTAGTTCAAGAAGCGCTAATTACAATTCCAGAAGTTGATATTTATCAACTCAAACAAAAAATTGATCAGGATGCAGATATTAAACTAATTGATATTAGAGAAGATCGAGAATGGGTTTCTGGAAGAATTCCACTAGCAAATCATATTGGAAGGGGAATTTTAGAAAAAGGAATAACTGAAATTGCAAATGAAAACGATGAAATCATTCTTTATTGTGCAAGTGGTTTTAGATCAGTTTTAGGATCAAAATCTTTGAAGGAAATGGGTTTTAAAAACGTATTTTCTTTAAAAGGAGGTATCTCTGACTGGATTACAGCAGGTTTTAATTTAGAAGAATAATTTCATTTAAAAAATTAAAGGATTTATAATAAAAATATGAAAGAAGAAATATTAGATGTATTAATAGTTGGCTCAGGAATCTCTGGGATTGGTGCAGGAGCACATTTAAGTATGAAGTGCCCAAACAAAAATTATTTGATCCTTGAAGGAAGAGATAACTTTGGTGGAACCTGGGATCTTTTTAAATATCCAGGCATAAGGTCAGACTCTGATATGCACACCTTAGGTTTTAGTTTTAAACCTTGGCTTCACAGAAAATCAATAGCAGATGGTTCTTCTATAATGGAATATTTAGAAGAAACCATTAAGGAGTATGAACTCACAGATAAAATAAGATACAAGCATCATGTTAATTCTGCAGAATGGTCATCTACAGAAAACCTTTGGACATTGAGAGTTGAAGACAAAAATTCTGGAGAAACTAAGCTCTTCAAATCGTCTTTTGTTTATATGTGTGCAGGTTATTACAGCTACAAAGGTGGACACTTACCAGAATTTAAAGGAAGAGAAGAATTTCAAGGAGACATCATTCATCCTCAAGAGTGGCCAGAAAATTTTGATTATGAGGGAAAAAATGTAGTTGTGATTGGTAGTGGTGCTACCGCAGCAACTATTGTTCCGGCAATGTCAAAAAAAGCAAAGCATGTAACGATGTTACAAAGGTCGCCCACATATTATGCTTCTGCTCCAGATGAAGATGCAATGGCTCTTTTTCTGAATAAGTTTCTGCCAAGCCGTTTTGTTTATAACATCATAAGGTTAAGGAATGTTCTT
Source organism: Gammaproteobacteria bacterium (assembly GCA_003331625.1). Lineage (GTDB taxonomy): Bacteria > Pseudomonadota > Gammaproteobacteria > Magnimaribacterales > AG-339-G14 > MEDG-81. The sequence goes on along the minus strand of QOPF01000003.1, from coordinate 79,919 downwards.
TTTCAACAATGGCTTTATAAAAGAGCGAGAAACCGTCCTGAAAAGGTTAAGGAATTTTTGCTGGATAGGGTTAAAGAAGAACTTCCAAATTACAATATACAAAAGCATTTTACTCCGTCCTATAATCCTTGGGAACAACGCATGTGTTTAGTGCCAAATAGTGATTTATTTGAGGCTATTAGACAAAATGATGTATCCATTGTTACCGATCATATTGAAAAATTTACTAAGGAAGGTATTGAGCTTAAGTCTGGCGAAGTTTTAAAAACTGATGTGATTATTACTGCAACAGGAATTGTTCTTGAAAACTTTGGCGGAATAGAAGTTAAAGTTGATGATTCAATGGTTAAAGTCTCCGATACTATGACTTACAAAAGCATGATGTATAGCGGCATACCTAATTTTGTAAATTCTTTTGGATATATCAATGCTTCTTGGACTTTAAAAGCGGATATTACTAGTGAATATGTCTGTCGTTTAATTAAACATATGGATAATAATAATTTCAAAAAATGTAGTCCTGAAATTCCTTCCGATGTAGAAGAATCTAAAGACTGGCTAGAAGATTGGTCTTCTGGATATATTCAAAGATCTATTCATAAGTTTGCTAAGCAAGGAAATAAAAAACCTTGGGTAAACTATCAAGATTATGTGAAAGATTGGTTTGATGTAAAATTTGGAAAATTAGAAGATGGTAATCTTCAATTTTCAAATAAAAAATCTTAAGTTAAATCAGCCTAATGTTAGGTTTTAGGCTTTCTTTATATCTTCTCGTTTTATTTCTTTTAATTTCTTGTGGAGGAGGAGGGGACAACTTTTCTCAAAACTCATCAGATAATTTTTCCTCTTCGTCTTCAACTAAGACTATTGATGGTTTAGTAGTCGATGGCTACATAAGAAATGCTGAAGTATGGCTTGAAACTACAGATGATTTTTCTAATTTAGAAGAAATCGCAACTAGCTCAGATGTTCAAGGAAAATTTTCATTTAATACTAGTCTGACCGACTATAGAATTCAAAGTTTAGGCGGTATCGATCTCGATACCAATAATAGTCTTGATGGATTATTTTTAATAAATGATCAAATTGATAACATTGAATTAAATACATCTGATGCAAATAAGACTTGGGAAAATTACATTGTTTCTCCTTTAACCACAGCAGAATATTTTCTTGCTAAATCTCTCTCTAATCTTGAGAATCCCATTACACCATCAATTAACGAACTTTTAGGATTAGATCAAAATTTAAACGTAAATATTTCTAACCACGTCTCAAACATAAATAACGGTTTTATGTATGCCAAAGCCTATGAAAAAGGAAATCAATTAACATCTTTAGTTCTTTCCTTGACGAGGATGATAAATGCTTTAAAAAGCACTTCTCAAGATACCAACGAACTATTTCAAATGATTTTAGATAAGTTGGCTTTAGATTATCAGTCATCTCAAACAGCAGCTAATCTAGAGTCTCCATTATTTCTTGAAGCGTTAATTGAAAATACTAATACAAAATTTAATCTTTCTCTTCAAGAAGAAATAAAAATAAAACTTAAAAGTATGCTCAAAGCTTTGATTCCTCTAATACAAGTAAAACCAGAAATATCAGCAACAAAAGGAATTTTCAATTTTGCAACAAGTACTTTTTTTAATGATTTGATATCCGTAGCTTCAAATAGAGACACGCAAGATGTTCATCAAAAATATAATAATTCTTTAATCGCATATATATCTGAAATAACAGGTATATCTACGGCAAATTTAGCATTTTCAATTAGTGCAAACTCCGATTCTGTCAATTCATATGAAGATCAAATATTCAATATTGATGTTTTGCAAAATGATGATTTTGATAGTCAATCTTCTTTTAATATTTTATTCACTCAACCCCAAAATGGATCTGTAACAAAAAATAACTCGAATATTTTAGTTTATACGCCAAATCAAAATTTCAATGGAAATGACATATTTTCCTATACTCTTCAACAAGGTTCTTTAAGTTCAGAGGCATCGGTAAATATCAATGTTCAAGCTGTAAACGATGCTCCAATTATTTCTCTATCATCAAATCAAATAACAGTCCCTGAAAATCTAATTAGTGTTACTTCTATTTCTGCTAGCGATGCAGATGGAGATAATCTTACTTTCTCGTTATCGGGCATCGATGCATCTTACTTCTCTATTACCAGTAGCGGCGCTTTATCATTTATTAATGCTCCAGATTATGAAACTAAATCGTCATTTTTAGTTACTGTTTCAGTTAGCGATGGGGTTCTATCGGATAACGTAAATTTAGCCATTACAGTTTCAAATGTTGAATACGAGATAGATTTATTAGTCTATTACGCTCCTGACATGTTGACTTACTATTCATCAGAATCAAATATAGAAACTCGAGTTTTATATTTAATTACTTCAGCAAACAATGCTCTAACTAGAAGTAAATCTGAAGTTCAATTTAATCTTTTGAAGCTCTTGCCATATGACATAGATGTAAGCAATCAATCAGGCACTACAATTTTTAGCTCACTACCTGGAAGAGCAAAAATTAAAAAAGAACAAGTCTTGCATGGCGCGGATTATTTTATTCTTTTATCTCGATGGGATGCCGCAAAAGGTACTACCGGAGGCACTGCTAATATTGACCTTGCTATAGATAACGTTTTTGATTGGGATTCAGAACATGGTTATCTATCCGCATGGTCTGTAGATCCTAATTGGTCAGAAGTAGGCTGTAATCCTTGTTTTCCAGATAAAGTTTTTTCTCATGAACTTGGGCATAATTTAGGCTCTGGACATTGGCCTGGAGAAACAGGACAGTCTTATGCATTTGGTCACAGAGTAGATGGAAATACAGATGGAGATTTTACGGATAGTTTTGATTGGGGAACAGTCATGAGTTACAACGATATCTCTCCAGATCATTTTTCTAATCCAAATATAGCTTGTAAAGATGGCTTAGCCTGTGGAGTGCTTAATGTGAGCGATAATATCAAGTGGTATAACAATCTTGGATCAAGATTTTCAGCTATATTGCCACCAAGCAATCTGGATAATTCAAATACGTCTAATAAAATTAATATAAAAAACTATTTCCCAAAAATTTCTGGCGGAACATCAACTTTTTCAAATGCTGGTAATAGCAGAGCATTTTTATTAACAGAATTTTCTGATGTAGAAATTAATGGTCAGACATATAGAAGTTTTAAATGGGAAAACTCTGTAAATGGGAATCCTAAGATGGCATATCACTTTTACGAGAAAGACTCCAAATATTTTATAAACAGAACAGATTATGAAAGCGGGTATTATTTTTCTAATCAAGATGAATATACTTTGTATGACAGCAATAATTTATGTATTTTCTTTGATTCATTCAAAAGTATTGGAAATTATCTATCCAGAACCTGTAAAAATGCTTGGTATGGAAGCCCTCCAACGTATAACGATGTATATCACTTTAATCATTTCATTAAGACAGAATCTATAACTGTACCTTTCGGCACATTTGAATCTGTAAAATATGTTTTTTCTATTTGGGATAATTTTTATAATTCAAATAAACCATATTTGATGCACACAATTTTTTGGCTAAATCCTGAAATGGGAATTGTGCAGTATCAAGATCATTTAGGCAGAATTTGGAAATTAGAAAATACTGATTCTGATGGAGATGGATTGAATAATCTTAATGACAATGACGATGATAATGATGGTGTTTTAGATAATTTGGATGCATTTAAGCTTGATCCAACGTCATATCTTGATTTAAATTTTGATGGTATTCCAGACTAATACTTAATTTTCATTAATTAAATAATCATCTCCAAATTGTGGAATTACCATTTCAACATTGGCGGTATCAACAATATAATTTTGTCTAAGATTTTTCTTTAAAAGAAAAACCTTATTATTGATATGAATTTTTCCAAAAGACATTTCTTTTCCTATAACAATAAAAGATTCATTTTCATCTTCGCCAGCCTTTGTAGTAATAATCTTATTTTTACTTACTTTTGTTATAGATTTTATTTCTCTACTAAAGTTTTCTTCAAATAAGTTAATATTTAATAAATCACCTTTAATAATATCCCCAAAAGCTTCTTCAAAGTTAAGCATTTCTTGATATGCCAAAGGATTATCGATTTGATTTAAAAAATTGTTATTTTTAATACTTCCTAATTTTAGGTAAATATTTTTTTTTGAGATTCTCTTACTAAGAGACGTAAGATCAATAACTTTTTGTTCAATATCCCTATTTTGCAAAGCCCTGTCATTAATTTGTGTTTCAATTTTAGTACTATCATTAAAATTACTATTAATAATAAAAAGATATGCTCCATAAAATAAGAAAATGATTGACAGAAAAAAAAGATATTTCATTTAATAATTCTACCAATAGAAAGTATTTAGTAAGTTAAAATCAATCAAAAATTATTTAATTTTTTTTTAAATAGATGACTCAAGAAAAAGAAATAGAGCTAATCATAGGAAATTCTGGAAGAAATTTTTCAGGAGGAACTTCTATCACCATTCAATTACTTCAATATCAAAATAATCTTATGAAGTTAGCTATTCTTGGCTCTTCTTACATGCCAAAAAATTATAAAACTTTAACTTACCTAGAATTTCTATTATTGACTAGAAAAAAACTCTCTAATGGCAAACCAAGAGTTTTTTACACAAGAAGAAACGATGAAATGATACAGGGCTTAATTGCCAAGTATTTTTTTAATTCAAAAATTAAGATTATTTTTTCTTCTTCAGCTCAAAGAATTCATACAAAATTTACAAAATGGCTTATTTCAAAAATGGATAGTATTGTCACGACTTCAAATATTGCAGGCAGTTATTTAGTAAAAAAACCCAATATTGTTATACCGCACGGCATTGATACTAAAAGATATGTACCAGTAGATAATAAAGAAGGAGTTTGGAATAATTTAGGATTTCCAGGTACATTTGGAATAGGAATTTTTGGAAGGGTTCGATATTCAAAAGGAGTAGACATACTTATTGATGCGGCAATAAAGGTCTTACCTGAAAATAAATCAGCAACCATAATTATTTGTGGAGAAACGCAAACAGAAGATCAGCATTATAAAAATAAAATGTTGAAAAAAATAAAAGAAGCTAATTTGCAAGATAGAGTTCTTTTTCTTGGCAAAAGACCCTTTGAAGAATTGCCAAAATTATTTCAAGGCGTATCTGTAGTAGCAGCTTTAAGTAGAAATGAAGGATATGGTTTGACACCCCTTGAAGGAATGTCTTCGGGAGCTGCGGTTCTTACAAGTTCTGCCGGAGTTTGGAAGGAGCTAGTAAGAGATGGTGTTGACGGATTTGTTGTCGATAACGACAATGTAGAACAAACAGCAGATAAATTAAAATTCTTAATTGAAAATAGAAACATGACCAAAAATATGGGTGAAAATGCTGCAAAATATATTCATCAAAAATTTTCTGTTAAAGATGAGGCAGAAAAAATAATCGGCCATATAAAGGAAATTCGAGATGCATAATTATTTAAAACTTTTGCTAGTAGTATTCTTTCTTTTTACTTCATGGAGTTTTGCTGAACCACAAAATAACTCAACCAATCATATAAAGTCAGTAGTTTTTGGAGCAGGTTGTTTTTGGAGTGTTGAAAAGAAATTTCAAGAAACTTTGGGAGTAATAAACGTTGAATCAGGTTATGCTGATGGAAAGAAGATAAAACCTATTTATAGAGAAATAATAAAAAAAGAAAATAGATTCAATCCAGATAATTATGCTGAAGTGGTCAAAGTAACCTATAACAGTAATCACATAACATTTAGCGAGCTTGTTAAGATTTTTTTTGAAATGCATGACCCGACTCAAGGGAACAGACAAGGCAATGACATTGGAGTTCAATATCGTTCTTTGATTTTAGCCTCTTCTGAAAAAGAAATTTCCTTATCAAACCAAATCAAAGAACAGTATCAGGTGCTTTTAGAAAAAAGTGGGTATGGACCTGTAAAAACCGATATAAAAAAACTATCTAAATTCTTTTTAGCTGAAAATTATCATCAAGATTATCTTCAAAAAAATCCCAATGGCTACTGTCCTGATAATTCAACCGGGATAGTATTTTCAGAGCAAAATAAAAAAAATGTAAATAATAATGAATTATTAGTTGGAAAAAATATTCTTATTCTCGAAGCTGAAGGCTGTCCTTATTGTTATAAATTAAGAGAGGATGTTTTAAATGATTATAAAGGGTCTATAAAGATTACTTTTAGAAAATCTGATGAGTTAACAAGCCTTAATTTAAAAACACCTACTTGGGCAACGCCAACAATTTATTTCTTAGAAGAAGGGAAAGAAGTATCGGCTCATCAAGGATATCTGCCAAAAGATAAGTTTTACGAATCTCTTGGTAAATTTAAACTGGGTAAAACTGAAGCTTATGAAGTTGCTTTTAATCAAGGAACTGATCCAACCTATTGCAAAGCATACGAACTGTTTAAAAATACTCCAAATGGAACATTTATAGATAAGCTCAGCGGTGCTCCTCTGTTTAGTACGAAATATAGGTTTAATTCTAAAACAGGGTGGCTTTCTTTTACCGAAGCTGTAAAAGATTCAGTCACAGAACATATGGATTACAGTTATGGCATGGTGAGGGTAGAAGTTAAATCAAAATCATCTGGCATACATTTGGGTCATGTTTTTAACGATGGTCCAAATGGCAAGCCTAGGTATTGTATTAATGCGACTGTGTTAGAATTCGTGCCGAATATAGACACGTAGCTCAGTTGGTTAGAGTACTACCTTGACATGGTAGGGGTCCCCGGTTCGAATCCGGGCGTGTCTACCAATTATCCGAGGTAAAACATGCTTGAATTTAATATTTTTAACACCGCACAAATCTTTGATCAGCTTTTTGCATTTGCTTGTGTTTATTTTTTAACAAGTATTAATGCAAAAATCCGTCTTTATGGCTTTATCATTGGGACCGTTGGTTTTATTCCAGGAGTTTATTTATTAGTGGCAACAGAACTTTGGTGGCTTCTAGCTTTCATGCCAATATGGGCTTACATTAACTATGTAGGAATAGCGAATAATTACAAAGAGTATAAAAAAACTAATGCATCTTAAAAGATATTTTTTTATAACTTATATTTTAGGTAATTTTTGGCTATGAATAGTCTTTTAAAAGCTTTTTTGAGATCAGATCATGCAGGCGAAGTTGGTGCCGTGTACATTTACAAAGGTATCCTTAAAATCGCTACAGATTCAGAGCTAGTTAGTTTCTCTAAGAGACATTTAGTAACTGAAGAGTCTCACCTACGAAAAATAGAAGCAGTGCTTCCTAAAAAAGATAGATCTAAACTTGTTGGGTTATGGAAAATTGCAGGCTTTTTACTTGGATTTATTCCTGCACTATTTGGACCAAAAATTGTGTTTGCTACCATTGAAGCTGTCGAAGCCTTCGTGGAAGAGCACTACGAAGAACAGCTTAAGTATCTTCGAGCTCAGCCAAATCCTAATCAAGAGTTAATTGATCTTCTCCAGTCATGTCAAGACGACGAAATAGATCACAAACTTGAGTCAGCTGAAAAGAAGAATTTAACGCCAGGTATTTTTATTAATTTCTGGACAAAAATCGTCAGCAGCGGCTCTGCTTTTGCAGTCAAGATAGCCAAAATTATCTAATAAAATTCCAGTTGCATTTTTTCTGAATGCAAATATACTGTATATATATACAGTATTAATTATTCAACCTTAATATTTATGAATTTAAAACATTTAGGGCAGATCACAGACTCTGACAAAAATCTAGAAACACCTTTGTTTTCTGAATATGTTCAAGTAGGTTGGCCGAGCCCTGCAGATGACTACATAGAAAAATCTATTGATTTGCATCAGCTATTAATTAAAGCTCCAGCAGCTACTTATTTAGTTAGGGCAAGCGGAGATTCCATGTTGAATGCAGGTATTAATAATGGCGCAATACTTGTAGTAGATAGAAGCTTGGAACCCAAACATGGCGATATTGTTATTGCTTCCGTTGATGGAGCTTATGCTTGTAAGCGTCTTCAATTAGTACCTAAGGTAGGATTGTTGTCAGAAAATATTAAATATCCACCAATCTTTCTAAAAAATGGTCAAGAACTAGACATTATGGGAGTTGTTACCGCGGCAATAAATCAATTTTAAGATGTTTGCTTTAGTTGACTGCAATAGTTTTTATGCCTCTTGTGAAAGAGTCTTCAGACCAGATCTCAGAACGAAACCAGTTGTAGTTTTATCTAATAATGATGGCTGTGTGGTCGCTTTAACTAAGGAAGCAAAAAATCTTGGCGTTAAGATGTGCGATCCCTGGTTTAAGATTGAAAGAGAGTTCAAACAAAAAGGCGGTATCGCGTTTTCATCTAATTATGAATTATATGGGGACATTTCATCGAGAATTATGAGTATCTTAGAAGAGTTAGCTCCTAAGGTAGAAGTCTATAGCATCGATGAAGCATTTTTAGATTTAACAGGAATCTCACACTGTATGAATTTGGAAGAATTCGGCAGGACTTGTCAAAAGCAAATTATGCAATATACAGGTATGCCTGTAAGAGTAGGTATAGGCCCAACAAAAACCTTAGCCAAAGCTGCAAGTTATGGAGCGAAGCGTTACCCAACTACTCAGGGAGTTTTAGATATTACGGATTTATACAGAAGAGAAAAACTTATGACTTTAATGCCAGTCAATGAAATTTGGGGAGTTGGCCGTAGACTTAATAAACGACTTATTTCTCAAAAAGTATTAACAACATTTGACCTTATAAACATGAATATCGAACAGGTTCGAAAGCAATTTAGTATTATGTTAGTCAATACCATTAGAGAGCTGAAAGGAGAATCTTGTATTCCTTTAGATAGTGCGCCGTCCCCCAAAAAACAAATAGTCGTCAGCCGAACTTTTAGTACTCGCGTAACTGAGTTAGATTATCTAGAGGAAGCAGTCAGCGACTATGCTGCTCGAGCAGCAGAAAAACTAAGAAAAGAAGGTAAGACTTGTAAGATGCTATCTGTATTCATCAGAACAAATCCTTTTAGAAAGCAAGATATCCAGCATAGGGAAATTAGATCTTTTTCTATGTTGTACCCTACAAATGATACGAGAGATTTAATCAAGCACGCAAAACTCTTGCTTAAAGACCTTTACAAGGAAGGTTTTAACTATAATAAAGCAGGCATCATGCTGAATAATTTTTTTGATGAAACTACATATCAGTTAGACCTTTTTAAGAAAAAAGATAGAAACTCTAAAGATTTTAAAATGATGGCTTTGTTAGATCAGGTAAATAAAAGTAGCTTGGGTCAAATTAGTTTTCTTGCTCAAGGAATAAAGAAAGAATGGTCAATGAAAAGACAATTACAGTCTCCACGATATACAACAAGCTTGAAAGATGTTTTAGTCGTAAATTAGAAGATTACTTATCCGAGTACCAAGCAATCTCAGAGGTTGAGTCTTCAATTTTCTTATCAACTCCTAAAACAAGAGAAAATAGAGCCATTCTAATAAGAAGGCCATTATCAGTTTGCCTGTAAATAGCTAAATTAGGGTTTTGATTTAAATCAGAGTCAAGTTCATTTGCATCTGGCCTTGAATCACGAGGAAGAGGATGCATGATAATAGTGTTCGGCTCACAATTTTTTGTATAAATCTCCTGATTGAGAGACATCAAGCCTTTATACTTATCGGATTCATTTCTGCTTGAAAATCGTTCTTCTTGAATTCTAGTCATGTAGATAATGTCTACATCAGAGATGCCTTCTTTAATATCATCAGTTTCAAAAAAAGAAACTGAAGAGTTGCTAAAGCTTTCTTTAATGGAAAAGGGAAGTTCTAATTTTTCTGGCGATACTAAATTTATAGTTACGTTGTTGAAAAGCGACAATACTTTACACAAGGAATGTACAGCTCTGCCATATTTAAGATCACCAATAAGAGCAATTCTAAGTCCATCAATAGTTTTGTTTTTTGATTTAAGTTCTTTCTCTATTGTATAAAGATCTAACAAAGCTTGACTTGGATGTTCGTTATCTCCATCTCCACCATTTATAACCGGCACTCTTGATGCGTCGGCAAATTCACTAACCGATCCAGCCTCATGGTGTCTCATAACAATAATATCGCTATATCCGCTTAAAACTCGTGAAGTATCATAAAGCGATTCGCCTTTCGACAGTGAAGTCGCTTCTATACCAGTCGTTTCCCTAACTTCTCCTCCAAGAATATTGAAAGCACTTCCAAAGCTAATCCTTGTTCTGGTGCTTGGCTCAAAAAACATATTGCTGAGAATAGCTCCTTGTAAAATTCTTGTAATTCTTTCTCTCTTTGCGTAAGGAAGAAGATGGTCTGAAGTAGAAAATATTTTTTCGATATCAGGTCTTTCAAACTGATCTATGGAGAGTATGTGGCTTCCTAGGAACTCCATGCTGCGCATTCTAGCACTAAAAAATTTTTTTTATTTATATGATTAAAAAAACTAAAAAATCTTGTATGATTTTATTAATGTCTAATGATTGTTTAATATTAAATGGCAATGGAAAACCTTTGAGCTACTTTCCGTTATCAGCAGTAGATTGGAAAACTGCGGTAAAGTTGGTTTTTACAAGAAATGTCATAATCATCAAAGAGCACAAAGATTGGGAGGTAAGATCTCCTTCTCAAACATTTAAAGTTCCGAGCATTGTCATGCTTAGAAAATATTATAAGTTTTCAAAAAAAGTTAAATTTTCACGATCAAACGTTTTTCTTAGAGATATGTTTACTTGCTTATACTGCAAAGAAGTTTTTGAAAAGAAAGATTTAACGATCGATCATATTATTCCAAAAAGTAAGGGCGGAGAGACTAATTGGATGAATGTAACAACGTGTTGCAAGTCTTGTAATTTACAGAAAGCAGACAAGATTATAAATCCAAGTCCAGAAGTAAAAAAACCTTCTTTAAGAGATCTTCTTAAAGGCCAAAAAGTTGTGGAAGCTAAAAAATTCGAAACTGACTGGCAAGAATATATTGTTGCTTAAACTATCTTAAGTAATCTTTAATTATATTTTCGGTTAATATCTCAGGCAGGATAATTGGCTCTGCATTTTCTGAAGAATAGTAGACGTATAAAGGAATGCTAGATCTTCCAAAACTTGCCAATTTTTTAGCTATTTCATCATTTTTATTAGTCCAATCTATTTCAATATAAGAAATATTCTTTTCATCAAAAAGGGCAGAAATAGATTCTCTTTTCAAGGCAATCCTTTCGTTTACTTTGCAAGTTATACACCAATCAGCCGTAAAATTTAAAAAAACCGGTCCTTGAGACAACTTTTCAGAAATTATTTCTTCTGAAAAATTACCAATAATATTTTTTTTAGAATAATCCTCTAATGGAAGGGTAAAAAATATTAACCCAGCAATTAATACATACAAAAAATATCTAAATCTTTTAACCGAAAGAGTTTTTATATCGAGCTGATTTATCCAATAAAAGAATATTATTAATACAACTCCTCCCAAAACAAGAACGAGTTGAAAAGAGCTTATTTGACTACTTAAAACCCATATCAGCCAAAGAGCAGTCAAGATCATAGGAAAAGCCATAAATTGCTTGAAAGTTTCCATCCATAATCCAGGCTTAGGCAAAGCAGATAACATCTTTGGGAATGCAGATAGAAGAAGGTAGGGCAAAGTAAAACCTATTCCTAAAAAAAGAAAAATTAAGAAGGAATATATTCCTGGCTGAAGTATTGCAAATCCTAATGCTGAGCCCATAAAAGGTGCCGTGCATGGAGTTGCTACTATGACTGCTAGAAAACCCGTTCCTAATGAATTTAAGTAGCTAGAATTTTGTAGGCCAAAATTTCCTACATTTGAAAGTGAATTTAAAAAATTTACATTTAATAGAAAAAAACCTGATAAGAAAATAAATAAAAAAATAAGCAAACTAACGATTAAAGGAGATTGAAGCTGGTAACCCCAGCCTACATCAATACCAGACATTTTAAGAGCAACTACGGACAAACCTATCAGAACAAACATCAAAATGGCACCAAAAGAAAATGACAAGCCATGAAATGTAACTTGAGTTTTGTTTTCAGAATGCTCTACAAAATTAAGAATTTTTAATGATATGACAGGAAAAACACATGGCATTAGGTTGAGTAACAAGCCGCCAATTAAAGAAAAAACAATAGCCAGTCCTATAGAGATGAACTGAGGCTCACCTGAGATCGAAGAGTACTGTCCTGCTGATGAAACTTTAATTTCATATGCTTTAGAATTAGTTTTTAAAATTCCTCCTTTCAATAGAGAAATATTAGTCTTATTAGCCATTAAAGGAATTCTTAAAGAATACGAATTGTCTTTTTCTAGAATTTTTTGTTTTTTTGAATAATCTATAACTCCTTCTCTGAAAGGAAAAAAATATATATTTGAATTAACTGATTTAATTAAATTAGATTTTAGAACAAGATTATTATTTTCAACGATAGCTAATATTGGAGTCTCAATTTTTTCAGGTAAATTAAGAATAGCTTTGTTAATAAGTCCTGATTCATTAGAAAATTCAGAGGAGATAGATTTTTGAATAGAAACTTTTGCTTTTCCTTCTTGGGGGATACAGACATCAGCACATACAAGCCATTTAGAATTAACTGTAATGGTATTTATTTCTCTTGCATCATTAGGAATAGAAATCTTAAAAAGGAGATTTAGATTATCGGTGTAACCATAAGTAGTTAGTGGCGGATAAGGAATAACTTCTGGCTCTGGCCAAAAAGGGCCAGTTACTTGAAAGCCATCAGGAAGATCCCATTCAAAAGTTGCTGCTTCTCCTGAATCCCCAGGATTGATCCAATAAGTATGCCAATCCTTTTGTAAAGAAAATTTAGCCAACAAATATATTTCTTTTTCATCAGATATTGTCTTGTTCTGAGTAAATAGCTCTAACGAAGAGTTTGATGCAATCGCCTTCTCATCAGCTAGGACATTACAACTTGCTAGTAAAAGCATTCCTATTAGGAGGATGTAAAATGTTTTAAGCTTTACCATATTGACTACTAACTAAATTAAGGTTGAAACCAGCAAGTTTACTAGCCTCACTTACCTTTTGATCTCCTTTAGTTGAAAAAATTATTTGCTCATTCGAAGGAATTATTATCCAAGATCCTTCTTTGATTTCTTTTTCAAGTTGACCTGGACCCCATCCCGTATAGCCAAAAGAAACAATGAATTGGTTAGGAAAGTCTTTTTTTAAAATTGATTCAATGACATCTGATTTTGAAGAAACTCCTATATCGGAATCTATTTCGAGAGTTTCTTCATATTTTTTATCAAGACTGTGTATTACAAAAGGAGAAAAAGGCGTAACAGGACCTCCTAGAAAAACTCTATTATCGTTTAGTTTTTCTTCAAGCTCTTTATCTGGCTGCAAAGAAAAATCCTTCAATTTAATCTGAATTCTCTTATTGATAATTAATCCAAAAGAGCCTTCAGCATTATTTTTACATAAATAAATTAAAGAATTATTAAAGTAATTTTCATCATCTTCTGAATGACTAAAATATAAGAAATTATTTTTAAGTTCAGTAATCATAATTATTTCAATATATTGCTTATTTTCATTAGAATTCACAATATAATTTTAAATTAATGGAAACATCTGCTAAAAATCTCGTCCCTAAAAGCTTATTAGAACAGCACAAACATAGACTTTCTTTACAAGATAAGACCAATGATCGTGAAAATGAATTAATCAATAGGATTAAAGAAATAGTAAAACAAGAAGACATAGCTTTAATTTCTCATTATTACACTGATGATAAAATCCAAAAGATCACCGAGGATTTGGGTGGATGTGTTTCCGACTCTCTTCAAATGGCTAAATATGGAAAGGAATGTAATTCTAATTCTTTAGTTGTTTCAGGAGTTAAGTTCATGGGGGAAACAGCAAAAATACTAAGCCCTAATAAACGTGTCTATATGCCAACTTTAGAGGCAACATGTTCCTTAGATTTAGGTTGCCCTGCAGAAGAATTTAAACAATTTTGTGATAAGTATCCTGACAGAGAAATTGTTGTTTATGCAAATACTTCAGCAGACGTTAAAGCTATTGCAGATTGGGTAGTAACTTCCAGTATTGCTCTTGAAGTCATAGACTTTCTCGATGCTGAAGGAAAAAAAATTGTATGGGGACCAGATAAGCATTTAGGAGGATACATTCAAAAAGAAACTAAGGCAGATATGATCTTATGGGATGGTGCTTGTGTAGTTCACGAAGAATTCAAACATGAAGGCTTATTAAATTTAAAAAAAATTCATAACGATGCCGATGTTTTGGTCCATCCAGAATCACCATCTAGTGTTGTAGATCTGGCAGATTGTGTCGGCTCAACTTCACAAATCATTGATTATGCAAATAATTCAGTAGCTAAAAAATTTATAGTTGCAACCGATAAAGGGATTTTCTACCAATTAATAAAGAATAATCCAGATAAGGAATTTTTTGAAGCTCCTACGGCTGGTAATGGTGCGACTTGTAACAGCTGCTCTAGATGTCCTTGGATGGGCATGAATTCGTTAGAAAATCTTTATGATGCTATTTCCAATAAGAGAAATGAGATTCATGTTGCTAAAGAAACCATTCGAAAAGCACAAATTTCTTTAAATCGAATGGTTAATTTTAAGTAAATTGAAATTAATAAAGTCCAAAGTTAGAGAGAGTGTTAAAAAAGCTTTATTAGAGGACGGCTATAAAAATGATCTTTCTTTAAAACTTAAAAACTTTAATAAAAATAAAATTATTTCAGCTTCGGTTACAACAAGACAGAAGGGAACATTGAGTGGCAGTTCATGGTTTGAAGAATCTTTTAAAATAATAGATAAAAATGCAAAAATCGAATGGTATGTGAACGAAGGATCTTCTTTTAAAAAGGATTCAAAAATTGTTCGTATAAAAGCAAAATCAGAAGCAATACTTTCAGGAGAAAGAACAGCATTAAATTTCTTACAATTAATGTCAGGTATTGCTTCCAAAGCCAGCAAATATTCAAAGGTTTTAAAAAACTCCTCTATCGAACTTCTTGATACAAGAAAAACATTGCCTAATCTGAGATACGAGCAAAAGTATTCAACAAGCTTAGGTGGAGCAAAGAATCATAGATTTGGATTATTTGACGCAATAATGCTTAAGGATAATCATCTGAAAGTTTTTGGTGGAGTTTCAAAATTAAAAAATCTCAAATACAAAAATAAAGGTGATTTTTTAGAAATTGAAATTGAAAAATTATCTCAAATTAAATTAGCTTTAAAAGCAAAGCCCGATATTTTGCTTTTAGATAATTTATCTATTATTGAAATTAAAAAAGCTATTAATATTATTGATAATAACTGTCTGATAGAAATATCTGGAATCAAAAATCCTGATGATTTAAAAAAGTATAGAGATTTAAAAATTCATTATATTTCTCTCGGAGATCTTACTAAAAATATTGAGTCTATAGATTTTTCACTGAATATTTTATGAAAAAAGTTATTTGTATCTCTATACTTTTTAGCCTTTTAATAGGGTGTAGTGGAGAAGAGGATATTGGCTCTTATCAAAATAAAAAAATTTATGAGTTTTCCTGGTGTTCTTATAATGAAAATTACAAACCTCAAGATTTAAATAACGAATTAATTTCATATATTGGGTTTCTAAATAATTTAGAGAGTAGAAACGGTCTTAAAAAAGAAACAAAATATTTAAATCCGTATGAAAAATTTGATGGTTATGATTTTATTTGGCTGGATATTTACGAAAATGAACTCCAAAAAAATGCATTTTCAGAATTTTCAATTAATTCAGAGGTCTTCAATAATTGGCTTATAAGTAAAAAAGAAATTATTGATTGTGATGAAAACAAACAAAGATTTTATGAGATAAATGTTAATAGTGATTATTCTTTCTCTGATGGCGATCAGACCTATATAGGTTTTTGCAAAATAAAAGACGGTTTTGACTTAAATTATTTACAAGAAAGGATAAAGAATTCATCTTTATTTTCTGAAAAGTTCTATAACAGAAATTTACTAATTCCCTTGTTTAAGAATATGGATTTTGATTTTGTTATTTTGGTAGAGACTGACTTTTTTTCTAAAGATCTTAATATAATTAAGGAAAATAAGTTCATTAATCATTGCGAAGAGTATAAAAACTTTGCATCAAATAGTTTATTATTTAACACTTATTTAATTGATTAAACTTATAAGGAGATAAATTGAAAAAAATTATCTGTCTATGTGCCATTATTCTTTCAGGTTTTATTTACTCTGAAGATTTAGATTTTTCTAAATATACAAGTTATCTTTCTAAAGAAATATCAAAAGGTAACTATCCTGGTTTTGTTACTTTAATTTATAAAGATGGTGAGATAATTTTCTCCGATACTAGAGGATTTTCAGACATTGAGAACCAAACACCATTAAAAGAGGATTCTTTATTTAGAATCTACTCAATGTCAAAACCAATTACCGGCGCAGCATTAATGATCTTAGTTGAAGAAGGAAAAGTTTCACTATTTGATCCAGTAGAAAAATACATTCCTGAGTTTAAAAATACAAAAGTTTTCAATAAGAAGAATAAATCATTTGAAGATCTTGAAAGACCAATAACTCTTTTAGACTTAGCAACACACTCATCAGGACTTACATATTCTTTCGTTGATAAAGGAAAAATTAAAGAAATATATGATCAAGAGGAAATATATCCCTATTATTTTTTAGATAATGTTTCCTTAGAAAGACCTGCTATAAAAAGTTATCCAAGCGTTTGTTCTTTTTCTGAAAAAGTCGCATCTCTGCCTTTAGTACATCAACCAGGAGATAAATGGACGTATTCTATAGGAATGGATATTTTAGGTTGCGTTATTGAACGAGCTTCAAACCAAAGCTTTGGCTCTTTTTTAAAAGCAAATATTTTTGATCCCTTAGGCATGAATGATACTTTCTTTGAGGTGCCTGAGTCGAAGCAGGATAGGATGATAGATCTCTATGCCCATAAAAAAGGTTTTAAAGAATATGGATTAAATACTCCAGAAAGCAAATCAAAAAAAAATAAACTATTTTTAATTGACCCTAAGGAAAAAAGCTTTTTCTTTCAAAAAGCTTCAATTGAGGATGGTGGTTCAGGCTTGGTCTCAACAGCTAGTGATTATCTAAAGTTTGCAACTATGCTTCTAAACAAAGGATCATTAAACGGAAAAGAAGTTCTTAAACCAGAAACTGTTTCCATCATGACTTCTAATCAAGTTGAAAAGAAAGCTAAGCCTTTTAAATTCGATTCCTTTGGTATGGGAGTAACAGTTGGGATAGCTTTGGACTCAAAAAAAATGAGAATGAAAAGAGGCAATGATTCATTTTTTTGGGGTGGAGCTGCAAGAACTTCATTTTGGGTTGACCCAATCAATAATCTTGTTTTTGTGAATATGTCACAAGTCCTTGGAAGTCCAGAAATAGGTAACAAAATAGAAAAATTAGTTTATAAAGCTCTTGACCTTTAAAAAATCCTTTATTGAAGAAAAAAATATTCGTATTAAAGCTTTAGATTTATTATCAAGAAGAGAGCACTCTTTTAAAGAGCTTTATCATAAATTGAAAGATAGGGTAGACTCAAAAGAAAGATTGCTTGAAGAAATAAACTTGCTAAAAAAAGAAAACTTACAATCTGATGAAAGATTTTCAGAATCCTATACAAGATCTAGGACCTTAAAAGGCTTTGGTCCAGAAAAAATATCTTATGAATTAAACTCTAAAGGAATTGAAGATTCTTTAATTAAAAAAATAGTATATTCTGAAGAAATAGATTGGATTATGATTTTAAGAAAAGAGTTGATTAAGAAATATTCCATTATCGAAGATTTATCTAGCAAAGATATTTTAAAGATAAAAAAATTTTTCTCGCAAAGGGGCTTTACTTTTGATCAAATAAATAAACTACTTTAAAAATGAGTTACTTAGTTTTAGCGAGAAAATGGAGACCTAAAAATTTTTCAGAAGTAGTTGGTCAAGATCATGCAGTAGAAGCTCTCAGAAATTCAATCTCTTCGAAATCTTCTCATCACGCATATCTTTTTACAGGAACAAGAGGAGTTGGAAAAACAAGCATTGCAAGAATTCTAGCAAAAGCATTGAATTGTTCGGACATTAATGAGAATGGCGAGCCTTGTAATGAATGTGATTCTTGTAATTCTATAAATAATGGCGCATCAATCGATTTTATTGAAATTGACGCAGCATCAAGAAGGGGTATTGAAGATACAAAAAATCTTTTAGAGACCATTTCATACTTACCAGCTTCTTCAAAATATAAAATTTACCTAATAGATGAAGTTCACATGCTAACTCCCGAAAGTTTTAATGCTCTTTTAAAGAACTTAGAAGAGCCGCCGGCGCACGTTATTTTCATGTTTGCTACCACAGAATATAAAAAGATTCTCCCAACTATTATTTCTAGATGCTTACAAGTAAATTTAAGTTCTGTAGGCACCAATACAATTTTAGAGCATTTAAAAAAGATCTTTAAAATGGAAAAAATTTCTCATGATGAAGGTTCTCTATTGCTAATTGCTGAAGCTGCAAAAGGAAGTATTAGAGATGCTTTATCGATATCAGAAAAAGTAATTTCTTATTGTAATAAAAATTTAAATGAAAAGGATGTTCGAAATATTTTAGGTATACCTGAGCCAAAAATATTATCTAATCTATTGACGTCTATTATAGATGAAGATCCAGAAGAGCTTTTGAAGCAATTGGAATCTTACGGAGAATATGAAGACCATGAATCCTTGCTTCAGGGTTTAATGGATTTAATACAAGTCATCGCAGTCAATCAATTTGAAAACAAAAAAGATAATGAAATAAATGATAATTTTATAAGTATTGATCCATCAAAACTACAGTTTCTCTATCAAATAGGCCTATCTAATTTAAATCATTTTTCTACCGGGTATGATTCATACTCAATCATTAAAATGACTTTATTAAAAATGGTTGCATTCAGCAAAGAACACCAAAAAAAAAATTCTAAACCCTCAGATAATGAGTCTACTCAAACTGAAGATCTATCCTGGCCAAAAATTTTCAATGAACTAAATATCAATGGGATGCCTAAAAAAATATTAAGGCAAGCCAGCGTTCAAAAATCTAATAAAAAACTTTTAATATCTCTACCAGAAAAGATGTTTTCGATCTTAAATGACAATCAAAAAAAAGATATAGAAATTTGTTTTAATGACTACTTTAAGGAAGAACTTAAATTCTCTTACGACACTAAAGTTGATTCTTCTTTAACTCCAGAAAATGAAGATCAAATTAAAGATAAAGGGTTAAAAAAAAATATAAAAAATAGTATTGAAAAAGATAGCAGTTATAAAGAGATAGTCGGCGGTTTAAAAATTGAAAAAGTAAAGTTTAATAAAAAAAATGAAACTTAGTTCGAAAATATCTGCTTTGATAGATGCTTTAAAAGTTCTCCCAGGAATTGGCCCAAAATCAGCAAAAAGAATGGCTTTGTCACTTTTAAGTTCAAATAAAGATACGGCACTATCTTTGTCTAAATCAATTGAAGAGGCAGTTTTAAATATTAAATTCTGCTCAAAATGTTTTGTTTTAAATGATCAAGAAATATGTGAAATATGTCGATCACCTGAAAGGAGGAATGATTCTATTTGTGTTGTAGAGTCTACTTCAGATCTTTATTCAATTGAAGAAACTTCTGAGTTTAAAGGAAAGTATTTCGTGTTAAATGGCTTATTGTCCCCAATAGATAATATTGGAGCAGAAGAATTAAATATAGGGAGTTTATTAGAATTAATAGGCGAATATGATTCAAAAGAAATTATTATTGCTCTAAACTCTACTTTAGAAGGCGAAGCAACATCCTATTTTCTTTTAGAAAAGTTAAAAAAAGAAAATATTGTAATTTCAAGAATTGCCCAAGGAGTTCCTTCTGGAGGAGATCTTAATTACGTAGATAATAATACTTTAAGAAAAGCTTTATCTTTTAGAACAGAATTAAAATAAAAGTAAACAATGACAATTAAATCAGATAGTTGGATAAAAGAAATGTCTCAAAAAAAAGGCATGATTACTCCTTTTGAATCAAATCAAATCAAAGAAAAAAAAGGTTCAGATCATAAACTAATATCTTATGGCCTCTCTAGTTATGGATATGACGTTAGATGTGCCGATGAATTTAAAGTTTTTACTAATATTCATTCGGCTACGGTTGACCCTAAATTCTTCGATAACTCTAGTTTTATAGATATAAAGAAAGATGAATGTATCATTCCTCCTAATTCTTTTGCTTTAGCGAGAACAATAGAATATTTTAAAATTCCACGAGATGTTCTTACAATTTGTTTGGGGAAATCTACTTACGCAAGATGTGGAATCATAGTAAATGTTACTCCTCTAGAACCCGAGTGGGAAGGTCACGTAACACTTGAGTTCTCAAACACAACTAGCTTACCTGCAAAGATATATGCTAATGAAGGGGTAGCCCAAATGTTATTTTTTCAATCTGATCAGGCTTGTGAAACAAGCTATAAAGATAGAAATGGCAAGTATCAAGGTCAAAAAGGGGTAACTCTTCCCAAAGCTTAATTTAAAAGCCACTCGATATTAAAGCCTCTGCCTCCTTGAAAAACTTTTATAGTTTTTTGGTTTAAATTCTTCTGTACCCAGAATTTAAAATATATTTTATCTTTTCTTAATTCAGTTATCTCAAAAATTTCTCTTTCAATAGACTTGAATAAAATATTTTTAGTCTCTCTTGAAAAGATTTTTTCTTTTACAGAACCTTTGTCAATGTAATTAATTTTAAATTTTTCTTCATTTGGAATATTTAACTTTATTTGTATCTGAAGAGTTAAATTATCAAATACATTAAATGGTATTTCTGACGATCCCTTTTTTTTACCATAGGAATAATCCATCATCTTTTTATTATCTATGCTGTATATTTTATATGCTTGATAATCTTTTCGAAGCCCACCTAAAATATCTAAATTTCTAAAACCCGAAATTAAAATTACTTTTTTATTATCAATTTTAAAAAAAGATTCTTGATTCATGGCGAATAAAGGATGCTTTGCTTTAGATGAAATTTTCCAAATACCATCGGAAATTTCTTCTAATTTTTCTACTACTTTTCCAGTTCCTAAATTTTCTGTATAAGTATTCTCATAGGGTTCCAATTCAAATAACAATATTTGATGAGAAAAAATTAAGAGAAACGATTTAAATAAAAAACTCTTTACCATGCTTATATATATTACCTTCGTGATAAATTTTATTTTCAATTTTTATTTTTTTTTCTTGGATTTCAGAAATAATTTTAGGATAAATAAAATGTTCTAACTTATGAATGCGTTTTTTTAAACTTTCTTCGTCTTCATTTTCATGTATTTTTAGTTTAGCAAAGCCAATAATGGGTCCACTATCCAAACCTTCTTCAACTAAATGAACTGTTACTCCATGTTCTATATCATTATTTTCAATGACTTTTTCATGTGTATTTAAGCCAGGATATTTTGGAAGTAATGAAGGGTGAATATTAATTATCTTTCTTTTGTATTTATTCACAAATTTTGAGCTTAAGACCCTCATAAATCCTGCTAAGACTATTAAATCAACATCCTGATCTTCTATCTCCTTAATTATCTCATCATCGAACAACTCTCTACTTTTAAAATTCTTATGATTAATACAAGTAGTTTTTATATTACTAGCTTTTGCTTTTTCTAATCCTGGAGCGTCTATATTATTAGATATAACTATTTTTATATCTGCCTTAAGCTTTTGATTTTTTATATTATCAATGATTGCTTGTAGGTTAGATCCGTTTCCAGATATTAAAACAGCTAAAGAAATTTTATTAGCCATTTAAAAAATTAATTTTTTTGTTGGAACCCTTAGATTGAACTTTTCCAAGAATTAAATGAGGCATATTTAATGTTTTAAGTTTTTTTGAAGTTTTGTCTAATTCATCTTTAGGAACAGAAAGAATCATTCCTATCCCACAATTAAAAGTAGATAACATTTCTTCATGAGTTAAATTTGACCTTTCTTCTATTAAGGTAAATAGCTCTTTATGAAAATGATATTTAGACATTAATGAAACACTAGCTGAAAGATTATCAGGGATAATTCTTTCTAAATTTCCAATAAAACCTCCACCAGTTATATGGCTAAGAGCATTTATGCTTACCACTTCTTTTAAAGACAGAATTTCTTTTACATATATTTTTGTTGGTTTGAGAATAACCCTACCTAATGAACTTTTTTTTATTTTTTCATCTAGACTAATTTTCTTTTTATCTATTAGTTTTCTAATCAAAGAAAAGCCATTTGAATGAAGACCATTTGATTTTAGCCCAATTAATACATCATTTTTTTTTGACATATTTTTAAGCATTTTAGAATCTTTTTCTAACACACCTACACAAAATCCAGCTAAATCAAAGTTATCTTTTGGAAAAGCGTTTGGATGTTCAGCTGTCTCTCCTCCTATTAGGGCACAACTTGATTTTTTACATCCCTTAGCAATTCCCTTAAAGATTTCTTTAGATTTTTTTAAATTTATCTTATCGGTTACGAGATAATCTAAAAAAAATAAAGGCTCAGCCTGAAGTGTAACTAAGTCATTGACGCACATAGCAACAAGGTCAATACCAATGGTGTCATACTTTTTAAGTTTTCGAGCAATTTCTATTTTAGTACCAACCCCATCTGTACAACTTATTAAAACCGGATTTTTATATTTTTTCGGTACCAAAGATGCAGCAGCAAATCCTCCAATTGAACCCAGAATTTCTTTTCTATAAGTAGTTTTGGCTAGAGGCTTAATTAGACTAACCAAATCATCTCCTCTCTTTATGCTAACACCAGAAGAGGCATAAGAAGTTTTATTTAATTTTGACAATAGATTTTGAATTTAAATTCTTTTAAACAATCATATTATAATCATTTTTCATGACAAAAATTATTAAACTATTGATTTTTATTTATGCGCTTATATTTAGCATGAGCTCATTAAGTAATTCTTATTCAGCAGAATATCAATCCATTGTAAAAAGTTCAGGAGAGGATGTACCTTCCTTGCTTAAAAAAGCACTCAACCAAACTATCTTAAAAGTTCTTGGTAGCAAAAGAGAGTTTAATTTGAATGAAAAAAAAATTAGAGAGCTCGAAACTGAAAAATATATAAAAGAATATCAATTTATAGATTTTGAAGGTGAAGAAGCTATTGAAGTAATAATTAATTTGAGAAGCTTACAAAAAAAACTTCTTGACCTGAATCTAGGGATTTCATTTAAGAGAGATCCAAAAATTTCAGCATGGGTTTTATGCAAGTCTGATTTTTCATCAATAGAAGCTGCTAAAGCTTTGGAACAAAAGTGTAAATCTGTTAAGAAAGAATTTAAAGAAATTACTAATGAAAGGGGAGTATCTATCATTTATCCTATTCTAGATGCAAAAGATATTAGCTTGTTTAGTTTAGAAAGCGATATAAATTTAAACGAGCTGACTTTTTTTAATGATCGTTATCCAACAGATAGTTGGTTTTTTTGTGAGATTTCTAGAACATCTGATTGGTGTTACCTCCCTTTAGATTTTAATAAAAATTTATCAACTCTTGATATAAATTCAAAATATAAACCAGCAATTGGCTTAAATGTTTTAATAGACAATCTCTTAAGCAATGAAAGACTAAATCTAGAGGAAAAAATTAATATTCCTTATGAAGTAAAAGTCACTGGTTTATTAGATTATTCAAACCATTTAGCTTTTAAAGAAATTTTTGAAAATGTTTTATTTATAAAAGACTTTAATTTAATTTCTTTGGAGGACAATACCGCTAGCTATAGCTTTTTTCTTCTTTCAAGTGAAAAGAATCTATTTAATTTTATAGAAAATACAGAAAATATAGACTTAGTAAGCATGGAAAGAGATACAATTTATTTAAAAGCTTCTAAATGATAATGTCAGCCATTCCAAATTTTCTTACTGTATTTCGTTTTTTTTTAGTTTATCCAATAGTAATAAGTATTTTAGAGCAAAATTATCATGCTTCTCTTTTCTTCTTTTTTTTAGCTGGAATTTCTGATTTTTTGGATGGCTTTTTAGCAAGAAAATATTCCTGGGAGAGTCGTTTTGGAAAAATCTTTGACCCTATTTCAGATAAAGCTTTAGTTATAGCAACTTTGTTTTCATTATCTTTAGTGGGAGAAATAAATATTTACGTAACAATGTTTTTGCTTAGCAGAGATTTATTTATTGTGGTTGGGGTAATATTGTCTTCATTGCTTTTAGATGAATACGAGATAAAACCATATGTCTCAGGAAAAATTAATACCTTTGTACTCATAGCTTATTTAGGATTTATAATATTAAACGTATCTTTTAAACTTGTGCCTGAGATTTTTCTTAATTTTTTATTGATTTTTCTGCTCATTACATCAGTCTATAGCTCACTTCAATATTTGAATAATCCAGGTAGAAAAGTTATTTCTCAAATCTTTTTTTAATGAATCAAAAAATATTAAATATTAATCTTCCCCAGGAAAGATCTTTTGAGGAATTGAAAAAATTTGGTCTGTTTACAAATTTTATTTCTGAAATAGAGACATTTCTTTCTCATAAAGATAAATTTTTTTTATTTAAAGTCAGTGAAGATTTAATTAGAAATTATTTAATTCAGGCCTCATATAATTCATTCTCATCATCTTCACTATTAATTCATTTAAATGATTTTAAAAATTTCAATATGGAATTTAATTCTTCTTTTATTTTTATAGATAATATTACAAAGGAGAATCTTAACGCTAAAACTGAGGTTTTCTTATTTAATGTCTTTAACTTTTGTTTAAATAATAAAATTAAAATCATTTTTTCTTGTAGTGATTTTGTTAAAAATTTAAATATTACTCTTCCAGATTTAGAATCAAGGCTTAATACAATCGCTCCAACTGAAATTAAAGACCCTTCAGAAGAAGAAAAAATTGCACTAATAACCTTTGAACTCAATCAAAGAGGATTGAAAATAGGCAAAAGAGAACTTAACTATATTTTTAATTACCACTCTAGAGATCTAGATAGCCTGCTAAAGCTTGCTAATCAATTAGATAAAGTCTCTTTAGAACAAAAGAAATCTATAACTACAAATCTAATTAAGGAAATTATTTAATAAATTCTTTATACGGCGAGTTTAAACAAAGCAGGCAAATCAAATTAGTATCAATTGTTCTTTTGCTGCCTATAGATTCTATTTTAGAAAAAGGGAGAAATTGTAAAAAATCAAAATTTATTTGAACAAATGAAGATAATCTTGAAGATATATTGTTAAATAATCCAGGAGACGGATTTATATATTCAATCTCATAGGAACTTATTCCAGTTTTGTCTTCCAGAAGTTTCATACCATCTTGAAAAATTCCCAGAGAATCTACAAGTTTGTTATCAACTGCTGCCTGACCAGGCCATATTCTTCCCTGGGCTACATTATTCACTTCATCAATTCCAAGATTTCTAGTTGTAGAAACAAGTGAAATAAATCTATTGTATGAACCTTCTACATAACTCTGCATAAAATCAGAAAAATTTTTATTAGGAGGAGTTGTCAAAGACAGACTTAGATCATTAGTTGAAATTTTATCTACTAAAACACCTATACCTTCAAAAGATTTTTTAAAATTTGGAATTGCAGCCCAAACACCAATTGATCCTGTCAAAGTAAAAGGGCTGGCTAAAATTTCATTGTCATTCATTGAAATCCAATAACCTCCTGAGGCGGCTATATCACCCATAGATATCACTACCGGAATTTTTTCTGATAATATTTTTAATCTCTGTCTGATTCTTTCAGATGCAAAGCCACTTCCTCCTGGAGATACTATTCTTAGAAAAAGACCTTTTATAGAATTATTTTTCTCTATTTTTTCAAGAACTCTTGAGAAATTTTCACTTGATATCGAACCTTCTACATACTCACCATCTATTATGTCTCCAGAAGCTACCAGCACCCCAAATTTATTTTCTGATACTGAAGGTTTTGAATACGAATAAAGATTATCTTTTAAAGAAATTTTATCTTCATCCACCATCGAAGATAAAAAATTATTTAAATCAGGCCTGTATAAAATTTTATCCACCAAACCCTTTGATACAGCTAGATTAGCAGTATCCCCAAGAAACTCTTTAGTGAATCTTCCTAAATTATTTATGTAATCATCAATCTCAATAGATAAATTATCTTTTCTATTTTTTGAAATTATTGTTTTCCATTCAGACCATATTTGTGAAATAAAAAATGAAGTTTGATTAGCATCTGCTTCTGAAAAACCATCTCTAGTAAAAGCGTCTAGAGCTGATTTGTAACTACCTGAAATGTAAGTATTTACATTAATTTTTAGTTTTTCTAATAGTTGTTTTATAAAAAACTTTTCAGATGAGAATCCTTCTAATAAAACCATTCCATTTTTATTAAGAATAATCTCATTTGCATATGAAGCTAGAAGGTAATTTTTTTGATCGTAAAAATCTGCATAAGATACTACTTTTTTACCAGCCAATTTAAATTTATTAAGCGCTTCACCTATCTCAATTATCCCCGTATACGAAACATTTAAATAAGATAAATCCATGAACAGAACCTTTACATTGTCTGCTTTGCTAGCAGTATTTATTGCTGAAATTATTTCAAATAAATTTAAAGGATAAATATCATCTTCGAAAAAAGGATAGCTTGTATTCGTAGTCTCGCTTACTTTTTTTGGTGATAATGTTACTACGGAACTATATGAATCAATTTTTGTATCAAAAGAAAAGAAACTTATAAGGACAAATAAAACTAATAATAAAAATAAAATATTTATCGCAAACCTTCTTGTGAAGTCTACAAAATTAAATAATTTTTTTAGAAAGTTCATTTTAAACAGTATTATATAAAGATTATGAAGACAAATATCATAAAAATATTTTTTATCCTTTTTTTATGTTCTTGTTCAAACTATGATCTTAAAGTTTTCGAAGGTAAGAACTTTCATTTAGAAGATTTAAAGGGTAAATGGATAATTTTTAATTATTGGGCAGATTGGTGTCCGCCATGCATCAAAGAAATTCCAGAATTAAATAATCTTGATAAGAATTTCTCTAAAGATTTAAAAGTTTTTTTAATAAATTTTGATTTACTTGAAGGAGAAGAATTGAAACAACAACTAGAGAGATTTAATGTATCAGTAGATTCTTTATTATCTGATCCTTCAGAAATTTTTAAATGGATTGTTCCAGAAAATCTTCCGGTGACATTCATTGTTAATAAAGAAGGAGAATTAGAACATACCTTAATAGGCCCACAAACTGAGAAAGAAATAATAGATTTATTGTCACTTTAAAAATATTAAAGGATTAATTTTTATTCCATATACGATAGTTTCAAAATGTAAATGAGGTCCGGTTACTCGACCTGATGATCCAATGGATGCAATTTTTTGTCCTCTTTTTACAAAATCACCTTTTATTTTTAAAATTTCATCTAAATGAGAATAGGTAGTGATAATTCCATTGCCATGATCGATGATAAGAAGATTTCCCCTGTAAAAAAAATTCCCTGAGAATACAATTTTTCCATTTTCTGGAGCAACAATAAGCGTTCCTTTGTCTGCAGCAATATCCAAACCTAAATGAGGATTTCTTGGAATATTATTAATAAATCTTTTCACTCCATATTCACTAGAAATAATTCCTTCTGAAGGCATCTTAAAATTTATACTCAAATATTTTTTTTCTGTAATTAGCTTTATGTATTTATCAAATATTTTTTTTTCTTCACTAATTCTTTTAAGGTTTATCTTGGATATTTCATTAAACTTTTTGTCCTTTATTACAATTCTAGATTCTCTAAAATTTTTTTTATTTATCCTAATCTTATTTCCTAAAAGCAAAAACTCACTTGGTGAGTCATACGGTATGGGATATACGAGATAGGAATTTTTATTATCTTTACAAATATATTTATTAAGTTCTTTATCTATATTGCCAGTATATTCTCTGTTAATAATACCGCCTTTTTCTAACATCTCTTTAGGATACAAGCATTTAGGAGACATTTGATTTTCTAAAGTACTGCAACTTATTAAAAATGATAAAAAAATAAAAAAAGTATTTTTAATCAATTTCATTGATATCAATTATCTCAGAGGAGATTATTGTTTTTTCGGTACGAGTTTTAATCTCATCTCCTTTTGTTAATATTGAACTTTCTAATAGTTCATCATTTTTTGTTGTAACTGTGTAGCCTCTTGATAAGACTGCTAAAGGACTAAAAGCATTTAATTTAGATATCAAAGTTTTAATAATATTTCTCTTTTCAGAAAAATTAGTAAAAAAACTATTTTTATAAATTAAGACCATGTTTGATAAATCCGCTTTTTGACTCGAAAGTTTAGAAAATGGATTTTTATCTTTTAAATTTAAAATAAATTTTGATAGTAAAAGATTTTTTGAATTCAAGTTTTCTTTTTGTAAATAAGTAAATCTATTTTGATTCTCGTCGAGTCTTAAACTTTTTTGGTCTAAATTAAGATCAACCTTGTTAAAAATGTTTAGATTTTGTTTAAGAAAGTTTTTTTTATTC
Source organism: Gammaproteobacteria bacterium (assembly GCA_003331625.1). GTDB lineage: Bacteria > Pseudomonadota > Gammaproteobacteria > Magnimaribacterales > AG-339-G14 > MEDG-81. The sequence goes on along the minus strand of QOPF01000003.1, from coordinate 51,231 downwards.
GAAAAATTTTTCTGAAGAGAAAATAATCCATTCCTTTTAAGATCAATTAGTCGATCAAAAAAATTTGAGTGTTCTTGACTTATTATCTCAGCTGCAGAAGATGGAGTAGGGGCTCTTAAATCTGATACTAAGTCGCAAATAGTAAAATCTGTTTCATGACCAATGGCGCTAATAATTGGTATTTCTAGCGAATAAATTTTTCTCGCTAACTTTTCACTATTAAAGCACCAAAGATCTTCAAGAGATCCTCCACCCCTAGCAATTATAATTAAATCAATTTTATAAGATTCGTTAAATGTGGTTAACATTTCTAGCGCTTTAATTATCTGATCATCTGCTTTTTCACCTTGAACAAGACTTGGAGATAAAGTCACTTTAGATAACGGTGCTCGCCTCTCTAGTATATTTCTTATATCTTGAATAACTGCTCCAGAAGGTGAAGATACAACACCAATATGCATTGGTTTACTTGGGATTACTTTTTTAAAACTCTCTTCAAAAAGACCTTCTAGTAGAAGCTTTTTTTTTAAATTTTCATAAGCTTTTAGTAAATCTCCTTCTCCTGAATATTCTAATGCTTCTGCTATAAATTGAAATCTACCTTGGGCTTCAAATAAAGAAATATTTCCTTTCAAAATAATTTCATCTCCTATTTCAGGAATGTTTTTAAGATATGAATTCTTAAACTTAAACATGACGCAGTTTATGGATGCATTTTCGTCCTTTAAAGTGAAATACCAATGTCCAGACTGTTTATAGTTTGTAAACTCAGAAATTTCCCCTTTTACCCAGACATTATTAAATTTCTTTTCCAGTGATAATTTCGCATTTTTATTTAATTGAGAAACAGAAAGAATGGCTGGAGAATTTTTTTGCTCTTTATTCAACATTGATACAGTATATCTTTACTTCAAATTATTATGACTACTCTAAGCTTAAGAACTATAGGTATTTTATCAACAAGTATAGGTGCTTTTCTTATTGGCATAGCTCCTATATTGGTACGGACTAGTGAAGTAACACCGTCTCTTACTGGCTTTTATAGATTTCTTATAGCCACATTTGTTTTATTTCTTTTTGGCATAATTAAAAAAAAATTCAAAAACATAAAAATAAAAGATATTTTTTATCTATCAATTCCTGGTCTTTTTTTTGGAACAGATATAACTCTTTGGCACTGGTCAATCAATGAAACTTCCATCGCAAACGCATCTCTTTTTGTTAATACGGCTCCAATATATGTAGCCATAATTTCATTTTTTATATTCAAAGAGAAACTAGATTTATTTTTTTATTTTGCTGGATCTTTTTGTTTGTTGGGAGTTTTTTTAATTCTTTTTGAGCAAAATGAATTTCAAAGCCTTAAAGGAGATTTTCTTTCTTTGCTAGCGGCACTTTTTTATTCAGGATATTTAATTTCTATAAAAAGATTTTCAAAAACATATGATATTTTTCTTTTGATGTTTTTTTCTGCTTTATTTGGATGTATTCCATTATTAGCAGGAAGCTTTGTTGAATCAGGAGCGCTTGTTCCATATTCTTATAATGGATGGATAAATTTAATTTTTCAGGGTTTATTTATTCAAATCGCCGGACAAGGCAGTATTATTTTTGGCTTATCATTATTGAGAGTTCAATTTTCTTCCTTAATTCTTTTATTACAACCTCTTACTGCGGCACTACTAGCAATAATTTTTTTTGGAGAAATGTTCTTAAATCAACAGATTTTCGGTGCTATCATTCTTCTAGTTGGTATCTATCTTGCAGGTATATCCGATAAAAAAATTAGAAATAAAGATGACACAAAATATCAAAATAGCTAACTGTAGTGGTTTTTATGGAGATAATCTTTCCATAGCAAGAAAAATGGTTGAAGGGGGTCCTATTGATGTCCTTACAGGAGATTATTTAGCCGAATTAACCATGACAATTTTATACAATCAAAAGTTAAAAAGAGGCGAGGATTTTGGTTACGTTGGAACTTTTTTAAAACAATTCAAGGAAGTGGCAAAACTTTGTGAAGATAAAAAAATTAAAATAGTTTCCAATGCCGGAGGACTTAATCCCGCTTCAATGGCTAAAGAAGTAGAAAAAATAATTAAAGAACTAAATTTAAATTTAAAAGTAGCTTACATAGAAGGCGATGACCTTATGCCAAGGCTTGAAGAACTTTCTTCGGCAGGAGAATTACTAAAAAATATAGATAAAAAAAATGATTTGTTCTCATATGAAAAAAAACCTTTGACTGCTAATGCTTACTTAGGAGCTTGGGGAATAAAAGAGGCTCTGGATGAAGGGGCAGATGTCGTAATTTGCCCAAGAGTAACAGATGCTGCAGTAGTAATAGGACCAGCAGCTTGGAAATTTAATTGGGCAAGAAATGATTTTGATAAATTAGCAGGCGCTTTAGCAGCCGGTCATATTATAGAATGTGGAGCTCAAGCAACTGGGGGAAACTATGCTTTTTTTAAAGAGGTACCATCATTCAAGGATATAGGATATCCAATTGCAGAAATTAATGAAGATGGAAGTTTTGTAGTTACAAAACACCCCGGCACAGGAGGTTTGGTTTCTGTGGGAACTGTTACAGCCCAATTACTATATGAAATTGGCTCGCCTGCATATGCAAACCCAGATGTCATTTCACATTTCGATACCCTAAAAATAGAGCAAGAGTCAGAAGATAGAGTTTATGTCTCTGGATGTAGAGGAAGTAGTCCTCCAAAAAATCATAAAGTTTGTATTAATTTAGCTGGTGGATTTAGAAATGGTACAGAATTACTTATTACAGGTTTAGATATTGAAGAAAAAGCTAATTTAATTTCAGAAACTATTTTTGAATCAGTAGGAGGAAAAGATCAATTTGATAAAGTTGATATACAACTTCATAGAACGGATAAAGAAAATCCTGAAACAAACGAACAAGCTCAAGCTTTTTTGAGAATTGATGTAATGTCAAAGGATTCTGATTTGGTAGGTCGGCTATTTAGCGCAAAAATTATAGAATTAGCTCTTGCTAACTTTCCTGGATGGACGGGAAGAAGTGGAGTTGTTCCAAATGGTCCTTACATAGAGTACTGGCCAGCTTTAGTTGATAGTAAGCATATAAAAGAAAAGATATTCGTTGACGGTAAAGTTTTAGAGATCCTCCCGACTAGTCAATTAGATTTTGAAGAAGTTTATTATCAAAAAGAACCAACCGAAGTAAAGAAAATAACTGAGAAACCAGATAAAGAGATATTTTTTGGTGAAATTTTTGGTACAAGATCAGGAGACAAAGGCGGTTGCGCAAATCTTGGAGTATGGAGCAAAAATATTGATACTTATGGATTTTTATATGATTTTTTAACTGTAAAAAAACTTAAAGAATTACTCCCAGACCTAGAACCTTTTGAAATTGATAGATTTGATTTACCAAATATTTTATCTTTAAACTTTTATATTCATGGAATTTTACAAGATGGAGTCTCCTCTTCAACGAGAATGGATGGCCAAGCAAAGTCTTTGGGCGAGTACTTAAGAGCGAAAAAGATATCCATACCAAAAACTATTTTAGGATAAATAAAAATGAATACTAAAAAACTCTCTTTAGAGAACCTAAACTTCCAAGCTACAAAAATCAATATCTCTGATCATATATTGACCATTACTTTAAATAGGCCAGAAAAGAAAAACGCGCTCAACAATGTCATGATGAATGAAATTAATTATGCTCTTGCTTATGCAAAACAAGAGAGAAGCATTAGAGTTGTAGTAATTGGCGCAGAGGGAGATGTCTTTTGTGCTGGAGCTGACTTAAATAGAAAGCAAATAGAATCAGACGTTCCTAAAATAGAAGGATCAGACGATATAAGTCTATCAATCAGGCACCTCTATAAGCCAGTCATCTGTAAGATTCAAGGATCAGTTCATGCCGGAGCACTTCTTATGGTTACAAATTGTACCCACGCCATTGCTGTTGAGAATGCAAAGTTTTCAGCTCCTGAAATTTTAAGAGGAGTTTGGCCTCATATGGTTATGGCTGGGCTATTTAGAGTGATGCCAAAAAGGGCTGGTTTAGATTTTTGTATGCGCGGACAAGCAATCGATGCTAAAAAAGCGCAGGAATGGGGACTAATAAATGAATCAGTTTCAATCGACATGTTGGATGAAGCAGTTAACAAGTTAGCAAATGATTTAGCTAATCTAGCTCCTGGTACCATGCAATTTGGTCTTGAAGCATATGTCATTCAAGATGATATGAATTTTGATGAAGCCCTTCCATACCTTGGAAAAAAAAGCGCTGAAACATTTGCTGGTCCAGATGCTCAAGAGGGAATTGCTGCTTTTTTAGAAAAAAGAAAACCTAAATGGGATTAATCTAAGACAATTAAAGTTTGACCATTTTCTACTTGGTCTCCCTGAGAAATGAGTACTTTTGAAATTTTTCCATTTGCAGGAGCGCTAACTTTATGTTCCATTTTCATTGCTTCAAGAATAACCAAAGTATCTCCTTTTTTTACGGAAGATCCTTTTTTGATTTTGACCTCTACAACTTTTCCAGGCATGGGAGCATTCAATCCTCCTTCCACTATTCCTATCTCTTGAATTTTAAACTTAGGCAAAATTTTAAATAGAACATCGCCTTTATAAGTGTGCAGCAATAATAGATCTTTATCCTTGGATACTTTAGATCTATAACGAGATCCAGAAATTTCAGCATCAATGAAATTGTTTTTCCATTCAAAAACTACTCCATTTTTTTTATCAGAAAATTTAAAAATATTATTTCTAGTATTTTTATATTTTATTGAAGTTTCTAATTCATTCATCTTTAGCTTTACTTCCTGGAAGGGCAGTCTGGCATTATTCCATCCAGATTCCATATTAGTTAATACTGAAGCTTCATTTCTATTTTTTCCTTGAATCCAAAGAGCTGCTAACTTGGCATAATCATTTATTTCATCTTCAGAAAGACCTAATTCAGTATTTAATTTAACTTTTTTTATAAAGTCAGTCGTTGTTGCCCCTTTTAAAAATTCTTTTGATTCAAGTATTGATATTAAAAACTCTCTATTAGTTTTCATACCTCCAAAATGACTATTTTTAAGAGCTAAGACAAGTTTGTTAGCAGCTTCTATTCTTGTCTCTCCATATGATATTACTTTGGCAAGCATAGGATCAAAGTCAGAAGTAATTATTGAACCTGTCTCAATACCTACATCCCATCTCACCACGGGATTATTAGCAGGTTCAAATCTTATTAGTTTTCCTGTAACTGGTAAAAAATCATTTCCTGGATCTTCAGCATAAAGTCTTACTTCAATGGAGCTTCCAAACCAATCTACATCAGATTGATCAAATCCTAGCTCTTCACCATCAGCTATTCTCAATTGTTCTTTTACAAGGTCAATACCCGTAACTTCTTCCGTAACTGGATGCTCAACTTGCAATCTTGTATTAACTTCTAAAAACCAAAATTCTTTGGTTTTTTCGTCGACTAAAAATTCTACTGTTCCTGCGGATTCATATTTTAATTTTGAAGCTAATTTCAAAGCTGCTGCTCCCATTTCGCGACGCATAGAATCACTTACCATTGGAGAAGGGGACTCTTCAATAATTTTTTGATGTCTTCTTTGAATTGAACATTCTCTTTCACCTAAATGCACAAGATTTCCATGTGAATCTCCAAGAATTTGTACCTCAATATGCCTTGATCTTTCAATATATCTTTCAAGGAAAACTCTTTTATCTCCAAAACCTCCTTCAGCCTCACGTTCTGCAGAGGCAATTGACTCTTTGAGATCTTTAGCGTCTTCAACAATACGCATGCCTTTTCCACCACCGCCTGCCGCAGCTTTAACTAAAATTGGATAACCTATGTTTTTTGCATCTTTTGAAGAAGTTCCCATAGGCAAAGTAGGAACTCCGACTTTTTCAGCTAAGGTTTTAGCTGTAAGTTTGTCTCCCATTTTTTTAATTGCATTTGCTGAAGGCCCAACCCATTTAATTCCGGCCTTTTTAACGCTATTAGCAAAATTTGCGTTCTCAGATAAAAAGCCATAACCAGGATGTATTGCATCTACGTCATTTTTTTTTGCAATCTCTAAAATTTCTTTTGCGTTTAAATAAGTATCACTTAGTTTGAATGCTTGATCTGCTTCTCTTACGTAAGGAGTATTTGTGTCTGCTTCTGTATATATAGCTACACAGCTAATACCCATATCGTGTGCACTTCTTATAATCCTACTGGCTATTTCTCCTCTGTTAGAAATAAGTAGTTTTCGTATAATCACAGCCTAAAAACTCCAAAGCCGTCTGAGCCTTTAATTTCTTTATTATTTACTATAGAAAGACACATCCCCAGAACACTTCTTGTATCTCTTGGATCAATGATGCCATCATCACTTATTACACTCGTTGCTCTAAGTGCTTTTGATCCTTTATCGTGTGAAATTTGCTGATTTTTTACAATTTCAGCATCTTCTTTTTCATTAAATTTGATACCTTTTCTAGCTGCCTGTCCTCTTCTAACAATTGACATTACTCCAGCAATCACTTCACCACCCATTACTGCAATTTTTGCTGTTGGCCAAATAAAGGTAAATGAATTTCCAAATTCTCTTCCAGACATTGCGTATGTCCCTGCTCCATAAGAATTTCCAACAATTACAGTCAAATGCGGTACGTTGGAATTCGATACAGCATTTAACATTTGAGCTCCTTTTTTTATGGAACCATCTTGTTCGTAATCTTTTCCAACCATGAAGCCAGTAATATTTTGAAGAAAAATTAAAGGAAGATTTCTTTTATTACAAAGTTGAATAAAGTGAGCAGCTTTCTGCGAAGCATCTGGAAAAAGCATTCCATTATTCCCTAATACTCCGACTGGATAACCATGTATTGAAATAAATCCACAAATTATTGTTGGACCAAAAAGGGGTTTGAATTCTTCAAATTTTGAACCGTCAGAAATACGACCAATAATCTCTCTAATGTCAAAAGGTGTTTTAAGACCCGGCTCAATTATTCCGAGAAGATCATCTTGATTGTACAAGGGAGGATCAATTAAAAATCTTGGGCCATCGCCATGTTTATTCCAATTCAAATGCGACATCACTTCTCGGGCAATTCTAATTCCGTCTAAATCATCTTCAGCTAAATATTCCGCTAAACCTGATTTTTCAGCATGCATTTTTGCTCCACCAATATCCTCCCTCGAGGAAATTTCACCTGTTGCCATTTGTACTAACGGTGGCCCTGCAAGTGCCACATCTGCTTGATTCTTTACAAAGATATTATAGTCAGACATACCAGGTTGATAAGCTCCACCTGCTGTTGCTGTTCCAAAAGCAACAGTAACAGTTGGAATATTTAATTTTGAGAGTTCAGTAATTTCATAAAATTGTCTTCCTGATTCAGCAAAATGTCCGACGCCTCCAACAGAGGCTCCTGCTCTTGGTCTTAAATCTCCACCTGCAGACTCAACAAACTGAATAAATGGAATTCGACAGTCTCTAGCAATCTGCATACATCTCATCCATTTTTTTACAGAATAAAAATGCATAGCGCCAGCTAGAACAGTGGGGTCATTAGCAAAAATTACACACTCAATTCCAGAGGATACTCCAATACCTGCAAATGCTCCTCCGCCAACAGGATATTCAGATTTATAGGCAGCTAAACCGCTTATTTCTAAAAAAGGACTGTCTGGATCTAAAAAATGAAAAACTCTTTCTCTTACAGGAAGTTTTCCACGGGCAGCAAGTCTCTTATGATGATCTGGACCACCACCAGCTTCTGCTTCATCTAGAAGTTCATCAAGCTCAGAAATCATACTTAACATAGAATCTTTATTTTTTTTGAATTCTTCAGAATTCAAGTCAAGCTTGGATTGAAAAGGTTGTGATTCTAGTTGTTTCATAATTAGTTAAAAAAAATATGCACTAATTTCTTCTCAATGTCCATTTTGATTAAATTCAATTTGGGTATAATACTTTTTCCTCGGGCGACTAACTCAATTGGTAGAGTGCCACCCTTACAAGGTGGAAGTTACAGGTTCAAGTCCTGTGTCGCCCACCAAAAAAATCTCTTATCCAAAAACATTTATTAATGCTAAATTTGTTTAGTGAATAGATACAGAAGAAAATTTTTAAAGAGCTTAGCGTTACTTTTATTATTTTTACCCTTACGTATTTTTCCATCCTTTAAAAAAGATACTGTTATATCTTTTAAATATGGAGTTGCAAGTGGCGATCCGACCAACACTAACGTTATTTTATGGACAAAAATTCTACCAATAGGCAATCCCGAAATTAGAGTTAGATGGGAAGTATCTACTTTAAGTAATTTTTCAAATTTGGTTACTTTTGGTCATGCAAGAACAAATTCAAAAAACGATTATACTGTCAAAGTTGATGCAAAAATTCCTAGGCAATATAACGGTAAAAAACTTTACTATCGATTCTTGGCTGATGGAAAAAATTCAGAAATTGGAACGACATCAACTTTACCTATAGAAAATCCAACAAACTTTAATATTGCTTTTTGCAGTTGCTCAAACTATCCAGCAGGATATTTTAATGCTTATAAAGAAATAGCTAATAATGAAAAAATTAATCTAGTTCTGCATCTTGGAGATTACCTTTATGAGTATGGTCATGGAGGATATGGTTCAAAGGATGCAGAAAAAATGGGCAGGATAGTAAACCCCAGGCATGAAATGCTATCACTAGATGATTATAGAAAAAGGTACGCAACATATAGATCTGATGCCGATCTAAAACTATTACATCAAAGAAAACCTATGATTTCGGTTTGGGATGATCATGAGTTCACAAATGATAGTTGGAAGAAGGGTGCTCAAAACCATTCATATGAAGAAGGGTCTTTCGCAAAGAGAAAAAAAAATGCGCTGCAGGCATATTATGAATGGATGCCAATTCGTGAAAAGGGTCGTAAAGACAAAATATGGCGTAATTTCAAAGTAGGAAATCTTATCAATCTTATGATGTTAGATACGAGATCATATGAAAGAAACAAACAATTAGATATAGAAAATTATTTTAAAGAAAATTCTTTTGACCAAGTAAATTTTTTAAAAGATCTTAATAAGCCAAGAAAATTACTCGGCAAGGAACAATTTAACTGGATAAGGTCAAAAGTTAATAAATCTTTTAAGTGGTCTATATTTGGCCAACAAATTTTAATTGGACCAAAATACTTACCTCATATTTTAAAAGCTGCAGATAAGGAAAATTTTCCAAAATTTTTACACAAATATTTATCATTGGCTGGTAAGAATATTCCCTACAACACTGATTCTTGGGATGGATATCCCAAAGATAGAGAAAAGTTTTATAAGGCCATAAACAACTCTCAATCTAATCTTGTTCTTGCAGGAGATTCTCATAATTCTTGGATTTCAAATTTGTTCGATAAAGAAAAAAATTTCAAAGGTATTGAAATAGGTGCTCCTTCAATAACCTCGCCAAATTTTATAGATACTTTTGGACAATTTACTGATGCTATCGATAAATCATCTATTGAATCTAACAAAGATCTTGTCTGGACAGATGGAAAAAATAAAGGGTATGTAGAACTCGAAATATATTCAGATTACGTTGATGTAAAATTCAAGTACGTCTCATCTGTTAAATCAAAAAACTACACAAATCTAGAACCAATTTCATTTAGGATAAATCATCAAAAGGTTTTGATTTAAAACAATTATCTGATTTCATTTTTGTAAGTTACTTTCTTTTCATACTATGTATAATTGTTTTCCTAAATTGGACCGGTAGTTCAGTTCTGGTTAGAACGCCGCCCTGTCACGGCGGAGGTCGCGGGTTCGAGCCCCGTCCGGTCCGCCATTAATATTATGTTCATAACCGTTCTTAAATCTAAGTTACACAGAGTTAAAGTAACGTCAACAAATCCTGATTACGATGGTTCTTGTGGAATTGATTTGAACTGGATGGAAGAATTAGGCATAAAGGAATTTGAGCAAGTACACATTTATAACATTACAAATGGCAATAGATTCATTACCTATGCTTTTTCAGAAGAAAAAGGTAAGAAAGAAATATCCCTTAATGGAGCCGCAGCTCATAAAGCAAAAGCTGGCGATCTAGTTATAATTTGTAGTTACATGATTTGTGATAAAGATGATAAATTTGTTCAGCCAAAAATTATAAAAATCAATAATTAGGAGAAACAATGAAAATTGATGAGATTTTTTCAGTTAAAAATAAAGTTGCTGTAGTTACGGGCGGATCAAGAGGTATAGGAGAAATGATAGCCTCAGCATATTTAGCAAATGGAGCAAGAGTTTATATAACATCTAGAAAAGCAGATATTTGTGATGCCAAAGCAATAGAATTATCCGAAAGATATGATGCTCAATGTATTTCCTTGCCATCTGACTTGTCGTCTGTAGAAGGAATTGATTCTTTCGTTAGAGATGTTGAGTCTCTAGAAGAAAGTATTGATATTTTAGTGAACAATGCTGGAGCAGCTTGGGCCGAACCAATTGACAAATTTACAGAAAGAGGCTGGGATAAAGTTATGGATTTAAACGTAAAAAGTGTATTTTTTTCAACTCAAAAATTTCTTCCTTTACTAAGAAAGTCGGCTTCACAGGATGATCCTGCAAGAGTTATTAATATTGGATCTATAGACGGTATTGGAACTCCAGTTTTTGAAACTTATCCATACAGCGCATCAAAAGCTTCAGTTCATCACATGACCAGGGTACTTGCTGCCCGCCTTGTAAAAGAAAACATTCTAGTGAATGCTATTGCTCCTGGTCCATTTCCTAGTGATATGCTTGGAGCAGCGGTCGAACATAACTATGAAGGAATAATTTCTAGAAATCCAGTTCATAGAATGGGAAGAGCAGAGGATGTTGGTGGCTTGGCTATATATTTATCTTCTAAAGCAGGATCTTATACAGTTGGTGAAACTATCACTTGCGATGGTGGAACCATATCTTCTTCGGGGCACGATTTAAGCGAATAAAAAAACCCCGCCATTACTGACGGGGCTTAAGAAAAAGTATTTCAACTTTGTTCTTACCTTATGCGGGCGAACCGGCAAAAGGTCGGAATCGGTTTAACCCGTTGTCAAGAGGCATCCCCTGAAATTCCTGCTAATTTGTTAATACTAATTTGGACCACCTCCTTCACAGGGTAATAATTAAACGCACTTTATAGGCACCCCTGATGCTGAACCTAGTGCAACACTATTTCAAAATTTTACTACATAACTAGGGGGTAATAAAAGACTGAAAGAAGAAGAATATATGCAAATGAAATTATGTTTATAAAAATTCCAGCCCTAACCATTTGTTGAACAGGTACTAAATTTGATGCATAAATAATTGAATTTGGCGGCGTTGCTACAGGCAACATAAAGGCACAACTTGCAACAATTGTTAGAGGCAGGGTTAATAGAAGAGGATTTATATCTAAGTTGAATCCCACACTTGCAATGACAGGCATAAAAGTAATAGTAGTAGTTAAATTGCTTGTCAATTCAGTTAGCAGTAAAACTAATAAAATAATCATTGCCGTTACTAAAATAGGGTTGATATCAGATGGAATCAAATTAGCAAGCCAAGACGCTAATCCAGTTGAATTTACTTCAAAGGCTAAAGCCATACCTCCACCAAATAAAAAAATAAGCCCCCAGGGAAATTTTTGCTGCAAGTCATCCCAATTGAGTAAATAGTCTGATTTAGAAGAAGAGCTTACGAAAAATAATGAAATGCCACCTATCATTGCTATTACGGCGTCTTCTAAAAAATATAAACCAGGGAGGTCATCTAACAATTTTCTAAAAACCCAGCAAAAGGCTGTAATGGAAAAAATTATTGCAACTCTTTTTTGCTCAGAAGTAATTTGTCCTAGTTCTTTAAGCATGCTCTTTAATTTATCGTTTGTTTCTGGCGAAGCTTTAAAATTGATAGGAAAAATTAAAGAGGTCAAAATATACCAAACTAAAGGAACCATCACCAAAGTAACTGGTAAACCTATTGCAAGCCAGCTTATAAAGCCAATGTCTTGATTAAAGTTATCGTTTGCATATTGAATCAAGTATCCATTCGGCGAAGTTCCTATTGGAGTTGAAATACCTCCTAATGATGCTGCATAAGCAATTCCTAGTAAAAGAGCAAATTGAAAGTTTTTACTTTCTTTGGGTGCAATATCTTTAACCGTTTCATTTATCACTGCAATTACAGATATCCCTATTGGTAAAAGCATTATTGCCGTAGAAGTATTCATAACCCACATACTTAAAATTGCACTCGTTAACATGAATGCTGCTACTATATTTTTAGCTTGCAACCCACTGAATTTTAAAATGTTAAGTGCAATTCTTTTATGTAAATCCCATTTTTGCATTGCAATTCCAATCATAAATCCACCAGCGAATAAAAATTGGACTTTATTCATATATTCTTTGCTTACAATACCAATAGGATCAATACCCAAGAGAGGAAAAAAAATTAAGGGCAATAATGCCGTAGCATATAAAGGCATTGCTTCAGTAGCCCACCATATCCCCATCAATAAGAATATCGCAGCGGTTAGCTTGCCTTCGTTAGAAAGATCAGAAGGTGAAGGTAAAAAATAAATGACTATAAAAATAATCAAACCTACCCAAAACCCTATTTTTTTAGCACTCAATGAATTCATTTTAAATAGTAAGTATAGTTTCGATGATAATATGCTTAATTTACCTATAAATAACAATGACTAAATATGTTTTGTCTATAGACGGAGGCGGAGTAAGAGGTTTAGCATCAGCAAATTTTCTGAGCAAACTTGATAAAAAAATACCAAAAAAGCTATCTGAGAGTTTTGACTTACTAGTTGGTACTTCTACAGGAGGTATTATTTCTTTAGCCATTTCTATTTTAGATCTCGAAGGCGAAGATTTAGTTAAAATTTATTCAAAAGAAAATCTAAAAAAAATCTTTTCTCCTTTTAGATACAGAATATTAGGATCTAAATATGCAGGTAAAATAAAAAGAAAAACTTTTGATGAATATTTTGGTGCTGAAGATTTAGGCTCCTCAAAAGTTCCTTTAATTATTACAGCTTTTGATTTAGAAAAAAGAAGAGTCAAAATGTTTAAGTCTTGGAAAGAAGGATATCTTCCTGCAAGAAGAGTTGCCGCTGCGACATCAGCAGCACCTACATATTTTCCTGCTGAGTCCATAGAAGGCAAGTGGTATCTTGATGGAGCAGTTTCTACAAATAACCCTGTATTGATTGCCTACTCAGAAGCAAAAAAACTGTGGCCAAATGAAGATATTAAAATTCTCAGTATTGGAACAGGATATAACTCAAAAAGACTTGATGGAAGGAGAGCTAGAAAATGGGGATCTTTAGCTTGGCTAAACGCTGGGATAATACAGATTCTTATGGAGTCGAATATTGAACACGTTATTGCACAATCTTTATTTGAAGAAAATTATTTAAGAGTAGACTCAGAACTTTCTGGAATTGAATCTTCATTTGATAATACATCTAAAAGAAATTTAGACTCTATCAAAGCCCTTGGAGATAGGTGGTGGGATCTTTATGGAAAAAAAGCTGAAGAATTCATTTCTTCTTAACTATTATGAAGAAAATAGCTATTTTAGGCGGAGGATCTTGGGGAACAACTTTAGCAAATTTATTGGCAGAAAAAGGACTTGATGTTTCTCTTTGGAATAGAAATTCAAATATTTTTATCAAAAGAAAAAATAAGCTTTACAATAAAAAATACCTTCCTGATTATGAATTATCAAAAAATTTGTTAATTCAAAATAATCTTGAGAAAGCAATAAATTCATCGCAATTATTAATAATTGCAATTCCATCAAAATACTTTAAGGAATTTTCTAGAAAAATTTCTAAATACTTAACAAATCAAAAAGTATTAATTCTTACAAAAGGGATAGAGAAAAAATCTTTTATGACAATGAGTGAAGTTTTCATTCAAGAAACTAAATTTCCAAAAAAGAGCGTGATGGTTTTATCAGGACCAAATATTGCAGATGAAATAATGCGAAAAAATATATCTGCATCGGTTATTGCAGGAAAGAATTTAAGTACATTAGAAAAAGTATCACAATTATTTAATACTAAATATTTCAAGACTTTTATTTCTCAAGATATAAAAGGAGTAGAGATGTCTGGTGCTCTTAAAAATCTTTATGCTATTTGTTCAGGGCTTTCAGATGGTTTGGGCTTTGAGTCTAATACTAAGGCAATGCTTTTAACCAGGGCTCTTAAAGAAATGTCTAATTTATTTCAAGAAATAAAAGCTAATCCAAAAACCCTGTTAGGATTATCAGGAGTTGGAGATTTGATTGCTACTAGTAGCTCAACTAAAAGTAGAAATTATTCCTTTGGTTTTTTTTTAGGCCAGGGTATTTCCCCAAAGGAAGCATTAGATAAAATTGACCAATCCGTGGAAGGTTTTGGCACTTTAAAAGTTATTTATCAAAAAAAAAATAATTTTAGAATAAAAATGCCTATAGTTGATGTTTTGTATCAAATTATTTATTTAAATAAAAACCCAAAAAAATGTTTTTTAAACTTTCTTAATGAAAGTGGTAACATTGATACCTAATGACTGAGGATAAAAAAAAACAACCTGATGAAGCAGAAGCATCAACGGAAGAAACCAATACTTTTAGGGATGTAATTCCTGATAAGGTAAAGCACCCATCTACTTGGATTACAGCCGGTTTAGTAATACTTTATTTGTTTTTATTAGGTTTCTTAGATTTTATCTTATGGATTATTGCTGCCGCTCAGTTTCTCTTTTCGGTATTTACTAAAGAACCTAGTGCTCATTTATCTAAGTTTTCAATAAAATTAAGAAATTACATCGTTCAAATAATTGATTTCGTTACTTATAGCAGTTCAGAAAGGCCTTTTCCTTTCAACTCTTTGCCAAGCGAAGATGATGAATAATATTTAAATATCTGTATTATAAATATCCTTAATTCAAAACTTATAAATAATTATGACAAAAAAGAATTTCGCAAGTAAACCTATTCCAGTAATCAGGCCCTCAGAAGAAGAAGCTATGGCGGCAGTTAAAACGCTATTAGCTTTTGCTGGAGATGACCCTTCAAGAGAAGGCCTTATTGAGACTCCCAAAAGAGTTATCAAAGCTTATGGTGAATTTTTCGCGGGATATGACGAAGATCCTGTTGAAGCTTTATCAAAAACTTTTGAGCAGGTAGAAGGATATGATGAGATGGTAATAGTAAAGGGAATTAGAGTCGAATCTCATTGCGAACATCACATGGTTCCGATTTTAGGAGTTGCTCATGTTGGCTATATTCCGAACAAAAGAGTTGTTGGAATAAGTAAACTCGCAAGGATCATAGATATTTTTGGTAAAAGACTTCAAACTCAAGAAACTATGACTGCTCAAGTCGCAGACACAATTAATGATGTATTAAAGCCAAAAGGCGTAGCCGTTGTTATTGATGCAGCACATCAATGCATGACTACAAGAGGTATTCATAAAACTGAAACCAGTACTGTTACCAGTAGAATGTTAGGAGCTTTTAAAGAAAATCCTACTACGAGATCAGAATTTATGAATCTTATAAAGCCAAACCAAGCTTGAACAAAAGAAATTTTCGAACTTTAAAATCCATAATTCTTGCGTCTGGGTCCTCCATACGAAAAAAGATATTAGACGATTCTGGTATGATTTTCGATATCGTACTTTCTGATGTGGACGAGTCTGAAATTAAAAAATCTCTTCAGACAAGTGATTTAAAACTTATTTGTCTTTCTTTGGCAAAAGCAAAAGCCATTGCAGTGAGTATAAAAAATCCCGATTCTTATGTGATTGGTTCTGACCAAATATGTTGTTTTGAAAATGAAATTTTCAGCAAACCTAAAACAAAAGAAAATTGTTTTAAAACTTTATCTAAGCTTTCAGGAAATACACATCATCAAAATTGCGGGATTAGTATTTGTTTGGATGGCAAAGAAATTTGGCAGAATTACGATCAGGCAGCTTTATCTATGAAAGTTTTATCTGATAATGAAATAAATAGCTATATTGATCTTGATGAACCACTTATGGCATGTGGGGCTTATAAATTTGAATCTCAAGGAAGTTCTCTTTTCGAAGAAATCGAAGGAGATGATTCCACTATTAAAGGCCTAACTCTCGATCCAATTTTAAATTTCTTAAATTCAAAAAACGTAATTGAATTTTCTGCAGAAAAAAACTAATCTATCTTCATAGGGAGAATTTTATGAAAGATTTTACAGGGAAAGTAGCTGTTATTACTGGTGCTGGATCAGGAATGGGTAGAGAGCTAGCAATTGAACTTGCTCAGTCAGGAGCAAATATTGCACTAGCCGAGTGGAATGAAGACACATTAAACGAAACTGCTGAATTACTAAAAAAATATAATGTTGGTGTTTCTAAACATGTTATTGATGTTAGTGATAAACAGGCAATCTTTGCATTACCCCAAAAGGTGATTGATGAACATGGTGCTGTAGACATGGTTTTTAATAATGCAGGAGTTGCCTTATCTCAAACGGTAGAAAATTCAACTGATGAAGATTGGGATTGGGGTTTGGGTGTTCTTCTTCATGGGGTAATAAATGGAACAAGAGCTTTTTTGCCACACTTAAAAGAAAGACCTGAAGCTGCAATTGTTAATACATCCTCTATTTTTGGTCTCTTAGCAGTTCCAACACAGTCTATTTATCATGTTGGAAAATATGGAGTTCGAGCTTTTACAGAATCATTGGCTTTAGAGATGAAAATGGAAAATTCTCCAGTTGAGGTTTACTCAGTGCATCCAGGTCATATAGGAACAAATATAGCTAACTACGGAGTAGAAAATGATAAGTTAGACATTGATCTTGATCAACAAGATGAGAGACCAAATATATTTGGTCCAAAAGCTCAAACTAAAGAAGAAGTAGGACAATTATTCAAGAATCAGGCTCCTGTAAATGCAAATACAGCTGCAAAAATTATTTTAAATAATATTAGAAAAAAGAATAAAAGAATTTTAGTTGGAGCAGATGCCAAATGGTATGACAGGATACAAAGGTTTTTTCCGAAAAAATATATCTATCTCCTACCTTTAATACCATTAATAAGAAGGCTATTTCCAAAAGACAAGCCTTTAGACAGATAAATTAAAGATCAATATCTTTAAAGTTTTTTAAAGTAACTCTATCTTTTGATATTGTCATATCGATATCAGGATCAAGAATTTCCTCATTGGATTTATAAATTAACTCATATGAGCCATTTATACTTTGTTCAAAGTATTCTTCCCTAGCATAATTTGTTTCTGAAACCATTGTCTTATGCTTGTCTAAAGTTTTTTTATCAAGCAGAGATTCAATAAAATAAGGACTAACCACTCCACAGGAACCATTGTTTCCTCCAAAACCTTTAGCGTTTAGAAAGATAGTATCAATTGTTTCTTTTTCAACCTCAGTATTTTCTAAGCAGAATTTTAAATTTTCTGAAGATACATCCTGAGCAAGTTTATTAGTTGTATTAATACCAGGAATTATTCCTTGATTCCATATTCCTAGTGCAACCATTAGCTCATCCCCAGCTGCAGGACCCATTGTGTGACCCAACATTCCTTTAAGTGCAGTAACTTTCCAATCTTTTAATTCAAAGCCTTCTGCAACTTTATTCAGTACATCAGATTCGGTACTTCTATTTTGGAAGGTACCAGTTCCATGAGCTACAACCATAGAATTTTTTAATGAACATCCAATTTTCATCGTATTTGATAGCGATTGTGCCATCGTTAAATAATTTCCAATTCCGGGTGAACTTATCGATTTTTTAAACCCATCAGCATTTATTGCAACGTCTGTAAATCCTCCTAAAATTTGCAACCCTTTTTCCAGTGCAAATTCCAAAGTAGTTACTGCAACAAATTGTGCTCCTTCTCCTAAAATCATTCCAGCATTATCTCCAAAGGGCCTACAAGAATTCCTGTAATTAATTTCATTATCACCTTCACCATTTCTTTTTTGCATTTCAAGTATTTTTTTATCATCTGCAATTCCAGTTGTGGCAAGAAACCCATCAGTAATTTCTGGATTAATTGGAGCCTCAGAAGAACCAACAATAGTAAAATCTAATTCATTATTTTTAATACCTTTAAGAGCAAGATCCAAATTGTAAAGAAAGGTAGCGCAAGCTCCAGCAACAGTTCCAGTTTTTCCTAAGGAACCTAAAATATATGCATTAATAAAATCAGCAGACATCCCAATAAGTGACATAGATAAGTGTTTAGAAGTAGCCCTTTTACCAATTTTTCTTGATTGAAGAAGGCCGCCCATACCTTCATAGTCTAATTGCCCAATAGCAGGTCCAGAAAATACTCCTATTCTTTTTGGGTTTATATAAGGCTTGATTTCATTATCCCAATCTTTTCCAATATTTTTTAGGCAGTCGGTTACTCCAAAGATGGTCATTTGAATACCTTTAGGATGCTGTCTCGAGTTGTACATCCTAGATATATCAATGCCTTCCGGTAATTGTCCTGCAGCGTTAACTTTCATAACATCTGCCATTAAAAGTTCAGGATCATAAAGATCAGAATTAATTTTTCTAACCAATGTTTTATTTAAAATATCTATTTCTGATGTTATTTTTCCATTTGTGAGATTATTTAAATCTTTTAATAATTCTATTTTTTTTTCTTTATTAAGGTTTTCTATAATCAATCTTTTGTAAGAAAAATTAAAAGATGAGCGTCCGGCTGAATTAATTCCTCCGACACTGCAAATAACTGGAAACCTTTTTAAATCTAGCATCTAATTTTTATTTAAATAAAACTATGCTTTAATTTTACATTATTTATAGGAGAGGACATGCATCCAGGAATAAACGGACCAAAATTTAAAGATAAACCGGCAATTATCATGGCTGGAAGTGGGGAAGTTATAACTCATCAAGAGTTGAATGAACTTTCAAATCAGGGAGCACAATTATTTAGATCTCTTGGCTTAAAACCAGGAGATAGCCTCGCTTTTATGATGGAAAACCATAAGCTTTTTTTCCCAATTGCTTTTGCTGCCTATAGAAGTGGATTGAAATATACCGCTATAAGCTGGAGGCTACAGCCTAGCGAAGTAGAATATATCGTCAGTGATTGTAATGCTAAAGTTTTCATAACTAGTAAATTTTTAGAAGAATCTGCTAAATCTTTGTCTAAATCATTACAAGGAGTTCATAAGTTCATGCTTGATGGGTCGACCGATGACTTTAAATCTTTTGAAACAGAAATTAGTAAAATGCCAGTCAGTGCGATTGAAGATGAATGTCAAGGAGCTGCAATGCTCTATTCTTCAGGAACTACTGGAAAACCTAAAGGTGTCAGCAGAGAAATAAATTTAAGTCCATTACCTTACAAAGCAGAAGATGATGACTTGGGACTCACAAGAGTAGTACAGGGTTTGTATTCAGCTAACGAAGATTCAATTTATTTATCACCAGCTCCTTTGTATCATTCAGCCCCAATGGGTTTTAATACAGGTTTTTTAGCTTTAGGAGCAACCAGTATAATTTTAGAAAAATTCGACCCGGATGTTGCTTTGTCAGCCATAGAAAAATATAAGGTCACTCATAGCCAGTGGGTACCTACAATGTTTGTTCGTTTCCTTAAAAGTGATTCTGAAATCTATAGCAAATATGATTTATCTTCTCATCAAATTGCTATCCATGCAGCAGCACCATGTCCAGTAGAAGTCAAAGAAAAGATGATTGATTGGTGGGGGCCGATAATTCATGAATATTATGCTGGAACTGAATTTAATGGTTTTGTAGCTTGCAATTCCGAAGAGTGGCTTGGTCATAAGGGAACAGTAGGTAAATCTCTTCTTGGCCCAATTCATATTTTAGATGATGATCAAAATGAAGTCCCTATGGGAGAAGAGGGCACTATTTATTTTGAAGGTCCTACAGCTAACGGCTTTTCTTATCATAACGATAAAGAAAAGACTAAAGGCGCTACATCAAAACAAGGTTATACGACGCTAGGAGATATTGGCTATCTAGATGATGAAGGTTACCTTTACTTAACAGACAGAAAAGCATTTATGATTATTTCTGGAGGTGTAAATATTTATCCAAAGGAAACAGAAGATACTCTTATCATGCATCCTAAGGTATCAGATGTAGCCGTTTTTGGAGTTCCAAATGAAGAAATGGGTGAAGAAGTAAAGGCAGTAGTTCAGCCAGCTGATATGAGCTCTATTGGAGATGATCTTGAGGCTGAATTGATGGCTTACTGCAGAGATAACATTTCTCATGTTAAGTGTCCTAAATCGATAGATTTTAGAGAAGAATTACCTAGACACCCAACAGGAAAACTTTATAAGAGACTTTTAAAAGACGAATATTGGAAAGATCAATCAAGCTCTAAATAGTTTTCACAACTTTGGAGAGTTTGCATAATAAGAGTATTAATGGTCATTGGACCCACACCACCTGGAACTGGGGTATAAGCAGAACATCTTGGAATTATATTTTCTAGATCAATATCTCCACATTTCTCTGGATGATAACCTGCATCAATTACTACAGCACCATCTTTAATCCATTCTCCTTTAATGAATTTTGGTATGCCAACGGCACCAACAATAATATCTGCCTCTGAAACTTTTTCAGATAGTTTTTGTGTCTTTGAATGACAAATTGTCACAGTAGCATTCTCATTAAGTAACATCATTGCCATTGGCTTTCCTAGAATAGGGCTTCTTCCAACTACAACAGCAGATTTACCTTCTATATCAATTTTATATTCCTTCAAAAGACGCATTATTCCAAACGGGGTACAAGATCCAAAAGCCCTTTCTTGCATGCTCATCCTACCAAATCCTAAACTGGTAACGCCATCTACGTCTTTTCGAATATCTATCGCATCAAAACAAGATCTCTCATCGATATGATCTGGAACAGGATGTTGTAACAAAATTCCATGTACATCATCATTATTATTAAGTTCAATTATTTTTTCCCTTAACTCATCGGTTGTTGTTTTTTCTTCTAGTTCTATTTTAAGAGAGTCCATTCCAATTCTTTTGCAAGCATTTCCTTTCATTTTTACATATGTATTTGAGGCAGGATCATTACCTACAAGAATGGTCGCAAGTATCGGTATGGAGTTTGTATTTAAATGAATTTTTTTTACGCGAGAAGAAAAATCTTTTTCTGATTCTAAAGATAATTTTTTTCCATCAAGTACTATCGTCATTGTTATTTGTTATGATACCACCCCTTAAAAAAAAATTAACGGGGTGTAGCGCAGCCTGGTAGCGCGCCTGCTTTGGGAGCAGGATGTCGGGGGTTCAAATCCCTCCACCCCGACCAAAAAGTTATGACTTATTTATATAATAAAACCGCACTAGTAACTGGTGCTTCTTCTGGTATTGGATATGAGATTGTTAAGTATATTTCACAATTTGATATGAGAATTATTGTTTCTGCTAGAAGAGAAGAGAATCTAAAAAAATTAAAAGATGAAATAGAAAGCAATTCCAAGTCTACCGTTTTAATTTTGATTAAAGATTTATCTGACCCAAAAAGTCCACAAGAAATTTATAATTATTGTAAAGAAAAAAATTTAAGTATTGATTTTTTAGTAAACAACGCAGGGTATGGCTTTACTGAAGATTTCGATACTTATGATTTAGAAAAATTAGATGATTTTTTGAATGTTTTAATGAATTCTTTAGTGAAATTAACTAGGTTATTCATTCAAGACATGAAGGTAAGGAAATCAGGAAAAATACTTCAGGTGTCTTCTATTGCGGGAATTATTCCAAGCGGAAGCGGGGCTATTGGTATTTATGGAAATATTAAAAACTTTGTGAATGAATTCACAATTACTCTAAATAGTACTTATAAGAAGCACAATGTTCATACTTGCGCTCTTTGTCCAGGATTCACTGAAACTGGTTTTAATAAAAGAGCAGGATTCAAAATGCAGTATTCTGATGTGCCGTCACTATTTTTAATGTCTGGAAAAGACGTTGCAAAACAAGGTGTCGATGCATGTTTAAACGGAAAAGAAATCTTTGTTGTGAGAGGCGGCTTTAATCGAACAATGATTTTTATCTCAAAATTTATACCAAACAAAATATTAAGATTTTTATTTGGTAAAGCAGTAGATTTTGGTAAATAAAGACTATTCGTTAGTATTTTTATACAATAGCAAAAAAATTAACTCCCGGTAGCTCAGCTGGATAGAGCATCTGCCTTCTAAGCAGAGGGTCGCAGGTTCGAATCCTGCCCGGGAGGCCATTAATGGTGGGCGTAGCTCAGTTGGTAGAGCACTGGTTTGTGGTACCGGTTGTCGTGGGTTCGAGCCCCATCGCCCACCCCAATTATTAGAAGGAAGATATGTTTGGAACAAAAAAAAATAATCTAGAAAAGAAAGTAAAACTTAAAATCGATAAAAATGAGTTAAAAAACGATTTTCAAAAAAGACTTGTAGAACAACAATCCAAATCAGATTTGAAAGGTTTTAGAAAGGGAAAAGCTCCTCTAGAAGTAATAGAAAATTATTATGGAGATCAAATTACGCAAAGACTAATTATGGATAAAATGGGCGATCTTTTTTATAAAAAAATTACAGATGAAAAAATCCCTGTCGTTGGACAGCCAAGTTTTTCTCCAGAATCTTTTGATTTTAAAAAAGATATAAAATTTGAGGTTTCCTATGAGGTATATCCAGATTTTTCTTTGACAAAAATGGGACCACTTTCGTTTAAAAAACCAATTTCGAAACTAGACAAAAAAGATATCGAAAAAGCTACTGATCTTGTAAGAAAAAGATATGGAAAAGCTGAACCGGTAAATGAGATAAGCAAAGATGGAGATTTTGTTAAAATTGATTTTGAAGGCTTTTTAGATGGTGAGAAATTTGATGGCGGTGAAGCAAAGGATTATTCTCTTGAGTTGGGTTCAAATACTATGATCCCGGGTTTTGAAGATCAAATAGTAGGAATGAAGGCAGATGATTTTAAAGAGATAGAAGTAACTTTCCCAGAAGACTATCAAGCTGAAAATTTGAAAGGAAAAAAAGTAATTTTTAATATTACGGTTACAGAAGTTTCTAAAATGGTAATGCCAGAATTAAATGAAGAATTTTTTAAATCCATTGGAATGGAAGTTAAAACTAAAGATGAATTTGAGACAAAAATTAAAGAGCAACTTCAAAATGACTTAGAAGCGAATTTAAAATCTAAAACGAAGCAAAGAATTTTCGATGCTTTTGAAAGTTCAAATAAAATTGATATTCCTAATAGCATGATAATAGCAGAGGCTAATAATTTGAGAAAAAGCTCAGCTCAGCAAATGGGTATGGATCATGAAAAACTTGAAGAAGGACAATTACCCATAGATGGTTTTAAAGAAAATGCACTCAAAAGAGTAAGACTAGGAGTCTTAATCAATAAATTAATTGAAGAAAATGATATCAAGGTCGACAGTGATTCTTTAAAAAAAGAAGTAGAAGCTAAAGCAAAGTCCTTTAAAGATCCTGATCAATATGTCAATTGGATATATGGTAATGAAGAACAGCTAAAAAATGTTGAGTCTCTTGTGTTAGAAGATAAAGTAGCAGAGTATTTAGAAATTAAATCAAAGATTGATGAAGAAGAGTTAAGTTTTGAAGAAGTTGTTTCAATGGGTTAAATTATATTTATGAGTGAAATTAAAAATCAATTAGTTCCAATGGTTGTGGAGCAAACTCCGAGAGGAGAAAGAGCCTTTGACATATATTCAAGACTTTTGAAGGAAAGAGTAATTTTTATCACAGGTCCAATAGAGGACTACATGGCAAATCTTATAGTTGCTCAACTTCTTTTTTTAGAAGCTGAAAATCCTGAAAAAGATATCAACATATACATTAATTCTCCTGGAGGCTCCGTTACATCAGGAATGTCCATTTACGATACTATGTCTTATATAA
The DNA here is from genome assembly GCA_003331625.1 of Gammaproteobacteria bacterium. GTDB lineage: Bacteria > Pseudomonadota > Gammaproteobacteria > Magnimaribacterales > AG-339-G14 > MEDG-81. The sequence continues at coordinate 27,254 of QOPF01000003.1, read as the reverse complement.
AACCTGATATTAGCACTTTGTGTATCGGTCAAGCTTCAAGTATGGGAGCAATTCTTTTAACTGGAGGAACGAAAGGCAAGAGGTTTGCTCTTCCTAATTCACGAGTTATGATTCATCAGCCTCTTGGAGGATTCCAAGGTCAAGCAACAGATATTGAGATACATGCCCAAGAAATTTTAAAAATAAAAACTAAATTGAATGAAATACTGTCTCTACATAGTGGACAAAAAATCGACCAAGTTATAAAAGACACAGAAAGAGATAATTTTATGAGCGGCGAAGAAGCTGCTAAATATGGTTTAATAGATAAGGTAATAGAAAAAAGAGAAAAATAAAAATGTCTGAGAAACAGGAAGCTGATAAAAAACTATTTTGTTCTTTTTGTGGAAAGAATCAATCTGAAGTAAAAAAGTTAATTGCAGGACCATCTGTTTATATTTGTGATGAATGTGTTTCTCTTTGTAATGATATTATTAAAGAAGATTTAGCAGAATCGCCTAAAGATGTCGAAGAAGACAAACTCCCTATACCGGAAGAAATAAAATCTATTTTAGATGATTACGTTATTGGACAGGAATCTGCAAAAAAGACATTATCTGTAGCTGTATATAACCACTATAAAAAACTTAAAAATTCTAAAACATCATCTGATGACGTTGAATTAGGAAAAAGTAATATTCTTCTTTTAGGACCTACTGGTAGCGGTAAAACTCTTCTAGCACAGACCTTAGCAAGACTTCTAGACGTTCCATTTACAATTGCTGATGCGACTACCCTTACTGAGGCCGGATACGTTGGAGAAGATGTAGAAAATATAATCCAGAAGCTTTTACAGAAATGTGACTATGATGTTGAAAAGGCTCAAGTAGGAATAGTTTATATTGATGAAATAGATAAGATTTCTAGAAAATCTGATAACCCATCTATAACAAGAGATGTATCTGGAGAAGGAGTACAACAAGCTCTTCTTAAATTAGTAGAAGGCACAACGGCCTCTGTTCCACCTCAAGGTGGAAGAAAGCATCCACAACAAGAATTTTTACAGGTCGATACCTCAAATATATTATTTATTTGTGGAGGAGCATTTTCGGGTCTAGAAGAAATAATCAAAGCAAGATCGGAGGAGAGAGGAATGGGCTTTGAAGCTTCAGTTTCTAAGAAGACAAGAGGGTTTGATTCTGAAGTAATAAAAAATTCTCAGCCTGAAGATTTAATTAAATACGGCCTTATTCCTGAATTTGTTGGGAGATTACCCGTAATGGCAACTTTAGAGGAGCTTGATGAAGAATCATTGATTACAATTTTAACTGAGCCAAAAAACTCTTTAGCCAAACAATTTAAGAAACTTTTTGAGATGGAAGATGTGGAACTAGATATTAGAGACGACGCTTTACTCGAAATAGCAAAATTAGCTATTAAGATGAAAACTGGAGCAAGGGGTTTGAGATCAATTCTAGAAAATTCTCTTTTAGATACGATGTACGAAATACCTTCCCTGGAAAATCTAGAAAAAGTGGTTTTAGATGGCTCCTCTATTAAAGGTGATTCTAATCCGCTTTTGGTATACAAAACAGAGTTAGACTCAAAAAAATCTCATTAACTTGTTTTTTTTAATGAAGTCCTCATATAAATTTAGAGGTAATTATGAATATTCCATTAGTTCCACTTAGAGATGTAGTTATTTTTCCAGGAGTTGTAACTCCATTATTTGTCGGTAGAGATACTTCTATCAACTCTTTGCAAAAAGCTATGTCAGATGACAAATCAGTTATGTTGATAGCTCAGAGAGAAGCAAATACTGAAAATCCAGAAAAAAAAGATTTATACGAAATAGGCACCGTTTCAACTATCTTACAACTTATAAAATTACCGGATGGTACATACAAAGTTCTTGTTGAGGGTATTAAAAGAGCAAGACTTCAAGAGTTGGTTTCAAAAAAAGATATTTTAGAAGCAGAAGTAGATATTCTTGAAGATTCTGAAATGGACGAAGATTTAAAGAAAAGTTATGTAAATACTTTGCAATCGCAGTTTAGAGAACTCTCTAAAAGCTCCCAAAAAATCAGAGCAGAAATTGCAAATCAAGTTAGATCCGTCGAAAGACTAGAGAAATTAATAGATACATTAGTTGGACATCTATCAATATCAATTGCTGATAGACAAATCCTTTTGGAAGAACTTGATCTTGAAGAAAGATCAAAAAATTTAGTCAACTTATTAGAAACTCAATTAGATTTAACACAAATGGAAAAGAAAATCAGGAATAGAGTTAAAAAACAGATGGAAAAAAGCCAAAAAGAGTATTACTTAAGTGAGCAAATGAAGGCACTAAAAAAAGAAATGGGCGAGGGAGAAGATCTTGATGACGAAGTAGAGATTCTCGAGAAAAAAATAGCTGATTCAGGAATGCCCAAAGATGCTGAAGAAAAAGTAAATACAGAGTTAAACAAATTTAAATTGATGCCTCCAATGTCAGCTGAAGCTTCAGTAGTTAGAGGCTATATAGATTGGATGACAAGTATTCCTTGGAAAAAGAAATCAAAAATTCAAAAGAGTATAGAAAATGCAAGTAAAGTCTTAGAGACCGATCATCATGGTTTAGAAGAAGTCAAAGAAAGGATCTTAGAATATCTTGCAGTTCAAAAAAGAGTCTCAAAACTAAAAGGACCGGTTTTATGCTTAGTAGGACCTCCAGGTGTTGGAAAAACCTCTTTAGGCGAATCAATTGCCAGAGCTACAGGAAGAAAATTCACTAGAGTATCTCTTGGAGGTGTAAGAGATGAGGCAGAAATTAGAGGTCACAGAAGAACATACATTGGATCAATGCCAGGAAAAATTCTTCAAAAAATGTCAAAAGTTGGAGTAAAAAACCCTTTATTTCTTTTAGATGAAATAGATAAAATGGGAATGGATTATAGAGGAGATCCATCTTCTGCACTTCTCGAGGTTTTAGATCCAGAACAAAATCACACATTTAATGATCATTATTTAGAAGTAGATTATGACTTATCAGATGTAATGTTCGTTTGTACCGCAAACTCATTGGATATCCCAGCTCCATTGTTAGACAGAATGGAAATAATTAGACTACCTGGATACACAGAGGATGAAAAACTAAGCATTGCTAAGGATTACTTGGTAAAAAAACAACTTAAGAATAATGGTTTAGATGAGAAAGAAATAAGTATTTCTGACAATTCTATTCTGGATGTAATTAGATATTATACGAGAGAAGCAGGGGTTAGATCATTAGAACGTGAAATAGCAAAAATCTGTAGAAAGACTATAAAGAAAATTGCTGATTTAAAGACAAAAAAATTAATAAAAGTATCTCCAAAGATTCTTGAAGATATCCTTGGTGTAAAAAAATATGATTATGGTGAAGCTAAAGATAAAGACAGAATAGGTCAAGTAACAGGATTAGCTTGGACCCAAGTAGGCGGCGAACTTCTAACTATTGAAGCTTCTGCGTTTAAAGGGAAAGGAAAAATAATCAAAACCGGTAAATTGGGAGAGGTTATGCAAGAGTCTATTCAAGCAGCAATATCCGTAATTAGAGCAAGAGCTGAATCTCTGGGTATAAATCCTGATTTTCATGAATTAAGAGATCTTCATATTCACGTGCCTGAAGGAGCAACTCCTAAAGATGGTCCTAGCGCTGGAATAGGAATGTGCACTGCAGTTGCATCAGTTTTATCAGAGATACCAGTTAGAGCTGACGTAGCGATGACAGGAGAAATTACTTTGAGAGGCGAAGTTTTAAAGATTGGAGGCCTAAAAGAAAAGTTACTTGCTGCTAAAAGAGGAGGAATTAAAACCGTCTTAATACCAGAAGGTAACGTTGGAGACTTAAGAGAGATTCCAGATAAGATAAAATCTAAATTAGAAATTCGTCCAGTTAAATGGATAGACGAAGTTTTTGAGCTAGTTCTTACTGAAAAACCTAAATCATGGGACGATAAGTCTGAAAATTCATCCAAATCTTCTACAAGAAAAAAATCTAGAAAAGATAAGCTTGAAACCCATTAAAAAAGGTGTTTCAGCCTCAAAAACCTGCTTGACAGATATATATCTACATGTCTAAATCAGCTTATTGACATTATGTCTAAAGATTTTAACTACTTTATTTAGGAGAGAGAATAGTGAATAAAGCCGAACTAATAGAATCAGTTGCTAATGCAACTGACACTTCAAAAGCAGAAGCCAGCAGAACATTAGATGCTGTGCTTGATTCAATTTCAGGAGCTTTGAGCACAGGAGATTCTGTTGCACTTGTTGGATTTGGAACTTTTAATGTAAGAGAAAGAGCAGCAAGAATGGGAAGAAATCCTGCAACTGGAGAAACTATTCAGATAGCAGCTTCCAAAGGCGTAGGCTTTAAAGCTGGTAAAAGTCTTAAAGACAGCTTATAAACTTTTTTTTAAAACGCGCTCTATACTTATAGGGCGCGTTTTTATTTTATAATTACAATATGTCAGCTCTTCAAAATATAAGAACAGGACTTTCTTCTACAGGATCATCCATAATTGTAGCTATTCTAATATTTGGACTAGTTGCTACTTTTGGCGGCTTTTTAACTGATCCTTCAGCTCCTTCTTCATCAGCGATGAAGGTAAACTCAAAGGATATTTCTTTTGGTGAATTTAACCTAGAATTCAGTAGGCTCTCTTCTATGTTTTCTGATAGCGATGTATCGGAGGAAATAATTAATGAAATCACTAGAAATTCAATCATTTCTAAAGAATTACTTTTTCAAAGAGCCACAGAATTAAATATGGACTTATCAGAAGAATTTTTAAATAAGTTAATAGCCAGTGATTCATCATTTGTTATAAATGGAGAATTTGATACAGCTTTATTTTCAGGGTATATGGCTAGATTGGGGTTCACAATAAATGATTATAGAAATTTAGTTAAATCAAAGTATCTTGCTAATAACTTAAGCGATTTTATTTCCCGATCAGAATTTTCTCTTGAAACAGACGCATTGAAATTTATAAGGGCAACAAATCAGCAAAGGTCTTTAAGTTTTATAAAACTAGATTTAGAAAAGATTTCTAAAGAAGAAGCTATTCCCGAAACAGATATTTTAAACTTCTACCAGCAAAATCAATTTAGATTTATTGACCCGAAGAAAGTTTCCTTAAACTATATAGTTTTGACGGATGAATTATTTAAAAAGGATATTCAAGTAAGCGAAGAAGAGGTTCTAGAGGAAATGACCTTTTTAGAAAATGGGACTGAAAATTCTCAAACCAGAGTTAGTCACATTCAATTAAGTTTTAGTAATGAGGAAGAAAAAAATGAGAAATTTTTAATTGCATCATCAATTCTAGAGAAAACTAAAGATGTTGCATTTGAAAAACTAGCCGAAGAATTCTCTGATGATTTTGGAAGTAGTACGAATGGTGGAGATCTAGGCTATACAGATGGCTCAATTCTTCCTGAAGAATTTGAATCGGAAATTATTAATTTACAAGTTAATGAAGTATCAGAAGTTATTGAGATGAGTAATTCACTTCATATACTTAAAATAACTGAAAAGAATGAACAAATTTTTTCAAAAGAAGATATTAAAAATCAAATTATATTAACTAAATCTTCAGAAAGATTAAATCAATCTTTAATTGAAATTGAAGATAATTATTTTGGCGAAAGCTTGGATAAATTATTCTCAGACTTTTCTTTTTCAATTAAATCAACTGAACTAATTAGTGAAAATAATCTTCCGAATAACCTTAAATCTTTTAATGTCTCTAATGAAATATTTAGTCAAACTGATACGGGTGATCAGTTTTTTGGTCCTTATGAGAATGAAAACGGTTCTTTCTTGCTATTTGAATTAAAAGAGATACAAGAAGAGTCTTTATTATCTCAAGCAGAGGCTACCCAAGAAATTAAAGAAATCTTACAGCTAGAGAAGGCTAGAAAATCTATTCTTGAGAAATCCGCTACATATGAAATTAAAGCTCAAAACAATGATCTTTCAGAGTTTAATTCTTATTCGTTAATTAAAAGAGATAGTAGTTTACTTCCTAATAATCTATTAACAGACTTATTTTCAATTGATTTAGTTAAGCCAATTTTTGTTTCCACTCAGGATAATGGTGACATATATGTAGTTAAACTAACTAAGGTAAAAAACTCTACTAATCTTGCAAAGAGAGATGAAATTAATTCAGCTAAAGAATCTTTGAAAACTTTAAATAGCAGAGTCTATCTAGATACAATTTTTAAAGAATTAGAAGAAAAGGCTTATATTAATTAACCTCAGATAAGTCACCCATTGCAGTTATATTAAATCCTGCATCAACGTATAAAATTTCTCCTGTTATACCACTTGCAAGATCTGAACATAAAAAAGCTGCAGCATTTCCAACTTCTTCTGTAGTAATATTTCTTTTAAGCGGTGCTCTAGATGCATTATATGAAAGCATTTTTTTAAAACTCTTTACTCCGGAGGCCGCTAGAGTTTTTACAGGGCCAGCAGAAATTGCATTTACCCTAATTTGATCAACACCCATGCTATTCGCTAAGTACCTTGTAGATGACTCCAAAGCAGCTTTTGCTATTCCCATGACGTTATAGTTAGGAAGTGTTCTCTGTGATCCAAGATAAGACAATGTAAGAAGAGCAGCATTTCTATTTAGCATTAGTTTTTTTGCTCTTTGTGCTAAAGCTGTAAAACTATAAACGCTTATATCATGCGCTATTTTAAAGCCTTCTCTTGTTGCTACATCAACAAAATTACCATCTAATTCATTTGCTGGAGCAAAACCCACAGCATGAACAATCCCATCTAAACATCCCCATTTATTTTCAATATCACTGATAAGAAGGTCTATGGAATTATCGTTACTTACATCGCATTCAAAATAATTTTTACATCCCAATGGATCGCCCACCTGCATTACTTTTTTTAGTAGCCGTTCATTTTGGTAAGACAAATAAAGTTCTGCCCCTTGATCTGACATAGCTTTGGCAATACCTGAAGCAATGGAAAACTTATTTGCTACTCCAACTATGAGAAATTTTTTTCCTTTAAGAAAAGACATTATTTAATTTTATCATTTCAAATGAAAAAAATATTTTTTATCGTTATTTAAATCAAATATAATCATGTTCTTCCATGAGATTTTCAGTATTAATCATTTTTCTATTTTCCTCGTATGGATATCTTGATGATATTGTTTTAGAAGATGTATATGTCACTGGTAGTTTGTTAAAAAGTTCTTCAGTAAAAATAGCAAACCCCATATATTCTTTTGACCAGAATGATTTAAAAAAAAGAGGCACGCTTCATCTAGAAAACTTTTTAAGTCACTTACCACAAATTAATCCCAGCAATTCTTCATTTCACTCAAATAAAGCTTCAGGAACAGCATCAGTAAGTTTAAGAGGCTTGGGAGGTAGTAGAACTTTAATCTTGATGAATGGGAAAAGACTTTCTCCTGGAACGCCTATGAGCGGAACTTCTGAACAAGATTTAAGTCAAATTCCTCTATCTTTAATTAAAAAAGTAGATGTACTTACAGGAGGAAAATCTACGATTTATGGCTCAGATGCAATCGGAGGAGTTATAAATTTTCAATTAGATAGAAAATTTTCAGGCATCAATCTTAGTTATTATCATTCTTTTTATAATCATAAAAATAATGATGCAAATTTAAGATCTATTCATACGTCAAATAATTTTAATTTATCTCCAAATTCAGTTTCTGACGGACATAAAAATTCATTACAACTTACTTTAGGGTTTGAAATCTCTCCAGATATTTATCTAACTTCTTACTTTAATTATAGATCTGTCGATGAAGTAAATTGGTCTCAGAGAGACATAAGTGTTTGCGCCTTAAGTGGTAATAATACTTGTCGGGGTTCAAGTACTTCTCCGGAAGGGAAGTTTAGTGAAAATAAGATAGGCGGTAAGAATTTTTATGTACAGAATAATGAATTTATTGAAGGCACAACAAGATACAATTTTGCTTCAAAAAACCATTTACTTCGTCCAGATAAGAAAAATGATATTGGGATACTTTTTACTTTTGAAAACCTAGAAAACCATACTTTTAACATTGATTATTTTAAATCCTCTAATAAGACAACTGGCCAATTAGATTACTCTGGAGTTTTTAGATTATCTGTCGATCTTCCTTGCAGTAACCCTTTTTTGTCTGATCAGCAATTTCAAACAATATGTGCATCTAATGGTTTGTCTTCATCCGATATTGTTCCACTTTATATTAGTAGACGAAATATTGAAGGAAGTCCAAGACAGCAAAGCTTTAAACATACTACTGATAGATTTGTATTTGATGCTGAAGGAGAAATATCTAATGATTGGTTTTATAACATAAGCTTGCAAAATTCTAGGACAACTGCGGATTTTACTTATTTGAATGATATTTCTAAATCAAGAGCAATTAATGCGTTGAAGATATCTGGAACTTCTTTGAATCCCTCTTGTATTTCAGGAGGTGAGTGTAAGCCTTGGAATATTTTCTCTACCAGCGATGGTAAGTTAAAAAACCTCTCATCATTAGGCGTCACAAAAGAAGCTTTAAATTATATCTCTATTAATTTAAATGTAGATGCCGAATTATCTGAAAATCAACTAAGATTTGTTTCATCAAAATCTTTCGACATTAATAATAAAGTTTTACCAACTCTAGATACAGCTTTCGGAATTGAATATAGGCAGTTAGCGCTGAAGAAAAGTGCTGAAGATTTTTCTGACGGTGCAGGACAACAATATCCCCAAACAAGTTTATATGGAGATTTGCAAGTAAAGGAGTTATTTACTGAGCTATATTTACCCTTTGAAACCAACACAAGTTTAAATTTTAGTCTTAGATATTCTGACTATTCTCTAGGAAAAAATGCTCTGAGCTATGATTTTGGCATAGTTCAAACTTTAAAAAATAAATTTACATTAAAATTTTCTCAACAAAAAGCTATAAGAATGCCTGACATAAGTGATCTATATAGCCCTTCAAAAGTTAATCAAACTTTTCTAGATGTAGATCCTTGCTCCGGTAGTAACCCTATCAACTCTAAAATTGAATGCAGCAGAACCGGAGTTAGCGATGCTTTATATGGAAATATTTCAAACACTGAAGATCAAATAAATTCATTAATAGGCGGAAATTTAAATTTACGTCCTGAGACTGCAATTACAAATAGTCTGAGCTTTTTTTATTCTGATGACATTGATTTAGAAATAGATTTTTATTCTATTTCCCTAAAAGACAAGATTGGATCAGCAGATGCGTCTTTTATCCTAAATAGGTGTCTAGAAACCGGAGAATCTTACTTTTGTAATTTAATAGAAAGAAATCCTACAACGGGAACTTTTTATGAAGGCACTGGAAAAATAGCGTCACCCCTTTTAAATGTAGCTAGTCAAAAAATTTCAGGAATAGATTTTAATATCGTAAAAAGTTTTCTACTTGATTTTGGCGAATTGAGAATTAACAATTTTTTCTCTTTCTTGGTTAAAAATGATGTGCAGCTAAGATCATCTTTACCTGTAGAAAATTGTAAAGGAAATTATGAAAATAACTGTGGTCTACCATCTCCTGAAATACAAAATATCTTCTCTTTAAATTTCTTATATAGAATTTCTTCTTTTGATGCATCTTCAAGTTTATCTGTGCGGTATATAGATAGCGTAAAAGATACCAATTCAATAAATCCCGTAAATTTTGGCAGTTATAATTATTTAGATATGAATTTTTCAATTGATCTAGTTAGAGATATAAATTTTTCTTTTGGTATGAATAATATTTTAGATAAAAATCCTCCTCTTAATGGAAAATCTATTAATTATGTTCCCGGAAATGCAAATACTTATCCTTCATATTATGACCCTCTAGGAAGATATATTTATCTTAATATTTCAAAGAGAATAAATTGATGAGAATAATAATATTAATAGTTTTTTTTCTCTACAACTGCTCAGTAGATGATAATAAAATATCTAAAGTAGATGAATATTCAAAAAAAGGAATATTATTACTTGGAAATGGAACTGAACCATCTGGAATTGATCCTCATATTGTTACTGGTGTTCCAGAACATAAAATTTTACTGGCTCTCTTGGAAGGATTGGTCATATTTAATCCACAAGATAATGGCGTTCTTCCTGGAGTAGCTTCCAATTGGGAAATAAGTGAAGATGGTCTTGAATATACATTTACCTTTAATAAAAACGCTAGATGGACTAATGGCGATAATGTTTTGCCAAGTGATTTTGAATATTCTTGGAAGAGAATATTGTCCTCTGAATTAGGAGCTCAATATGCAGACATGCTTTATGTTATAAAAAATGCAGAAAACTACCATAAAGGAAAAATAAATAATTTTAGTGAAGTCGGTGTTAGCTCAACAGGAAATAAACTAAAAGTAGTATTAGAGAATCCTACGCCATATTTTCTTAATATTTTAACTCATTATGCTACTTGGCCAGTTCATCCCGATACTGTTGAAAAACATGGGGGAATGCTTAGCAGAAGTAATCAGTGGACGAAAAAAGAAAACTTTGTCGGCAACGGACCTTTTGTTCTTGAGTCGTGGGAAATTAATAAATCATTAAAAGTAAAAAGAAATGAACTTTATTGGGGAAATTCCAAAAATAAGATTAATGGAATAGAGTTTATTCCGATTGATAATGAGTTAACACAAGATCGTCTTTTTAGATCAGGAGGAATTCATTTAGCAAATACAGTTCCGACAGAAAAGATAAAAGGCTATAGAGAGAACAGACCTGATGTTCTATTTGAGCATAATTATTTTGGAACTTATTATTACAGAATTAACACTACTAAATACCCTTTAAATAACATAAGTTTTAGAAAAGCTCTTTCTTTGTCAATCGATAGAGAACTTTTAATAAAAAGCATTTTAAAGGGGAATCAAATAGCTTCATACTCATTTACCCCTCCTAATCCGCAAGGCTATGATCCTAAAACTCAACTAGAATTTAATCCTAAAAAAGCTAAATTACTTTTAGACAATTCAGGGTACGACACTGAAAGTCCTCCAATAGAACTTCTTTATAATACTTCTGAAGGACATCAAAAAATTGCTCAAGCTATCCAAGAAATGTGGAAAAAATATCTTGGTTTGAATATTGTTTTGACAAACGTAGATTGGAAAGTTTACTTATCTAGAGAAACCCAAGGAGAATATGACATTTCAAGAGCAGGGTGGATAGGAGATTATCCAGATCCCTTTACTTTTTTAGATATGATGGTTACTGACAGAGGTAATAACAAAACTGGCTGGAGTAGTAAAGAGTACGATAAATTTTTAAAACTAGCCTCTGCTAAAATAAATAATGACAGTAGGTATAAGCTCTATGAGCAAGCTGAAAAGATTCTCATTGAAGAACTTCCAATTATTCCTATTTATACCTACACAAGAACTTATCTCCTTAGCCAAAAAGTAAAAAATTGGCAAAAAAATATTTTGGATACCAATCCTTATCAATTCTTAAGCTTGGAATAGTATTTTGATTCAACTGATCTTTAAAAGGTTACTTACTTATATTCCAGTTTTGTTAATAGTTGTAATCATTACATTTTTAATGATTCACGCAGCACCTGGAGGCCCTTTTGATGCGGAAAGGGTTGCTTCTCCAGAAATTTTAGACAAATTAAATGAAGCTTACGATCTCGATAAACCCTTATATGTTCAAATTACGAAATATTTAGTAAGCGCAGCTCAGGGAGATTTTGGTCCATCATTTAAGTATCCAGGAAGATCCGTAGCTGAATTAATTATGTCAGGTCTTCCAACAACAATAGAGTTGGCATTTTATTCTATCCTTTTTGCAATTTTTCTTGGAGTAAGTTCCGGTTTATTAGCCTCTTTATATCCAGGAAAGTTACTAGATGTCATACCCATGTCAATATCACTATTGGGTATATGCATTCCATCCATAATACTAGGGCCAGTTTTAGTTTTGATTTTTGGTATTTGGTATGAAATATTGCCCGTTTATGGATGGGGAGATAATCCAGGAGATAAAATACTTCCTACAATTACTCTAGGTACGGCTTATGCTGCAATTTTTGCACGCTTAACTAGAGGCGGAATGTTAGAAGTTTTAGGTCAAGATTTTATAAGAACAGCTAGAGCAAAAGGTTTAACTGAAATACGGATTGTCTTAGTTCATGCTTTAAGAGCTGGAATTCTACCTGTAATAAGTTTTCTGGGTCCTGCTATTGCTGGATTACTAGCAGGCTCTTTCGTAGTGGAAACAATTTTTCAAATAAATGGCGTAGGTCGCTTTTATATTCAAGCTGCTTTCAATAGAGATTACACAATGATTTTAGGTACATCTATATTATTTACTTTTATGACATTAACTTTTGTTCTTTTATCAGATATTTTAGCTTCCTTTTTGAATCCCACTTTAAGAGATTCTGGAGGGCTTGAATAATATGAATATGCGGGGGGAGTTATTAAAAGAAATATATCAAAAAAAGATTTTGTTTTTTTCATTTATTTTTACTTTTTTATTAATATTTATTTCAATTTTAGCTCCGCTAATATCTCCTTACGCAGTATCTGAACAAAATTTAATTTTAGGAGCATCAGCACCCTCGGCTAACTATATTTTAGGAACAGACGTTTTAGGAAGAGATCTTTTTTCAAGAATTTTATACGGAAGTAGAATTTCTTTGATGGTTGGTTTTTTAGCAACATTTGTAGCAATTACTTTGGGTTTGGCATACGGCGCTATTTCTGGCTATTTTGGAGGAAAAATTGATTCTATGATGATGAGGCTTGTAGATATTTTAGATGGATTACCTTTTGTAATATTTATAATTTTAATTTTAGTTATTTTTGGTAGAGATATTTATTTTTTATTTATCTCTATCGGAGCTTTTGGATGGTTATCAATGGCTCGGATAGTACGTATTCAGGTACTTGGTCTAAGAAAAAAAGAATTTGTCATCTCTGCTCAAATTATGGGAGCTAGTTCAGCAAGAGTTTTACTTAAACACATTATTCCTAATGTCCTTGGAACGGTAATTGTTTATTCCACATTATTAGTTCCACAATTTATGTTACTGGAAGCTTTTTTAAGTTTTTTAGGTTTAGGAGTACAGCCTCCTGAAAGTTCATGGGGGATTCTTATTAGAGAAGGAGCAAATACTATGGAAGAGTACTGGTGGCTTTTAATATTTCCAGCCTTATTATTTTCTTTAACTTTATTTGCTTTAAATTTTTTAGGAGATGGTTTGAGAGATATCTTAGATCCTAGAGATACTCAAAAATTAGAAAATTAATTTATTTCAGAAAGTTTCAATTCTATGATTTGACCTGGATAAATTAATCTTTCATCAGGGATTTGATTCCATTTAAGAATCCATTCTTTCGGAATGCCAAATTTGTTCGAAATCTTACTGATGCTGTCACCTCTTTTTACTGGATAGGCAATATCATTTTTTGGAATAGGTTTTTTCTTAATTTCTTTAAAATATTTTGGATAGATTAAAATTTTTGTATCAGTTAAAAGAAATTTTTGAGGATTAAGATCATTCCAAATTGAAAGATCTCTTATAGTGACGTTAAACTTTTTTGCAATTGACCAAAAACTATCTCCAGCTTTGACATAGTAAATATCTGGCTTATTTAAATAGTCTTTAATCCAGCTTGGACCTCTTGGAACAATGAGTTCTTCATTTTCATATATGGTATTGTCTTTAAACCCATTTATTTCTTTTAACAAAGCAAAATCTATTAAATATTTTTTAGCAATTGAAGTTAATGTATCTCCTTTTTGAACTAAATATTTATCCCACTGTACGAGCTCTGTAGGGTCTGTATTATCAAGAATAATCTGAAATCTATCTGCTATTCCTACGGGCAGGAGTATATGAAATGGACCATTTGGATCAGTTGCCCATTGATTAAAACCTGGGTTGAGTTCATATATCACTTCGAGCTTTAACCCAGAAATATTAGCAACTTGCATCAAATCTACTTGAGAAGGCAATGTGACTAATTGAAAATATGGTCGATTTGGTAAGTAAGGAATTGAAACACTAAATTTTTCAGGATTTTTTATTACTTCCACCAACGATAAAAGTTTAGGCACGTATGCTTTGGTTTCTCTAGGAAGATTTAAAGACCAAAAATCAGTTTTTAATCCTTTCTCTTTATTTTTTCTTATCTCTTTTGAAATCCTATTTGGACCTGCATTGTAGGCAGCTATCGCAAGAAGCCAGTTATCATATTTGGAGTGAAGTTTAATGAGATAATCATATGCAGCACCAGTTGATGCGACGATATCTCTCCTGCCGTCGTACCACCAATTTTTTTTTAGTTTTTGTTCGCGCGCAGTACTTAAAATAAATTGCCAAATTCCTGATGCTCCCGTAGCAGACTGAGCATATGGATCGAATTGGCTTTCAATAAATGGTAAAAGAGCTAGTTCAACAGGAAGATTTCTTTTTATTGATTCATTTACTGTATAAAAAAGATATCTTTGTCCATTTTTAGCAAGTCTATTTATAACATATTGATTATCAGTATACTTTTCTAGCTGATATTCAACGGAAGGATGATCTAAAGGGTAATCAAAAACCATTTTTTCCCTAATTTCACTCCAAAGATCAGCCGATGGATCAGATAAAGAGTAAAAACTTATGGAAAATAATAGTAATAAATTAAAGCGCATTATTGTAATTAGTAATTATCTTTCCACTCTCTTATGGCTGTTAAAACTTCCAAAGAGTTAAGATCATTTTTATGAGTATAATTTTGAGCATTAATGACTATTTGGTCAATAGAAGTTCTGAGAAATGGATTAATCTTTTTTTCTAAATCTATAGTGGAAGGGAGTGAAATTTTTTCTGATTTCCTAAGCTCGGTTACTTTCTTGTAATAATTCAATAGATCATTGTTATTTGGCTCTACTTCAAGAGCAAATTTTAAATTGCTAAGAGTATATTCATGCGCACAAAAAACTTTGGTTTCATCGGGAAGATCTGAAAATTTTTTCAGAGATTCAAACATTTGATTAGGCGTACCTTCAAACAATCTTCCACATCCTCCTGAGAAGAGAGTATCGCCACAGAATAAGGCGTCTAAATCTTTAGAGTAAAAGGCAATATGGTCTAAAGTATGTCCGGGTGTCTCATAAACAATAAAATTTGAATCTAAGATCTTTAAGGAATCATTTTCTTCAAGCGCATTATCAATACCTTTTATGTGTCCTCCCTTTGGGCCAAAAACTTCAGGATTCCAATTTTTTATTAGTTCTAAAACTCCTCCAGTGTGATCAAAATGATGGTGAGTGATCAGTATATTTTTTAATTTGAGGTTCTTTTTTTTCAGAAAATCTTCTACAACGGAAGCGTCACCAGGATCCACAATGGCAGCTTCGTCATTTTTAACTATTATCCAAATATAATTATCTGAAAACGCAGGGATAGCTTCTATATAAGAAATCATTTTTAAAGTAATATTATCATCTATCAACTTTTCTATTAGATGTCTGAAAATATAATTAAGATTTTTACAGATGGTGCCTGTAAAGGCAATCCTGGAATAGGCGGTTGGGGAGCTCTTATCATTGAAAATAGTTTAGAAACTGAAATTTTTGGCGGAAGTTTAAATACCACTAACAATCAAATGGAACTTAAAGCAACAATTAAAGCTTTAGAATTCTTTTCTGAACCAAAAGAAATTGAACTGTATACAGATTCAAAATACGTGAAGGATGGAATAACTGATTGGATAAATAAATGGAAAATAAATGGCTGGGTTAATGCTTCAAAAAAACCGGTAAAAAATGCTAGCCTTTGGAAAGAGCTTGATAAACTTGTTTCTGTTCACAAAGTAGAGTGGTTTTGGGTTAAAGGGCACAGTAATCACAGGGAAAACGATATAGCTGATGAACTCGCAAATAGGGGTATAAGAGATTTATTATGAGACAAATTATTTTAGATACTGAAACGACAGGTTTAGATATTGCAAATGATCATAGAATTATAGAAATAGCCGGTGTTGAAATGATAAACCGAAAGTTAACAAAAAAAACTTACCAAGTTTATTTGAATCCTGAAAGGGCTGTAGGTCCTTCTTTTAAAATTCATGGCCTTTCTGATGAATTTTTATCTGATAAACCACTTTTTAATGAGGTTTATGTAGATTTTTTGAAGTTTATTTCTGATGCTGAGCTGTTAATTCATAATGCAGAATTTGATATTGGCTTCTTAAACAATGAATTAAAACTGGCTGGTTTAGATTTTCGTGTAGAAGATCATGTATCAAAAATAACTGATACTTTAGCTTTAGCTAGAGAAAAGCATCCAGGACAAAGAAATAGTTTAGAAGTCTTAACGGATAGATATCAAATCACTGGTTATGATCGAAGTTATCATGGAGCATTAATAGATTCAGAAATACTTGCGGATGTTTATCTTGCTATGACTGGCGGTCAAAAAGATCTTGGTTTCGAAAGTCACTCTTCAAATACAACAGAAAATTCAATTTCAAACGATTCCAAAGAAAACTTTCAGATTCTCAAAATAGCTTCTTCCGAAAACGATAATAATTTGCATGAAGATTATCTTAAATCCATAAGAAATAATTAAGATGGAGATAACTAGATTTGCCCCAAGTCCAACAGGTAACTTACATTTGGGTGGAGCTAGAACAGCTCTTTTTTCATACTTATTTGCGAAAGCAAACAATGGTAAATTTCTTCTTAGGTTTGAGGATACAGATCAAGAGCGCTCAAAAGAGGAATACGTTAAGTCTATTCTTAATTCTCTTGATTGGATGAAAATTAAACCTGATTCTGATCCTGTATATCAATCACATAAAACATTACAACATAAAGAACTTGCCTTTGAACTATACGAAAAAGGTTTTGCGTATGCTTGTGATTGCAGTGAAATAGCTCTTTCTAAAATGAGAGAAGAACAAATAATAAAAAAACAAAAACCCATGTACGACGGATTTAACAGAGATAAGGGTATAGATTTTTCTGAAGGTATGGTTTTAAGATTTAAATTCCCATTAGATGGTGAGTCAAGATTTAAAGATTTAATTTTAGGAGATATTTCTGTAAGTAATAAAGAATTTGATGATTTTATAATCCTTAGAAGCGATGGCTCACCAACCTATAATTTTTCTGCAGCTGTTGATGACATGGATATGGGGATTACGACAGTAATAAGAGGAGACGATCACATAACAAATACTCTCAAACAAATAAATGTTCTAGATGCATTAAGTGCAAAAATACCTAATTATGCTCATTTACCCATGGTTTTGGGTGAGTCAGGTAAAAGACTTTCCAAAAGAGATGGTGCTGAAGATATCCTAGATTATAAAAAGAATGGCTATTTAAATGATGCCTTGATTAATTATCTTGTTAGATTGGGATGGTCTTATGGAGAAGAAGAAATATTTTCTTTAAGTGAACTTGTAAAAATCTTTAACTTAGCTGATGTAAATTCCTCTCCATCAAGGTATTCTCGTGATTTATTGGATTGGTATAACAATAAATATTTAAATTTTTTAACCTCAGATGAATTGATGTTAAAAGTTAAAGAAAATTCGGGAGTAGATTTCAATAAAATAGATAAAGGAAATTTAGCAATTTCTTTGCTAGCAAAAGGAGCAAATTCTCTTAGTCAAATTAATGAGGAATCAACTTATTTTTTTGAGGAACCTCTAATAAAGTTAGGTTCATTTAATAAAGATCCTAGTAAAAAAGCATTACTTCTTGATTTTGTAAGTCAATTAAAAAAGATAGATTTTGATAAGAAGACAATAGAAGAGTTTATTAAAAACTTTTTAAAATCTAATAATCTTAAGTTTCCTGAATTAGGCAAACCTTTACGAGTCATTCTAACTGGGAAAGAAAACGCTCCGTCTATTTCAGAACTTTTATTTATATTAGGTAAAGAAACCTCTTTAAAAAGGATAGAATACTCTCTAAATGATTAATAAAAAATTATTAGAAATTCTAGTTTGTCCAAAAACACATTCTTTATTGATTCATCAGGGAAACGAACTTATAAGCAAAGAAGCTAAATTAGCTTATCCAATTAGAGATGGAATCCCTATTATGCTTATAAACGAAGCTCGAGAATTGTCTCAAGAAGAGCTTTCAAAGATTTAATCTTCTGAAGCTAAATCCCTCTTTAATTCGTTTGAAGCTAAGTTTGCATGATTAAAAATATTTCTGGCCATCGAAGAATCTTGTTCTTTAGAAAGAGCCACATAAATTTCTTTTCTGGCACCGTGCAATTTTTTATTCTTTTTATCTGCGTAATAGGCTACTTCAATTAGATGAGCTGCTAATTTATATTTTTTATTATTTAAATTATCTAAAGCTTTATTGATGATTGCATCGATTCCGCCGCTTAATTCAACCCATTCTTTAGCTTCATTCTCTCTAGTATCTGGTAATAATCTATCGTATTCACCATCCCACCAACCACCATATCTCCTCCAAATCATTTTTATTAAAAATTTAGGATCATCATAAACAGGTCTTAACCATGGTTTATTTAAAATTTCAGAGGATATTTTTACTTTATGAAAAACCTCGTTTAAGGATTTACCTTGATTCATTAGTATTAGAGTTTGTTCTTCGATATCTTGTAAAAAATCTGCTGTTGTTGATAAAGCTTCCTGAATTCTATCTTTTCCATATATAGGTAAACCATGACCTGGAATCATAATTTCTGCATCTTTTTTCATCATTAATCTTAAAGCCTTCGACCAGTCGCTTATATATCTTTGAACTTTTTGTGGATTACCGCCATTTGGCACTGCCCAAATGAATAAATCTCCTGGCGCTAAAATCCTTCTTTCAGGAATATATACCCAAGTATGATCATCTGTTTCTCCACGACCATGAAAAAGTTCAAAAGTACATTCTCCCACTTTAAAGGTATATTCGTCATCGTAAGTTATGTCTGGATAGCGATATTCTTCTGGCCAATTAAAATGAGGAACATTAATCGCAAATTGTCTTTTATTTATTGCGGTATTCCATCCAAGTGTTTTTTTATATCTATCAAAATGATCAGGTAATAATTTATGGCTATAAACTACTGGTCTCTTTTGATTAGATTTATCGGCATCTTCATCAAATTTTTTAGTAGCAAATATATGATCAACGTGATGGTGGGTAAAAACAGCTGCTTTAACATTACTTTTCGGTCTCCATTTCTTTATTTCATCATATGCAGAATCTATATCTAAGTGACTTCCAGCATCTATCATCACTAATCCGTCATTTGTGTCAACAACGTAAAATCCTCCAATACCTTTGAGTCCTAACAAATTATCAGCAAGTTCGGTTGAACCCTCATAAAAGGTATGTACTGGATGATGCTCAAACTTGGTATCTAATTCTCCCAACCAAGCAAGTTCAGATAATTCTTTTAAGTCGTTCATTATTTCTCCCATTGAATATGTTTGCAAGACGAAGTATCTTAATTATAGATAATTTTTTAGGAGGAGAGAATGAGTTACGCCAAACCTCTAGAAGGGGTAAAAATAGTTGAAATTTCCACAATTGTTACAGCTTCATTAGCAACTATGATGATGGCAGATCAAGGTGCAGAAGTTATAAAAATTGAACAATCTGGCATAGGAGATCCAATGCGATATTTGGGAACTCAAAAAGGTGGGGTTTCTGCTTTATTTGCCAACTGCAACAGAGGCAAAAGATCTATAGATTTAAATTTAAAAGAAAAAGAAGATCTAGAAATTGTAAAAAAATTGATTTCTAAGTCAGATATTTTGATTAATAACTTTAGGCCCGGGGTAATGAATAAAATAGGCCTCGGGGAGAGTGATTGTAAAAAAATAAATGATCAATTAATTTATGCTTCCATAAATGGTTTTGGTGATTCAGGTCCTTACTCTAGTGCTCCTGCATACGATCACGTTGTGCAGGCTATGGCAGGAGCCACAGATATTCAATCTGATCTTGATGAACCAGCATACATAAAAACGCTTTTATGCGATAAAATTACTGCTTATACAGTTTGTCAGTCTTTATCATCTGCACTTTTTAAAAGAGAAAGAACTGGTATCGCTGATCGTTTGAACTTATCCATGATTGATGCAGCAGTTTTTTTTCTCTGGCCAGATGGCATGATGAATCATACTTTATTAGATGACGACGTGATTACGTTACCACCATTAACTAAGTCTTATAATCTTTATAAATGCAAAGATGGATTTCTTTCTATTGCAGCTTTATCAGATGCTCAATGGTTTGGAATTTTTAGAGCTTTGGGTTTACCAGATTTCATTGAAGATGAAAGATTCAATAACGCCTTTGCTCGAAGCGAAAACATGGTTGAGTTAGTTAAATCTTTAACAATTTTTGAATCATTAACAGTAGATGATGCTCTTCAAAAATTACAGAATGAAGATGTCCCTTGCTCTAAAACAATCTCCTTAGATGAATTGATGACACATCCTCAAATTGAAGCAAATAATCTCTTCCAATCCATAAATAGTATTTCGCAGGGTAGGGTTCGAGCATTAAGATATCCAACTAAATTTGATGGCAATGAAATGTTCAATGATAAACCCGCTCCAGCATTGGGCGAACACAAACAAGAGATTATAGAATCTTTAAGTAATTGAGCTCTTTATCCAATAGACAAAGAATCGGCTACGGAGTTGGCGATATAGCTATTTGCTTTTATTGGTCAGGAGTTGGTCTTTACCTTTTATATTTCTATACAGATATTGTGGGTATCAGCCCATATTTAGCAGGTTGGATATATGCACTTGGAATTGCTTGGGATGCTGTTACCGATCCTTTAATGGGTTATTTAGCAGAAAGAACTTCTTCTAAGAGAGGTAAATATCGATCATATATTTTTTTTGGAACGATTCCTTTAGCTCTATCTTTTGTTTTATTATTTTGGGTACCTCCTTTTTCAGGATTATCTCTATTTTTATGTTTATTGCTTGTTAATGTTTTTCATCGAACATGTTTTACGATTGTAAGTGTTCCCTATTCTTCTTTAACTCCAAGAATAACTTCAGATAGCGAAGAAAGAACTAAGTTGACTACAGCAAGAATGATTGGAGCATCATTTGGAACGTTATTAATGTCATCTTTGGGTTTTCCAATAATCAATTACTTTGGTCAAAATGACGAATCTCTTGGAATAATTTATTTAGCAAGCTTCGCCGCTTTTTTTGCCATCTTTATTCTATATATTACATATGCATCTGTTAATGAATCCTCTACAGAAGAAGTTGAGGAAATTTATCCTTCGATATCAAAACTAATTTTATCGATTTTAAAAAATTATCCCTTTTGGATTGTCTTTTCTTCAATTCTAATCTTAGGTTCTACTACAATAATGTTTAATAAAAATTTAATTTATTACATCAAATATGCTTTGGACTTACATAGTTATCAAGGATTAGTTTTAGGCTTGAGCGGGCTGAGTAGTTTTGCATCAATACCTTTTTGGTCGTACTTATCTTTGAGAATAGGTAAAAGAAATACATGGCAAATTTCAATGTCTTTACTGCTTCTTGCATTTACAATATTTTATTATTATCAAATCAACTCATTGCAAGAATTAATCATCATAGTTTGTTTGATAGGCTTAGCATCAGGAGCAGGAGGTGTATTATTTTGGTCAATGTTGCCCGATACCATTGAATATGGCGAATGGAAATCAGGAATTAGAAGTGAATCCTCTTTATATGGATTTATGACATTTGCTCAAAAATCATCTATTGCTGTTGCTGCCTTAGTTCTAGGAGTATTATTGACGTCAATAAGCTTTACTCCAAATGAAGTTCAAACTCCTGAAACTTTAAATGGCTTGAAAAATATTATGTCTTTAATACCCGCTTCAGGTATCGCTATTTCTATCTTCTTAATGTATTTTTATCCAATCAATTCTAAATATCACAAAGAATTACTTATCAATATTGAGGCAAGAAAAAATGATTAGGTGGGGCGTCATTGGAACAGGTTCAATTTCTACAGCTTTTTGTGATTCTATAAAGTATTCAAAACAGGGAAAGTTATCTGCAGTTGCTAGTAGATCCTCAAAAAATTTAAAAAAATTCACTGATAAGTATCAAGTTAATACTTTTGATTCATATGATGCCTTGTTAGATGATTCATCTATAGATGCCGTTTATATTGGTACTCCACATAATAGTCATTATGAATTGAGTCTTAAAACTCTAAGAAGTGGAAAACATTTGCTATGCGAAAAACCAATGACAATGAACTCCACAGAAGCAATGATTTTGTTGAATGAGGCAAGGGTAAATAATTTATTCTTCATGGAAGCTTTCATGTATCGATGTCATCCTTTAACACATAAAATGCTTGAAATTGTAAAACAGGAATTCTCAGACCAAGAGGTTTTAATAGAATCATCCTTCGGTTTTACGGCTGATGTAACCGAAGATCATCGACTCAAAAATCCTACTTTGGGTGGCGGCTCCATTTTAGATATAGGTTGTTATCCATTATCTATGGCAAGACTTATAGCTGGTAATTTAATGGGCAAATCTTTCTCTGATCCAATAAGTATTTCAGCTTCTGGAAATCTATCTTCTGAAAATATAGATTTAAATGCTAAAGCTGAGATTAGATTTAATTCAAAAATTAAAGCTATTATTAAGTCAGCAATAAATGAAGAATATGAAAATTCTTTAAGAATAAAACTCAATAATAAAGAAGTTTTTATTAAAGAACCCTGGCACTGTGGCCAATTCCAAGGTCAAAAAGCAGAAATAAAGGTTATTGAAAATGATGATGAGCAAGTATTTAAAATTAATGATGAAGTAGGATTGTTTACGCGGGAAATTGATGAGGCTAGTCAGTGTATTTTAGATAATCAAATAGAATCTCCATTTATGTCTCATGCTGATTCATTGAGTAATTCTATTTGGTTAGATAAATGGCTGAACGAGCTACAAGTAATATACCCAGCAAATAAAATAGAGACATCATCACTAAGCAAGTCACCTTTTCTAAAAAATTCTGAAGATTTAAAATCTATCAAATTTCCAGAACTTTCAAAAGACATCTCACCAATTGTTTTTGGTTGCGATAATCAAATTAATGAAGTTCATGCTTTTGCAATGTTTGATTATTACTACAGCAAGGGAGGCAAGGTTTTCGATACTGCCTTTATTTATAATAACGGGCTTAGTGATAGGTACTTAGGAAATTGGATCAATTCTAGAAGTTTAAGTGACGTTGTTGTTTTAGGTAAAGGGGCTCACACACCTGATTGTTTTCCGGAAAAAATAAAACCTCAAATTGAAGAGTCTTTATCTAGAGGAGGCATCGATAAGTTAGATATCTATTGTCTTCATAGAGATAATCTAGATGTTCCTGTAACCGAATTTATTGATGCTTTAAATGAATGTAAAAATCTAGGTTTGATAGATGTATTGGGCGCTTCAAATTGGGAATTGGAAAGATTTAAGGCAGCCAATGATTATGCTGATAACAGAGGAATAACTGGTTTTAAAGTACTGAGTAATAATTTTAGTTTAGCTCGAATGATAGAGCCTGTTTGGCCAGGATGCATTTCTTGTGATGAAGAATACCTTTCATACTTAAATGAAAAAAATATCCATTTATTTCCTTGGTCTTCTCAAGCTAGAGGGTTTTTTGTTAATAAAGTTGAATTTGCAGCAAATGAACACTTTGCTAATCCAACAGATGAAGAAGAAAAAAGAGTTTGGCATGATGACTTAAATCTTGCACGTAGAAATAGGGCTATTAAATTAGCTAAAGATAAAAATTGCGAACCAATTCAAATAGCTCTATCTTATGTAGTGAATCACAAAGTTTCGACCTATCCATTAGTAGGGCCGAGAAATTTTTTCGAATTAGATAGTTGTATAAAAGCTGCAAACATTCATTTAACAGCAAAAGATCTAAGATATTTAGAAGAAGGTAGTTAGTATTTAAATGGCAGCTAGAGTAATCCTATGAAGGAGTCTGTCATATCCATCATAACCTCCATTTGCTTGGTGCATTACAGTTCTGTTGTCCCACATAATTAGCATATTTTCATTCCAAACATGTTCATAAATAAAATTATCTTGAATCATATGTTCATACAATTCCCACAATAATTCTTGCGATGCATCTTCCGAAAAATCTTCAATGCTGATGGTGTAAACGGGATTAATAAATAAACATTCTTTTCCAGTTTCAGGATGAATTTTTATCATAGGATGACTGAAAGAAGCCTTTGCCTCCTTAGAAGGCAAGATTTTCATAGAGCGTTCTTCTTTTTCAAGAGCATAAAAACCATCATCTGCATATGGAATTTTAGCCGAATGAATAACATTGAGTTTTCTTAATTTACTTTTCATGGTTTCTGGTAGCGCAGCAAAAGATTTTTCAGTATTTGCAAATACGGTATTACCGCCAACAGGAGGTATAACTTTTGAATGGAGCAAAGTAGCAGAAGGGGGATTTTTCATAAACGACCAATCAGAATGCCAAGTTCCTCCAAAAGGAGTAGCTTTCTCATCAGCACTTCTTTTAATTTCAGCTATATTAGGATGATCCGGTAGAGACGAGATAAATGGATCATCTCCAAAGTTACCAAAACTAAGAGCAAATTCCTTAAATTCTTCATGCGACAGAGGAAGATTTGGAAAAACAATGAGACCATATTCAGTCCATTTCGATCTTAAGAAAGATATATTTTCTTTTGTTAGGTCTTTAAGAGAAAAATCAGAAACCTCTACCCCGATACCTTTTTTTGATAGATTTTCACTTACTCTCATAAACTTTTTCAATAAATGAGGTTGCCGTTTCCCAGGCAGTTATTCCAGGATGCATTTGATTCATTACAAAACCTATTGAAACATGATTGTCTGGATCTCCAAAACCCAAAGATCCGCCAGCTCCACCATGCCCAAAAGCACCTTCAGCAGGACCCATTGAGACATCTTTTGAACCGAGCATAAAACCTAAACCAAATCGAGTTTGAAGATTTCCCAGAACTAAATCAGAACCTTCTGATTCAGTTTGTCTAGCCATTTCAATTGTTTCTTTATTCAATAGATGTACGCCATCCCGTTCACCACCATTAGCCAATACCCCGTAAAATTTTGCAATTGCTCTCGCACTACCATGACCATTAGCTGCAGGTATTTCAGCTTTTCGCCATTCTCTTGTATTAGCATAAAAAGGATTTTTTATTTCCATTTTTGGATTATTAAATGCTGAGCCGGCAATGGTTGAAGGATCTTCAAAATCCTTTATTAGAGCAAGATCGCCTCTCAAAAGGCTCTTTGGAATGATTTTAAATATTGGAGAAACAATTCTAGTCCACATAGGAAAAAGACTAGGTTGAATATCAGTTACTCTACCAAACTGTTCATCTGGCAAGCCAATCCAAAAATCAAGATTTAAAGGAACTGCAATTTTTTCATTAAAATATTGTCCTATTGTTTTTCCTGAGACTCTTCTGACCATCTCCCCAATTAAGTGACCATAAGTCAGAGCATGATAACCATGTCTTGATCCCGGTTCCCATTGGGGTTTTTGAGCTGCTAAAGCATCAACCATAACATCCCAATTGTAATAGGCATCCTCAGGTAATGGCTTTGTTACGCCACACAAACCCGATTTATGACAAAATAAATATCTTACAGGAATATTCTCTTTTCCTTCTTGAGCAAATTCTGGCCAATATTTAGCAACTGGATCGTCTAAATTAACCTTTCCTTCTTCGATTAACTGTAAAAGACACACTGCCGCAAAACCTTTAGTAGTAGAAAAAACATTAACAATCGTATCTTCTTGCCAAGTAGTATTTTTTTCTTCTGAATCAATGCCTCCCCATAGATCTACAACTTTTTCTCCTTCAATTTCAACAGTGATTGCGGCTCCTCTCTCAAAGCCAGATTCAATGTTTTTTTCGAACAATTCTCTAGCAGAAGAGAATTTTTCATCACAGTAACCATTAATCATTTTTTCTCCCAAAAAAGTTAGAATAACATTTTTATATTGACAGAAAAATGGAAGTAAAAAAAGCAGATGATTATCAATCTTGGTTTATAAGAGAGGGCAGAGAAGCATTGCTGATAGATCCTTGGTTCGATCAATCTTTAGTAGAAGGTAGCGGATGGTTTTTACAAAGAAAAAAAGATAAAAAATCAGACTTATCGATTAGAGAACTTTCTTTAGTTACCAACATTATTATTACCGCGCCATTTGAAGACCACCTTCATTTTAAGACTTTAAAAGAATTTCCTGATGCCAATATATGGTGTTCAAACCAGGTTAAATCAATTTTATTAAAAAAGAATTTCAAAAATAAAATCCATGAGTTTTCATCTGATACAAATTTAATTGGAAATTTAAAAGTTTTAGTTTATCCAGCAGGCTTTCCATACAACACCACAGCGCATTGCCTGCTCATTTCTAATGACGAAGACTACAAAGTCTTTCATGAAGGACATGTAGTGAACAAAAAAATTATTAAAAGAAATAAAATTAAAGCAGATCTAGCTATTCTTACTGCAGAAGAAGTTAAATTTTTTGGATTTTTAACCCTAAGCATGACCTTAAAAAATGCAATTAGCTCTTGTAATTTATTAGGAGCAAAAAAGTTATTCATCACTGGATCAAACCCTGCTAAAAATTCTGGCTTTATTAATAATTTTTTAAAATTAAAAAAACTTGATATTGATTCTCTAGACGATAAGATTGAAATCCTCTATGAATCTGGTACCTCTATTTCTTCTTAAGATATTAATAATGAGTATCTTCTTTTCTTCACAGCTATTTACAAAAAATATAATCCTTGATTGCGATGTAACTTTAGTTGGAATAGAAGGTAAAGACATGGCTTCAGATAATACTGAAGTCATAGATATTAACCTAAAGGCAAAAACTATTTTCTTTGGCGCAGAAGCAATTCCCTATAAGTTAAGGAATAAAATAAAAGTTTACGAAGGAAGATATTTTAAAGGTAATAAAAAAACCTTCGCTATTGAAAATAAATTAGTGATTAATAAAAAAAATCTTCAGGCTTCTTTAAATAAAAATGTTTGGGATGACAAAACAATCAGTGTAAATTCCTATTCTTATTTTGATTGTAAACAAAGAAATTAATGGGGCTATAGCTCAGCTGGGAGAGGACTTGCATGGCACGCAAGAGGTAAGTATATTTAAGACATGTTTAAATATTTAATTTTCTTAGCACTTTTCAGTCTTAATTCTTTTTCTGAAG